>JAGWAR010000038.1 GCA_021296325.1 Alphaproteobacteria bacterium
GCGGGATGGTTTCTCCTTGCCCTCCTCGCGATGCCCCCCGGCACCCTAGCGGCGGAACCGGCAATGGACGCGCCCCCGACCGCAACGCCGATGGAAGCGGAAGCGTTGCTCAAAACCTTGGAGAACGAGGAAGAACGGGAACCTATCCTGGAGCGCCTGCGTACCCTCGTCGCCACCTCGAAACAGACGGAAGCCGCCCCACCGGAAGAAAGCATTGGGATGCGGGTCACCACCCTTCTGGCGACGCGCGTGCAGGCCGTCGGCGCCAACCTGCAAAGCGCGCTGGCCGTACTGGCCGATGCACCGAAGGTCTGGCAGTGGATAAAAAACCAAGCAACCAGTGAAGCGGCCCGCGAGCGGTGGCTCAACGTGCTGTTCTGGCTGGTGCCGGTGCTTGGTACCGGCCTCCTTGCCGAATGGATGGCGCGCCTTCTGTTGGCCCGGCCACGCAAATCCGTCGAGGACCGGGCGACGGAAAGCCTGGGCCTTCGCATCATTCTGCTCGCCGCGCGAAGCGTTCTGGACCTGCTCCCGATCGCCGCCTTCGCGGCCGGTGCCTATGGAGTCCTGCTGCTCATTGGTAGCGACGACAAGGTTCGCCTCGTTGTCATGATCCTGATCAACGCCAACCTGCTGGCGCGGGCCATCCATGCCGCCTCGCGGATGGTGCTGGTGCCCCATGTAAGCTCGCTTCGCCTGCTTCCCTTAAGCGACGAGACGGCGCGCTATATCTATATCTGGGTCGAACGGTTCACCCTTGTCGCGGTCTATGGCTTTTTCATCCTGGCGGCCGGACTTGCCCTCGGCCTGACCCCGGACAGCCATGCCGGTCTCGCCAAGATTCTCGGCCTCGTCCTGGCCGCCATGGGTGTCATCTTCATCCTGCAGAACCGAAAGGATTTCGCGGGCTGGCTGCGGCGCGCCAGCGGCGCCTTTGCCGCCAAAGATGCCGCCCTCCGCGGCCTTCGCAACCGCTTCGCGGATATTTGGCACGTCTTTGCAATCCTCTACATTCTTGCCGCCTTTACCATCTGGACCCTTGAAATCGAAGGCGGATTCGCCTTCACCCTCCGGGCAACGCTCTTTTCCATCGGGACCGTGTTGGCGGCGTGGGTGGCACTGGCCATCCTTCATCGCCTGATCGATCGCGCCTTCCGGGTAAGCGATGCGTTGAAGACCGGCGCACCGGGCCTTGAGGAACGGGCCAACCGCTACCTTGCCTTTCTTCACTATGTCGCCCGCTATGCTGTCCTGGTCTTGGTGGTGCTGGGCCTTCTTGAATCCTGGGGCATTGACGCCTTCTCCTGGGTCGCCACCGAAACCGGCCAGCGTATCCTGGTGACCCTGGCAACGATTGCCGTCGTGGTTTTCGCGGCGGCCCTTCTTTCGGAATTCGTCATCTCCTTCGTCGAACGGCAGCTGGAAAAATCCGACCAGAAAAATGCAGCCGCCAAGGCACGGGCACAAACGTTGCTGCCCTTGCTCAGGACGACCATCATCGTCGTCATCGCGGTCGTTGCCACGATGATCGTGCTGTCCGAACTTGGCCTGAACATCGCCCCGCTAATCGCCGGCGCCGGCGTGGTCGGTCTGGCCGTCGGGTTTGGCGCCCAGGCGCTCGTCAAGGACGTGATCACCGGCGTTTTCATCCTGATGGAAGATCAGATGGCCGTCGGCGACGTCGTGCAGATCGGCACCCACGCCGGTCTCGTCGAAGGTCTTTCGATCCGGACCATTCGCCTTCGGGACTTGGGCGGCAACGTGCATACGATTCCCTTCAGCACCGTCGATACCGTGCTGAACATGACGAAGGAATTTTCCTACGCGCTGTTCGAAATCGGTATCGCCTACCGGGAAGACGTCGACGCTGTCATTCCGGTACTCAAGGATATCGCTGCCGGCATGCAGGAAGACGAGGCCTATACCAACCAGATTCTGGAACCGCTGGAGGTATTGGGGCTCGACCGATTCGACGATTCGGCCGTTGTCATCAAGGCCCGCATGAAAACGGTGCCGTTGCAACAATGGGCGGTGGGGCGCGAGTTCAACCGCCGCATGAAGCGCCGTTTCGACGAGCTCGGGATCGAGATCCCCTTCCCCCACCGCACCGTCTATCAAGGCGAAGCCGACCGCGTTTTCAAAGGGTTAGACCATCCCCCGAAAGAACCTACGGCAGCGAAAAGCACGCGCAAGGGCGGTGGGCGCGGTGGTGTCAGCGACGATTCGGACACCGATTACCACTAGATCTCTTCCTCGGCGAGAAGCGCCTCCAGCGCATCGACGCTGGCCACTTCCAGAACCTGCCGCGCAATCCCATAGGAAAAACCGGACCGGCCAAGGGCAGCAAGATCCTTCTTGAAATGCGCGGACCGGTTTTCGGGCGGACGATAGGGGCCGAAACGGCGGCGACGCACATAGGCGGCAGCAGCAGCAAGGTCCGGCCTGGCCGTCGATTCGCGAAGTTTTGAAACCGCCTCCTCGATCGCGTCGGCCTCGATCCCCTTTTCCCGCAATTTTGCCTGAATGCCGCGAAGCGCCATGCCGCGTCCATGCAGATGGCGCGCCTTCGCCTCCGCATAGCGATTGTCGTCGAGAAGGCCGCTTTTCCGGTAACGCCGGATCAGGTCTTCGACGATTTTTTCGCCTTCCTCAATATCCGTCCCGTGAAAGCGGGCAGAGCGGCGAACCTTGTTCATCAGAATCCGCCGGAAATGTGCCGTAGACGTAGCGTAACGCCCCAGATAAAAAAGGGCGGCGTTCTCCAGATAGCTGGGCGTGATGCGGCGCGGGCCGCGAGTAGGCCGGCGCTTGCCGGGGGTGCGCGTTTCGTCTTGTCGACTGGACGTCATCCGGCAAAGCATGCCACGCCGCTTCTGCCCCCGCCAGCCGCTTGCGGGAAATGGTGCCACTCCCTATCTTGGCTTCCATCTTTTGACGCGGGAAAATATGCCTCATTCAATGCCGTTCAAACCCCGCCTTTCTGGACCGGTCAACTGGCTGGGCCTGTGGACGCTTTGCGCGCGCGAGATTCAGCGGTTTCTCAAGGTCTATGCCCAGACGATTCTGGCGCCTGTCGTTACAGCGTTGATTTTCTTTGCGATTTTTACGTTGGCCCTGGGCCGGCAGGACGAGGTGACGAGCGGGCTTCCCTTCGCCCTGTTTCTTACGCCGGGCCTTGTCATGATGTCGGTGATTCAGAACGCGTTTGCAAATACCTCCTCTTCGCTGATGATCGCGAAAATCCAGGGCAACATCGTCGACACCTTGATGCCGCCCCTGAGCGCCGCTGAACTTACGATCGGCTACGCGTCGGGCGGTGTCGTGCGTGGCGTTCTGGTCGGCGTCGTGACGGGTACTGCCCTGTTTCCCTTCGTGGGCATTCATCTTCACAACGTCTGGTTTCTGCTTTTCCATGCTCTTGCGGCGTCGTTGATGCTGTCTCTTCTCGGTACCATCTTCGGAATCTGGGCGGAAAAATTTGACCACATCGCGGCGGTAACGAATTTCGTCATCATGCCGCTGGCCTTTCTTTCCGGAACCTTCTACTCGATCGAACGGTTGCCGGATGCCTGGCACTGGGTGGCCATGGCGAACCCCTTCTTCTACGCGATCGACGGCTTCCGCTACGGCATGACCGGCCATGCGGACGGCTCGCTTGGGACCGGGGTGGGGGCGCTCGTCTGTGTCAATTTGGTCCTGCTGGTTCTCTGTCACCGGATGTTCAAGACAGGCTATAGGCTGAAGCCATGAAGCCGGAAAAGTGCAGAAAAAATCCATTTTTTTCCACGCCTTGCGTTGACAGCAGCCATGGCAAACAAGATACTCTCCGGCTTCTCGTGAACTTGGAAGAGAACTTGTTCCCAAGCATCGTGTTTCTTGGGAGGGTCATGTGATTCCTGCGGTTCTGCCAACCTATATGCCGGCCGACCGCGCCGTCGAACGCGGCGAGGGGGTTTACCTCTAGGACAAGGACGGCCGGAAATATGAGGACATCGCCACCGGCATAGGGGTCGACGCACTCGGCCACGCCCCAGCCCGGCTGCGGAAAAATTCTGGCATTGCGGAAATCTCTACCGCATTCCGGAACAGGAACGGCTTGCCGAACGGCTTGCCGCGGCCAGCTTTGCCGACACCGTCTTCTTCTGCAATTCCGGCGCCGAGGCCGTCGAATGCGGGATAAAGATGGCGCGGCGCTACCATCACGGCAACGGCGCGCCCGAACGGTACCGTATCCTCACCTTCGAGGGCGCCTTTCACGGACGGACCCTGGCGACCATTGCCGCCGGGGGCCAGGCGAAGCATCTGGAAGGATTTGGACCGCCGGTCGACGGCTTCGACCAGGTCCCGTTTGCGAACATGAACGCGCTTCGGGCGGCGATCGGGCCGGAAACGGCGGCGATCCTGGTCGAGCCCATTCAGGGCGAAGGGGGCGTGCGGGCGCTCGACGTGGAAGACCTGAAGCATCTGCGGAGCGTCGCCGACGAGTTCGGCCTGCTGCTTTTTCTGGACGAGGTCCAATGCGGCATGGGCCGGACCGGCAAGCTGTTCGCCCATGAGTGGGCGGGCATCGCCCCGGACATCCTGTCCACCGCCAAAGGGCTTGGCGGCGGCTTTCCGGTCGGCGCCTGCCTGGCAAACGAAAAGGCGGCGGGCGCCATGACGGCGGGAAGCCATGGCAGCACCTTCGGCGGAAATCCGCTGGCGATGGCGGTGGCAAACGCCGTTCTAGACGAATTGCTGACGGATGGGTTTCTGCCGCAGGTCGAACGCATGGGCGGAGCGCTGCTTGAACGCCTCGAAAAAGTCGTTCAGGCTGCTCCGAAGGCCTTTGCAGAGGTCCGGGGCATAGGACTCATGATCGGACTCAAGACGGTGCCGCCGTGCCGCGAACTGATGGCCGCCCTTCGGAAAGAAGGCCTGCTTACCGTCGCTGCCGGAGACAATGTCGTACGCCTGCTGCCTCCCCTCATCCTTGAAGAGACGCACATCAACGAGGCCGTGGCCATTCTTGAACACGTCGGCTCGGAGGTCGCATGAACGCCCCCCGGCATTTCCTTGACCTTCGCAAGCTGGACCGCGCCACCTTGCGCGACGTCCTCGATCGCGCGGTCGCCTATAAAAACGGCAAAAAGGCACCTTCCCTCAAAGGCAAGACGCTGGCACTCGTCTTTGAGAAACCATCGACGCGAACGCGCATCTCCTTTCAGGTTGGCATGCGGGCACTGGGTGGTGAAACCCTATCCCTTACCCAGGACGATTCGCAGCTTGGCCGCGGCGAAACAATCGCGGACACCGCCCGGGTGCTGTCGCGTTACGTGGACGCCATCATGTTCCGGACCTCGAAGGAGAAAAACCTGCTCGAAATGGCGGAACACGCCAGCGTCCCCGTCATCAACGGACTCACGGATACAAGCCATCCCTGCCAGTTGATGGCGGATGTGATGACCTTCGAGGAACACCGCGGCCCCATCGCCGGCAGGACCGTGGCGTGGTGCGGAGATGGCAACAACGTCGCCGCGACCTGGATTCAGGCGAGCCTTCAGTTCGATTTTGCCCTTCACCTGGCCTGTCCGGCGTCCCGCCTGCCGGCAAAGGCCCTGCTGGACTGGGCAAACCAGGAAGGCGAACGGGTGACCCTCTTCGAGGATCCGCAGGCCGCCCTTGTTGATGCGGATTGCGTCGTGACGGACACCTGGTTTTCGATGGGCCACTCCGACGGGGAAGCCGTGCGTAAATTACTGGCCCCCTATCAGGTAAACGATATCTTGATGAAGGCGGCGAAGGCGGAAGCTATCTTTATGCACTGCCTGCCCGCCCATCGCGGCGAGGAAGTCACGCCTTCCGTGCTGGACGGTCCGCAATCCGTCGTTTGGGACGAAGCGGAAAACCGCCTCCATGCCCAAAAAGGGATCCTCACCTGGTGCCTGGCATAAAAAAGAAAAAACCGGCAAAACGGGTAGGCTTGCTTGCCGGTTTTTTCATGGGCCTAAGCCTCGCTCTTCCCGGCGCCTGCGCCACGCCGCCGCCGAGCGACCGCCAGCCGGAACTGACCTTTAACCACCTTGCCCCGATTCGCCTGGGCGTGGACCGGATCGAAATTGTCCATGCCTATGCACCACCGTTGCGCGCACCAAACGTCGAGCACCTTCTGTCGACGCCGCCGATGGACGCCGCAAAGCGCTGGGCGGAAGAGCGGCTTCGGGCCTCGGTGGGCCCGGCAACCGCCCGTTTCACCATTCGCGATGCCAAGGTGATCGAGGAAAAACTCCCCACCACCGGCGGATTTTTAGGTTATTTCACCGTCGAGCAGGGGGCGCGCTATGACGCGACCCTGGATGTCCTGCTGGAAATCATCGACGGCAAAGGCAAACGGATCGCCTTCGCGGAGGCCGCGGCCCATTACAGCCAGACCGTCCCGGAAGATGCGAGCATCAATGAGCGGGAGAATTACTGGTTCCAGCTGACGGAAAACCTTCTAAAAACCTTTGACCAGGAGATGGGGGCGGCCATTCAGAGCCACCTCGCCGGCTTCCTCCGCTAATCTCAATCCCGCCAGAAGCCCGGCACGAACAGCACCAGCACCGTGAAGAGTTCAAGCCGGCCAAGCAGCATGCCGGCCGCCAGCAGCCATTTTGCGGTGTCCGGAAGGTAGGCAAAATTGCCATCCGGGCCGATCAGATTGCCAAGCCCCGGTCCGACATTCGTGATCGCCGTGGCCGCGCCCGAAACCGCCGTCAGGAAATCGACACCAAGCAGCCCCAGGGCGGCGGCCAGCGCCACGAAGCACATCATAAACAGGAAAATGAAGCTGAGGACCGAAAAGATCACCGATTCCGGGATTGGATGGCGGTTGTAATAGGGAACGAACACGCCATGGGGATGAATCAGGCGCTTGGTCTGCGCCTTCATTGCAGCGTATAGCACCTGATAGCGGAAAATCTTGATGCTGCAGGTGGTCGAACCTGCACAACCGCCCACGAACATGAGCAGAAAGAAGATCACCAGCGCAAAGCTTCCCCAAAGATCGAAACTTGCCGTCGAATAACCAGTTCCCGTCATGATGGAAATCACGTTGAAGGCGGAATAGCGGAAGGATTCGCCGGCCGAATAGTCGTAGGATTCCCACAACCACCCCGCCATGATGATCACGTAAATAAGAACGGCGCCTAGAAACCAGCGAACCTGCCCATCCCGGGGCAACGCCATCAAATTGCCGCGACCCGTCTGCAGGTAAAGGACGAACGGCGCGCCGGAAAGCACCATGAAGACGGTGATCGTGCAGTCGATGGCGGCGCTGTTGATA
>JAGWAR010000017.1 GCA_021296325.1 Alphaproteobacteria bacterium
ACCCCGTTTACCCCCATGCCGATCAACTCCGTCACCAGAAAGCCTTTCTCGATGTCGCCAAGCAGGGACTCACGGCTTACCTTTCCCGGCTCGAGGTAAAGGTTCGTCGGCGACGGCGACGGTGGCGAAGAAATACCTCTTGCAGCGTGACCGGTCGAAGAAAGGCCAAGCTGGCGGGCCGAACGCGAATCCAGCAACCAAGTCTCCAGTCTGCCGTCCTTGACGAGGTAACGACGTTCGTTCCGCACCCCTTCGCCATCGAAGGGACGCGAGGCAAGCCCCCGTGAACGATGGGGATCATCGACGACAGAAATGCCCTCGGAGAAAATGCGCTTTCCCATGCCGTCCTTCAGAAAGCTCGTGCCGCGAGCGATGGCAGCCCCGTTGATCGCGGAAGCGAAATGACGCAACAGGCTGTTGGCGACTCGTGGCTCGTAGACAATCGGGACGGTGGCCGATGGCACTTTTCGTGGATGGAGCCGGCGGACCGCCCGCTCCCCTGCCTGCCTGCCAATGGATTCCGGCGATTCCAGATCCTGCCTGTGAAGCGCGCTCGCATATTCGTAGTCCCGCTCCATCGCCGTGCCCGTGCCCGCCAATACGGAAACGGCGATCCCCGAACGCGTCACGGTGTAATGGCCGTGAAACCCGTTCGTGCCCAGCAGCGTCACCGCGTTGCGCTGCCAGCCGGCTTCCGCCCCCTCCGAATTCGTGACCCCTTCCACAGCAAGAGCGGCCTCCTCCGCGCTGCTTGCCTGCTGCAGCAATGCCTCCGGAGAAGGTTCCGCCGTTTCGGCAAGATCCAGGTCCGCCGTTTCGCGAACCAGCTGCTCCGGGTCGGCCAGCCCGCAAAAGGAATCCTCCGGCACCGTTTTCACCATGGCCATCGCACGCTCCACCAACATGTCGAGAGCGGCCCCGGAAAGATCCGTCGTCGACACGATCGCCTGCCGGTGACCGTCAAAGACCCGTAAACCGAGATCCGTGCTTTCCGACCGTTCGATCCCCTCCGAACGGCCCAGGCGGTAGGGAACGGAAAGGCCCGTATGCGCGACCAGAATGGCGTCAGCCGCGCTGGCGCCGAGGCTACTTGCTTTTTTCAGGACGGTTTCCAGAAGCGCGGCCGGCTCCTTCGGAGGCGCCATGTGATCCTACTCCACCAGGCGGGGCTTTACCGGTTCAACCGGCGTGACTTTTTCGGTGGCGTCTTCCTCGTTTTCGAGTTCGCCGATACGTTCCGCCCGGCCTGTTACCTTGCGGGTCGAAATTTGAATTTCCCGGATGTCGCCTTCCGCCTGATGGAAGTGTGTCTGCAGATTACGCACCCTTTGATCCAGTCGCTGAACGTCATCAAGCAGGGAAACCACTTCCTTTTGGATGATGTGGGCCTGTTCGCGCATGTGCACGTCCTTGAGGATCGCGCGAATGGTTGTCAGGGTCGCCCAGAGAGTCGTGGGCGAGACGATCCAGACGCGCGCCCGGTTTGCCCGGTCAACGACGTCATGATAGTTCGTGTGCAGCTCGGCATAGACGGTCTCGCTGGGAAGGAACATGAGCGCCGAGTCCGCCGTTTCACCCTGCACGATGTAGCGGTCGGCAATATCGGTAACGTGCTTGCGGATCGCGACGCGAAATTCCCTGTCTGCCTGTTTCTTTTCAGCATCCGTTTCCGCCTTCAAAAGGGCACGATAACTTTCCAATGGAATTTTGGCATCGATGGCGATCGGCCCCGGCGGCTTTGGAAGTTCGATCACGCAGTCGGCACGCTTGTTGTTGCTTAACGTGACCTGAAAGCGATAGGCGGACGGTGGCAACACGCCCTGAACGATGTCCTGCAACTGGACTTCACCGAAAGCGCCACGCGCCTGCTTGTTCGCGAGAATGTCTTGAAGACCGACGACCTGGCCCGAAAGTTCGGCGATGTTCTTCTGGGCGGCATCGATGACGGCAAGGCGTTCCTGAAGCTCGGCCATCGTCTTTACCGTCTTGTCCGAGGACTGCGTAAGCCCGTCATTCAGGCGGCGTGACACCTGCTCCAGCCGCTCGCCGATCGCCCGCTCCTGCGCCTGCAGGCGTTGGGAAAGCTGGCTTTGTGCCTCGGCCTCCGACTTTGCAATCTGGTCCAGCCGGCCCTCCAGACGGGCAATCCCGCCGCGCCGCTGGACGAGCAAAACCGCAAACCCGCCGACGGCAAGGACGGTTAGAAGGGCAAAGACAAGGATCGGATCCATTCCGGGCAAACGTTTGTGAAGGTGGTACGGGACCAACTTAGGCTTGAGCGTTCGAAACGCCAAGGCCGTCGTTTCCGTCGGCCTGTGCATCCTAGCTGGATTGGCGGCTATGCACAAAAGAGGTATGCTCAAACCCATGGCAATCTTACCGATCATCACGGCGCCGGACCCCCGCCTCAAGCTGAAATCCGAACCGGTCGAAAAGGTGGACGACGCGATCCGTCGTCTCATGGACGATATGCTGGAGACGATGTATGCCGCGCCCGGCGTCGGCCTGGCCGCCCCCCAGGTGGGGGTCACGAAACGCGTGCTCGTCGTTGACGTGGCGAAGGAGGGGGAACAACCAAACCCTCTCATGCTAGCCAATCCGGAAATTCTCTGGGCATCTGACGAAGAAGCCGTCTATGAGGAAGGCTGTCTCTCGCTGCCGGATCAGTTTGCCGAAGTAACCCGTCCGGCGAAGGCGCACATTCGCTATCTCGACCACGAAAACGAAATTCGCGAAACCGAGATCGAGGGCTTGCTTGCTACCTGCATTCAGCACGAGATCGACCACCTCGAAGGCATTCTTTTTGTCGATCACCTTTCCGGGCTTAAACGCAACATCATCCTGCGCAAGCTTTCAAAACTGAAAAGGATGCAGGCGACTGCCTGATGGCTCCCCTTAAGCTTGCCTTTCTTGGCACACCGGATTTTGCCGTCCCGACCCTGGCCCGGCTGATCGAGGCGGGTCACGAGATTGCCGCCGTTTACACCCGGCCGGCCCGACCGCGGGATCGCGGCCAGAAGGTAGCGGCAACGCCTGTGCAGGATTTTGCCGAACGACACGGCCTGCCCGTCCGCACGCCGCCCAGTCTGAAGGGGGAAGAAGAAATTCGTGCCTTTCAGGCGCTCCGTCTCGACGCCGCGATCGTCGCCGCCTATGGCCTGCTCCTTCCGAAACCGGTTCTGGAAACCCCCGCATTCGGCTGCCTGAATCTGCACCCGTCGCTGCTGCCCCGCTGGCGCGGCGCGGCGCCCATCCCGCGGGCCTTGCTGGCGGGTGATCAGACAACGGGGGCGACGATCATGCTGGTGAACGAAGGGCTGGACAGCGGGCCGGTCCTCCTTCAGGAGAAAGTCCCCATTCAGAACGACGACACGGCCGGCAGTCTCGAGGTGAAGCTCGCCACCTTGGGCGCAGAGCTGATGGAAAAGGCCCTGGAAGACTTGGCAGGCGGCCGCATCACGCCGCGGCCCCAAGTCGAGAAGGATGCCAACTATGCCGAGAAGCTCGCCCCCGCCGAGGGCAAGATGGACTGGCGGCTTCCGGCGGCCGAGCTGGAACGCCGGGTACGGGCCTTCAACCCGAGGCCGGGCGCCTGGTTCGAGCGTGACGGCACGCGTATCCGGGTGTGGAAGGTGGAGATCGTGGCACTCGCGCCGGCGAAACCGCCGGGCACCGTGCTGGACGACTGCCTCACCATCGCCACCGGCGACGGGGCGATTCGCCTGGTTGAACTTCAGCGCGCCGGACGCGCGGTGTTGGCAACGGATGCGTTCCTGCGCGGCCATGCCATCCCGGAGGGCACGCGGCTGCCATCGCAGGAAGGCTCAACCGAAGCATGACTCGATTTGTGATCACGATTGAATATGACGGCCGTGCCTTTGTCGGCTGGCAACGCCAAGCGAACGGTTTCGCCGTTCAGGAAGCGATCGAAACTGCCATCCAGCGTCTTTCCGGCGAAGAGGTCACCCTTTACGGCGCCGGACGGACGGATGCCGGCGTACATGCCTTGGGCCAGGTCGCCCATTTCAATCTTGAACGCGCCTTCGATGTGGAAACCATTCGCGACGGGCTGAATGCCCATCTCCGTCCGCATCCGATTGCGATCCTGAACGCGAAGGTCGCGGATTCTGCCTTTGACGCGCGCCGCTCGGCAACCCAGCGCGTCTATCGCTACCGAATCCTGAACCGGCGATCGCCTTCCGCCCTTGAGGAAGGGCGCGTCTGGCACGTGGGAATGCCACTTGACGCAGAGGCGATGGCAAACGCCGCCACCGTGCTGGTCGGCAAACACGATTTTACGAGTTTCCGCTCGACCTTTTGCCAAGCAGTCAGTCCCGTAAAGACCCTGGACGAACTGTCCGTCATAAGGAAGGGCGACGAAATTCACGTGGAGGCCAGTGCGCGTTCCTTTCTCCATAACCAGGTTCGCATTTTCGTCGGCACGCTGAAGCTGGTCGGCGATGGAAAATGGACGAAAGCGGACGTCGAGGCGGCCCTGGCGGCCCGCGACCGAGCGAAAGGCGGCCCGACGGCGCCGGCGGAAGGGCTTTACCTTCTGACCGTTCGCTACGAACCGGTCTAAGCGGAGAAATAACCGTCCAGGATGCGCTTATAGATTTCCGTGAGCGCTTCGAGATCGGCAATGGCGACACGCTCGTCCACTTTATGCATCGTCGAACCGGCAAGGCCGAACTCAACCACCGGCGCCGCGTCCTTCAGGAAGCGCGCGTCCGACGTTCCGCCGCTGGTGCTGAGTTCCGGTGTCCTGCCGGTCACCTGCCGGACAGCACCGGCAACCAGGTCCGACAACGCCCCCGGCTTCGTAAGGAACGGTTCGCCGGTAACCTCAATACGCAAATCGTAGTCGGGGCCCGCCTTGTTCAGGGATTCCCGCAACAACCGCTCCAGGCTTTCCGAGGTATAGGCATCGCCGAAACGCACATTGAAGGTGGCCGTGATCATGGCCGGGATCACATTCGTGACCGGGTTGCCGACATCGACGCTGGTGATTTCCAGGTTCGAGGGCGGAAAATGCTCGGTGCCCGAATCGAGCGGCACTTTCACGAGCGCTTCCAGCAATCGCAGCATCTTCGGGATCGGATTGTCGGCCAGGTCCGGATAGGCCGTATGCCCCTGCACGCCGCGCATCAGCAGCGTGCCGCTTAACGAGCCGCGCCGTCCGACCTTGATCATGTCACCCAGCGTTTTCGGGTTCGTGGGCTCGCCGACCAGACAAGCGTCGAACCCTTCGCCTTCCTCGCGCAATTGCTCCAGCACCTTGCGAGTACCGTTGATGGAGCGGCCTTCCTCGTCACCGGTGATCAGGCAGGCAATGGACCCGCGAAAAGCGCCCTTGCGCTCAGCCAGAAACGCGGCGGCGGCGGCGGCAAAGGCGGCCACCGCGCCCTTCATGTCGACCGCGCCGCGTCCGTAAAGCACGCCATCGATAATCTCGGCCCCAAAGGGATCCACCGTCCATGCGGCGGCGTTTCCCACCGGCACGACGTCGGTGTGACCTGCAAAACAGAAAACGGGCGCCGCGTCGCCATGGCGCGCATAGAGGTTTTCGACCCGTTCCGTTGCGTCGGAAAAAGGCAGCCGCCGGCACGCGAATCCGAGCGGGCCTAGGGCCCCTTCCAGAACCTTCAGCGCACCCGCATCGTCCGGCGTCACGCTCGGGCAGCGAATCAGCGCCCGGGCGAGCTCGACGACGTCCATGGGGGCAGTCATTCGCGTAACAGTTCGTTGATTGAGGTTTTCGCCCGCGTGCGCTCGTCCACCCGCTTGACGATGACGGCACAGGCCAGAGACGGGCCGGGACTGCCGTCGGCAAGCGGCTTGCCCGGCAGCGTGCCCGGCACGACGACGGAATAGGCCGGCACTCGGCCATAGGCGATCTCGCCGGTGTTGCGGTCGACGATCTTCGTCGAGGCACCGATATAGACCCCCATCGCCAGCACGGCGCCTTCCTCGACGATGACGCCTTCGGCCACCTCGGAACGCGCGCCCACGAAACAATTGTCTTCGATGATGACCGGCGCCGCCTGCAACGGCTCTAGCACGCCGCCGATGCCGACCCCGCCGGAGAGATGGCAGTTCTTTCCGATCTGGGCGCAGGAACCAACTGTCGCCCAGCTGTCGACCATCGTGCCTTCATCCACATAGGCGCCGATATTGACGAAGCACGGCATGAGCACGACGCCGCGCGCGATATAGGCGGAGCGTCGCACGACGCAACTGGGAACGGCGCGAAAACCGGCCTCGCGGAACTGCGCTTCCTTCCAGCCGGCAAATTTCGAGGGAACCTTGTCGAACCAGCCGGCGTCCCCAGACGCGCCCTGCGGCCCGCCCTGGATGACCGACATGTCCGCCAGACGAAAGGAGAGCAGAACCGCCTTCTTCAGCCAGGCATGGACGTACCAGCCGTCCGTCCGCCGTTCGGCGACGCGAAGGCTGCCGGCGTCCAGCCCGGCAAGTGCCGTCTCGACGGCGTCCCGCGCCGCGCCCTTGGTCGCGGGCGTCAACGTCTCGCGCGCGTTCCAGGCGGCGTCGATGTCCCTTTCGAGGGCGGTGGTATCCATGGTGTTGCCTTGTCTTCAGGTCCAGGGCCTGAGTTGGCGGCGAAGATGGGCCAGCGTTTGCGCCCTGTCAACCGCCGGCGCCTTCGGCGGCAACCTCCTCCAGCCATTTCACGAGATCGTCCGCGACGTAGTGAATATGCTCCTCCCACGCGGCGAAATCGACGGCCCCCACGTCCGAGCGCAACCACACCGTCACCATGCCGAGTTCCGCCGCCGGCGCCAGATTTTTCGGCAAATCGTCGACCATCGCCGCTCGGGCAGGATCGATGTCATGGACGTCGAGCATCTGACGGTAAATTTCCGGTGACGGCTTCGGAACGAAGTCGGCGTCCGTAATGTCGAAAACGCCGTCGAAGCGCTCGGCAATGCCAAGGCGCGCCAACACTTCCGACACATGGGCGGCATGCCCGTTCGTGAAGATAAATTTCCGGCCCCGAAGCCTGCCAAGAACCGCGTCCAGATCCGGATTGGCCAGTATCGGGGAAAAGTCGATGGCGTGTACGTAGTCGAGATAGCCGACCGGATCCACGTCATGGTGTTCCATGAGGCCCCGAAGCGTCGTTCCGTAGCGATGGAAATAATCCTTTTGCAAACGGTGCGCTTCGTCTTCTTCGACCTCAAGAAGATCGCGGATGAATTCCTTCATCTTGCGATCGATCTGCGTAAAAAGCCCGCAGCTTGCCGGGTAAAGGGTGTTGTCCAGATCGAAAACCCACGTCTCGATCTCCCTTAGCGACGGCGATTTTGTTGAAGAAAACGGCTGATCCATGCGGCCAATCCTGAAGAATTCCTTAACCTTCCCTGCTTAGAGTGCACCTAGAAATAAGCCGCGGTTGCAAAACAAACAAGGTCATGGCGACGTGGGATGAACGGACCGCTTGTATCCATGCTTTTTGGCGGGCCGCAGGATGTCCCGGCGGTCGTCCGTTTCGATCGGCTGTTCGAGACGGATGGCGCGCTGGCGGCAACCTCCGATCCGGCCTTCCTTGCCGACGGAACGGGGCAGATTCTATATGCGAATCCGCCGGCAATGAGCTTGCTTGCCCGCATCGACAGGACATCGAATCCAAACCTTCTTTCCATCAAAATCCACGAGACGCTTTCCTCGAACAACGCCCAGCATGTCGAAATCGCCCTGCCGGCGAATGGCGAGGGCGTCTTGCCTGCGGTTTTTACGCTTTTTCTTTTCCCATTTCGGGAAGAAGAAATCGTTTTTCTTTTTGCAACCGACGTCACTCTTGATCGCAATTTAAAGGATGCGCTGATCGAGTCCCGCCAGCGATACAAAGAACTGGTCGAAACGGCGAGCGACTTCGTCTGGGAAACATCCTCGGACGGCATCTTCACTTTCGTCTCGTCGAAGGGCGCACTTGGCTTCGAGGCAGATGCACTGATCGGCAAGGATCCCGCCACTTTGCTCTTCGACGTGGCGGAAACGGAATTCACTCTTCCCTTCCGCGCCACCCGGGAAATGGAAGAGGTCGAGCTCTGGTTCCGGAACGCCCAGGGAAATGCCGTTTGTCTTCTGATATCGGCGCGGCCGCTTTTCGACGACGCCGGTGTCTGGCAGGGAGCCCGGGGCGCCTGCCGGGACATCACGGAAACCCGACTGCATCAGATGGAGCTCGCGCGTTTTCAGAACCGGGAACGGCTGCTGCTCTTCCTGATGCGCACGATCCGGGACGAGGTTGAACCGGACGCCATGTTCGCACGCGCCGCCACCGCAATCGCACGCGCCGCGAACGCCGAGGGCTGCCGGATCGTGGCGGCCCCGGAGGGCGAGGCCGTCGCCGTCGGCTCCGAATTCGGAAACCTTCCCGCTTTTGCGATCGAGGAGACGGTCCTTCTCGATCCGAAACGCGCCTTCCCGGCCATATTCGAACAGCCCTGTCACGGCCTGCTGCTGCCGACCCATTACCGCAAACGGCGCAACGGCGCTGTCAGCCTTTGGCGAGCAACCCGGCCCTTCGGCAAGGACGAGCGGGAACTTCTGGAAAGCGTTGCGGATCAACTCGGCATCGCCAATGAACAGATCGCTATTCACCAGCGTCTGTTGCGTCTTTCCACAACCGATGAGCTGACGGGTTTGCTCAACCGGCGGGCCTTTCACGAAAAACTCGACCGTCGCTTTGCACGCGCTACGCAAGGCAGGGAAAAGGCGGCGCTTTTTTACCTCGATCTCGACAACTTCAAACAGGCAAACGACCGTGGCGGCCATGCAACCGGCGATGCAGCCCTTCGGAAAGTCAGCGAGATTCTCATGCAAAACACCCGCAGCGTCGACCTTGTTGCGCGGCACGGGGGCGACGAGTTTGCTCTTTGGCTGGAGAACACAAATGCAAAGACCGCGGAGGAAAAAGCGAACGCCATCCTGAAGAACGGCAAAGCCCTTGCCGAATTCTCGGGCGGGACTGATTGCTCACTTGGCTTTTCGATTGGCATTGCCGTCTTCGATCCGGACCATCCGGAAGCGCTACCCGCGTTGTTAAGCCGCGCGGACGCGGCCATGTACGCCGCCAAGCAACGCGGCAAGGGCGGCTATGTCCTTGACCCGACGCCAGGAAGGCAATCCGGATGAATATCCAGCGACGCAACGAGGCCGACTACGCAAAGGCAAAGGCGCTTGCCCGCGATAAGGACCCGAACGTCCGCCGCAAGCTTGCAGCGCGTGAGGACGTTCGTCCGGAAATCCTCTACTTCCTTGCGGAAGACGATGACGTCGAAGTTCGGGCAACCATCGCCGCGAACAAACGCACCCCTGCCCATGCGGATTTGCTGCTTGCCAGCGATTCGGACGACGAAGTGCGCCAGCGCCTTGCCCAGAAAATCGGCCGTCTCGTTCCGAACCTGCCGGAAGGCGCGAAAGGACGGGTTCGCGATCTGACGCTTCAGGCCCTCGAAGTGCTCATGCAGGACCGGCTCCCCCGCGTGCGCCAGATGCTGGCCGAGGAGCTGAAGGCGACAGCGCATGCCCCGACGGAAGTGATTCGCCGCCTCGCCCGCGACAGCGAAATTGAAGTGGCGGTGCCGGTTCTGGAATTCTCGCCCTTGCTTACGGACGCCGACCTCCTTGCCATCATCGCGGCCAGCCCGGCGGAAGCCGCCATTACCGCCATTTCCCGCCGTGACGGCGTCGCCGAGCCCGTTTCGGACGCCATTGTCGAGACAGAAAGCGTCCCGGCGATCGCCGCCCTTCTCGCCAATCCGGTGGCGCAGATCCGGGAGGACACCCTCGACCGCATCGTGGCGAAAGCGCCCGGGATTCGTTCCTGGCACGAACCGCTTGCCCGGCGCCCCAAGCTGCCGCCGCAAATCCTCCACAAGCTGACCGACTTCCTCGCCGCCTCCCTGCTGCAAACCCTGCAAAACCGCGGCGACCTCGACCCCGAGACGGCCAAGGCCGTGGCCGAGGCCCTGCACGACCGCATTCAGCAGGAAGGATCGGAAACGATGGCCGGAGAAACCGACGAGAAGGTGCAGGCTGAAGACGAGGTCAGGAACCTGCAAGCGAAGGGCAAGCTCGACGAAAAAGCTATTTCCAAGGCGGTGGGCGAAGGCCGGCATTTCTTCGTCACGGCGGCCCTGGCTGCCCTTGGCCGCATCCCCACAAGGATCGTGGAGCGCATCCTGAACGCCGGGAACGCCGCCGCCGTGGCCTCCCTTTCCTGGAAGGCGGGATTGGGTGCGCGCCTTGCCTCCCGCATCCAGACCCGGATCGCCCATATCCCGCCGACGGAGGCCTTAAGCGCAGAGACGGACGCCTATCCGATGGACGAGGACGCGATGCGCCTGCAGCTGGATTCCTTCAACGCCGCCACCGAGGCTGCCGAGGAGGAGGAGCCGCCGGCGGACGAGCCGGACTGGGCGGAAGGCCCGCGACGGGCCGGGCCTGTTGAGCCGGACTGGTCCCTGCAACCCACGGCACGAAAAGGCCGAGCCGCGGTCGAACCGGATTGGGCCGCGAAAACCGAGTCCACCGACAAACCGATTGCGGAGCCGGACTGGGCCCGGGAAGAAGCCCCGGCCGCCAAGCCCGAGGATGCGCCGGACAAGACGGAGGATATGGAAGACGCGTTCGAAGCACTGACGGAAACAGATCCGGGCGATGCGACACCCGCGCCCGAGGACGAAGACCGGGAGGCAGAGGAAAACGAAACGCGTTAGTCGGCGCGAATCAGCGTGCCGATACCGTGCTCCGTGAAGATTTCGAGCAGCAGGGCATGGGGCACACGACCGTCCAGGATGACGGCGGCCTCCACCCGCTGCTTCACCGCTTCAAGACAGGTTTCCACCTTCGGAATCATGCCGCCATGGATGGTGCCGTCCTGGATGGCCGCCTCGACGGCGGCCGCGGTCATCTCGGGCAGAAGCGCCCCCTTCTTATCGAGCACGCCCGCCACATCCGTCAGCAGCAACAGCCGTGTCGCCCCCACCGCCGCCGCCACCGCGCCCGCCACCGTATCGGCGTTGATGTTGTAGGTTTCTCCATCCTCGCCAAGACCGATCGGCGCGATAACTGGAATGATTCCGGATTCGACAAGGGACATCAGGATGTCCGGGTTGACCCGCGTCGGCTCGCCGACAAATCCCAGATCCAGAACCTTTTCGATGTTCGAATCCGTGGCCGGTTGCGTCTGTTGCAGCTTCCTTGCCCGGATAAGATGCCCGTCCTTCCCCGAAAGGCCGACCGCCTTGCCGCCCGCCGAATTGACCGCCGACACGATTTCCTTGTTGATGGTCCCCGCCAGCACCATCTCGACGATGTCAACGGTTGCCTTGTCGGTGACCCGAAGTCCGTTCACGAACTCGCTCTTGATCTTCAGCCGTTCGAGCATCTCGCCAATCTGCGGCCCGCCGCCATGAACGACGATCGGGTGAACGCCGACCTGCTTGATCAGAACCACGTCACGCGCGAAGGCTTTCGCAAGTTCGGAATCGCCCATCGCATGGCCGCCATATTTGATGACGAACGTTTCGCCGGCATAGCGCCGCATGTAGGGAAGCGCTTCCGAAAGCGTTTTCGCCTGGGCCAGCCATTTGGGATCAACCGTGAATTCTTTTTTACTCATGGCGCAAAACTCTAGTGGAATTCGCTTCCCTACGCCAGCATGGCTAGGCACGCCCGCAGTTGCGGGATGCCGTTTCCGGTCTTGGCACTGGTGACGGCGATCTCCGGATGTGCTGCTCCGTGAGTCTTCACTTCCTTCTCGATTTCTCGGAGCCGGGCGGCAAGCGGTTCGGGCTTCAACTTATCCGTTTTCGTCAACACGATCTGATAGGAAACACCCGCCACATCCAACATGCCCAAAAGATCGCGATCCGATTCCTTCAACCCGTGCCGCGCATCGACCAGCAGGAGCACACGCTTGAGAGTCACCCTGCCTTTCAGGTAAAGCGTAACGAGTTCCGTCCATTGCTGCACGTCCCGCTTCGAGGCCCGCGCATAGCCATAGCCCGGCAGGTCAACCAGTAGAAGCCTTTCCCCCAGCCGGAACAGATTGATCTGTTTCGTCCTTCCCGGCGTTTTCGAGGTTCGCGCCAGCGTCTTACGCGCGGTGAGCGCGTTCAGCAGGCTGGACTTGCCGACGTTCGACCGGCCCGCAAAGGCGATTTCCGGCAGCCGCGATTCCGGTAACGCGTCCAACGTAGTGACACCGGCCTGAAAATCGCACCCGCCCGTGAACAGCCGTCGGCCGGTTGCCAGCGATGCCGTTTCCTTAGCTGAGGAATTGACGCTTCCCATCGCAGTCTCTTTTCGATGCTGCCGGCCAACCGGCCGTTCAGGACGCCGCGGCTTTCGACTCCGCGGCCGTCTTGCGCATGATCCACCATTGCTGGGCGATCGAGAGAATGTTGTTCCACGCCCAGTAGATCACCAAACCCGCCGGGAAGTGGGCCAGCAGGAAGGTGAAGAGCAGCGGCATGAACTGGAAGATTTTCGCCTGAATCGGGTCTGCCGGCGGCGGGTTCAGTTGGAACTGCGCCCACATCGTGATCCCCATGAAAATGGGCCACAGACCAAGCTGCAGAAAATCCGGCGGCGTAAAGGGAAGCAGCCCGAAGAGATTGAAAATTGTGGTCGGGTCCGGCGCCGACAAATCCTGAATCCATCCATAGAATGGCGCGTGACGCATCTCGATCGTCACAAACAGCACCTTGTAAAGGGCGAAGAAGACCGGCAACTGAATCAGCACCGGCAAACATCCGGCCAGCGGGTTCACCTTTTCCGCCTTGTAAAGCGCCATCAGCTCCTGACTCATCTTCTGCCGGTCGTCCTTGAGCCGTTCGCGCAGCTCGACGACCTTCGGCTGAAGCAGTTTCATCTTGCTCATGGCGCGGTAAGACTTATTGGCAAGCGGGTAGAAGACGAGCTTGATCATCACCGTCATCACCAGACTGGCGAGCCCGAAATTACCAAGCACCGCGTTCAAATAGTCGAGCAGATAAAAAATTGGTTTCGTCAGAAAGTAGAACCAACCGAAGTCGACACCGCGATCGAAAAGCGTAACGTTCAGCTTGTTGGCGTAGGCATCCAGCAAACGCACTTCCTTGGCGCCGGCGAAAAGACGGTTGGCCGTTTCAAGCGTACCCCCGGCCGGAAGCGTGAGGCCCGGCCCTAAAAAGTCGATCTGATACTTGTCCGTGCCGGCGACGGTCCAATGCGTGAAACGATAGTGGTTCTCGGTCGCCTGATCGGGAACCAGCGCGGCCAGCCAGAATTTGTCGGTGATCCCGATCCATCCTCCCTGGCTGTTCGTCTGGATCTCCCGCTTGTCCCGAAGGTCATCGTAATCCAGCTCCTCGAGGGTCTTGTTGAAAACCCCGAGTAGGCCTTCATGGAGGATGAAGAAGCCCAACGTCTCGGGCGTGCCGGTACGGGAGACAAGGCCATAGGCGTGCAGCGTAAGCTCGTTTTTGCTTACGTTTTTCACGCGGTCCGTCACGGTGAACATGTAGGCGTCGTCCAGCGCGATTTGTCGGATGAATTCGAGACCCTGGCCGTTCCGCCAGGTAAGCGTTACCGGCCGGTCCGGCGTCAGGATCGTGTCTTTCGTTTCCCAGGGCGTATCGGCACCGGGAACCGGCACGGATGCATCCCCCGCCACCCAGCCGAACTGGGCGTAATAGGGCTGCGCCGTCCCCGAAGGATGCAGCACGGTGATTTCCGGGCTCGATGGGTCCGTCGTCTCTCGATAGGTCTTGAGGTGGATGTCGTCGATCCGCCCGCCCATGAGCCGGAGCGAGCCGTCGATACGGGACGAATCGATCGCGATCCGGGCATCCTCGGCAAGGGCCGCTGCCCGATCCTGCACGCCGATTTCGGCGGCTTCGGAAATGCTTGCGCCCTGCGGCACCGGCGCTCCGCCCGGCTCGGCCGGTAGCGTCGGCGTCTGCAAAGCGATCGCGGTCTCACTCTCCGCCGGCTTCGCGGGCGGCGGGTAGTAATAGTCGTAGAACGCCTGGAAACTTAGGAGAATGCCAAGCGACAGGACGACGGCAAGAAGGAGATTGCGCTGTTCCATGCCTTAACCTGAAGGGTTCGAAATCGATCCGGCCGGTGTTTTTTGCTCGCCCGGTTCCGGAACGGGGTCATAGCCGCTGTCGCCCCAGGGGTGACACCGCGAAAGGCGCTTCAACGCAAGCCAGCCGCCCCGCCAGGGTCCGAACCGGGCGATCGCCTCGCCGGCATATTCCGAACAGGTCGGCAAATACCGGCAGCTTGGCGGCAACAAGTGAGATAACGTCCACCGGTAAATCCGGATCAACCAGCGCAGAAGATTACCCATCGTTTTCATTCCGGCTTTTCAATGCCGCGTTCCATTTGTTTTTGGCAATTTCATAAAGGCATCCAGTTTTACGAGCGCGGTTTCCAAATCCTGCACCAGATCCCTGTACGAACGGGCAAGCGATCCACGCCTTCCGATAACGACATAGTCGCAACCTTCCCTGCCATGAGGCACCAACACCTCTCGCACGGCGGCCCGCAAACGGCGGCGTACCCGGTTGCGTTCGACCGCGTTGCCGACGCGCCGACTCACCGTGAAACCGACTCGCAAGCGCCTGGCTTTGGCCCCGTCAGCATCCGGAGTCGTGGGCGCTATCTGAAGAATCAATCCGGGAGTAACCCACCTGCGACCTCGGCCAGCAACCCGAAGGAAATCGGCCCGGTGCTGCAGGCGCCCGACCGACATCCGCGTCATTTAAGCCGACAGTCGTTTGCGGCCTTTTGCGCGACGTCTGGCCAGCACGCGCCGGCCACCAACCGTTGCCATGCGGCTACGGAAACCGTGGCGCCGTTTGCGGATAAGGACGCTTGGTTGGTAGGTGCGCTTCACGATAAATGCTCCGTCCGGTGGCCTCGTCTCTACAGGGCCCGCTGTATAAGGGCTAGAGGGGGGTAAGTCAACGCCACCAAGGTCATACCCGGTATTGGGCGGTCCCTCACACCCTTTTGATAACGTCTTGACTTGCCACCATTCTTGGAGCCCGCTACACCCGATCGGATGCCCGCAGCGGAGAGGCCAAAATGACCAATCCAACCGATCCCGAGACGAAGACGAAGGACCGGAAGGGGCTGCTATGGCGCTACCTCCCGATCGCCACCCTGGCGGCGGGGCTGGTAGCCTTCCTGACCCTCGGCCTGCACGAATACCTCACCTTCGAGACCCTGAAGGCAAACCGGGCCGAACTTCTCGACTTCGTCGGGCGGCACCTGGCCCTGGCGACCCTGATTTACGTCACCTGCTACGCGGTCTCGGTCGCCTTCTCGATTCCGGGGGGTGCCGTGCTCACCATCACCGGCGGATTCCTGTTCGGACTGACGACCGGCACGCTTGCGACGGTGATTGGCGCCACGGTAGGCGCGACCGGGCTTTTCCTTGCCGCCCGGCTTGCCTTCGGCGAAGTCCTGCACAAGAAAGCGGGCAAAACCATCCAGAAAATGGAAGCCGGATTCCGGGAAAATGCCTTCAACTATCTGCTTGTCCTGCGTTTGATTCCGCTCTTTCCGTTCTGGCTGGTGAACCTTGCGCCGGCCCTTCTTGGGGTCACGCTGCGCACCTACGTCATTGCCACTTTCATCGGCATCATTCCGGGAACGTTTGTCTATACGAGTATCGGAAACGGGCTTGGCGCGATTTTCGAGCGCGGCGAGACACCGGACCTTGCCATCATTTTCGAGCCGGCAATTCTGATTCCGATTGTCGGCCTTGCGCTTCTGGCGCTGCTGCCCATCGCCTACAAGAAAATCAAGGCCCGCAAACACAACCCTGCCGAAACGGAACCTTCCCATGACGAACCTTCTCACCCCTGATCTTTGCGTTATCGGTGCGGGCTCCGGCGGGCTTTCCGTCGCCGCCGGCGCCTCGCAGATGGGCGCGGACACCGTGCTCATCGAACGCAGCAAGATGGGCGGCGATTGCCTGAACACCGGCTGCGTGCCCTCGAAATCCCTGCTGGCCGCCGCCCACACGGCGGAGGCGATCCGCAACGCCCATGCTTTCGGTATCCGGGCGGACGCGCCACGGGTTGATTTTCCGGCGGTGCAACAACACGTCGCCCAAGTGATCGCGGCCATCGCCCCGAACGATTCGGTCGAGCGATTCGAAGGCCTCGGCGTCAGGGTCATTCAAGAGAAGGCCCATTTCGTCAATCGGCGGGAAGTCAAGGCGGGAGATACGCGCATTCGCGCGCGGCGCTTTGTTGTTGCCGCCGGTTCGTCCGCCGCCGTGCCGCCGATTCCGGGCATCGATACCGTTCCCTATTTCACTAACGAGACGATCTTCGACAACACCGAATTGCCCGAACATCTTTTGGTGATCGGCGGCGGCCCGATCGGAATCGAGATGGCCCACGCCCATCGCCTGCTGGGCGCCCGCGTCACCGTGCTGGAGATCGCGGGCATTCTGCCGCGGGACGACCCCGAACTCGTCGAAATTCTTCGCAATCGCCTGCTCAGGGATGGTCTCGTGATTCGCGAAGGCATTCGCATTGCCCGCCTTGAGAAAGAGGGCGATGGGGTCGCCGTCATCCTGACAGGGGAAAACGGCGAGGAGCGAATCGAAGGTTCCCACCTGCTGATCGCCGCCGGACGCAGAGCAAACGTCAACGGCCTGGGCCTTGAGGCCGGCGAGATCGCCTTCACGCCGAAGGGGATCACGGTTAACAAGCGCCTGCAATCGACGACGAACCGGCGAGTCTATGCGATCGGCGACATCGCGGGCGGCCCGCAATTCACCCACGTGGCGAGTTATCACGCCGGCATTGCCATTCGAAATCTTCTCTTCCGGCTGCCGGCCAAAGCAGACACGGCGAACGTGCCTTGGGTAACCTATACCGACCCCGAGCTTGCCCATGT
This sequence comes from Alphaproteobacteria bacterium, assembly GCA_021296325.1. Taxonomy (GTDB): domain Bacteria; phylum Pseudomonadota; class Alphaproteobacteria. The sequence goes on from JAGWAR010000017.1 coordinate 16,939, forward strand.
GGGCATGAGCGAGCGCGAAGCCGGGAACACCGGGCGTGCGATTCGCGTCTTGCGCTGGCCGTTTGCGGAAAACGACCGTGCCCAGGCCGAACGAATCACGGAAGGGCTGGTCAAAATCGTAACGGACAAGAAGGGACGTGTCCTGGGTGCCGATATCCTGGGCCCGCGAGCGGGTGAATTGATTCAGCCCTGGGTGCTGGCCATTGCGAACGGGCTTAAAATCGGGGCGGTGGCCAATGCGATCGCCCCCTATCCCACCCTGGGCGAGGTGAACAAGCGCGCCGCCGGCAGCTACTATACGCCGGCCCTTTTTGGAGAGCGCACCCAGAAGCTGGTCCGGTTCCTGGCCCGTTTTGGCTAGGCGGGCCTTGCCTTGACGGACCGACGCCACCCCCCCCATGTGACGGGGACGCCAGCCGGAGTAGAATGGAGCCCATGACTTGGCGAAACCTTCACCTGCCCGGATTTGCGACCAGTCTTTCGGCCCGGCTGCTCGTCCTTACGATCGTCTTTGTGATGGTCAGCGAACTTCTTATTTTCTTCCCGTCCATCGGTCGTTTCCGCCTTTCCTACCTTCAAGAGCACATCAACGCCGCCCACGTGGCAACGCTTGCCCTGGAGGCGACGCCGACGCTTGAAGTCAGCCCCGAACTGGAAGAAAAGCTTCTTGACAACGCCCGCGTCGACGACGCGGTTACCTTCCGCAAGGAATCGGCAACCTACATCCTTCGGCGCACCATGCCGACACCGATCGAAATAAGTTTTGATCTCCGGGAAGGAAATTTCTTTACCCACATCCGGGACGCGGTGAACGTGATGTCACAGAAGATCAATCGCGTCATGCAGGTTACCGGAATGCCGACAACGGCACCGGAGTCCACCGTACGTATCGTCATGGACGAACAACCCCTGCGGGAGGCAATGTATGAATTTTCCGGACGCGTTCTGGCACTTTCCATCTTCATCTCCCTGATCACGGCCAGCCTCGTCTATATCGCGCTTCACCGACTGCTTGTGCAGCCGATGCGGCGAATTACCGCCAGCATGGTGGCCTTCCGGGAATCACCGGAGGACGCGACGCGACGCGTTACCTCAAGCAATCGTCAGGACGAAATCGGCATCGCCCAACGGGAACTCGCCCGCATGCAGGAAGAGTTGCGGGCCGCTCTAACCCACAAGACGCGCTTGGCAGCCCTTGGTGAAGGGGTCGCAAAAATCCATCACGACCTGCGCAATATCCTGTCCACGGCTTCACTGGTTTCCGACCGCCTTTCCCTTAGCAACGATCCCGAGGTGAAACGGGTAGCGCCCAGACTTCTCGATGCAATCGACCGGGCCGTGAAGCTTTGCACGCAAACGCTGCTGTTCGCGAATGAAGGCTTGCCGCCATTGCAGATTACGCAGGTGTCTCTGCGCAACCTCGTCGACGAGGTCGGCGCCGGGCTCGTTTTTGCTGAAAAGGAAGGCCGTGTCTTCGCTATCGACAACCGTGTTCCGGCCGATTTCGTCCTTGAGGTCGACCGCGACCAGTTTTACCGGGCACTCACGAATCTAGCCCGCAACGCGGTGGAGGCCGGCGCCCATTGGCTGACGCTTTCGGCAACCCTTACCAAGGAAAGCGTTGCCATCGAGATTGCGGACGACGGCCCCGGCATTCCAGCCAAAATACGCGATCGCCTGTTCCAGCCTTTTGCCGGCTCGGCGCGTTCCGGCGGCACCGGGCTGGGGTTGGCGATTTCCCGCGACCTTCTGGAGGCCCATGGTGGCGAACTCTCGCTTGCTGAGACCTCCGAGAAGGGCACCCTGTTCCAGATTCGCCTGCCTGCGAAAATTCATGTGCCGTCCCGGCGGCGGCTTTTTCAAACCGGCGGCTCTGCCGCTTGACCTTCCGCACGCCACGAACCACGTCCCCGAAGGGTTGATCAATGACGATGGATGAGCCGGTCGTTCGCTATACCCGTTGGATAATCCGTTACCGATGGCTTGTCCTGCCCCTTTGCCTGCTGGTGGCGGTACTTATCGGGATGGGCATGGGGCGGTTGCAATTCGAAAAGGACTATCGCGTCTATTTCGGCGAGGACAACCCGCAGCTCCGGGCTTTCGAGGCCCTGCAGGACATCTACGGTCGTAACGACAACGTGCTGTTCGTGATCGCGCCGAAGGATGGCGACGTCTTCACGGCGGAGACCCTGGAGGCGGTTCGGGAACTGACGGAAGAAGCGTGGAAGACGCCTTATTCG
>JAGWAR010000018.1 GCA_021296325.1 Alphaproteobacteria bacterium
CGATGCAGGCGTCGGCGCGGTCTTCCGGAATCCACACGGCGAAACGAATCGAATACTGGGTGCCGTCGGTTTGGGGGACCTTCTCAGCGTGCAGGCCGACGATGTTGGCGCCGTATTGCACGAAGAGTTCAGAAAGCCTTGGATTCAGGCCGGGGCTGTCACCGCCGGTAACGCGGATGTAGTGGGTAAGCTTGCCGGAAGGCCCGTGCACGGCAGGAAGGTCAAAGTGGCTGACGGTCACCTTGCCGTCGCCAATCTCCTCCAGGGCGCGCAATTCCTGTTCGACGGTTTCCGGCTTCACCTCGTCCGGAATCTCGACGAGCGAGGTAAGCTCCGCGCCCTCACCAAGCACGGCAAAGGTCGTGTCTCCGAGATTGGCGCCAAGCTCGAAAAGGCGCCCGGCGACGGCCGAAACAAGGCCCGTTCGGTCCGCGCAGAGAATGGAAACAAGGATGGTTTTCATCGTGGCAAGCGGTCTTGGAACGCAGGGCCCCCATCATGGGCGAAAAGTGGCCGGGTGGAAAGGATGGAAGGCGCTTTTAACAAGGATAACCGTCGAAATTGCGGGCGTAGCCGTCGAAGAGATCGAGCATGCGTTCGCGCCACTGCCGAATGGGGTCGTCCTCGGCCAGCAGGATGAACGGGCTCACGCAGCGGGCCCATTGAAAGACGCCGAACACGATGTAATCTCCATAGGCCGGCGTTTCCCCACAGAGGAAAGGCTCCTTGCCAAGGGTGTGGCGAAGCACGTCCAGGCGCTTGCGGAAGGACTCGATGCGTTCGTCCCGTTTCGCCTGTACTTCTTCAAGCTGGCCTTTCATCCATTTCTCGCGGGTTTCCCGAAAGTGTTCGCGGTCTTCCTCCCGGACGTGGTCGAACACATCCTTCACGACCATGGGGAAAAGCTCGACCATGAACACGCGGTCGGCCCAGCTGTTGATGAATAGGGCTTCGCCCCGTGCCGTGGCGGACCCGAAAAGGGCGGGGTGGGTCGGGTAGGTGTCCTCCAAATAACAAGCGATACTCCAGGAATCGAAAACCGTCTTTCCGTTGTCGACGATGACGGGAACTCGGTCCTGGCCGCTGAAGGCGATCTTTTCCTTTTCCGTGAAACCGACGGGGATGATTTCGTCGGGTTCCAATCCTTTATGGGCAAGCGCCATGCGAGTGCGCCAGCAGAAAGGGCTGAAGCGTTTGTCCGTGGCGCCCCACAATTCGTAAAGCGTAAGCGGCATCCGGTTTCCTTCGGGCTTCGAATGGGGCCCTAACCTAACGCAGCCGCCGTTGCGGGCGCAATCCACCCTTGAAAAAGAAGCCCCGTCTCGGGATGGAGACGGGGCTCAGGGGAGGCTCAAATCGTGTTCGGCTATTTCGAAAGCCGGAGTTCGGAAAGATGGTTTGCAATTTCCTGAAACACCTGCTGCAACGTCGCCGCATCCGGTGCGTAGTGGTAGTAGGGGGCGTCCGGCTCCGTCGCGACGCTCTTCATCAGGGCCTGAAGCGCGCCGCCGCCATTGGCGAACTGGATCGTATAGATGGTCACGCCGCCGGCCTTGATGTTGTCGGCAAGCTGGACGAGCCTGGGGTTCATGTCCGTTCCCGCGCCGGTGCCAAGGCCGAAGACTCCCTTGTAGCCGTCCCCGGATCCCCCGTGGTTTTCGCCATCCGTCAGCAGGACGATCGCCTGCTGGCGGGCGAAGTCGGGGTCCGGGTCCGCCTGGGCGAAGGGGGCGCCCGGCATCAGTACGCGCCAGGCCCAGGCCAGGCCTTCCGGGATGTTCGTCGTGCCCGTCGGCGAGGTCAGCTCGTCGATCGCGTTCTGGATAATGGTTTTCGTGTTCTGAATCGGCGTGATGCCATGATCCAGGCAGGGCTGGCATTCATTGCCGCCGATGGCCAGCGCGCAATCCGTCCAGCCCGGCACGGGCTCGCCTTCCGGCCCGGTCAGCTCCCAGGCAAACCACTCGAAGCCGTTCTTCGTCACCTCGTAAAGGTCGAGGTCCGCGTCATTCAGGTCGTCGCCGTCGTCCAGATAGCGCTGATAGACGCAGCCCTGCCAGTCCGGCGGCGGTGGCGCCAGCAGGGGTACCGGCGAGTTGTTCGGGATGTACACCTGTGTCTGTGGCGCGCCGGTAATCGGATTCGTAAAAGCCGGTACGACCTGCGTCGTGGTCAGCGTGTCGTCATAGCCTTCGCCATTGCGCATGACATTTACTTTTGCGCTCCACGGCACGAGGCCGATGTTCAAAAGCGGCTTCGTTTCGTCGTTGCCGAAAAGGATATTGATCAGCGCCGTGGCAGCGTTGCGCGCAGCCTGAATGCGGGTGCCGCCGCCGGGGGCGCCCGAACCCATCGAGCCGGACATGTCGATTGCAAGCACGACGTCCAGCATCTGGGTCTGCCGCGTCACTTCCGTTTCCGCCGAGACGTTCAGCGTGTCGAAGCCGAAGGCGTGCATGAACGTCGTATCAATCGTGGCCGAGGCGCTTAGCGTGATGACCTCACTGTTCGCGTCGACCGTAAACGTGGGGCCGGTGACGGTCGCGCCGAGATAGCCCGGCGGAAAGTTCGCGTCGAAGTACATCTGAATATCGGCGTCCCGGTTCGGCGAGAACATGACACGCCCCCCGGCCAGGGCCGCCGCGTCCAGCGCGCGGGAAAGCCGTGCCTGAACGAGATAGCCCCGCGCCGCATCCGTCGCGACGCCAAGAAAACCCACCGTTGGAAGAATCGCCGCCGCCAGGAAAACCGCAATCACGCCTTTCCGGTCTCCCATGAGCGGTTTGAGCCTTTGCCAGAACCACGCCAACCACGCCCGCATCGCCGGGTCCCTCCCAGTATTAGGAAGATCATTGAACGGATCGGGCAGAATTCTAGGAATAGCGTATTAATCAGGCGTTAAATTTCGCAACTAACTAAATATAAAATAAATAACAAATTTTATTTAAATGTTTTTATAAAGATTATTACTTTTTAAAAAAATGGTTTTATTGTTTTTTACATGGAGATTTACTTTCTATTAACATCTTCCTCTTATAAAGGCGCCATTGCTTTCATTTAGGAGGAAGAAAGCTATGAAGACGCTACGCGAATTTCTGAAAGACGAGTCCGGTGCAACCGCCATCGAGTATGGGCTGATTGCTGCCCTTGTATCGGTGGCGGCGATTGGTGCCCTGACGGCGATGGGGGGTTCGTTGAACACGATGTTCACGGCCGTTTCGACCGCCCTGAACAACGCGGTCAACCCGCCGGCTCCGTAAAAAGATCACGTTGAAGGACGGTGGAGGCGGGGAGTCCCCTCGTATTCCCTGCCTCCGCTCTCCTCGCTTCTTGCGGCTTTTTTAGGGAAGGGTTGCGGAATGATTTCGCCCTTGTTTCTTGACCAGGTGACAATCGTTGCGTTTCTGGCGCTGCTTGCATGGGCCGCAGCAAGCGATTTTTACAGCTACCTTATTCCCAATCGCATTTCCGCGGCGGTGGCGGCGCTGTTTGTTGCCCATGCCATCGCCGGTGTTCCGGCCGTGGATTGGACGGGCGCCCTGATCACGGGCGGCGCCGTCTTCCTGGTCGGCGCGACGATGTTTGTCTTTCGGCTGGTCGGCGGTGGCGACGTCAAGCTCATGTCGGCGATTTCGTTGTGGGCCGGCCCGGCACAAATTCTCGATTTCCTTCTTCTTACAGCGTTGGCTGGCGGGCTGGTTTCGCTTGCCATGATGACGGCGCTTCGTATCTACCGGCCGGGCCCGGTGGAAACGACGGCCGCCTTGCCGCGGTTCTCCGCGCGCAAGCAATACATACCCTATGGCATTGCGATCGCCGTCGGCGGGTTTTACGTCGGCGCCCGCCTCCTGACAGGGTAACGGAAGCCGATCGATGACAAATTTTCTCAGCTTCCTCAGTGTGCGGAGCATCGTCTTAATCATACTTGCGGTCGTGCTTTCGGTCGGGACGGCGCTTTTTGCGCGCGGCTGGATCAATGCGGAGCGCGCAGCTCTTGCCGCGCAAGCGCATCCCAACGGCTCGCAGTTTCCGGCGATGGAAATTCTGGTCGTCAAGGAGGATCTTCCCGCCGGCACCTTCATTAAGCCGGAGCATCTTCTCTGGCAGCCATGGCCGGAAGAAAACCTGATGCCGGTCTACGTGGTGAAGGGCACGGCCAAACGTGAGGATTTTGCCAATTCCGTCGTGCGCAGCGGGATCACCGCCGGCGAGCCGATTACGGAAGGCCGCATCGTTCGCCCTGGCGACCGGGGATTTCTGGCCGCGGTGCTGGCGCCCGGCATGCGGGCCGTGACGGTGGCGATCAACGCAACCTCCGGCATCGCCGGCTTCATTTTTCCGGGTGACCGGGTCGATCTCATCCTGACCCACGCGATCCGGCTGGACAAAAGCGAAAACGGCACCTTGAAGCGGGCCAGCGAAACCGTGCTCCGCGACATCCGGGTCCTTGCCGTCGATCAGCGCACGGACGATCAGAACGGCAAGGTCGAGATTGCCCAGACCACGACGCTCGAGGTGACGACGAAGCAGGCGGAGATGATCGCCATGCTGACGGAGATGGGGAAGCTTTCCTTGAGTCTGCGCAGCCTGGCGGAAAACGGCGAGGCGGCGGACAGGCCCAAGCGTCGGTGGCGCAGTTACACCTGGGACAGCGAGGTTAGTCCCCTGATCAACGGAATGACGCGGGCGGTCACCGTGACGCGCGGGTCCGAACAAAAAGAAGTCCGGTTTTAGGGTGAACGAAATGCTACGCGGGTTTCTGGCAACGGTCTTTGGCCTTCTGGTCTTTGCGGCAACGCCATCGGCGCTTCCGGTGTTTGCGTCGGTGAATGCCGAGTTCATCCCGGCGCTGGACAAGCCGGTCGGCCTCGAGATCAACGAAGGGCAACTCATCCGCCTGCAGCGGAACGCGTCCTCCGTCTTTATCGCCAATCCCGAAATTGCCGACGTCCAGGTGAAGTCGCCGAAGATCGTCTACGTCTTCGGCAAGAAAACTGGCGAGACGACGCTTTACGCCGTCGACGAAGGGGGCAATTTGCTGGTGAATGCCCGGATTCACGTGAGCCATAGCCTCGAACGCCTGCGTCGCGCCGTGCACGACCTGCTGCCCGGCAACCCGATCCAGGTGGCGTCCGTGGACGGTTCGCTCATGATCAGCGGTCAGGTGGCTTCCGCCGTTGATGCCGAAGAGGTGCGTCGCCTGGCCACGCGTTTCGTTACCGAAGAGGACGAGCTTATCTACCGCGTTCGCGTCACCGGGCCCAATCAGATCAACCTTCGGGTGCGCGTCACGGAAACCCAGCGCGAGGTCCTGAAGGAATTCGGCATCAATTGGGATATCATGGGCACCAGCGGGGATATCGCGCTCGGGCTTGCCACCGGCAACCCGATCGTGGCCGGCGGTGCCGGCACGATTGCGAACGCGGCGACGCGGGCCCAGTCCTTCGCCACGCGGCAAAGCTTCGGCCAGACAACGACGAACAGCCTGTTCGGGGCCGCCTCCAGCGGCGGGCTCGACCTCAACTCGCTGATCGACGCCCTCGAGGACGAAGGCCTGATCACGGTGCTGGCCGAGCCGAATTTGACGGCGGTGTCCGGTGAAACGGCGAGTTTCCTGGCCGGGGGCGAGTTTCCCGTCCTGGTGCCGCAGAACGAGAACACGATCACGATCGAATTCAAGAAATTCGGCGTCAGCCTCGCCTTCACGCCGACCATTCTCGACGATTCCAGAATCAGCCTCCGCGTTCGTCCCGAAGTCAGCCAGCTTTCCAACAACGGCGCTGTCATCCTCAACAACATCAGCGTACCGGCGCTGACGACGCGGCGGGCCGAAACGACGGTCGAGCTCGGCAGCGGTCAGACCTTTGCAATCGCCGGCCTGCTGCAGAACGACCTTCAGAATTCGGTTAGCAAATTTCCGGGACTAGGCGACCTTCCGATTATCGGCACGCTGTTCCGTTCGTCCAGCTTCCAGCGCAACGAGACGGAACTCGCCATCATCGTGACGCCTTATCTCGTTCGTCCGTCGTCTTCCAGCAGGATGCTGGGGGCGACGGACGGACTCGCGATGCCGTCCGATTTTGGGCGCGTCGTCGAGGGCAGGGTTTTCCGTGAACAGCCGCCGGAGGCCGGGCGCGAAGCCATCCGGCCGGAAAAACCCCGCCTGGTGGGCCCGGCTGGCTTCTCGATGGATTAGGAGGGCAGCGATGGATTCGATTCGAAAAACAGCGTCCCGCCTTCTTGCTGGGCTTCTTCTCGGTGCCTTGACGGCCTGTGCGTCGGCGACGGAAGCGGATTTTGCGATTAACGAAACCCCGAAAAAGCTCGAGGTTGAATGGTCCCGTATGACGCATCTCGTGGATTTTGAGCCCCGCAAGGCCGAGCTTGCCGAAAACACGAAAGCCGAGCTTGCGGCTTTCCTCGATCAAAACTACGCCAGCCCGGACGATCTCATCCTGATCAACCCCGGCAAGGTTTCCGGTGACAGGCAATCCATCTTCGAGGCGCGGGGCAGGGCGGTCCAGAATTTCGTTGCTGATCTCGGTTACGTTTCCGAAGTCCTGCCATCGCGCTCGGAAGTCGAAGGCTTCGTCATTGTCGCGGTTGAACATTACGACGTCCGGGTGCCGGCCTGCCCGGACTGGCGGCGAAACCCGCCGCTCACGAACGGAGTATCAAGCAATTTCGGCTGCACGGATGCCGTCAATCTGGGGTTGATGCTGGCCGATCCCCGCGACCTGGTCACCGGGCGCGAGCTTGGCCCGATGGATGGCACGGCGGCGGCCTCGGCGGTTGAACGCTACCGCGAAGGCGAAGTAAAGGAACTCCAGATAGAAGCGACATCCGATGAAGACAGCAACTAACGCGGCCGTGAAATCCACCCCGCGCGAGGATGCCGAGCCCTTTCTCGCCTTCGTCACGGACGACCTGACTCGCGAGACGTTGGGCCTGCTTGCAAAGCAGGAACAATGGTCGGGCACCCGGGTCTTTGCGGGCGGCGTGGCGGCGGCGATCGAGGCGCTCGAATCGCGAAGCTCACCCAAATTGCTGGTGGTGGACCTGACGGAGGCCAGCGAGCCGCTGGCCGACATCCACCGCCTGGCGGAAGTGTGCGACGTCGAGACGACGGTAATCGCGGTGGGGGTTGCCAACGACGTGCAGCTGTTCCGGCTGCTCCTCGAGGCGGGCGTTGACGATTATCTGGTCAAGCCGGTGACCTTCGAGGCCTTTCAGAACGCGATCCGGCTGGTAACCGATGCGCGGGCAAAACCCGAGGAGGGTACGCCGGGCCGGCTGGTTACCGTCGTCGGTGCGCGAGGCGGGGTCGGCGCCAGCACCCTTGCCGTCAACAGCGCTTGGCTGATTGCCCATGAACAGAAATTGCGCACGGCCCTCGTCGACGTCGACCTTCAGTTCGGCACCGTCTCGCTTGCCCTCGACCTCGCGCCGAGCCGGGGATTCCGTGAGGCGCTTGAGAACCCGGAGCGGGTCGACGACCTTTTCGTCGCCAGCGTTCTGGTGACGGAAAGCGAAAACCTCTACGTGCTTGGCGCGGAAGAGGCCTTGGACGAAGACCTCGCCTTCGACCCGCAGGGGCTTCACCGCATGGTCATGGAACTGCGGCGGAATTTCGAATGCATCGTGCTTGATATTCCGCGCGCCTTGGTCCTCCGTTACCAGGAAGTCCTTGCCGATTCCGCCGCCGTCGCCGTGGTTACGGATTTTTCGCTGGCCGGGATGCGGGATACGGTGCGGCTGCGCTCGCTCATTCGCAGCGCTGCACCCCGCGCCAAACTTTCCATCATCGTCAACCGCGCCCGCCCGGAAGACGGCAGCGACGTGCCGAAAAACGCTTTCGAGGAAGCCATCGAAGCGCCGGTCAACGAAATCGTTCCTTACGACCGCAAGGCACTGGCCCTTGCCAACCGGTCCGGCAAGCCGGTGCCGGCCGTCGTGAAGAACAGTCCGGTCGCCAGGGCCTGCCGCGAAGTAAGCAAGACGCTCTCCGGGGTCGAGCCGGCCGAAGTGCCTTCCTCCTTTGTCCGGATGCTGAAACGATGAAAACGCGGCCCTTTGGCAAACGCGGGATGGCGACGGTGCATTCGCTAAACGATCTGCGCGCACTCGATGGTGACGCCGATACGCCAGCACCGATCGTGGCCCGCCATCACGAAAAGACGAAAGTTATCGAAGACGTCATCGAATCCTTTCCCCCGGCCTCGCCCGATCTTGAAGACCTCTTCCTGCGTCTGCGCCCGGTGGTGCGAAAAAAATTGGCCGAAACGGCCCGGCAGGGTGCCACGCGCGGCACGCTTGCCAAAAAGGTCGAGGAAATCGTCCGCGAGGGCAGGGAAGGCGAGGATCGGGAAAAGACGATCGACGAACGCAACCTCGTCACCTTTCTGTTGAACGACCTGATTTCCTTTACCGGTATCACGCCCGCCGGTTCGGGAGGCAGCCGGGAAGCCGGCAGCGGCAAGGCGCCGCCCGCCTCGAACCGCTCGAAGGTCGAAAACGCGAATCTTCTGGTTCGCCCGATGCTGCTGGACCGCCTCGACACCGCCGCCGCCGCCGAGCTGCCGCGGGGAGAGCTTGCGAAACAGATCGAAGAGGTGCTTGGCGAAATTCTTCAGGAACACGACGTTCGTCTCAACCAGCTTGAACAGCGCGATCTCGTCACCTCGCTCGTCAACGACATGATGGGGCTTGGCCCGCTGGAAAAGCTGCTAGAGGACGAAACCGTCACCGACATCATGATCAACGGCTCCAACCAGGTTTTCGTGGAACGCCGGGGCAAGCTCGAACTAACGGATATCGTCTTCCAGAACGATGCCCATCTCATGAACGTCGCCACCCGCATCGTGACTCGGATTGGTCGGCGCATCGATGAAACCACGCCGCTGGTCGATGCCCGCCTCGAAGACGGCAGCCGCGTCAACATCATCATTCCGCCGCTCGCCATCGACGGGCCTTCCGTGTCGATTCGGAAATTCTCGAGAAAGCGGCTGACGCTCGAGACGATGGTTTCGCAGAATAATACCTCCGATGCGATGGCGACCGTGCTGAAGATCGCCTCGCGTTCCAGGCTGAACATCCTGATTTCCGGCGGCACGGGGTCAGGTAAAACGACCCTTCTCAACGCGCTGTCGGCGACGATCGATCCCGGCGAGCGGGTGGTGACCATCGAAGACGCGGCCGAATTGCAGCTCCAGCAGCCTCACGTCGTGCGGCTGGAGACCCGGCCCCCCAATCTTGAGGGCCAGGGCGAGATCATCATGCGGGATCTGGTCCGAAACGCGCTTCGCATGCGGCCGGACCGCATCATTCTTGGCGAAATCCGCGGCGCCGAGGCGCTTGACATGCTGCAGGCGATGAACACCGGGCATGAAGGCTCCATGTGCACGATCCATGCGAATCGGCCACGCGAGGCGCTGACTCGTCTCGAAAACATGGTGGCGATGGCGAACGTCAATCTGCCGGCGCGCGCCGTGCGCGGCCAAATTGCCGAGGCGGTCGATCTGATCGTTCAGGTAAGCCGGATGCGAGACGGCGTGCGCCGGATCGTCAACATCACGGAAGTTGTCGGCATGGAAGGCGAGGTTATCACGACCCAGGAACTCTTCCGCTTCGACTTCGAGGGCGAAGGCGACGACGGCATCTTGCGCGGCCATTTCCGTTCGACCGGGACGCGGCCGAACTTCCTGTCGCGGGCCGAATATTACGGCCTCGGCCGGGCCTTGATGGAGGTGGTGTGATGGACGGGCTCTCCGCCAGCGAGGGGCTTTTGATGCTGGTGGTGCTTTTCGGGGTGGGTAGTGCGCTGATGGTCGTTACGCTTGCCGTCACCGCGATCCGCGCGCGCGCGCGTTTGGGTAGCCGGATCGAAAAAGTCACCCATCGCCTCGAGGAGGAAAATCCGGACGCGCCGAAATCCGGATTCCTGCGCAAGCGGAATTACAGCTCGATCGGCATTTTCGACCGGCTGCTCCGGCGCTGGCTGCCGAACCCGGCCATGTTGCAGAAGCGCCTGGAAAAGACGGGCAAGGAAATCGTTCCCGGCGAATACGTGCTCGCCTGCGTCCTGTTGATGGTGGCGGTTGCCATTCTGACGGCGAAACTCTTTGGCTTTCCGCTGCTGCTTTCCTTGTCGGCCGGAGTCGTCGTCGGCATCGGCCTTCCCCATCTCGTCGTGAATTTCCTGATTTCAAGGTGGGAAAGGCGCTTCACCGCCCTCTTTCCGGAAGCGATCGACCTGATCGTGCGCGGACTCAAGTCCGGTTTGCCGATTTCCGATTCGCTGGCCGCCATCGGGCACGAAATCGGCGATCCGGTCGGCACGGAATTTCGCCGCATCGATGAACAGATGCGGATGGGGCAAAGCCTGGACGAGGCTTTGCAGAAGGCGGTGGACCGGATCGATACGGCCGAATTCAAGTTTTTCGTGATCAGCCTTGCCGTGCAGCAGGAGACCGGCGGCAATCTGACGGAAACGCTGGAAAATCTTTCCGACATTCTGCGCCGGCGCCGCCAGATGAAGATGAAGGTGCGGGCCATGTCGTCGGAGGCACGCTCCAGCGCCTACATCATCGGCTCGTTGCCGTTTCTGATGTTTGCCATCCTTTACCTGATGAATGCGGAATACGCGATGACGCTGTTCACGGATCCCCGCGGCAAGTTCCTGTTGGGTGCCGGCCTTTGCAGCATGGGGATCGGCGCCATTGTTATGATGAAAATGGTGAGGTTCCGAATCTGATGACGTTCGACTTCATTCCCTTTGGCATTCCGCCCGAAGACTTTATCGCGCTGCTGGCGGCGGGGGCGGCACTGGTAAGCGTGATGGCCGTCTGGTACGGGCTGATTGCGCGCGACCCGATGACGGCGCGCGTGCGCGGCCTGATGGCGCGCCGCGACAATTTGCAGGCCCAGTTTCTTGCCGCGCCGCGCCGGCATGAATCGCGCGAGTTTGGCGTCAGCATCATGCGCAAGGTCGTGAAGCGGTTGAACCTGATGCGCTCCGCCCAGATTGACCAGATCGCCCGCCGTCTCGCCCAGGCCGGCTGGCGGCGGCGCGATGCGCTGGTTATCTACCTGTTTGCAAAGGCGGTTTTGCCGCTTGGCTTCGGGGCCGTCGCCGCCTTCCTGATATACGGCGTCGGGATTCTGGGGCCGGCCTCCATGCTGACTTTGGCGGCGGCGATCGGGGCCGTGGTGGCCGGCGCCTTTACCCCCGAACTCGTCGTCAGGAACCGGGTTCGCCATCGCCGGCAACAGGTGCAGATGGGGCTGCCCGACGGCCTCGACCTGATGGTGATCTGCGCCGAGGCGGGTTTAAGTCTCGATGCGATGCTCGAGCGGGTCTCGCGCGAGCTTTCGCTTTCCTGGCCCGAGCTGGCGGACGAACTGGGCCTTACCTCCGTCGAGCTCGGTTTCCTGCCCGAGCGCAAGCAGGCGCTCGATCACCTGAACGTGCGTACTGGCCTTCAGGATATCCGGGCGCTCGTCAACATGCTGGTCCAGACGGAAAAATACGGCACCCCGCTGGCCCATTCCCTGCGCGTGCTGGCGAAGGAGTTTCGCAGCGAACGCCTGATGCGGGCGGAAGAAAAGGCGGCGCGTCTGCCGGCGATCCTGACCGTGCCGATGATCACCTTCATCCTGCCGGCGCTCTTCATCGTGTTGATCGGGCCCGCCATCCTTAGCGTGATCGACGGCCTGGGAGACCTGCATTGACGGAACGCCCGATTTTCAGCACGCCAGTGTCAGTTGCTCGCCGGGACGGCAGCCGCCTCGTTGGGGTCCGTTCCGTTGCCGATAGCGGCGTTCACCTTGGCCGGGCCCGACAGCGTTTGCAGATAGCGATAGTAGGCGATGTTGTTCTGAACCGCGATCTCGTCAAGGTCGATGCGGGCGACTTTGGCCGCCGCGTCGAAATCGCCGGCAAGGCCATGGGCCAGCGCCAGGTTCTGCCGCTCGCGGGGCGTGGCGGCCGGTTCGCCGGCCACTTCCTTCAACAGCGCGATCGCTTCGTCGTGCTTTCCGGCCAGCGCCATCGAAAGCCCGAGGTTGTTGCGGACCGAAAGGCTGGCCGGCGCCATGGCCAGCGCGCTCCGGTAGTGGGTCTGGGCGCCCGTGTGGTCGCCGATGCGGTCAAGGGCAATACCCATGCCGTTGAGGGCGGCGACGTCCGCCTGGTTGCGGCGGAGAATGGTTTCGAATTGTTCATGGGCAAGCTTCGGTTGATTGAGGGCAAGGAGCGTGTTGGCGAGCGCATGCCGCGCGTCGACACGCTCCGGCTCCACCGCAAGCGCCATGCGAAAGGCTTCCGCCGCCTCGCGGTTGAGCTGCATGGCGTAAAGCGTGCTGCCAAGCTCGATCAGGGGTTCGACGCGCTTGGGGTCAAGCAGATGGGCGCGGCGGTAAAGGTTGGCGGCGGCGCCCGGATTGCCTCCGGCGCGGGTGTTGGCGGCGACCCGAAGCAGGGTCTCCACCGTCGTGACTTCTTCCGGTTCCTGGGCCGCCATCGAGGCGGCGGGCCGTTCGCCGGAATCGGAAGCGCAGGCCGCAACGAAAAGAACGAGACCGATCGCTCCGGGTCCAAGGGCCCGGCGGAAGGAGGGGGGTGGTTTCTTGATCCAGGGCATGCAGCGGGAATCCTAACGCGCCCGCCTTGCCGAATGGTAAACGCCGGGGACGGGGATGCTTGAAATAATCCGTAATTTCCGTGGGTTGCGGCGGCAGCGGGAAGGCTCGACGACGGTCGAATTCGCCTTTGCGATGCCGATTTTGGCCGCCGCCCTGATCGGCCTGGTCGAACTTTCGATGATCATGCTGGTCACGACCCTGATGGAAGGCGGCCTGCGTCAGGCGGCCCGGTTCGGCGTTACCGGATTCGTGCCGGCCGGCGTGACGCGCGAACAGCGCATCCTCGACATTCTCGCCGAGCAGACGATTGGCCTGGTCGATATCGGCCAGGCCCAGGTGACAACCCTCATCTATCCCGATTTCGAGGACATCGGCGAGGCCGAGCCCTACACGGACGACTCGCCCGCAAACGGCAACTACGACGTGGGCGAGGACTTCGTGGACGTCAACGGCAACGGCCAGTGGGATGCGGACATGGGGGCAAGCGGCGCGGGGGATGCGGGCGACATCGTCGTCTATCGCATCACCTATGACTGGGACATGCTGACCGGCCTTCTCGACGCCTTCATCGGCCAGAACGGCGCCATTCAGCTGACGGCCAGCGTGGCCGTCCAGAACGAGCCTTTTTGAGGAAGCGGCATGCGCACCCTTCGACACTTCTGGGAAGACCGGCGCGGCGCGCTTCTCGTCGAGATGGCGTTCGTGTTTCCGGTTCTGCTCGTCATGATTCTGGCCGGGACCGAACTTGCCCGTTACATGCTGCTGCAGCAGAAACTGGACGCGGTGGCCGTCACGACGGCGGACCTGGTTTCGCAACGCGAGGAAATTTCCGCCGCCACCGTTGATCAGATCTTTACGGCGACGGACCACGTCATTGCGCCTTTCGCCTTTGGCGCCAACGGCGTCGTCATCGTCACGTCGGTAAGCGCCAGCGGCGGCGGTGGCCCCCAGGTCGACTGGCAGCGCGCCGGCGGCGGCTCGCTGGCCGCGGGCAGCTCCGTGGGAACGCCGGGCGGCGCGGCCACCCTGCCGGCCGGGTTCCTGGTGCGGGACGGCGAGAATGCGATCATTGCGGAAGTCTATTTCAACTACGCGCCACTGTTGCAGACGGCGCTCTTTTCCAATTTGCAGATGTACCACCGCTCGCTCTTTCGTCCGCGATTCGGCACGTTGAGCGAGCTGCAATAGCCGCGCCCGAAAACTAGCGCTTCAACGCACAGCATTCGTTGCTGGCTCGTTCGATGGCCTCGCTGATCTGTTCCTTCTTTAGAAGCGGCGCCAGTGACAGCATCGCCTGTTCGCCTTCTTTCCGCCCGTTCTTGAAAGACAGGAAAAACCACTTGTAGGCCTCGATCAGGTTTCGCGGCACGCCTTGGCCGTTCGCATACATGCGGCCAAGATTGTACTGGGCCGAGCTGTGACCCTTGGCGGCCAGCGGTGCTAGGTATTTATAGGCGGTGGCGAAATCTTTCTGCTGGTAGGCGTAGATGCCGGCCGCAAAATCCTTGTGCGATTCCTGAGCCGCCAGCGGAAAGACACACAGAACCCACCCGATGGCGAACAGCGCAAGAAAACCATGGATGCCGGCGCGAGGCCTGCCCATGAGGGGTAATTCCTCCTTAACGCGGCGTTTAGATTTCCCCTGAATCATAGGGAGAATCACCGGAATAGAGAAGTCTCTTTACCATGGCGTTTTCCGTGCAATCCGCTTTCGACGTTGCGCTCTGGTTTCTGGATCAAGCCAGCGCCGAAGACAGCTACCTCCCGCCCCAGAAATTGCACCGCCTGCTTTTCCTCGCGCAGGCCTATTACGCGGTCGAGCGGGAAGGGGCCAAGCTGATGCCGGCCGTGTTCGTTGCCGATCTTCAGGGTCCCACCGAGCCGAACGTGGCGCGGGCCTTCGAGCATGGGCGTCCCAACGTGGTGGCCGACCAGCTTTCCGCCGATACGGACGAATTCCTATATGGTATCTGGCGCCGCTACGGGCATCTGAACGTCGAGCACCTGAATCAGCTCGTTGCCACCGTTTCCGGTTTCGATCAGATGCTTGCCGCCGGTCAGGGAGAAGAAGTCCCGATGCGAACGATTTGCCAGACGCTGAAAGGCAAAAAGACAAAACGCCTTGGCCGCACCCATAATGGCAAGCCGATCCAACGGTGGATTCCCGGCGTAAAATCGGCAAATTAACAGGAAGACCCTGGCGGCGGAAAAACCCGGAAAGTCGGGCACTCCTTCCCGGCCATTGGCGAATGGCGTATAGTCGGACGCCGTTCCGGGCAAAGGCGGCAGGCTTTCATAACAAGGCAAGAAAATTGACGCGAACTTCCCGGAAACGAACCAGCAAAAGCCCTTTGATCGCATGCCTCGCCGGGCTTCTCCTGTCCGCATGGGCGGGCGATGCGCTGGCGGTCACCGTCGAAAACATGGCGCCGGATGGCGCCCACACCTTCGATGGGTCGGCGCTGGGGCTGATATGGACCGTGCCCTTCGTCGGTATCCTGCTTTCGATCGCCGTCTTCCCGCTGGTCCTGCCCCATTTCTGGCACCGCCACTTCGGCAAGGTCAGCGCCTTCTGGGGACTCACTTTCCTGATACCGCTGGTCCTGACCTATGGTGGCGAGATCGCGGTGCATGAAGTCGCCCACACCTTTCTTCTGGAATACATCCCCTTCATCATCCTCCTGCTGGCCCTCTTTACGGCGGCGGGCGGCGTCCGGCTGAGGGGCAGCCTCGAAGGTTCGCCGGCGATCAACACGGGCCTGCTTGCCTTCGGCACGGTGATCGCCAGCTGGATGGGCACGACCGGGGCGGCGATGCTGCTGATCCGGCCCTTGCTTCGTGCCAACGAGTGGCGGAAACATCAGGTGCACACGGTCGTTTTCTTCATCTTCCTGGTGGCGAACATCGGCGGTTCGCTGACCCCGCTTGGCGACCCGCCGCTGTTCCTGGGCTTCCTGAAGGGCGTCGATTTCTTCTGGCCGACCCAGCACCTTTTTTTCCCGATGCTGCTGATGGCCAGCATCCTGCTCGTCGTCTTTTACTGCCTCGACAGCTACTTCTATAAGCGCGAACCGGAAGCACGTGTCGTGCACGAGCACGAACCGCTCCGCATCGAAGGCGGCGTCAACATCCTCTGCATCCTCGGTGTGCTGGGCGCCGTGCTGTTGAGCGGCGTATGGGAATCCGGCGTCACCTTCGACGTTCTCGGCACGCCGCTCGAGCTTGAAAACGTCGTGCGCGATCTTCTGCTGCTGGGGATCACGGCGCTGTCCTGGGCGCTGACCAGCCGGGAAAGCCGCGAGGCGAACGGCTTCACCTGGTTCCCGATCGTCGAGGTGGCGAAACTTTTTGCCGGCATCTTTCTCACGATCATTCCGGCGATTGCCATCCTGAAGGCAGGTGCGTCCGGCGCGCTTGGCCCGTTGATCGAACTCGTCAATACGGACACCGGGCCGAACAATCCGATGTATTTCTGGGTCACGGGTATCTTGTCGAGCTTCCTCGACAACGCACCCACCTACCTGGTCTTCTTCAACACGGCGGGTGGCGACGCGGAAACCCTGATGGGTCCCGACGTCGTGACACTGCTCGCGATCTCGGCCGGGGCCGTCTTCATGGGCGCGAACACCTATATCGGCAACGCGCCGAATTTCATGGTGCGCGCCATCGCCGAGGACCGCGGTGTGAAAATGCCAAGCTTCTTCGGCTATATGGGCTGGTCGATCATCTTCCTGATGCCGCTGTTCGCGATCGTGACGGTCGTCTTCCTGCTATAGGGAACCGTCCCTAGTGGGACATCAGAAGCGGCACGTGGGTGTGCGTCAGCGTGTAACGGGTGATGCCGCCAAGAACGAGCTCGCGAAAACGCGAGCGGCCATAGGCTCCCATCACGATCATGTCGCAATCCAGATCGGCGGCCGTCTGGCAGATGATTTCACCTGCGTTCCGGTCGTCGGCCAGGTTCGAGCGCGTCTCCACCTTCACCCCGTGACGGGCCAGCCGGACCGCGATCTCGGCGCCGGGAACGTAGTCGTGATCCGGCGGATCGATGGTCAGCACGGTTATCTGTTCGGCCGTTTTCAGGAAAGGCACGGCATAGCCGACGGCGCGCCCGCTTTCCGGCGACGTTTTCCAGGCGACCAGAATTCGCTTGCCGATGCGCTCGCTCGCCTGTTCGTAAGGCACGACCAGAACCGGACAGCCGGCCATCATCGGCAGGTGGTCCGGCAGATGCAGGCGCAATTTGTCCTCGATGCTTTTGGCGTGGGACTGGCTGATGATGGCAAGGTCGGCGAAGGGCGCGTATTTGACCAGCAGGTCAAGATGCACGCCCCGTTCGCTCAAGCTTTCGGTGGAAATTTGTTTCGACTTGCAGAAGTCGAGGAATTCCTGCTCGATATCGACGGCGTGCTCATGGGCGATCTTTGTTTCCTCGGCAAGAAAGCCAAGGGCGGCGCCCCGGCCGGCAATCGTGTCGGGCATGTGGGCCGGTTCTTCCGTATAGAGGCCGATGAGATGGGCCTTGAACCGCTGGGCAAGCCCCACCGCCGTTTCGACCCGGGCCTGATGCCTGGGGTCGTCGGCCAGATGGACAAGGATCGTTTTGATGGGCATGGGCGTCTATAGGCAGTGGATCGGGACGTCGGGACCGTCTTCCGCAAAAGTCGAGGGGAAGGCTAGCCTCCCGGCCCGCGCATTGCAATTCTGCAGGCGTCGGCTTGCGATTGGGTTAACCCTTCTTTTGCTCGTCGGATGCGGCTTCGCGCCGGGCTTGGCCAGTCCCGGCCCCATGGAGACGCTTGAGCGCGAGCCGCTTTCCCTCGTCACGGCCGCCGCCAGCCACCCTTTCCAGGTCGAGGTGGCGGACACGGACGAGGAACGGGCGCGGGGCCTCATGTACCGGGAAAGCCTGGCCCCCGATCACGGCATGCTGTTCGATTTCGAGCGCCCCACGACGCAAGCCGCCATGTGGATGAAGAACACGCTGATCTCCCTCGACATGCTCTTTTTGGGGCCGGAAGGGCGAATCGTCCTGATTGCCGCCGACACGACGCCGGGCTCGCTCGAGCCGATCGGCACCCGCCGGCCGGTGCGTGCCGTGCTCGAACTGCTCGGCGGCACGGCGGCGCGCCTGGGCGTCCGGGTGGGAGATCGCGTCGAGCACCGCATCTTCGCGGCGCCGGACTAGGCTTGCCTGGGCCTCTCGAAACCCCTAGATTCCCGGCCATCCGGGGTGTAGCGCAGTCTGGTAGCGCACCTGCTTTGGGAGCAGGGGGTCGGGAGTTCGAATCTCCCCACCCCGACCAGAAGAACGGGATGTGACGGAAACGCCATGAACAAGGTTCGTATTTCCCAGCCAACCAGGACGGCGATGCAGTCGGGTCTCGCCCGGACCCGCAATTGGCTCGTCGAGTTCGAGCCGGCCGCCCCCCGCGAGACCGAGCCCCTGATGGGCTGGACCAGCTCGCGGGATACCCGCGCCCAGGTCAAGCTGCGCTTTCCGACGAAGGAAGCCGCCATCCACTACGCCGAGAAACACGGCCACGCCTACCGGGTGATCGAGCCGAAGACGAGAAGACCGCGGCCAAAAAGCTACGCCGCGAACTTCAAGTAGACCCCAATCTCCGTCCGTTTCTCTTGATGTCCCCGCGGCGCTATAGTCGGAGGGGTCATCCATGCGCCCTTAGCTCAGTGGACTAGAGCAACGGCCTTCTAAGCCGTGGGTCCCAGGTTCGAATCCTGGAGGGCGCACCATTCCCCCTCAATCGCGGTCGAACGTCACCAGCGTGTTCCGCTTCGAAAGAAAGCTCGCCTTCACGACGATCCCGTCCTCGCCGTACCAAAGCCG
>JAGWAR010000019.1 GCA_021296325.1 Alphaproteobacteria bacterium
AAAATGGCGAAAGCGAAATTTGAGCGGACGAAGCCGCATTGCAACGTTGGCACGATTGGCCATGTGGACCACGGGAAGACGACGTTGACGGCGGCGATCACGAAGATTCTGTCGGAGTCGGGTGGTGCGGAGTTCACGGCGTACGACCAGATTGACAAGGCGCCGGAGGAGAAGGAGCGGGGGATCACGATTGCGACCTCGCACGTGGAATACGAGACGGAGAAGCGCCACTACGCCCATGTGGACTGCCCGGGCCATGCGGACTACGTGAAGAACATGATCACGGGCGCGGCGCAGATGGACGGGGCGATTCTGGTGGTGTCGGCGGCGGACGGCCCGATGCCGCAGACGCGGGAACACATTTTGCTGGCGCGCCAGGTTGGGGTGCCGGCGATCGTGGTTTACCTGAACAAGGTGGACCAGGTGGACGACCCCGAGCTTCTGGAGCTGGTCGAGCTCGAGGTTCGGGAGCTGCTTTCGTCCTACGAGTTTCCGGGGGACGAGATCCCGGTGATCAAGGGCTCGGCGCTGAACGCGCTGGAAGACAAGGGCGGCGAGCTTGGCAAGGATTCGGTGCTGAAGCTGATGGAGGCGGTGGACAGCTACATTCCGCAGCCGGAGCGCCCGAAGGACAAGCCCTATCTGATGCCGATCGAGGACGTGTTCTCGATCTCGGGCCGCGGCACGGTGGTGACGGGCCGGATCGAGCGGGGGATCGTGCATGTGGGGGACGAGATCGAGATTGTCGGCCTGAACCCGACGACGAAGACGACGGTGACGGGCGTGGAGATGTTCCGCAAGCTTCTGGACCAGGGCGAGGCGGGGGACAATGTGGGCTGCCTGCTGCGTGGCACCAAGCGGGAAGAGGTGGAGCGCGGCCAGGTGCTGGCGAAGCCGGGCTCGATCACGCCGCACACGAAGTTCGAATGCGAGGCCTACGTGCTGACGAAGGAAGAGGGGGGGCGGCACACGCCGTTCTTCTCGAACTACCGGCCGCAGTTCTACTTCCGGACGACGGACGTGACGGGGTCGATCGAGCTGCCGAAGGGCACGGAAATGGTGATGCCCGGTGACAACATCACGATGACGGCGACGCTGATCGTGCCGATCGCCATGGACGAGGGCCTGCGCTTCGCCATCCGCGAAGGCGGCCACACCGTTGGTGCCGGCGTCGTTACCAAAATCATCGAATAGGGAAAACAATCTTCGGCGTCCTCGTGGCGCCGTTGGTTTATGGAAACGGCAATGGACAGTCAGAACATTCGAATTCGGTTGAAGGCGTACGATCATCGCCTGCTCGATCAGTCGACGAGCGAGATCGTCAGCACGGCAAAGCGTACGGGTGCCAGCGTGCGCGGCCCCATTCCATTGCCGACGAAAATCGAGAAATTTACGGTCTTGCGTTCGCCGCATATCGATAAGAAGTCGCGTGAGCAGTTCGAGATCCGTACGCACAAGCGGCTCTTGGACATTGTCGAGCCGACGACCCAGACGGTGGATGCGTTGATGAAGCTCGACCTGCCGGCTGGCGTCGACGTCGAGATCAAGTTGTAGGTGCTGGAAATGCGAACCGGGTTGCTTGCTCAGAAACTTGGCATGACGCGCCTTCTCACGGAGGAGGGCGAGCACGTTCCGGTGACGGTCCTGCAGGTGGACAGCTGCGAGGTGGTGGCCACGAAAACCGAGGAAAAGGACGGCTATTCGGCCGTGCAGCTCGGGGTCGGCACGCGGAAGACCAAGAACGTGACGAAGGCGCTCAAGGGGCATTACGCGAAGGCGAAGGTCGAGCCGAAAGGGAAACTCGCCGAATTTCGTGTCAGCGCGGATGCCCTTCTGGAAATCGGGTCCGAAATCACCGTCGAGCATTTCATCGCCGGCCAGTACGTCGACGTCGTTGGCACGACCATTGGCAAGGGCTTTGCGGGTGCCATGAAGCGCCATCATTTCCGTGGGCTGGAGGCAAGCCACGGTGTTTCGATTTCGCATCGCTCCCACGGCTCGACCGGCCACCACCAGGACCCGGGCCGGGTCTTCAAGGGCAAGAAAATGGCGGGCCACCTGGGTGATGCGCGGGTGACGACGCAGAACCTCGTCGTCGTATCGACGGACATGGCGCGCGGTCTCCTGTTCATCCGCGGCGCGGTGCCGGGCTCGGAAGGCAGCTACGTGCTGGTGAAGGACGCCGTCAAGAAACCGGTGCCGGAAGCGGCTCCGTTCCCGGCGGGATTGCGCGGCGCCGGTGCCGAGGTTGTCGGCGAAAAGGCCGATACGCCTGGCGAAGATACGCCGGCCAAAGCCGAAGCGAGTACGCCGGAAGCCGAGGCCGAAGCAACGGCCGAAACGAACGCGACGTCGGAGCCGGATGCGGCTTCCGAAACGAAGGAATAAGTGCAGATGAAGTGCAAGGTTGTCAGTCTGGAAGCCAAGGACGTCGGCGAGATCGATCTCGCGGACGAGGTGTTTGGCGTGGCGATTCGCCCGGACTTGTTGCAGCGTGTTGTCACCTGGCAGCTGGCCAAGCGCCGGTCGGGCACCCACAAGACGAAGGATGTGAGCGAGATCAGCGGCACGGGCAAGAAGCCCTGGCGCCAGAAAGGAACCGGCCGGGCGCGGCAGGGTTCGCTTCGCTCAACGCAGTTTCGGGGTGGTGCCGTGGCCTTTGGCCCGCTTCCCCGTTCCCATGCCTTCAACCTGCCGAAGAAGGTTCGCAAGCTGGCGCTGAAGGCGGCCCTTTCCGCGAAGCAGGCGGAGGGGAAGATCGTCGTTCTCGATTCGACGAAATCGAAAAGCAACAAGACGCGCGACCTGGTAGCCCGCCTCGGCAAGCTTGGCTGGTCCTCGGCGCTGGTCATTGACGGCGCCGAAGTCGATGTGAATTTCCGCCGGGCGGCGCAAAACCTGCCGGGCATCGATGTCCTGCCGCAGCAGGGAACAAACGTGTACGATATTCTCCGCCGTGACCTTCTCGTGTTGACGAAGGATGCGATTCAGCATCTGGAGGCTCGGCTGCGATGATGAAATCGAAGGAAAAGAAGGCAAAGCAAAAAGAGGGCAAGGAGAAGAAGCGCCTGCCCAACGAAAAATCCTATGGCGTTCTGCTTTCGCCGGTAATTACGGAAAAGGCGACCCTTGGTTCGGAGCATAACCAGATCACTTTCCGGGTGCCGTTGAAGGCGACGAAGCCCGAGATTAAGGACGCGGTCGAAAGACTGTTTGATGTCAAGGTGGTAGCCGTGAACACGCTTCGTCAACAGGGAAAGACCAAGCGGTTCAAGGGCCAGGTCGGAAAGCGCGCCGCCTATAAGAAAGCGATGGTGACCCTTGCTGAAGGTCACGCAGTCGACGTTACGACGGGGATTTAACGATGGCGTTGAAAACATTCAAACCGAGCACACCCTCGCTTCGTCAGCTCGTCATCGTTGACCGTGCGACGCTGTGGAAAGGCAAGCCTGTCAAAAAGCTTACGGAAGGGCTTTCGGGCAAGGGCGGCCGCAACAACCTGGGCCGGATGACGGTGCGCCATCGTGGCGGCGGGCACAAGCAAAGCTATCGGATTATCGACTTCCGCCGCCGCAAGTTCGACGTGCCCGCGGTGGTCGAGCGGATCGAGTACGATCCGAACCGAAGCGCCTTTATTGCGCTGCTTCGCTACAAGGACGACGAGCTTGCCTATATCCTGGCGCCGCAGCGCGTAAAGGTCGGCGACAAGCTGATCGCCGGCGAGAACGTCGACATTCGGCCGGGCAACGCGCTTCCGATGAAGAACATCCCGGTGGGGACGATCATCCACAACATCGAGATGAAGCCAGGCAAAGGCGGCCAGATCGCGCGCGCGGCAGGTTCCTACGCGCAACTGGTCGGCAAGGACGCGGGCAACGCCTTGCTTCGGTTGGCATCCGGTGAAGTGCGCATGGCGCCAGCTGAAGGCATGGCGACGATCGGGGCCGTCTCGAACCCCGACCAGAAGAACGTGAAATACGGCAAGGCCGGGCGCAAGCGCTGGCTTGGCAAGCGGCCCTCCGTGCGCGGGGTGGCGATGAACCCCATCGATCATCCCCATGGCGGCGGCGAGGGACGGACCTCCGGCGGCCGGCATCCGGTCACGCCCTGGGGCAAGTCGACGAAAGGCAAAAAGACCCGTAACAACAAGGCGACTGATTCACAGATCATCCGTCGTCGGCAAAAGAAGAAAAAGTAGAGGAGAGAGCAGGCTTGTCACGCTCGGTATGGAAAGGCCCATTCGTAGACGGTTATCTGCTGAAAAAAGCGGAAGCCGCCCGTGCATCCGGCCGCAACGAAGTGATCAAGATCTGGTCGCGTCGTTCGACGGTGTTGCCACAATTCGTGGGCCTGACCTTCGGTGTCTATAACGGGCGCAAATTCCTCCCGGTTCTCGTAACCGAGGAGATGATTGGTCATAAATTCGGTGAATTTTCCCCGACGCGCACCTTTCACGGGCACTCCGGGGACAAGAGGGCGAAGCGGGTATAGGCATGGGTAAGAAGGCAGCTCCCAGGCGGCTTGCGGAAAACGAGGCAATGGCCGTCGTCCGAAACCTTCGGACGAGTCCGCAGAAGCTCAATCTCGTCGCGAGCACCATTCGCGGCAAGACCGCTTCCTCCGCCATGGCGATTCTTTCCTTTTCGAAGCGCCGGATCGCGAACGACGTACGCAAGGCCGTACAGTCCGCGATTGCCAACGCCGAGAACAACCATCAGCTCGACGTCGATCGGCTCTACGTTGCCGAGGCAACGGTCGGCAAGGGGCTGGTCATGCATCGCTGGCGTGCCCGTGCCCGCGGCCGCGCTGCCAGTATTGCTAAGCCTTTTAGTCATCTCACCATCGTCATGCGGGAACGCAAGGAGTAGGGATGGGTCAGAAAGTTAACCCGGTAGGACTTCGACTCGGCATCAACCGGACGTGGGATTCGCGCTGGTATGCGGACGACGATTATGGAGACCTTCTTCATGAAGATCTCCGGATTCGCCGTTTCCTCGAAAAGCGTCTCGCCCAGGCGGGGATCAGCAAGATCGTTATCGAGCGGCCTGCGAAAAAGGCGCGGATTACGATTCATACGGCCCGGCCCGGTGTCGTTATCGGCAAGCGCGGCGCGGATATCGAGAAACTGCAAAGCGACCTCACGAAGATGACGAATGGCGAGGTTCACATCAATATCATCGAGATTCGCAAGCCCGAGCTGGACGCCAAGCTGGTCGCCGACAACATCGCCCAGCAGCTGGAGCGCCGGGTCGCCTTCCGCCGCACGATGAAACGCGCCGTGCAATCGGCCATGCGCCTTGGCGCCAAGGGTATTCGCATCAATTGCGCCGGCCGCCTGGGCGGCGCCGAAATTGCGCGGACGGAATGGTACCGGGAAGGCCAGGTACCGTTGCACACGCTGCGTGCCGACGTCGATTACGCGATCTCGACCGCTTTCACGACCTACGGCACTTGCGGAATCAAGGTGTGGATCTTTAAGGGGGAGATTCTTGAACGCGATCCCCTGGCCCAGGACAAGCGCCTGGAAGAACAGCAAACCGGGCATGCCCACTAAGGAAGAATGGTTACGTAGATGCTGAGTCCCAAGCGAACGAAATACCGCAAGCAGCACAAGGGCCGGGTCCATGGCATGGCCAAGGGCGGCGTTGCGCTCAATTTCGGGGCCTTTGGTCTGAAGGCGATAGCGCCTGGGCGCATCACGGCGCGCGAGATCGAGGCGGCGCGGCGTGCCGTCACGCGCCATATGAAGCGCGCCGGCCGGTTGTGGATTCGTGTCTTTCCGGACGTGCCGGTAACCAAGAAGCCGACGGAAGTACGGATGGGCAAGGGCAAGGGCGCGCCGGAATATTGGGTAAGCCGCATACATCCCGGCCGCATTCTTTTTGAGGTCGACGGCGTATCGCCGGGCGTCGCGCGTCGCGCGCTTGGCACCCGATTTATCAGCCGAATTGAAGGTATCTAGAGATGAAGGCCGAAGATCTCAGGGCAAAATCACCGGATGAGCTGGAGGAAAATCTCCTGGCGCTGCGCAAGGAAATTTTCAACCTGCGCTTTCAACGGACAAGCGGCCAGCTTGAAAGCACGGCCCGGCTGCGGCTTGTGCGGCGGGACATTGCGCGCATCAAAACGATCCTGAATACGCAGGAACGGGCAGCGGAGAAAACGGATGTCTAAACGAATCCTCCATGGAAAGGTCATCAGCGACGCTGCCGACAAGACCGTCGTCGTCCGGGTCGAACGCCAGTTCCAGCATTCGCTCTATAAGAAATTTATCCGGCGGTCGAAGAAATATGCGGCGCACGATGAGAAAAACCGTTGCAAGATCGGCGATTCCGTCCAGATACAGGAATGCAGCCCGATCTCGAAACGCAAGCGGTGGGTTGTCCTTTCGGAATCCGGATAACAGGGACGGGGAAGCTAGGCACACATCATGATTCAGATGCAGTCAAATCTGGAAGTCGCGGACAACTCGGGCGCCAAGCGCGTTCAGTGCATCAAGGTCCTTGGTGGTTCGCGGCGCAAGACCGCCAGCGTTGGCGACGTGATCGTCGTTTCCGTGAAGGACGCGATTCCACGCGGCCGTGTGAAGAAGGGCGAAATTCATCGCGCGGTCATCGTGCGCACGGCCCATGGCATCCGCCGGCCGGATGGCTCATCGATTCGCTTCGACAAGAATGCAGCCGTGCTGATCACGAAGCAGAACGAGCCGGTCGGCACGCGCATTTTCGGGCCGGTCACGCGCGAGTTGAGGACAAAAAATTTCATGAAAATCATATCCTTAGCTCCGGAGGTCCTGTGATGGCCGCGGGTCTGAAAATTCGCAAGGGCGACACCGTCATCGTCACGACGGGCAAGGACAAGGGCAAGAAAGGGGAAGTGCTGCGCGCGCTGCCAAGGAAGGGTCTTGTCGTTGTTCAGGGCGTCAATGTCGTGAAGCGGCATCAGCGCCCGGCCGCTGGTAATCCGGGCGGGATTCAGGAAAAGGAACTTCCGATTCACGTTTCGAATCTGGCTCTGGTTGATCCCAAGAGCGGCGAGCCGACCCGGGTCGGCTGGAAGTTTCTCGATGATGGCCGAAAAGTCCGCTTCGCCAGGAAATCCGGCGAAGTGGTGGATACATAGGAAACCGAGGCATGGTGCGTTTGCAAGAACACTACAACAGCGTAATTCGGCCGAGCCTGCAGTCGCAGTTCGGATACCGGAACGCCATGCAGATCCCGAAACTCGAGAAGATCATCGTTAACATGGGGGTTGGCGAGGCGGTTCGGGAAGGCAAGAAGATCGAGGCGGCGCTCGGGGACCTGACGGCGATCACGGGCCAGAAGCCGGTGATTACGCGCGCCAGGAAATCGATTGCCGGTTTCAAGCTTCGTGAGGGTATGCCGATCGGCTGCAAGGTCACGCTGCGACGGGACCGTATGTACGAATTCCTGGATCGTTTCGTGACGATTGCGCTGCCGCGCGTTCGCGATTTTCGCGGCCTTGCGCTGGTCAGTTTCGACGGGAAGGGAAATTTTTCAATCGGCCTTCGCGAACAGATCATTTTTCCGGAGATCGATTACGACAAGACAGACCAGATTCGTGGAATGGACATCACCATTGTTACAACGGCAAAGACCGACGAAGAGGGGAAAGCCCTTCTTGAGGGCTTCAACCTGCCGTTCGCCGGTTAACCGACAAAGGAAAAACGCATGGCAAAGAAAAGTGCCATTGAACGGAACAAGAACCGCAAACGCCTGGTGAAACGCTACAAGGCGAAGCGGGCGGAATTGAAGGCGCTTGCCCGCAATGCGTCGACGACGCCGGAAGACCGCTTCAACGCCCAGCTGAAGCTGGCGGCGCTGCCGCGGAACTCTTCCAAGGTGCGTATTCGCAACCGGTGCCAGCTCAGCGGGCGCTCGCGGGGCGTGTACCGAAAATTCGGCCTGTCGCGCATCGCGCTTCGGGACCTTGCCTCGAAGGGGCAGATTCCCGGCATGCTGAAGTCAAGTTGGTAAGAAGAGGCAAAGGACTCGATTCATGACAATGAGCGATCCCCTCAGCGACATGCTGACGCGTATTCGGAATGGTCAGCGGGCGCGTCTGGATACCATTTCAAGTCCCGCTTCCAAGCTGTTGGCCAGCGTCCTCGATGTCCTCCAGAAGGAGGGCTATATCCGGGGTTATACCCGCCAGGAAGTGCAGGAAGGAATCGGCGCCATCGAGATCGAGCTGAAGTACCACGAGGGAGAGCCGGTCATCCGCGAAATCAAGCGCGTCTCGAAGCCCGGCCGGCGGGTGTATTCCGGCATCCAGGACCTCGCGAAGGTGTATGGAGGCCTTGGTATTTCAATCCTGTCCACGCCGAAAGGGGTGATGTCGGACCACGAAGCCCGCGTCGCCCATGTCGGCGGCGAAGTCTTGTGCAAGGTGTTTTAGGAATTCTTATGTCACGCGTTGGAAAAAATCCGGTGATTGTCCCAAGCGGCGTCGATGTGGCGGTCGAGGGCCAGCACGTTACGGCCAAGGGAAAACTGGGCGAGCTTAGCGTCACGCTTGCCGGCAACGTGTCGATCTCGAAAGAGGACGACAAGGTGTGGGTGAAGCCGCGGGACGAAACGAAAGCGGCCCGCCAGATGTGGGGCACGGCCCGCAGCCTGATCAGCAGCCTCGTCACTGGCGTTGCCGATGGCTTCCAGGCGCGGCTGGAAATCAACGGCGTCGGCTATCGCGCTCAGGTCCAGGGCAAGGACCTGGTGCTGCAATTGGGCTTCAGCCAGGAGATTCGCTACCCCATTCCGCAGGGAATCGCGATCAAGTGCGAGAAGCCAACTTCAATTGAAATTTCCGGCGCCGACAAGCGCCAAGTAGGCCAGGTCGCGGCCGAGATTCGCAATTTCCGGAGGCCCGAACCCTATAAGGGCAAGGGCGTGAAACACGAAAAAGAAATCCTTGTTCGCAAGGAAGGAAAGAAGAAGTAGGGACGTTTGGGATGCAGCGCCTAAAAAGCCAGTTTTTGCGTCGAAGCCGCCGGGTTCGCATGAAACTCCGGAAAAAAAGCCGTGGCCGCTTGCGGCTTTCGGTCTTCCGGTCGAGCCAGCACATCTACGCGCAGGTCATTGACGATACGAAGGGCGCGACGCTTGCCACGGCATCCAGCCTGGACAAGGAGCTTCGGTCCACCCTGAAATCCGGTGCCGGCCTCGATGCCGCCCGGGAAGTGGGCAAGCTCCTTTCCTCCCGGGCCAAGGCGGCAGGCGTTTCGGAAGTTTATTTTGACCGTGGTGGGTATCTCTATCACGGGCGGATCAAAGCTCTTGCCGAGGCAGCTCGGGAAGGTGGCTTGTCTTTCTAGGGGCGACAGGGAAACCAGCATGGCAGTGGGTGAAAAATCGAGAATGCCAAAAGGCCAGAAAAACGACCGGGCGAATCGCGAAGAATCGGAATTGGTCGAACGCCTGGTGGCCATTAATCGTGTCGCCAAGGTTGTAAAGGGCGGCCGCCGTTTCGGTTTCGCGGCCCTGGTGATCGTCGGCGATCAGAAGGGGCGTGTTGGTTTTGGCACCGGCAAGGCGAGGGAAGTGCCGGAGGCGATTCGCAAGGCGACGGAACAGGCCAAGCGAAGCCTGGTTCAGGTGCCGCTGCGGGAAGGCCGCACCCTGCATCACGACATGCACGGGCGCTACGGCGCCGGCCGGGTCGTGTTGCGCGCCGCCCAGGCCGGTACCGGAATCATCGCCGGCGGCCCGATGCGCGCCGTGTTCGAGGCGCTCGGCGTCCAGGACGTCGTGACGAAGTCCGTCGGTTCCTCGAACCCGCACAACATGGTGCGGGCAACGTTCGATGCGCTCGCCAAGGAACATTCGCCCCGCGTGGTTGCCAGCCGGCGCGGCAAGAAGGTGAACGAAATTATCGGGCACCGGGATAACGCATAAGGAAACGACGATGGCTGGAAACGAAGGCAAGCGTTTGCGTGTGACCCAGATTGCCAGCCCGATCGGGCGGCCAGGAGATCAGCGCAAGACCCTGATCGGTCTGCGTCTCAACCGGATCAACCGGACGCGCGAGCACAAGGACACACCGGAAATCCGCGGCATGATCCGCAAGGTTGCCCATCTGATCAAGGTGGAAGAGGTATAGCCGCCAACGGATAATGACAGGCATGAAACTGAACCAACTTTCCGATCGTCAAGGCGCCCGCCGGCCGGGCAAGCGCATCGGCCGGGGCATCGGCTCCGGCACGGGCAAGACGTCCGGCCATGGCCACAAGGGCCAGAAATCCAGGTCCGGGGTGGCGCTCAAGGGTTTCGAGGGCGGCCAGATGCCGATCTACCGGCGGCTGCCCTGGCGGGGGTTCAACAACCCGACCCGCAACCGCTATCAGATTGTCAATCTGGGACGCCTCCAGAAGGCCATCGACAGTGGCAAGCTGGACCCGGCCAAGCCGATCAACGCGGCCGTCCTGTGCGAAACGGGGATCGTTACCCATCCTCGCGACGGGGTGCGCCTGCTGGCCAAGGGCGAGATCAAGGCGAAACTGACCCTTGAGGTTGCCGGTGCTTCGAAGGCGGCGATCGCCGCGATCGAAAAAGCGGGGGGCAAGGTGACGGTGCTGCAGCCCGTCAAGGCCGACACCGGCAAGAAACCCGGTGAATCCGGAGAGCATTAATGGCATCGGCTGCGGAACAACTCGCCGCCAATCTTAATTTTGGTTCCCTTGCCAAGGCGACGGATCTGCGTCGGCGGATTTGGTTCACGCTGGGCGCGTTGATCGTCTACCGGCTTGGCACCTATATCCCGATTCCGGGTATCGATCCGACCATTCTTGCCGATCTCTTCCGCCAGAACGCGGGAGGCATTCTCGGCATGTTCGATATGTTCGCCGGCGGGGCCCTGGGGCGCATGACGATCTTTGCGCTCAACATCATGCCCTACATTTCCTCGGCGATTATCATGCAGCTCATGACGGCCGTTTCCCCCACGCTCGGCCAGCTGAAGAAAGAAGGGGAATCGGGGCGTAAGAAGATCAACCAGTACACCCGCTACGGCACCGTCGTTCTGGCGGCTGTGCAGGCTTATGGAATCTCCGTCGGCCTGGAGGGCATGGCCGGCTCCCAAGGGTCCGCCGTCATCGATCCGGGCGCCTTCTTCCGGGCAACGACCGTCATTACCCTGGTTGGCGGCACGATTTTCCTGATGTGGCTTGGCGAACAGATCACGGCGCGCGGCGTCGGCAACGGGATTTCGCTCATCATTTTCGCGGGCATCGTGGCCAATTTGCCCTCGGCGATGGCGGGCACGATGGAACTGGGCCGCACGGGCGCCCTTTCGACCATCTTTATCCTGGTTCTAATCGTCATGATCATCGCGGTCATCTCCTTCATCGTGTTCATAGAACGCGCCCAGCGGCGGATTGTCGTCCAGTACCCGAAACGCCAGGCCGGCAATCGCATGTATGGGGGCGAGGCCTCGCATCTGCCGCTGAAACTGAACACGGCGGGTGTCATTCCACCCATTTTTGCAAGCTCGCTTCTGCTCATGCCGGCAACGCTTGCAGGTTTCTCGGCCACCCAGGGTGCCGGGGCGGGCGGCGGCGACTGGCTGTCGACAATCGCGGTCTTCCTGGGACGCGGGCAGCCGCTCTACCTGGCCATTTACGCTGGGCTGATCATCTTCTTCGCCTTCTTCTATACGGCGGTCGTCTTCAACCCGGCCGATACGGCGGACAATCTGAAGAAATACGGCGGCTTCATTCCGGGTATTCGCCCCGGTAAGAACACGACGGAGTATTTTGACTACGTCCTGACCCGTCTGACGACAGTGGGCGCCCTTTATCTCGCCCTCATCTGTATTCTGCCCGAGATCCTGATCTCCGAATATTCCGTGCCCTTCTATTTTGGCGGCACGAGCCTCCTGATCGTCGTGACGGTGACTCTGGACACGGTGGGCCAGATCCAGTCTCACCTGATCGCCCATCAGTACGAAGGCTTGATCAAGAAATCACGGCTAAAAGGACGGCCACGATGAATCTGGTGCTATTGGGACCACCCGGCGCGGGGAAGGGGACGCAGGCGGCGCGGATTCAGGAAGCGCATGGCCTCGTCCATCTTTCGACCGGGGACATGCTGCGCGCGGCGATCGCTTCCGGTTCCGATCTGGGCAATCAGGTGAAGGAAATCGTCGAATCGGGCGCCCTGGTCCCGGACGACATCATCATTCGCATGATCGAAGAGCGGATCGCCGCTCCCGATTGTGCGAAAGGTTTTATTCTCGACGGGTTTCCCCGGACCGTGCGCCAGGCCGAAGCGCTCGATTCGATGCTGGAAAAAAAGAGCCTGAAAATCGATCACGTGGTCGAGCTGAAGGTCGATGACGCCGCTCTCGTGAAGCGGATTTCCGGACGGTTCAGCTGTGCCGCCTGCGGCGCCGGCTACCATGACGCGTTCAAGCAGCCCAAGACAGAAGGGGTGTGCGACGCCTGCGGCGGAAAGGAATTCAGCCGCCGCAAGGACGACAACCCCGAGACCGTAAAGGCCCGGCTCGAAGCCTACCACGCGCAGACGGCGCCTATCTTACCATATTACCGCGAACGCGAGGTTCTGCGGACGGTCGACGGCATGGCGGATTTCGACGGCGTTACCGCCCAGATCGCGGCGGCGCTGCAATAACCTGAAATGGGCAGATTTATTGACTTAATGCTTAGAATTCCTATAATCGCGCACCTTTCCCGGCTATCTGCATGTTTCTTGATCGCCTCTTGTCTGGCACGCGGTTTCCTAGGACGTAGAGGGGTGGAGGAGAATTCGGCGTGGCACGCATTGCGGGCGTAAATATCCCCACGAATAAACGGGCACCGATTGCCCTGACCTACATTCATGGGATCGGCCGGACCAAGGCCCGGGAAATTTGCGACAAGGTGGGCATCGCGCCCGAGGCGCGCGTCAACCAGTTGTCGGACGACGAGGTGATCCGCATCCGCGAGGCCATCGACCGCGATTACGTGGTCGAAGGGGATTTGCGCCGCGACGTCAGCATGAACATCAAGCGATTGATGGACCTAGGGTGTTACCGCGGGCTTCGGCATCGCAAGGGGCTGCCAGTCAATGGGCAGCGCACGCATACGAATGCTCGTACCAGGAAGGGGCCGGCCCGACCCATCGCCGGTAAGAAGAAGTAGTTTAGAACGAGGGTAGGCATGGCCAAAGCCACGACGCAGCGTACGCGTCGCCGCGAACGGAAGAACATCGCATCCGGTGTCGCGCACGTGAACGCTAGCTTCAATAATACGATGATTACGATTACGGACGCGCAGGGGAACGCCATTTCCTGGGCGTCTGCAGGAAGCGAAGGTTTCAAGGGATCGCGGAAATCGACGCCCTACGCCGCCCAGACGGCGGCGGAGGCCGCCGGCAATCGGGCCAAAGAGCATGGCATGCATACTCTCGAAGTCGAAGTAAAAGGCCCGGGTTCCGGTCGTGAATCGGCGCTGCGCGCGCTTCAGGCGGTTGGATTCACAATTACGGCCATCCGGGATGTGACACCGATCCCTCATAACGGTTGCCGCCCGCGGAAACGCCGTCGGGTTTAGTGACGCCAGGGTCGAGCGGAGTTCGAGGAACGGCTCCCTTCGACAGGTGCATTCAGGGCGACCGCTTGCATGTGGATAACGTTCCGACCTTAGAGGTTTCGCACGTGATTCAGAAGAACTGGCAGGACTTGATCAAACCGAACAAGATCAACATTCAGGAAGACGTTGATCCCGGAAAAATAGCTTCGATTGTCATCGAACCACTGGAACGGGGCTTTGGACTGACGCTTGGCAATGCGCTAAGGCGGGTCCTGCTTTCCTCTCTGCAGGGGGCGGCGGTGACCTCGATTCAGATCGACGGGGTTCTTCACGAATTTTCGTCGATTCCCGGCGTGCGCGAGGACGTGACGGATATCGTCCTCAACATCAAGTCGATGGCGCTGGTCCTCCATGGGGAAGGGCCGAAGCGCATGACGTTGAAGGCGACGGGCCCTGGCGAGGTGACGGCGGGCCAGATCGAAACCGGCCACGACATCGAAATCCTGACGCCGGACCTTGTCATCTGCACCCTCGACAAGGATGCCGCCGTGACCATGGAACTTACCGTGAATAGCGGCAAGGGCTACGTGCCGGCCACCCAGAACCGTCCCGAGGATGCGCCGATCGGCCTTATTCCGGTCGATGCCCTATACAGCCCGGTGCGTAAGGTGACCTACAAGGTCGAGAACGCACGCGTTGGCCAGATCACGGACTATGACAAGCTTTCCCTTCAGCTTGAAACGGATGGCACCGTGAAGCCGGACGATGCGGTGGCTTTTGCCGCGCGCATCCTGCAGGACCAACTCAATCCCTTTATCAATTTTGAAGAACCGGTCGAGCAGCCGGTCACCGAAGAAGCGGCAGAGCCGGAATTCAATCGCAACTTGCTGCGTAAGGTGGACGAGCTCGAGCTTTCGGTGCGTTCCGCAAATTGCCTGAAGAACGACGACATTCTCTATATTGGCGACCTCGTGCAGAAGACCGAAGCAGAAATGCTGCGAACGCCGAACTTCGGGCGTAAATCGCTCAACGAAATCAAGGAAGTGCTGGCCCAGATGGGCCTGCATCTCGGGATGGAGATTGCCGACTGGCCGCCGGAGAATATCGACGAATTGACGAAGCGCCTGGAGGAACCATACTGACCCCATGCGCCATCGCCTCAAAGGACGGAAGCTGAATCGTACGAGCAGCCATCGCAAAGCGATGTTTGCAAACATGGCGGCCGCACTTCTCAAGCATGAACAGATCAAGACGACCTTGCCGAAGGCCAAGGAACTGCGGCCCGTTGTCGAAAAACTGATCACGCTCGGCAAGCGGGGTGGCCTGCACGCCCGTCGTCAGGCGCTGGCGGTGCTTGGGGACGCGGGCGTC
This sequence comes from Alphaproteobacteria bacterium, assembly GCA_021296325.1. Classification (GTDB taxonomy): domain Bacteria; phylum Pseudomonadota; class Alphaproteobacteria. The sequence goes on from JAGWAR010000019.1 coordinate 14,918, forward strand.
ACGGACAAACTCTTTTCCTCGCTTGCCGAACGCTACGCGGCACGCGCCGGGGGCTATACGCGGGTACTGCGGGCGGGATTTCGTCACGGGGACGCGGCCCCGATGGCGGTGATCGAGCTGGTTGACCGGGACCCGGACGCGAAGGGTCAGGATTCCGGACCCTTGCCGGAAATGGTAGAAGAGGAGACGGCAAAAGCAGCGGAAGCTTAAGCCTGTGCTACCTTCGGGAAAATAGGGGGGCGGTCGAAGGGGCTGCCCTTTTTTATTTCAGTCAATGGCACGGTTGGGTAGAGAACGTTGAACCCTGCATTGAAGAAAAAGCGACGCGTCACCACGCGAAAACGTTCCGAGGGCCTGTCGGGCGTTACGGGGACGGCGTTTTTCCTGTTCGTTTTCTTCTGTTTTGCCTTTCCTGCCGCATCGCAAACGCGCACCCCTCCGCAGTCGCAGACAGCGATCCAGCTTTCCTTCGCGCCTATCGTCAAGAAGGCGGCCCCGGCCGTCGTCAACATTAACGGCAAGCGCAAAGTGGTTCAGAGAAGCGGCGGGCTCTTCGACGATCCCTTTTTCCAGCGCTTCTTCGGCCCGGGCTTCGGCCAGAGAAGGGAGCCGCAGAAAGGCCCCATCGGGTCCGGCGTCATCATCCGGCCGGATGGGCTGATCGTGACGAACAATCACGTCATCGCAGGCAGTGACGAGCTCACGGTTGTCTTCGCCGATCGCCGGGAATTTCCCGCCGAAATCATCATGACGGACAAGCGAACGGACCTTGCCGTTCTCAGGATCGAGACGGGGGACGGCCCGCTTCCCTATCTGGAAATGGCCGATTCCGACACGCTGCAGGTGGGCGACCTGGTGCTCGCCATCGGCAATCCCTTCGGCGTCGGGCAGACCGTAACCAGCGGCATCGTCTCGGCGTTGGCCCGCACGACGGTCGGCGTTGGCGCCTTCCGTTTCTTCATCCAGACGGACGCGGCGATCAATCCGGGCAATTCGGGGGGCGCGTTGGTGACGCTCGACGGGCAACTGGTCGGAGTCAATTCGGCGATCTATACGCAACGGGGCGGCGGTTCCATCGGCATCGGCTTCGCGGTGCCGACGAACATGGTGCGGACCGTCATCCACGCGGCGGAAGGCGGCAGCCTGATCCGGCCCTGGCTGGGGGCGACGGGCCAGGCCGTGACGGCCGAACTGGCCCCTTCCTTTGGCCTCTCCAGGCCAAGCGGCGTGGTGGTCAACGCCGTCTATCCGGGCGGGCCGGCCGACGCGGCAGGTATTCGGGTCGGTGACGTGATCACCGCCATCGGTGGCCACGAGGTCAGCGATCTTGAGGCGCTCCGCTACCGGGTGGCGACGCAGATGCTCGATACGGAAGTGGACGTTTCCGTCGTTCGCAAGGGGGAAAAGCGCCGGCTGACCCTTGCTCTGATGGCGCCACCGGAAGACCCGCCCAGAAACGAGACGGAAGTAAACGGGCGCAACCCGTTCAATGGCGCGCGCCTCGCCAACCTCTCGCCGGCGGTGGGAGAGGAATATGGCGCGGACAGTATGCATCCCGGCGTTATCGTTCTCGAGATTGCGAAAGGCAGCCCCGCGGCGCGTATCGGCCTACAACCCGGTGACGTGGTTCTCCGAATCAACGATCGGGAGATTGAGTTGGTAAAACAGATACTGGACGAGCTTTCCAAACCGGCGGATTCGTGGAAAATTTCAATTCGCCGCGATGGAAGAGTCTTCACATCGGTGATTAGTTGGTGACGACGCTTTTCGAATCGAACGCCCCGCAACCGCTGGCCGATCGGCTGCGCCCGAAACGGCTTGAGGACGTCGTCGGCCAGGATCATTTATTGGCGGCGGACGCCCCGATCGGCCGCATGCTGGCGTCCGGCCATCCGGTTTCGATGATCCTCTGGGGGCCGCCGGGTTGCGGGAAGACGACGATCGCCCGCCTGCTGGCCGATCGCACCGCGCTTTCCTTTGTTTCGCTCTCTGCCGTCTTCTCCGGTGTGGCGGATTTGCGGCGCGTCTTTCAGGAGGCGAAGAAGCGGCGGGAAATGGGCAAGGGGACCCTCCTTTTCATCGACGAAATTCATCGCTTTAACCGGGCCCAACAGGACGGGTTCCTGCCTTACGTGGAGGACGGCACGATCACCCTGGTCGGCGCCACCACAGAAAATCCCTCCTTCGAACTGAACGCGCCGCTGCTTTCCCGCTGCCAGGTGCTGGTTCTCAAGCGCCTGGACGAGGAAGCGCTTGAAACGCTGCTTCAGCGCGCCGAGGCGGCGGAGAAGAAGGCGCTTCCCCTGGGTGCGGATGCGCGGCTTGCCCTGCTGGCGATGGTGGACGGCGATGGGCGTTACCTACTGAATCTGGCCGAGGACCTTTTTCTTCTGCCGTCGAAGCCGGTCCTCGATACGGTGGGTTTGCTGGCCGCCGTGCAGCGCCGCGCGCCCATCTACGACAAAAGCCAGGAAGGCCACTACAACCTCATCAGTGCCCTGCACAAATCGCTTCGCGGCTCCGACGTGGACGCCGCCCTCTACTGGCTGGCCCGCATGCTGGCCGGTGGCGAAGATCCGCTTTACATCGTCCGCCGGCTGGTCCGTTTCGCCGTCGAAGACATCGGCCTTGCCGATCCCGAAGCCGTACAGCAGGCGCTGGCGGCAAAGGACGCCTACGACTTCCTTGGTTCTCCGGAAGGCGAGCTGGCCATCGCCCAGGCCGTCATCTACCTCGCTACCGCGACGAAGTCGAACGCGGCCTATACGGCCTTCGGATCTGCCCGGCGCATGGCCATGGAAACCGGCTCCCTGATGCCGCCGCAACACATCCTGAACGCGCCCACCCGCCTCATGAAGGACCTCGGCTACGGCAAGGGCTATGTCTACGACCACGACACGACGGAAGGTATTTCCGGGCAGAACTATTTTCCCGATAGCATGGACCGCCAGGCTTTCTATCGTCCCCTCGATCGCGGCTATGAGTGCACGCTGCGCGAGCGTCTCGCGCATTGGCAGAAATTTCGCGAGCGCCTTGCCGCGCCGCCGCCGGAAAAGGAGAAATAGCCCGTGAAGCTGCTGCTTTCCATCGGCTTGGGCGGCGCCATCGGGGCAATCGGCCGTTATCTCGTCATGATCGCGGTGGGCCACTTTGTGGGCATGGCCTTTCCCTATGCGACCCTGATCGTGAACGTCACGGGCTCCTTTCTTCTGGGGCTGCTGGTCGAGGGGATGGCGCTGGTCTGGCAGGTGGACGAGACGCTGCGCGCCTTCTTCGTGGTCGGCGTGCTTGGTGCGTTCACGACCTTTTCGACCTTTTCCCTCGACGTCGTCTATTTGTTCGACCGGGGCGAAATGCTTCAGGCACTTCTCTACATCGTTCTTTCCGTCGTCCTTTCCGTGCTGGCTTTCGGCGCCGGCATGTACGCCGTGCGCCATCTGGTCGCATGAGCGGCGTGCGCTCTCTCGTGGTGGCGGCCGACGAGCAGGGGCTTCGCCTGGATCGCTGGTTTCGCCGCCACTTTCCAGGGCTTCCCCATGCGCGCCTCGAGAAATTCCTTCGCAAGGGCCAGATTCGCATCGATGGTCAGCGCGCGAAAGCGGGCCTGCGGCTGGAAGCGGGACAGCAAATCCGCGTGCCCCCCTTCGAGGGTGGCACCAAGCCGCCGGCAAGGCGTACGCCCGGTCCGGTGGCGGCTTCGGAGGCAAAGGCGCTTCGCGCCCGCGTGCTTTACAAGGACGACGAGGTTCTTGCTATCGACAAGCCGGCCGGGCTTGCCGTCCAGGGCGGCACGAAAACGCTGCGCCACCTGGACGGCATGCTGGCCGCACTTTCCTTTGAAAAGAAGGAACGCCCCAAGCTCGTCCATCGCCTCGACAAAGATACAAGCGGCGTCCTGGTCCTGGCGCGTTCCGCCGCCGCCGCCGCTTGGCTGACGGAGGCCTTTCGCAACAAAACCGTTCGCAAGGTTTACTGGGCGCTCGTTTGCGGTGTGCCCAGGCCGGAGCAGGGGGAGATCGCCCTCCCGCTTGCCAAGCGGACCGCCGGCAAGGGCGAGCAGGTTGCCGCCGACGATGAGGGGAAATTTGCCCGCACCCTCTATGCCGTTCTTGACACGGCCGGGCGCAAGGTGGCGTGGCTTGCCCTGATGCCGTTGACGGGACGCACCCACCAGCTGCGCGTCCACTGCGCCACGAAGGAGACTCCCATTCTCGGCGACGGGAAATATGGCGGGGCCGCGGCAAGGCTCGAGGGCGCCGACATCGCCAAACGTCTTCACCTGCACGCGGCGGAGATTGAACTGCCCCATCCCCGCAAGGGGCGCGTGCGGATCGCCGCGCCCCTGCCTGAGGAGCTTCGGGCAAGCTGGGCCGCCTTCGGCTTTGAGGTGCCGCCGAAAACGAATCCCTTCAAGGACGTATAGTGGTCCTAGCCGGGGTTTGCCGGCAGCACCCATTCCGGCAGGACGCCGACCTCGATGCCGAAAATCGGCACCATCACCAGATAGGCGAAAAGCGTCAGAATCACGATTCCGGCGAGGTTGAGCAGAAACCCGGTACGGGCCATCTGAGGCACCGTCAGCTTGCCGCTTCCGAACACGATGGCGTTCGGCGGTGTCGCCACCGGCATCATGAAGGCGCAGCTTGCTGCCACGGCGGCCGGCAGGGCGAGAAGAATCGGGTTTTCCCCGATGCCGACGGCAACGCCCGCGACGACGGGAAGAAACGTTGCTGTCGTTGCCGTGTTGCTGGTGAGTTCCGTAAGAAAAATGAGAACAGCGACAATGCCGGCAATGACGAGAAGCGTTGGCAGGGCCTCGATCCCGGCCAGGCCTTGCCCGATGGCGGCGGCAAGCCCGGTATGGCTGATGGCGCTGGCAAGCGACAGCCCGCCGCCGAACAGGATGAGGACTTCCCAGGGCAACCGCTTGACCCAGGTTACGTCGAGCACGAATTCGCCCTTCCCAAGGTTTACCGGCAAAAGAAAAAGAAGCAGCGCCCCGAAAATGGCGACGCCGGTATCCGTGAGGGAAAGCTCGGGAAACACTGAATCAATCACGGGGCGGGATACCCAAAGTACGACAACAGTAAGGAAAACGACTCCCGTAAGCTTTTCCCCCCGGTTCATGGGGCCCAGGGCGCTAAGCTCCTGCCGGATCACCGCGTCCGCGCCTGCGATCGGATCATGGCTGACCCGAAAGGCGAGATGCGTCAGCGTCCACCAGGCTACGACCAGCAGAATGACGGTCAACGGAACGCCGACCGTCATCCATTGCACGAAGCCAACCTTGACCCCATAGGTCTGGGACAGGAAGGCGGCGAAAAGGGCGTTCGGCGCGGTCCCGATCAGGGTCCCGATGCCGCCAATGTTTGCGCCATAGGCAACCCCTAAAAGAAGCGCGACGATAAAGGCGCCATCCAGTTCCCGGTCTTTACCGCCCTTTTCGCAAAGGGTTGCGATGATCGAGAGGCTGATCGGCAACATCATGGCCGCCGTTGCCGTGTTGCTGATCCACATGCTCAAAAACGCGGTCGTTCCCATGAAACCGGCGATCAGAAAGGCCGGCCGCGTGCCGACCAGACTTAATATATGGAACGCAATCCGCCGATGCAGGTTCCACCGTTCCATGGCAAGCGCGATGATGAATCCGCCAAGAAGCAGGAAAAGCACGGGATGCGCATAAGGGGCGGTCGTTTTTGAAAGGGTGGCGACGCCCAGGAATGGAAACAGGCAGATCGGCACAAGGGCGGTGGCGGAAAGCGGCAGCGCCTCCGTAACCCACCAGATAGCCATCAACAGCCCGATCGCGATGACCCGCCACGCCTCCGGCGATAGGTCCTCGGGATTGGGAAGGGCGAGCAGGACGACGAAAACGACAGCGCCCAGCGCCAATCCGATAAACCTGCGTCGCAAACCGGAGTCTGAAGTGGCTTCGTTCATGCCGTGCGATCGGGTTGGAAAAAAACGTTTCTTCATTTCCGTGACGGGGAATTTGATATCATGAATCGTCCGCCGCATGGCCGATTCTTCGCCATCGCTGGGGGCCGTTCCGCTGCGGACGGACAGATGTAATACATTGAATATAATAGATATTTTAGTATGAGGCGGTGGCGTGCGGCGGTTTTACAAGGCAACGGGTATCTCCAAGAACGAAAAGGGTTACGCCATCACCCTCGATGAGCGCGCGGTCCGGACCCCGGCCGGGGCGACCCTGACCGTTGTTTCGCGCGCGCTTGCCGAAGCGATTGCCGGGGAATGGGAAGCCCAGGGGGAAGAGATCGAACCCCAGACCATGCCGTTGACGCGGCTTGCCGCAACGACGCTCGATCATGTGGGGGCTTCGCGCGACAAAATCATCGCCGAAGCACTGCAATACGCAACGATGGACCTGCTTTGCTACCGTGCAGAGGCGCCCGCTCTTCTCGCGCAACGTCAGGCGGAAGCCTGGCAACCCCTGCTGGATTGGGCGGCCAAGCGCCACCGGGCGCCCTTGGTCGTGACGGCAGAGATTGCCGCCATCGATCAGCCGGCATCGTCCCTCGCTGCCCTGGAGGCGGCCCTTTGCGCCCTCGACGATCCGAGCCTGGCGGCGTTGCAGGATTGCGCGGGCATTTGCCATTCCCTGATTCTCGGCCTGGCCCTTGTCGAGGGCGAAATCAGCGCCGAAGCGGCATGGGAAATTTCCCAGCTCGACGAAAATTTCCAGATCGAACGATGGGGCAGCGACACGGAGGCGGAGAAACGGCGAGAGATCCTTCGCGCCGACCTGATGGCGGTCGAGCGCTTTCTCTCCCTGGGTCGGTAGCGCGGGCCGGGGCCGCTCCTTTTTCACCCGTTCTCTGCCAGTTGACGAGGTTCCCCCCGTCAGGTAGCTTCCGTCACAAGACCTTCATATTCTTTAAGAATCGGGGACGCCCGCCTCGGCAAAATCGGAATCGGGCGTCGATTGGAACGGGAAGAAAACCTTTATGAAGGACATCCTCGAAGAGCTTGAGCGCAAGCGCGCCGCCGCGCGGGCCGGGGGCGGCGAGAAGCGGGTCGAAGCTCAGCATGCGAAGGGGAAGCTTACCGCGCGCGAGCGTATCGAATTGCTGCTCGATCCGGGTTCCTTCGAAGAATACGATATGTTTGCCGAACATCGTTGCAGCGATTTCGGCATGGAAAACCAGAAAATTCCAGGAGACGGCGTCGTGACCGGTTATGGCACGATCAACGGCCGCCTCGTCTTCGTTTTCAGCCAGGATTTCACCGTTTTCGGCGGCAGCCTCAGCGAACCGCATTCCGAAAAAATCTGTAAGATCATGGACCAGGCCGTGAAAGTGGGTGCGCCCGTCATCGGGCTCAACGATTCGGGCGGCGCCCGCATCCAGGAAGGCATTGCCTCCCTCGGCGCCTATGGCGAGGTTTTCCAGCGCAACGTCAATGCCTCCGGCGTCATCCCGCAGATTTCCTTCATCATGGGCCCGTGCGCGGGTGGTGCCGTCTATTCGCCGGCCATGACGGACTTCATCTTCATGGTGAAGGACGCCTCCTACATGTTCGTCACCGGGCCCGACGTCGTGAAGACGGTCACCCACGAAACGGTCACTCATGAAGAGCTTGGCGGGGCCATCACGCACACGTCGCGCTCGGGCGTTGCGGACCTTGCCTTTGAGAACGACGTCGAGGCGCTGTTGCAGCTTCGCCGGTTTATGGACTTTCTGCCGTCTTCGAACCTGGAACCGCCGCCGGTTTATCCTACCTCCGACAGTCCCGACCGGATTGAGGAATCCCTCGATACCCTGGTGCCGGCCAATCCGAACAAGCCTTATGACATGAAGGAGTTGATCCTGAAGGTCGTTGACGAGGGCGATTTCTTCGAGATCAAGCCGGACTTCGCGCAGAATATCATCATCGGGTTTGGTCGCATTGACGGGTCCACCGTTGGTTTCGTGGCGAATCAGCCGATGGTTCTGGC
>JAGWAR010000020.1:0-25334 GCA_021296325.1 Alphaproteobacteria bacterium
ATCGATTGTAAGCCGGTCGCCGATATGAACCGGCTGATGAAAGGTGAAACGCTGTTTCGTGTGAATACCCCCCGGCGGGTTGCGAAGGTGGGCAATCGCGTCCAGCATGTAGACGGCGGCAAACATCGGTGGAATCGGACGACTGGGGTCTTCCCGGTAGACGGTAGATTCGTCGCCGGTTGCCATGAGATAGGCCGCGACCTGGGCTTCCGTTATCTGGAAATTTGCAGGCGGGTCGGGAAACACGCGCCCGATTTCAAGTTCCTCGAAGGAAGTGTATGCCGTCATCTGCCCTGCCGTTTTTCACGCACCAGATGCTAGGCGGGAAAGGAGGATGAAACAAGGCAAGGATGGTGCGGAAAGCCCAGGAAAAAGGCCCCACATTTCACATGCGGAGCCTTGAAAGGTTGCCGGGAAAAACCGGCAAGGGGCTAACTTTCCTCCGGCGTCTCCTCGAAAAAATGCTCGAGGTTCGTCCCGGCGATTTTTGAAGGGCAGGCAGCTTTGCCGGCGGCTCTCAGAATTTGGGCGGCCAGCCATCCCGGCTTGGCGAGGAAATGGATGTTCGATTGCGCCAGCGCGTCCAACGAAGAAAGGTTGCCTGCCAGCGGCAGGGAGTCGAGATTCGGCTCAGGCGACTCCGCCGCCTCTTTTATCGCTCTCCGAATCTCGGCCATCATGATGCTGCGCCTCCCTCGCAAGGCGTGCCAGGCACCCCTGTATGAAAAACGCGCAGGGGTTGTGATGAATGCAATTATTGCGAGTGAACTCCTAAGATACAATTAATATGACATGCAATATGGTTACATACTATCGTATAAATTGTATTTGGTAAGAGGCTTGGCGGTTCCGGAGTCGAAATCGAAAATCGCGGCCGAATCGGGGCTGTCATCCCGGAGGTAGCCCTTGACAGCGTGGGTCCACCCGAACATTAAGGGTCCGGCACGCGTGATAAGGGCAGTTCAGGGCAAATGGACAACAAAAAGAAGATGATTGCCGGCAAGGTCGTTCTCGTCACCGGTGCCGGGCGCGGCATCGGCCGTGATATTGCCTTGCTGATGGCCGCCTCCGGTGCGCGCGTCGTGGTGAACGACCTCGGCGCCTCGCTTGGCGGCGAGGGAGATGACACCTCCCATCCCGAAACGCTCGCATCTGAAATCCGCGACAGTGGGGGAGAGGCGGTTTCCAACACCGACAGCGTGACGACGGCGGCTGGCGCCGAGAATATCGTCAGGACGGCGATTGATTCCTTCGGGCGGATCGACGGCATTGTTAACAATGCCGGCATTTTAAGGGACGGCATTTTTCACAAGATGACGGAAGCTGACTGGCGGGCGGTCATTGACGTGCACCTGAACGGGTCCTTCCTGGTTTCCCGTGCCGCCGCACCCTATTTTCGCGAACAGAAGAGCGGCAGTTTCATTCACATGACGTCAACCTCCGGCTTGATCGGCAATATCGGCCAGGCGAACTATTCAGCGGCGAAGCTTGGCATCGCAGCCCTTTCGAAGTCGATCGCGCTCGACATGGCCCGTTACAACGTGCGCTCGAATGCCATTGCGCCCTTTGCCTGGAGCCGCATGATCGGCTCGATCCCGACGGATACACCCGCCCAGCAGGCGAGGGTCGAGAAGCTGAAGCAGATGACGCCCGCCAAGATCGCACCGCTTACGGTTTTTCTGGCCAGCGACGCGGCCAGGGATGTAAGCGGCCAGATTTTCGCCGTGCGCATGAACGAAATTTTCCTGATGAGCCAGCCCAGGCCACTTGCCAAGATTCACTGCAGCGAAGGCTGGACACCGGAAGCCATTGCCGACGAATTGCCATCCGCCTTCCAGGATTCGTTCTATCCGCTCGAGCGCTCTGCCGACGTTTTTCATTGGGACCCGATCTAGGGGCGAATAGACAATATGCCACCGCCCGTTCGTAAGGCCGTTTTCCCGGTTGCAGGCCTTGGTACGCGATTCCTGCCGGCAACGAAGGCCGTGCCCAAGGAAATGCTACCGGTCGTCGACAAGCCGCTTATTCAATATGCGCTGGAGGAAGCGCAGGCCGCCGGGATCGAGGAATTCATTTTCGTGACGGGTCCCGGCAAGGAAGCCATCGAGGCCCATTTCCGGCCCGACCCGGAACTCAACCGGACGTTGGAAATCCAGGGCAAGACACGGGCCCTGCAGGCCGTGACCGGCTACCTGCCGTCGCCGGAGCGTCTGAAATTCACGCTGCAGACGGAACCGCTTGGCCTTGGGCATGCGGTGTGGTGTGCCCGCGAGCTGGTGGGGGACGAGCCTTTCGCCGTGTTGCTTCCCGACGATCTCGTTCTCGGCAACACGCCTTGTCTCAAGCAACTGCTTGACGTGCACGCGGCGAAAGGCGGCAACATCGTCGCCGTGATGGAAGTGCCGCGCGAACAGACGCGGCGCTATGGCGTGCTTGAGATTGGCAAGGACGACGGCCGTCTGGCGGAAGTGCAGGGGCTGGTCGAAAAGCCCGAGCCGGAGAAGGCGCCTTCAACGCTTTCCATTATTGGTCGCTACGTTCTTGAACCCGCTGTCTTCGATCATCTTTCGGAACAGCAGCGCGGCGCTGGCAACGAAATCCAGTTGACCGATGCCATGGCGCAAACAATCGGCAAGACGCCCTTCCACGGCCTTCGTTTCGAGGGGCGCCGGTTCGATTGCGGCGACTGCCTGGGCTTTCTGGAGGCGAACATCGCCTACACGCTGGCACGAAAGGAATTTCATGAAAGCACATGGGCCATGCTGGAAGGCTATGCTAAGAGAGACTGACGCAAACGGCCGGCACGCAAGCTGGTTTTCGGAGTAAGGCCCCATGCGCATCGCAATGATTGGAGTTGGTTATGTGGGCCTCGTATCTGGCGCCTGTTTCTCCGAATTCGGCATCGATGTCGTCTGCGTCGACCAGGATGCGGAAAAGATCGAACGGCTGCGCCAGGCCAAAATTCCGATTTACGAACCCGGTCTGGATGCCCTGGTCGAGTCGAATGTAAGCGCCAACCGCCTTTCCTTCACGACCGATCTTACTGCCGCCGTGCGCGAAGCGGACGCCGTCTTTATCGCTGTCGGTACCCCAAGCCGCCATGGCGACGGCTATGCGGACCTTTCCTATGTTCACGCCGCCGTTGAGGAAATCGCCAGGGCACTGGATGGCTATACCGTCGTCGTCATGAAATCGACCGTGCCGGTGGGCACGGCGCGTGAAATCCAGAACACGCTTCGCAGTCTTGCCCCGGAACGCGAGATCGACGTCGTGTCCAACCCGGAATTCCTTCGGGAAGGATCGGCGCTGGACGATTTCATGCGGCCGGACCGCGTCATCATCGGTGCCGAATCGGAAAAGGCGCGCGAGATCATGCGCAAGATCTACCGGCCGCTTTATCTGATCGAAACGCCGATCCATTTCACTAGTCTGGAAGCGGCGGAACTTACGAAATACGCCTCGAACGGCTTTCTCGCGATGAAGGTGACCTTCATGAATGAGATCGCCGATCTTTGCGAGAAAGTGGGTGCCGACGTTCACGACGTGGCGAAGGGGATCGGCCTGGATGGCCGAATCGGCGCCAAGTTCTTGCATCCGGGGCCCGGCTATGGCGGCTCCTGCTTTCCAAAGGACACCCGCGCGCTGGTCGAGATCGCAAAACGCGCCGCGGCCCCTCTGCGTCTGATCGAAACGGTCGTCGAGGTGAACGTAGCCAGAAAACGCCAGATGGCGCAGCGCATTCTTGCCGCCTTGGGCCCGAAGCCTTCCGGCAAGACGGTTGCGGTTCTGGGGCTCACCTTCAAGCCGAACACGGACGATGTGCGTGAAAGCCCCAGCCTCGACATCGTACCGGTTCTCGAGGACGCCGGTGTTCAGGTGCGCGTCTTCGATCCCGAAGGCATGGAGGAAGCCCGGAAGCATCTCAAGAACGCGACGTATTGCTCAAATTCCTACGAGGCGATGGAAGGCGCGGACGCGCTGGCCATCCTCACGGAATGGAACGAATTTCGAAGCCTCGACGTGGCACGCATGAAGACGTGCCTGCGGCACCCTGTCGTCGTCGATCTTCGCAACGTGTGCAACCCGGAAGAAATGCGGGCCGCCGGCTTCGATTACCGGGCAATCGGCCGGTCCTCGACGGCGGCTTAAGCGCCATGGGCGCCCATTCCTTCAACCCGACCATCCTTCGCGAATACGATATCCGTGGCGTCGTCGGCGAAACGCTGACGGAAGCCGATGCGCAGGCGATCGGGCGCGCCTTTGGCACGCGGATCGTGCGTTCCGGCGGCAAGAAGGTGATGGTGGGCTATGACGGCAGGTTAAGCTCTCCCGACCTCGAACGCGCCCTGGTCGAGGGACTGGCCGCCGCCGGGGTGGCGGTGCACCGGGTCGGGCGCGGGCCGACGCCGATGCTTTACTTCGCGGCGAAGCAGGCAAAGGCGGATGGCGGGATCATGGTCACCGGCTCCCATAACCCGCCAAACCATAACGGCTTCAAGATGGTGCTGGGCGGCGCCTCCTTCTATGGGGAGGCGATCCGGGAGCTCGCCGTCCTTGCGGCAAAAGGCAATTTTGCGGAAGGGAAGGGGGAGGTGACGGAAACCTCCTTTTTTGCCGACTACGTCGCGCGGCTCGCCCAGGACTATCACGGCAAGCGGACCTTGAACGTCGCCTGGGACGCCGGAAACGGGGCCGCCGGCGAGGCGATGGCCGCCCTTGCCGAACGGCTTCCCGGCACCCACCACCTTCTGAACGCGACCATCGACGGCACCTTTCCCGTTCACCATCCGGACCCGACGGTCGAGGCCAATCTCGAACAGCTCCGCGCGAGCGTTCTTGAGAAAGAATGCGACCTTGGCATTGCCTTCGACGGCGACGGGGACCGCATCGGCGTCCTTGACGGTAAGGGAAGGGTGCTTTGGGGCGATCAGTTGATGGTGATTTTCGCGAAAGACGTGCTGAAGACCCATCCGGGCGCGCCGATCATCGCCGACGTCAAGGCGAGCCAGACCCTGTTTGATGAAATTGCGAAGGCGGGGGGCGAGCCGGTCATGTGGCGGACGGGCCATTCCCTGATCAAGGCGAAGATGGCGGAAAGCAAGGCCCCGCTGGCCGGGGAGATGAGCGGGCATATTTTCTTCGCCGATCGCTATTACGGTTTCGACGATGCGCTTTACGCGGCGGTTCGGATTCTCGACATCGTGGCGCGTTCGGAAGAAAGTCTGGCCGGTATGCGGGATGCCCTGCCAAGCCCGGTGAACACGCCCGAGCTTCGCTTGCCCTGTCCGGACGAACGAAAATTCGTTGTGCTGGATGAGGTGAAGGCCCGGCTCGCCGCCAAGGGGGCGGACGCGGGCTTCACCGTCAACGACGTCGACGGCGTCCGGGTCGAAACACCGGATGGCTGGTGGTTGCTGCGCGCGTCGAACACCCAGGCCGTCCTGGTGGCCCGCATCGAGGCAAAGGACGCAGCGACGCTGGAACGCCTGAAGGGGGATCTGGTGGCGGAACTGGAGGCAAGCGGGGTGAACGCACCCGCCCTCTAGCCTTCGATCACGCGCCCGACCCGTTTTGCCTGAAAAGGGGAGATCACGTTGCAGGCAATGCCGTTGGCCTGAAGGTCCTGGCACGCCTTGCGCGCCAGAGATTCCCCGATGCCGAGAAAACGGGCGCGATAATGGGTGACCCGCCCATCGCGGACGGGCGAGATGGTGAGGTCGGCCCGGTGCAGTAGGTCCGGCACCCGGCGGGCGGCGCTGGAGGCGACCAGATGAGCGGTGGCCAGGCGGGCGACGTCGCCGACCTGGATTTCCCAGCTTTCGTCGAGGATGGCGGCGGTCTGGAAGCCACGGTCGAACAGCACGCGCATATGCGTTTCGCGGGCCGTGGACGACGCCTCGCCCAGTACGATCCCGATCAGTCGCCTGCCGCCCCGGCTGGCCGAGGCCGCCAGATTGTAGCCCGAGGCACGGATATAGCCGGTCTTGATGCCTTCGGCGCCGGGGTAGTTTTTGAGGAAATCGTTGTGGTTACGGTAGGTTCTTCCCTTGAAGCGAAAGCTTTCGGCCGTGAAATAGGGTGCGTATTCCGGGAAATCCCGGAATAGGGCTTCGGCAAGCAGGGCAAGGTCGCGCGCTGTGCTCAGCTGTTTCTTGTGGTAGAGGCCGGAGGCGTTTCGAAAATGCGTGTTTTGCATGTTTAGGGCCTTGGCCCGCGTGTTCATGCGCTCGGCGAACCGGGATTCGCTTCCGGCGATGGCCTCGGCCAGCACGACGGCGGCATCGTTTGCCGATTTCGTGACCAGGGCCAGGATCGATTCATGCACGGTGATGACGTCACCCCGGCGCAGGCCCAGGCGGGAAGGGCGCTGCCGGGCGGCGTGGGCGGAGGCGCGAAGCCGCGCCTGGGGACGCATTTCCCCGCCTTTCAGCGCCTCGAAGGTGAGGTAAAGGGTCATCATCTTGGTCAGCGACGCCGGCGGCGTCGGCTGGTCGACCGCTTCGCCGTGGAGGACGGCGCCGTTTTCCGCGTCGATGACGATCGACGCCGCCTCGACGGCGGCGGCGGGGCCTCCCGTGACAAGGGTCAGGGCGATCGCGAAAACGGCGGCGCAAAGCGGGGTTTTTTGGAAGCTCAGCATCCCTTGTTGCCGGTCAGGCACTTGGTTTTTGCCGGTTTTCGGCGCGTTTGGCCGACGGTCAGAATGATCCGTTAGGTTTAATTTTCGTTTAAACTGCTTATCTCATACTGATCTATCCGGGCCGCGAGTTCCGGTTTGTATGACCGGTCCAAAGGTAATATTATTAGATTCCATTGCGTTAGCCTGTGGACAAGCGGAGATGGCCATCCATCGGTAAAACCATGACGGGAAAGCTTCCAAAAGGCGGCGAGGGGACGACCCCTGGCGTCATCGTCAAGAGCCGGCCGAAGACGAAACGGCCGTCGATGTATAAGGTCTTGATGCTGAACGACGATTACACGCCGATGGAGTTCGTCGTCCATGCCCTCGAGCGGTTCTTCAGCAAGGACCGGGACGAGGCCACCCGCATCATGATGCACGTCCACCAGCGCGGTGTCGGCATTTGCGGCGTCTATACCTACGAGGTCGCTGAGACGAAGGTGCAGCAGGTGGTCGATTTCGCCCGCCAGCATCAGCACCCGCTGCAATGCACCCTGGAGAAGGAATAGGCTTTTGCTTTCGCGCAACCTTGAACAAAGCCTGCATCGTGCGCTTGCGCTGTCCAGCGAGCGCAGCCACGAATTTGCGACGCTCGAACATCTGCTGCTGGCGCTGACGGAAGACCGGGACTCGGTGGCCGTACTGCGCGCTTGCGGCGTCGATCTCGAACGGCTTCGCCGCGACCTCATCGATTATCTGGACAACGACCTCGCCTTCCTGGCCCGCGAGGACAACGCGGATCCCAAGCCGACGGCAGGTTTCCAGCGGGTGCTCCAGCGTGCGGCCATCCACGTCCAGTCGGCCGGACGCGAGGAGGTAACCGGCGCCAACGTGCTGGTTTCGATGTTCGCCGAGCGCGAATCCCACGCGATCTATTTTCTGCAGGAACAGAACATGTCGCGGCTGGATGCCGTCAACTACATCTCCCACGGCATCGCCAAGGTGACCGAGAATTCCGAGACACGGACCGTTCGCGGCGCCGAGGAGGAGGAAGAGGACGTCATCAAGACCGGCTTCGAGGCGCTCGAATCCTATTGCGTCAATTTGAATGCGAAGGCCCGCGCCGGCAAGGTCGACCCCCTGATTGGCCGCGAGGCGGAAGTCGAGCGCACGATCCAGATTCTCTGCCGGCGCACGAAGAACAACCCGCTTTATGTGGGCGATCCCGGCGTCGGCAAGACGGCGATCGCCGAGGGCCTAGCGCGCCGGATCGTCGATGGAGACGTACCGGAAGTCCTCCTCAAGACGACGATCTACGCGCTGGACATGGGCTCGCTCTTGGCGGGCACGCGCTATCGCGGCGATTTCGAGGAACGGGTCAAGGCAGTGCTGGCCGAGCTTGATTCGATTCCGGGGGCCGTCCTGTTCATCGACGAAATTCACACCGTGATCGGGGCGGGCGCCACCAGCGGCGGGTCGATGGATGCTTCGAACCTTCTGAAGCCGGCCCTTGCCAGCGGCAATCTGCGCTGCATCGGTTCGACGACCTACAAGGAATACCGGAACTATTTCGAGAAGGACCGGGCACTCGTCCGCCGGTTCCAGAAAATTGACGTGAACGAACCGTCGCAGAGCGATTCGATCAAGATTCTGATCGGACTGAAGCCCTACTACGAGAAACATCATGCCGTGCGTTACACGGCGGACGCGATTCGCGCCGCCGTCGAGCTTTCGACTCGCTACATCACGGACCGGCGCCTGCCCGACAAGGCAATCGACATCATCGACGAGGCGGGCGCCTCACAGATGCTGCTTCCGGAAAGCAAGCGCCGCAAGAAGATCACCGTCAAGGACGTCGAACGGATCGTCGCCGGCATTGCGCGCATTCCGCCAAAATCCGTGACGAAAAACGACAAGGAATCGCTTCGCAACCTCGACCGCGACCTGAAGACGATGGTCTATGGCCAGGACGAGGCGATCGACGTGCTGGCAAGCTCGATCAAGCTAGCCCGCGCGGGCTTGCGCGATGCGGACAAGCCGATCGGCTGTTACCTGTTCTCCGGCCCGACGGGGGTCGGCAAGACGGAGGTGGCTCGCCAGCTGGCGCTGACGATGGGGATCAAGCTTGTGCGTTTCGACATGTCGGAATACATGGAGCGCCACACGGTCTCGCGCCTGATCGGGGCGCCTCCCGGCTATGTCGGCTTCGATCAGGGCGGGCTGTTGACCGACGCCATCGACCAGCATCCGCACGCTGTGCTGTTGCTGGACGAGGTCGAGAAGGCGCACCCCGACCTTTTCAATCTGCTGCTACAGATCATGGATTACGGCAAGCTGACGGACCATAACGGCAAGACGATCGACTTTAGGAACGTCGTCCTCATCATGACGACGAACGCGGGCGCCACGGAGATGGCGAAGCACGCCGTCGGTTTCGAACGCACGAAACGGGAAGGCGACGACCAGGAGGCAATCGAGCGCCTGTTCACGCCGGAATTCCGCAACCGCCTGGATGCCACGATCGGCTTTGCCAGCCTGACGCCGGAGATCATGGCAAGGGTCGTCGAGAAGTTCGTTATTCAGTTGGAAGCGCTGCTTTCGGACCGGGGCGTTTCGATCGAGCTTACGGAAGCAGCCCGCGCCTGGCTGGCCAAGAAGGGCTACGACGAACAATATGGCGCCCGCCCGCTTGCCCGCGTCATCGAAGAGCAGGTGAAGCGGGCGCTCTCGGAAGAGCTACTGTTTGGGCGGCTTGAGAAGGGCGGCTATGTGCGGATCGACGTGAGCGACGAGAAGCTCGTCTTCACCTATCCCGACGGCAAGGATACCGGCCCGAAGGGCCGCGCGGCGAATACCGAGCTTGTCGATTAATCCCTAGTCCGGCGCGATCTCGAAGATGGCCTCGATCTCGATCGGGGAATTCTTCGGTAATGAGTTCACCCCCACGACGAAGCGGGCATGTTGCCCGATGTCCTTTCCAAAGGCCTGGATCAGTACGTCCGAGGCGTGGTCCATCACCGTCGAGTGATCCGTGTAGGTGGGGGCCGCGTTCAGATAGCCGCCCAGGCGCACGCAGCGTTTCACGCGGGAAAGATTGCCGCCGCAGGCTGCCTTCGCCTGGGCAATGACGTTGAGCACGGCCACGCGCGCCGCCTGACGAGCCTCGACGAGGCCGAGGCTTTCGCCGACCTTGCCTTCGAACTGCATGGCGCCTTCCCAGATGGCGATCTGGCCGGAAATGAAGAGCAGGTTGCCGGCCAGGCTGTACGGCAAATAGTGGGCAAGTGCCGCGGCCGGTTCCGGCAGCTTGATCTCCAGCGCTTTCAGGCGTTCTTCCGGTGTTTCTGGGGATTGTGTCATATCGTTTCTTTCAGCCGATCCGGCGAGGATAGGCCGTTCTCAAAACCCGGTCCAGCCGGGTTTCGGGGAAAAAGGAGGGGTGCGTAACGCTGCACCCCTCAAGTCTTCAGGGAGGAAGTCGAATTCACGTTTGTGTCAACTGCATCCGCTTGTCGTTCCGCAGGTGTCGCATTTGAGGCAAGTTCCGTTGCGGATCAGCGTGAAATTTCCGCAATCCCCACATGCATCCCCCTCATAACCTTTGAGTCGCGCTTCGACGATTGGCGCTACGTCGACCGCGACTTGTGTGGTGGTGATTTCCGTTACCGCGGTGGACCCGCCCTGGGCCGACACGGCAGAAGTTGCCTCGACTTGTTTCTTTGCTTGCGCCGTTTTCGCGTTTGGCTGACCGCCATTGCGTCCGCCTTTGAGGACGTAGAGATTCTTGCGTAGATAGCCGCGGCTTGCGATCCGGGCGACGGTGGGAACGTCTGGCGGGGAAGCGTCCGGCGCCAGATCGCCTTCCGCATCTCCGATGCCGAGGCTGTCCGGCATCAAATCTTCCGGGTTTGCATGGGCCAGATCGTTGCGGCTGAGATAGGAAACGGCCAGTTCCCGGAAGACGTAATCCAGAATTGAGGTCGCCATCTTGATCGCCTCGTTCCCCTCGACGGGGCCGGACGGCTCGAATCGGGTGAAGGTGAAGGCTTCGACGAATTCTTCCAGGGGCACGCCGTATTGCAGGCCGATCGAGATGGCGATCGCGAAATTGTTCATCAGGCTGCGGAAGGCTGCGCCTTCCTTGTGCATGTCGATAAAGATTTCGCCAAGGGCGCCGTCCTCGTATTCCCCGGTCCGCAAATAGACCTTGTGGCCGCCGACCAGCGCCTTTTGGGTGTAGCCCTTGCGCCGCTGGGGAAGGCGGGCCCGTTTCGAACGCTCCGCCACCCGCTCGGCCATCTGTTCGGCGAGCGCGGCGGCTTTGGCCGGTATGGCGGCCGCCGTCATGGCCTCGATCCGGCTTTCGGCGGCCTCTTCCTCGTCCTCGAGGTCCTCGAAGATGGCCGTGTTCAGAGGCTGAGACAGCTTCGAGCCGTCGCGGTAAAGCGCGTTCGCCTTCAGCCCCAGCCGCCAGGAAAGGAGGTAGGCGTCCTTGCAATCCTCGACGCTGGCCGAATTCGGCATGTTGATTGTCTTCGAAATCGCGCCCGAGATGAAAGGCTGGGAAGCGGCCATCATCCGAATGTGGCTTTCGACGGAAAGGCAGCGCTTGCTCAACCGGCCGCAAGGCGAGGCGCAGTCGAAGATGGGAAAGTGCGCTTCCTTCAACCCCGGCGCGCCTTCCAGGGTCATCGCCCCACAGCAATGCACATTCGCGGCGTCGACCTCTTTGCGGGTGAAGCCGAGGGCGGCCAGCAATTCGAAGGCCGGGTCGTTCAGCTGATCGTTCTCGAACCCAAGGACGGAACGGCAGAATTCCTCGCCAAGCGTCCATTTATTGAAGGCGAATTTGATGTCGAAGGCGCTCGCCAGCGCCTTTTCCAGACTGGCAAGCACGCCCTCGGTAAAGCCCTTGGCGCGCAGGCTTTCCGAATTGATGGCGGGCGCGTTCTTCAGGCTGCCGCGACCGATGGCGTAGCGCACCATGCCTTCGATTGCATCTTCCGAATAGCCGAGCGTACGCAACGCTACCGGCACCGTGCGATTGATGATCTTGAAATAACCTCCGCCGGCCAGCTTCTTGAACTTGACGATGGCGAAATCCGGCTCGATGCCGGTCGTATCGCAGTCCATGACCAGGCCGATGGTGCCGGTCGGCGCAACGACGCTGGCCTGCGCGTTGCGGTAGCCGTATTGCATACCAAGCTCGAGCGCCCGGTCCCAGGCCCTGCGGGATGCCTCAACCAGCGCCGGCTCCGGGCAAGCTTCCGCCTTCAGGGGCACGGGCTTGACGGCGAGATGTTCGTAGCCGTCCTCCTCGCCATGGGCGGCGCGGCGGTGGTTGCGTATGACCCGCAGCATTTCCTCGGAATTTTCCGGGAAGCGCGGGAAAGGACCAAGCTCGGCCGCCATTTCAGCGGAGGTGGCGTAGGAAACGCCGGTCAGCATGGCGCTGACGGCGGCGCACGTGGAACGCCCTTCCTCGCTGTCATAGGCGATGCCATTCGCCATCAACAGGCCGCCGAGATTGGCGTAGCCCAAGCCAAGCGTCCGGTATTCGTAGGAAAGCTGGGCGATTTCCTTCGAGGGGAACTGTGCCATCAGGACGGAGATCTCAAGGGCGATCGTCCAGAGCCGCACGGCGTGGGCGAAGGAATCGATATCGAACCCGCCGCTTTCCAGGCGGAAGGTCATCAGGTTGAGCGAGGCCAGGTTGCACGCCGTGTCGTCCAGGAACATGTATTCCGAGCACGGGTTCGAGGCGTTGATGCGCCCGCTCGCCGGGCAGGTGTGCCAATCGTTGATCGTGGTGTCGAACTGCACGCCCGGATCGGCGCAGGACCAGGCGGCGCCGGCAATCTGTTCCCAAAGCTCGCCGGCGCGGATGGTCTTGTGGCATTCCCCGTCCGTTCGCCGGATAAGGTGCCATTCGCCGTCGGCCAGCACCTGCTCCATGAAGGCGTTCGTCAGGCGGACGGAATTGTTCGAATTCTGTCCCGACACCGTCGTATAGGCGTCGGACTGCCAGTCCGTGTCGTAAGTCTCGAACCGGATTTCCGTGTAGCCCTGCTTTGCGAAGTGAACAACGCGCTGGATGTAGTTGTCCGGAATAAGCGCCTTGCGGGCCTCCCGGATCGCTTCGCGTAGGCGCCGGTTGGCCTTGGGGTCGAACCGGACGTCGCCGACGTCGGGGTCCATGGCGCAGGCGCGAATGATCGCGTTCAGGTGCCGGTTGCAGAGCTTCGAGCCGGCGACGAGGGCGGCCACCTTCTGCTCTTCCTTCACCTTCCAGTTGATGTAGGCCTCAATGTCCGGGTGGTCGATGTCCACCGTCACCATTTTGGCGGCCCGCCGGGTCGTGCCCCCGGACTTGATGGCGCCCGCCGCGCGGTCACCGATCTTCAGGAAGCTCATCAGGCCGGAGGACTTGCCGCCACCGGACAACGCTTCGTCCTCGCCACGCAGTTTCGAGAAATTGCTGCCGGTGCCGGACCCGTATTTGAAAAGCCGCGCTTCCCGCACCCAGAGGTCCATGATGCCACCGTCATTGACGAGATCGTCGGCGACGCTCTGGATGAAGCAGGCGTGCGGTTGCGGATGGACGTAAGCCGACGTCGACGCGGTCAGCTCGCCGGTCTCGAAGTCGACGTAGTAATGCCCCTGGGCCGGGCCGTCGATTCCATAGGCCCAGTAAAGGCCCGTGTTGAACCATTGCGGCGAATTCGGCGCGCCCATCTGAAGACACAGCATGTGGCGCATCTCGTCGAAATAGGCTTCCGCGTCAGCCTCCGAATCGAAATAGCCACCCTTCCATCCCCAGTAGGTCCAGGTACCGGCCAGCCGGTCAACGACCTGACAGACGGACGTTTCGCCGCCATAGCGCTGATTCGAGGGCAGGTCGGCGAGGGCCTCCTTGTCCGCCTCGTGGCGCCACAGCCATTCCGGCAGACCTTCTTCCGGCACGGCTTTTAGCCGCGCCGGAACGCCGGCCTTGCGAAAATATTTTTGGGCGATGATGTCGCAGGCAACCTGCGACCAACTTTCCGGAACCTCGACGCCGTCGAGCTGAAAGACGATGGAACCATCCGGGTTGCGGATTTCACTCGTCGTCTTTCGGAAGGCGACACCCGCATAAGGGGAGGTTCCTTTCGTCGTGTATCGCCGCAGAATCTGCATGACTTCCCCAACCGTTACGAGGGGTATGGTAAATACTACATCTTGTAGAAATTTAAGGCGAGCCCCCCAAGGATTGCCGAAAATACTATATCTTGTGGAATTCGCAAGTGAAAAACGAACAAACACAAGAAGACAGGGATTCGCCGCGCTAAAATCGCCTTGCCGCGCCGAAGGAAGACGCCGGCCGAGACGGTGGGGGACTGGACGGCCAGAGCATCCGATGCCATATATTCTCGGCCTTCATGACTTGGTGCGTTGCCTTAAGACGGAATCCCCGATGATGACATTCGGAACGTGGCTTCTTACGATTTTTTGCGGTCGCTTCGTCGGCAAGGACGAATTCGGCAACCGCTATTACCGAATGAACAAGCGCGGCAACCTGCGACGCGAACGCCGCTGGGTGGTATACAAGGGAACGGTCGAGGGCTCGAAGGTGCCTCCGATGTGGCACGCCTGGCTCAGCCATACGATCACCGAGCCGCCCTTCGAGAAATCGGCTGCGCGGGCCGCCTGGCAGAAGGAGCATGTGCCGAATCTGACCGGCACGTCCGGGGCCTATCATCCGCCCGGGGCCATCGAAAAGGGCGCCGGCGCGCCGGAGGATTACGAAGCCTGGCGGCCCAACTAGGGCCCGGACAGGGAAAGAGGGGAGATTGATGCGCAGAAACGTGGTGGAAACGGTGATGGGCGGCGTCGTGCTGATCGTGGCGGCCCTGTTCGTGCTTTTTGCCTACCGGTACACGGGTGCAACCATCCAGACCACCGGCTATTACGAGCTTTGGGGCGCCTTCGACCGCATGGACGGCCTGCAGCCGGGCGACGACGTCAAGATCAGCGGCATCAAGATCGGCACGGTGCTGACCCAGACGCTGGACGAAGAGACCAACCAGGCGATCGTCCGCTGGAACGTGGAGAACGGAATCCAGCTTTCTTCCGATACGATTGCCGAGGTGGTCGCCGAGAGCCTGCTGGGCGGCAAATACCTGGCCCTGCACCCCGGTGGGGACGATTCCTACCTCGAGCCCGGCGACGAGATCTTCATTACCCAGATGGCCTATGGCCTGGAACGGATCATCGGCGAGGCGATTTCGCGCATTTCCCAGCAGGGAAGCGACTAGGCCGTCCGCGCCGGCCGACTTTCAAAAACCGGCAGCTCGCCAGGGTGGGCCAGTTTATTTAATATTATAAATCAATATATTATACGAGAATTCTGCGGCATGTTCTTAACCAGGCCCCACGCCATCGGCCTTCTTTGCCTGAGCCTGGCGCTTGCACCGAACGCCGCGCTAGCCGCGCGTGGCGTCCTGCTACAGGGGCTCGACAAGACAACCGCCCGCGTCTCGACGATCGAGGCGCCCTTCGACAAGGTGGTCCGTTTTGGATCCCTCGAGATCACGGCGCTGGCCTGTGACAAGAAGCCGCCGGAGGAGCTGCCGGAAAGCACCGCCTACCTCGTCATCCGGGACATTCGCCCGGACGAGGGGCCGGTGAAGCTGTTCCGCGGCTGGATGTTCGCCTCAAGTCCGGCGCTTTCCGCCCTGGAGCACCCCGTCTACGACATCTGGGTGCTCGATTGCCTGGAGAACTAGCCGCTTCGGGCCGGCTCCGGGTGAAACCGACCTTTGCCTTTCAGGGCTTCCTTGAGGCGTTCGTGAAAGACGTCGCGGGGGATTTCCACCGCCCCGAATTGACGCAGATGGTCGGTGACGAACTGGATGTCCAGCAGGGTGAAGCCACCGGCCTTGAGCCGTTCGACCAGGTGGACGAGGGCAACCTTGCTGGCGTCCTTTTCCCGGCTGAACATGCTCTCCCCGAAGAAAGCGCCGCCCAGGGCGACCCCGTAAAGCCCGCCGGCCAGTGCCTCGCCGTGCCAGCATTCGACGCTGTGGGCGTGGCCTTTCCGGTGAAGGGCGCAGTAGGTTTCGATGATGGCGTCGTTGATCCAACTGTCCGGCCGTTCGGGCGAAGGTTCGGCACAGGCCTGGATGACGGCCTCGAACGCCCTATCGCAGGTGACGTGAAACGGTCCCTTCTGCAGGGTCCGCCGCAGCCGCTGGGGTACGTGAAAGCCGTCCAGCGGCAGAATCCCGCGAAGCTCCGGGTCCACCCAGAAAAGGTCGGGCGAATCGCGACGTTCCGCCATGGGAAAGATACCGGCGGCGTAGGTCTCCAGAAGCAGTTCCGGCTGAATCGTCATGCCCGGATTTTTGCACGCTGCTCCTCGACGTCAACAAAACGTTCAAGCCAGTGGACGTCGTAGGTGCCGTTCACGAAGTCCTTGTTGGCGACCAGGCTCTGGAAAAGCGGAATGGTCGTTTCGATGCCACCGATAACGTATTCGTCCAGCGCGCGGCGCAGGCGCATGAGCGCCTCGGGCCGGTTGCGGCCATAGACGATCAGCTTGGCGATCAGGCTGTCGTAGTAGGGTGGAATCTCATAGCCGGAATAAAGAGCGGAATCGATCCGCACGCCCAGACCGCCGGGCGGGTGGTAGTCGGTGATGCGCCCCTGGGAGGGGATGAACGTCATCGGGTTTTCGGCCGTAACCCGGCATTCGATAGCGTGCCCCTGAAGGTGGACGTCGTTCTGACGGTAACCGAGCGCAGCACCGGCGGCGACCCGGATCTGTTCGCGCACCAAGTCGACGTTGGAAAGCATCTCGGTGACCGGATGTTCGACTTGCAGGCGAGTGTTCATCTCCATGAAATAGAACTTGCCGTCCGCGTATAGAAACTCCAGCGTGCCGACACCGCGGTAACCGAGAGAGGCGATCGCGGCCGTAACCATGGCGCCGATTTCCGAGCGTTCGTCGGCGTTGAGGGCGGGCGAGGGACCTTCTTCCAGCAATTTCTGGTGGCGGCGCTGGATCGAACAATCCCGCTCGCCGAAATGGACGACGTTGCCATGGGTGTCGGCGAGGATCTGGATTTCAATGTGGCGGGGCGTCATCAGGTATTTTTCAAGATAGACCGCCCCGTTCTTGAAATGATTTTGGGCTTCCGTGCGGGCCATAGCGAGGGCGGCGCCCAAATCCTTAGGCGCGGTGACGATCTGCATGCCCCGCCCGCCGCCGCCGTGGGCCGCCTTTACCAGGACGGGGTAGCCGATGTCCTCGGCGATGTCCTCGATGGCCTCGTCGGAGCCGGGGACGACGGGAATTCCAAGACCGCTCAGGACCGCCTTGGCGGCCAGCTTGTCTCCCATCGTGCGGATATGTTCCGGCGTCGGGCCGATGAAAGTGAAGCCGTGTTCCTCGATGATTTCCGCAAAATTAGGATTTTCGGAGAGAAAGCCGTAACCGGGGTGGATGGCGGAGGCGTTGGTAAGGGAGGCAGCCGAAAGGATCGCCGGGATGTTCATGTAGCTGGCTCGCGGCGGCGCGGCGCCAATGCAGACGCTTTCGTCGGCAAGCCGCACATGCATCGCGTCCGCATCCGCCGTCGAATGCACCGCCACGGTCTGGATTCCCATCTCGTGACAGGCACGAAGGATGCGGAGGGCGATCTCTCCGCGATTGGCGATCAGAATTTTTTCAAACATGGGTTAGGAGCTATTCAAGCACGACCAGAACTTCGCCGTACTCGACGGCCTGGCCGTTCGTAATCAGGATCTGCGCAACCTTGCCGGCCTTGGGCGCGCGGATCTGATTGAACGTCTTCATGGCTTCGATAAGCAGGAGGGTCTCTCCTTCTTTTACCGTGTCTCCTACGTTAACAAAATTCGGTGCCCCGGGTTCGGGAGAAAGGAAGGCAACCCCGACAATCGGGGACGTCACGGCCCCGGGCGGGGCGGGAGACTGGCTGCTGGTCGGCTCCGCCGCGCTCTGGGCGTCACCCTTTGCGGCCTTGCCGGCGTTTCCTCGCGCGACCCGGGCATGCCAGTCGCTGGTGCCGTATTCGAGTTCCGAAAGCCCGTGCTCGTCCATAAGGGCGACGAGTTCACGAACGATTTCAGGATTGATTCCGTGTTTATTTCTTCGCATCCGAATCCAGAATCCTTGCCATTGCCTGTAATGCAAGCACATATCCGTGGCCGCCAAAACCACAAATCAACCCCTGCGCTGCCGGGGCAACGTAGGAGTGATGACGAAACGGTTCACGGCGAAAAATGTTCGACAAATGCACCTCGATCACCGGCTGCTCGCAGAGAAGCAGAGCATCGTATATGGCAACGGAAGTATGGGTAAAAGCGCCCGCATTGAGAACGATACCGGCATATTTCCCACGCGCTTCCTGAATCCAGGTGACGAGCTCGGCCTCGGCGTTCGTTTGCCGAAACTCGACGTTAAGGCCCAACGCATCGGCGGCCGTTTCGACCGCGGCTGCGATATCGGCCAGCGTCTCCGTTCCATAAATTTCCGGTTCCCGTTCCCCCAACAAGTTGAGATTCGGTCCGTTGAGGATCAGGATGGGGGAGGGCATTGCAACGCCTTCCACGTTTCCATTCTTGTGCTGAGGGGGTTATAGCACGCGGGCCAAAAGGCGCAATGCCTTCTGGTGGCTACCGAATATGGCTTTCGGGGCTTGTTTGTTGAAGCGGGCCGAAAGGCGCGCCATATTCGGTTTAGGGCCGGTCCGGGGAATGGAAGGTATGGACGCGAATTTTCCGCTGAAAGTTACGGTGAACGGCGAGGCGCATCGCTTTGATGCACCCTTGAGCGTGGCGGGCCTGCTCGAGCGGCTTGCGCTCGACCGCCGCAAGGTGGCGATCGAGCGCAATTTGGTCGTCGTACCCCGTTCGGCCTATGACGACACAATGGTTGCCGATGGCGACCAGCTCGAAATCGTGCACTTCATCGGCGGCGGAACCGACGAAGCGGTCAACCGCGCCGTCACCGTCGAAGAAAAAGACGACTTCGACATCGCCGGCCGCCGGTTTACGTCCCGGCTTCTTGTCGGTACCGGCAAATACCGGAATTTTGAAGAAACAGCGGCGGCCATCGAAGCGTCGGGCGCCGAAATCGTCACGGTCGCTGTCCGGCGCGTCAACCTTTCCGACGCCTCTTCGCCGCGACTGGTCGATTACGTGAACCCGAAGAAATACACCTACCTTCCGAACACGGCTGGCTGTTACACGGCGGATGAAGCCGTTCGCACCCTTCGCCTGGCGCGAGAGGCGGGCGGATGGGAGATGGTGAAGCTCGAGGTGCTTGGCGACAAGAAGACGCTTTATCCGGACATGCTGGAAACGCTTGCGGCGGCGGAGACCCTGGTGAAGGAAGGGTTTCAGGTGCTGGCCTATTGCAGCGACGATCCGGTCATGGCCAAGCGCCTCGAAGCGATCGGGTGCGCCGCCATCATGCCGCTGGCCGCCCCCATCGGTTCCGGGCTTGGCATCCAGAACCGGGTGAATCTGTGCCTGATCAATGAACAGTCCCGGGTTCCCGTCCTGGTCGATGCCGGCGTCGGCACGGCCTCCGATGCGGCAATCGCCATGGAACTCGGCTGTGACGGGGTCCTCATGAACACAGCGATCGCCGAGGCCAAGGACCCCCTGCGTATGGCATATGCCATGCGGCTGGCCGTCGAATCCGGCCGCCTGGCCTATCTCGCCGGCCGCATGCCGAAGAAGCGCTATGCAGACCCGTCCTCGCCTCTGGGTGGTCTGATTTAACCCTAATCCCGGAATTTTTGGCCTTTTCAGGGCCTTTCGACCGTCCGATTTTACGGATTCTTAATCATGGAAGCCCCATAAATACGCCAATTGCGACCTTTGGGTGCCTCTGCGATCCGCAAGCAATCGGCCATCATTGGCCATGGCATGCAGGATGGTTAAGCCGGCAGGAGAGGAGGACAGGTGGCGGAAGTAATGAAGCTCCCGGAAGAGTCACTGGAAGAGGCGGTGCCGGAACGCCGGCCCGGCAAGGAACGCCGGCTCGTTCTCCGCTTGCTGGATTACTGGCGCGGAATTACGGGTGACCGGAATTACCCTTCGCTGAACGACGTCCGGTCGGATGACATCGCCGATATGTGGCCTTTCTGCTTTGTGCTCGACGTCAGTGAAAATGCGGACGATCCGCTTTTGCGTTACGTCGGCGAAGAGATCATCGAATGCTATGGCGCGCCCTGTGTGAACCTTCGCGTTTCCGAGATTCGCAAGGACAGCCTGCTTGACGTTGCGACTTCTTACATAAGCGAGATTCAGCGCAAGGGCGTGCCCATTTCCTATGGAAACAGCTTTAAAAGCGACAATGGCGAAGGCGTGCTGTGTCGAAGCATCCTGTTGCCGTTGAGCGACAACAACGAAACCATTTCATTGATTCTTGGTGGAGCAAACTACCTAAAAAATCCAAAATCGAAATAGAAGTAGTTACTTGGGTCACGCTGCATGATCGTCAGTTACGAAATTCACACCTTTGTAGGAGGCGAGTGGAAAATCGATTCGATTTTCGACAGCCGTGATCTTGCGTTATCGGAAGCGAGGCGGATCGACGAAGGCAAGCGTTACAGCGCTGTCCGGGTCATCGAAGAGAGCTTCGACGAAGGAACGCAGCGCGTGAATTCACGCACCATTTACCGCGGCAGCAAGATCGACGACGAAAACGCGGATGCGCTTGAGCGCAAGAAACGAGTGCGTACGGAAGTGCAGGCCAGAGACGCCAAGAAGAAAATCGAGAAGAAGCAGGCGGCCCGGGCACAGGCCCAGAAGACAAAGAAGAAAAATTTCCAGGGCGCCATGCTCATGGTTTTTCTGAAGGCCACCGGCATCGTCATATTCGGCGCCGGCGTCATCATCGGCATCCGCTATCTCGCCTTGCACTTCTAGCTTGCCTCGCCGCCAGAATTCCTGCTTGGCATCCCGGTACAATTTCATTAAAAGCCGTCCGCTGCCGCTTTTTGAATTGCGAGACGGTTTATGTCGGAGAAAATCTTCCGCTTTCTGGCGGAACAACGGCCGGACTTGCCCTGCCTCGTGGTGGACCTCGACGTTGTTGCCGGGAAATACCGCGCGCTGGCGGCGTTGCTGCCCGGGGTCGGCATCTATTACGCGGTGAAGGCGAACCCGGCGCCAGAGGTTCTATCGGTGCTGGCCGGCCTGGGTGCCGGTTTCGATGCGGCAAGCGTTACGGAAATCCGCTCGGCGCTTGATGCCGGCGGCCGGCCCGAGCGCATTTCCTACGGCAGCACGATCAAGAAACGCTCGGAAATTGCCGCCGCCTATGCGCTTGGCGTGCGTCTGTTCGCCTTTGACAGCCAGGCGGAACTCGAAAAGATTGCCGAGGCCGCTCCGGGGTCAAGGGTCTGTTGCCGGATCCGGGTCTCGGAAAGCGGCGCCGATTGGCCGCTGACGCGCAAATTCGGCTGCGATTTCGACATGGCCTGCGATCTGATGCGCCGGGCAGGCGGGCTTGGCGTCGATCCCTATGGCATGATGTTTCACGTGGGCTCGCAGCAGACGAAACCCGAACAGTGGGATGCCGCGATCGAAAAATCGAAACAGTTTTTCGACCGGCTGCGCGCCGACGGAATTACCCTGAAGATGCTCAACCTGGGTGGCGGCCTGCCGGCGCACTACCGCACGGAAGTCCCGCCGATCGAGCGGTACACGCAAGAAATGCAGGAATCCCTGGCGCGCCACTTTCCGGAAGGCCTGCCGGAACTCCTGATCGAGCCCGGCCGCTACATCGTGGCGGAAGCCGGAATCATCCAAAGCGAAGTGGTGTTGATCGCAAAAAAGTCCGCGAAGGATGAGGTGCGGTGGGTCTATCTCGACGTCGGAAAGTTCAGCGGGCTGGCCGAGACGATGGACGAAGCCATCGAATACGTCATTCGCACGCCCCATGACGGCGGGCCGGCCGGACCGGTCATTCTGGCGGGGCCGACCTGCGATGGGGTCGACGTGCTTTACGAGAAGGCCGGCTACAAACTGCCTCTCGACCTCGCCATCGGGGATCGCGTCGAAATCTTTGCGGCCGGTGCCTATACGACGACCTATTCCACCGTCGGGTTCAACGGCCTGCCGCCGTTGAAGGACTACTACATCTAGATAAGTCGAAACGGCCTAGCGGCGAAAGTCGAGGTCGGCCAAATAGCCCGTTATCGGTACCGGTGACGGCTCCAGTACAAGCGCTACGAAAACGACGCGGACCTCCTTCAGGTGGTCCTCCGGCCAGAATTGCCGATAGATTTTTTCAAGATCGGCCGCCTCCAGCCACCATTGGTCGGTGTCTTCCAGCCGTTTCTGAATGGGAACGCAGGGCACCGAACAGCTTGGGCGCAGGGCTCCGGCGCCTGGTGCGGCCACCTCGACGGGGCGCCAGTCGCCGCCCTGGGTAAGGGAGGCGGCCTGCCAGTCCCAGATCAGGTCGAGTAGGCGGTCGTGGGCGGGCACGCCGGACGCCGTCCAGGGGGAGGCGGGCACGCTTTCCGGCTCGCGCGGGCCGCCACGGAAGGCGATCCGCAAGCGAAGCGGATTGCGCGGCGGCGCCGTCGCATCGGAAAGGTGGTGGCCGGAGGCGTGGAAGGTCGTTTCCAGGTACCAGGCCCAACGCAGATAGGGCCCGGCGATCAGGGACGCATCAAGGCGGCGGCCGACGAAGCTGTGCCCGGAGGCGGCGGCCACTTTCAGGGCGGGAATGCCGGCCTTGTCCATGAAGACGATTTCCGGGCCGCCGGCGGCGATCCAATCTCCGGCGAGGCCGACCCTGGCGAAGGCCGGTTCCGGGTTGGGCAGGTCGGACCCCGATTCGCAAGCGGCCAGCAGAAGCAACAGGAAGGCGGCCAGACACCAGGCCGGCAATCGCAGAAGGCGGCGAACCTGCGGACTTTCGTTCGCGCCGGCATCGCCGTTCTTTCTGCGCCCCGGGTTCATCCGCTATGGCCGGCCCTTCGTGATGATCTTGATGTCCTGGGCCCGGACCCATCCGGGCGATCCTTTCGGCAGAAGCTTCTGGGCACGGGTAGCCTGCTGGGCGGCCATGCCCTCGTCGCCGACGGTGATCGCCTTCTCGGCAAGGGCTAGCGCGCTCATGCCGTAGGATTGCTCGCGGCCGTAACCGATGGCAAGCAGGTGCCAGACCTGCGGATTATCCCGTTCCTGTCCGACGGCGTAATGGAGGTGTTCCATGGCCGGCCGGTTCTGCGCGGGGTCCATCGTCTCAAGTTGCGCGCGGGCAAGTCCCACGCGCAGAAGAATGGATTTCGGCTGCAGGCGGACGGACTGCTCGTAAGACGGCAGCGATTCCGCGATGCGCCCGTTTTCGAACAGCATCTGACCACGCAGTTCGTGGAAATAGGCGTTGGCCGGTTCTTCCTGGATCAGGTCGTCGACCAGCGGCAAGGCCCGCTCGAGGTCGTCCCGCTGGTAATAGGCGATGGCGCGGGCATAGCGGGCTTCCATGCTGGTATCGCTGTTCGGGTAGCGTTGCAGGACGGTCCGGAAAGGTTCCGTAAAACCGACCAGCTTTGCCTGAATGCGCTGAAAATCGCGCGCGGTCTCTTTCGAGGGCGGCGTTTTGGAATAAGGGGAGCGATCAACATGCTGGCGGACGAAATCAACCCGGCTGCGCGTCAAGGGATGAGTTCGCATGTAGGCGTCCTGCCGGTCCGAATGCAGCATGTCCTGTTGCTGCAGAACCTCCAGGAATTCGAGAAGTCCCTGCGCCGAGGTTTGCGTCGTTTCGAGATAGGAAAGACCGGCTTGGTCGGCCGCCGCTTCCTGGCCACGGCTGAAATGCAGGAATTGGCTGGTCGCAACCCCGCTTCCACCCGAAAGGATAGCCATCGCCGCATCGCCGCCGCCACCCGCAACGCCAACGGCAACGCCGAGAATGGCGGCAAGCAGCATCTGGGTCGAGGCGTTGCGCAGCGCCTCTTGGCCGCGAATCAGGTGGCCGCCCGCGATATGGCCGGTTTCATGGGCGATGACCCCGATCACCTGGCCGGGGTTTTCGGCTCGCATGAGCAACCCCGTATTAATAAAGAGGTGTTGCCCGCCGGCGACGAAGGCGTTCAGGCTTTTATCGCCGACCAGGTGGATGCCGATGCCCGACGGGTCCAGCTTCGCCGCTTGGAACAGTGGCGTGGCCCAATGGCGGATGATAGTTTCGATTTCGGCGTCACGGATAAGGCTAATGCGCTGCTGCGCATGAGCCTCCTGGGCCCACAGGCCGGCAACGCATAGAATCGCGGTAACGAGGCGGATGAAACGAAAAAACAATCTACAAACTCCAGCCCCCAGTCCTCAACGTAGGTGGGCCCATGGGCTGCGTCAATATGGCATTCTTCTGCCGGTTCTGGGTCTTTTGGCGCTTGGCGCCTGCGATTTTGGAAGCGGCGAAACGCCGGAATGGCTGGCCCAGTTCGAGAAGCCGAAAGAAGCGGCAAGGGACGTGGCAACCCCGCGCCTTGCCGCAAGCAACGAGGACGGTTTCTTTGGCGCCGTCGTTGCGGACGAACCCCTTGCCGCGCTTGCGGCGAGAAACGTGCTCGCATCCGGCGGCACCGCCGCCGATGCTGCCGTCGCCCTTTATTTCTCTCTTGCCGTGACCTACCCCTCGGCGGCCAGTCTCGGCGGTGGCGGTGTCTGCGTCGTTCACGATTGGGAAAACCAGCAGGTCGCCGTCCTGGACTTCCTGCAGCCGCTGGCCAGCACCAGTGATTCCCAGGCCGGCCTGGTGCCCGGCAATGTCGGTGGAATGGCGGCCCTGCATTTGCGGTTCCGGGAAAAGGACTGGGCCGATCTCATTACGCCAGCGGAGGAATACGCGAAGAACGGCATTCGCGTTTCCAAGGCGCTGGCGGAAGAGCTCGCGAAGCACAGTGGCCGGTTGCTTTCCAGCATGGAAAGCCGCCACCTGTTTGCGAATTACGAGGGCACGGTCCTGGCGGAAGGCGACCGGCTTCATCAGTTCGAGCTTGCCAGCACGCTCAAATACATCCGCACGCTCGGTCCCAGCGCGTTTTACCGCGGCACGCTGGCCAGAAAACTGACGGGCGAATCGGCGGCTCGGGGGGGCGCGGTCGACCATGCCGGGCTCGACAACTTTCGCGCCAAATGGCGGCCGCCGCTTGCCGTCAAATACGGGGAGGACACGCTTTATACAGCCGGCAGCACGGGCGGGCGCATCATCGTCCGAATGTGGGAAATGCTGACGCGGGAAGATCGGTACAAATCGGCCTCGGCGGAAGAAAAGGCGCACCTGTTTGCCGAAATCGCCATGCGTGCCTTTGCCGGCGCGAATACGAAAGGCAACCGGCAAGGGTGGATGGACGATTTCGACCCGCAAAAGCATACACCGGTCGAACAACTGTCCTTTGCGCCGGTCGCTTTCCCGGACAATCAGGCAACGACAAGCTATGCGATCGTCGACCGCAAGGGGCTGGCCATCACCTGTTCCCATACGATGAACCGTCCTTTTGGCACGGCCGCAATCGTCCCCGGCACCGGCATCTTTTTTGCCGCACCGACCGAATCCGGCCATGACGTTGCCCTTGCCCCGGTTCTGGTGATGCGTGACGTGGGCAAGACGCGCCTTTCGGAAAAAAAGGAACCGCAGGAGTTCGCCCTGTTGGAAACGCAGGGAGCGGACCCGCTGGAT
>JAGWAR010000020.1:25537-41577 GCA_021296325.1 Alphaproteobacteria bacterium
GAGAAGGAACACCGTGTCGTAGCCATCGAGACGCTGGGCCGCGAGAACGCAATTTCCTGTACCGAAGGGGTGCGGCTGGGTCCGGAAAACTGCGAGGTCGAGAACGAACCGCGTGGCTTTGGTTTCGGTCTTCGGACGAAGGAATGACGGTCGCAACGTGGTCTTAAAGGTCGCCAAGCGGGGGGCCATTCCGCCCTTCATCGTGATGGACGTGCTGCGCGCCGCCAACGAACGGGAAGCGACGGGCGAAAGCGTCCTGCACCTGGAGGTCGGCCAGCCCGGCACCGGCGCGCCGGAACCGGTGATCGAGGCGGCGAGGGCGGCGCTGGTTGCCGAACCGCTCGGTTATACGGAAGCGCTGGGTCTGCCCGCGTTGCGCGAGCGGATCGCGGCCTATTACGGCACCCGATACGGCCTCGATCTGGCGCCGGCGCGCATCGTCGTGACGACGGGCGCCTCCGGCGGTTTCGTGCTTGGCTTCTTAAGCGCGTTCGAGCCGGGGGACCGGATCGGCATCGCCGAGCCCAGCTATCCGGCTTACCGCAACATCCTGGTTGCCCTCGACCTCGAGCCGGTGCCGATCCGCACATCCCTGGAAAACCGTTTTCAGCCCACCGTCGATCTGCTCGAAGCTCATGAGGGCGGTCTTGACGGGCTGATCGTCGCCAGTCCTTCGAATCCGACCGGCACGATGCTGGGAAGTGACGAACTCGGACGGCTGGCGGCCCATTGCAGGGAGCACGGCATCCGGCTTCTTTCGGACGAGATCTATCACGGCATCACCTATGGCAAGGCCGCCACCACCGCACTTGCCTTCGATCCGGAAGCCATCGTCGTCAACAGCTTCTCGAAATATTTTTCGATGACGGGATGGCGCATCGGCTGGATGGCAGTGCCGGAATCGCTTCTGCGCTCAATCGAATGCCTGGCCCAGAACCTTTTTATCTCGCCGCCGACGCTGTCCCAGCACGGCGCGCAATGCGTGTTTG
The DNA here is from genome assembly GCA_021296325.1 of Alphaproteobacteria bacterium. Classification (GTDB taxonomy): domain Bacteria; phylum Pseudomonadota; class Alphaproteobacteria. Next base: position 26,527 of record JAGWAR010000020.1, read on the forward strand.
ACTGCACGCAGGAGCTAGATGCCCACGTCGCGGCTTACGCGAAGAACCGCGACCTGCTTCTGGAGGCGTTGCCGAAAGCGGGCTTCGATAAGATCGCGCCGGCGGATGGCGCGTTTTACCTTTACGTGGACGTTTCGCAATTTTCGGACGACAGCGAGAATTTCTGTCGCCGCATGCTGGCGGAAACCGGCGTGGCGGCGACGCCGGGGATCGATTTCGATCCCGTCGAGGGCAACCGGTATATCCGCTTTTCCTTTGCCGGCTCCCACGCGACGATCGCGGAAGCCGCCCGCCGGCTTATGGCCTGGCAACACTGATCAGTTGGTCGGCGCCTCGGCGGTAACCGGGGGTTCTTCGGCCGTTGCCGCAGGCTCCGCAGACACTGCGGATTCCCCAGATTCCCCGGACGTCTCGGACGTGGCGGCTGCTTCCGTTGGGGCCGCGGCCTTGCGGCGTCCCCGGTGGCGGCGTCGCGGCTTCTTCTCTGGCTTTTCCGTTTCCGCCGTTTCGGTTTTTTCCTCGGCGGGCGCAGAGCTTTGCGCCGGCGTCGCGTTTTCCTCGCTGGCAGCCTTTCCCCGGCCCCGGCGGCGTCCGCCCCGGCGGCCACGGCGGCGGCGCTTGCGGGGAGGCTCGCCCTCTTCCGTGGGCGCGGTCGTGGTGGTTTCGGACGCGTCCTGCGCGGCCTCGACGGGGGTGTCCTCCGCCGTTTTTTCTTCCGCCTTCCGGCGGTGCCGCGACCGGCGGCCTTCCTTCCCGCTTTCCGCCTTGTCGGCTTCGGGGCGGACTTCCACCCTTTCGCCGGTCTGGGATTTTTCGCGTTCCATCCGGAAGTCCGGCGGGATCAGGGAATCGTCGCGGGAGATCAACACGCGGAAGCTGTACCGCTCTTCCAGTTTCGCCAGGGTCTCGCGCTTCTGGTTTAGAAGGTAAAGCGCTACGTCCGTCGGCACGTAAACGACGATCTCCGCGCTTCGCTTGCGCCCGCCTTCTTCTTCGATGGCGCGAAGAACGTGCAGCGACGTCGATTCCGTCGAGCGGACGATGCCGGTGCCACCGCAATGGGGACAGGATTCGGAGCTGGCTTCCAGCAGGCTTGGGCGCAGCCGCTGACGCGACATCTCCAGAAGTCCGAAGGCGCTGATCTTGCCGAGACGGATACGCGCGCGGTCCGTCTTCATGGCTTCTTTCAGGCAACGCTCGATCTGACGGCGGTGCTTGCCTTCCTCCATGTCGATGAAGTCGATGACGATGAGACCGCCGAGGTCGCGTAGGCGCAGTTGACGGGCAATTTCCTCGGCCGCTTCCAGGTTCGTCTTCAGGGCGGTGCCTTCGATGTTGCGTTCCTTCGTGGCCCGGCCGGAGTTCACGTCGATAGAGACGAGTGCCTCCGTCGGGTTGATGATGATGTAGCCGCCGGATTTCAGTTCGATGCGCGGGCTGTGAATTTCGTCCAGCTGCGCCTCGATCTGGTAGCGCTGAAAGAGCGGAATGTTCGGATCCTTGTAAGGCTGTACGAATTTTGCATGGGAAGGCGCCAGCATGCGCATGAAGTCCTTCGCCACCCGATAGGCCTCGTCTCCGTCGACGAGGATTTCCTCGATGTCCTTGCGGTAAAGGTCGCGGATGGAGCGCTTGATCAGATTCGCTTCTTCGTGGACCAGTGCCGGCGCCGTCGATTTCAGCGTCAGTTCCCGAACCTGGTTCCACATGCGCAGCAGGTAGTCGAAGTCGCGCCGGATTTCCGCTTTCGTGCGCTCAAGCCCGGCCGTGCGTAGGATGACGCCCATGCCGTCCGGGATGGAAAGGCTTTTCAGGATGTCGCGCAGCCGCTTGCGGTCGCCTTGGCTGGTGATCTTGCGGGAGATACCGCCGCCGCGAGCCGTGTTCGGCATCAGCACGCAATAGCGGCCGGCCAGTGAAATATAGGTGGTGAGTGCGGCGCCCTTGTTGCCGCGTTCTTCCTTCATGACCTGGATCAGCAGGATTTGCCGCCGCTTGATGACTTCCTGGATCTTGTAGCTGCGAATCGGGCGGCGCCGGGGCGCCGCTTCCTCGATCTCGTCGCCGCCGACGGTTTCGACGTGTTCTTCATGTTGGTCGGCGGTGGTGGCCTCGGCCTGGGGGTTCGGTTCGGTCGTTTCCGATTCGGATTCGGCCGCCGGTTCGGGCGTCGCCGCCGCGGCCGGTTCGGTCCGGACTTCGGCATCCTCCGATTTGTGAATCGCAGCTTCCTCTTCGAGGAGAACGCGGCGATCGGAAATCGGGATCTGGTAGTAGTCCGGGTGAATTTCGCTAAAAGCCAGGAAACCGTGGCGTCCCTTGCCGTAATCGACAAACGCCGCCTGCAGGGACGGCTCGACGCGCGTCACCTTCGCGAGGTAGATGTTTCCTTTGAGTTGTTTCTTGGTGGAGGTCTCGAAGTCGAATTCTTCGATTCGATTCCTGTTGAGGATGACCACCCGCGTTTCTTCGGGGTGGGTCGCTCCAATCAGCATCCGTCTTGCCATTCGGCAAAAACTCCGGGCCAGCCCTGCCTCTCGTGCGACGGCGAAAAACAGAACGGCAAATCTACGAAACCGGCGGCGCCTTGCGTTCTTAACCCGTCAAACACCAACCATTCTGGTCAGGACGGGGATCGCGTCCAGCGGCCAACCCACCAAGGGGTGCCGATTTCTGGGTTCCATATATTGTCACAAGTCCTTGACGCCGTTGACCGATTGCCAAGGGAACAAAAGGGATGTCTTGGCCAGGGATCGGGAACCGCGCCCCTGTCCCGACGAATCGGGATAGACGGGCTTGCGACCTATCGCAATTGGCAACATACGCCGCCCAATGGGCTTTCGCCAAAGCATTTGTATAACCTATTGTAATATATTATGTTTTTTAGATGCACGGTGGTGCCGGCGGCGATTCCTTGCGTGGAAATTCCGGTAGAATGACGAGATATGGTATGGCATTGATTCGTCGAACTCTAGATATGGCGAGATGGCGGGTGCGACGGATCGCTTTTCTGATCCTGCTGATGGGGGCGTGGTGGCCGGGCGCGGTGGCGGCGGAACCCAGCGTGCTCGGGGTGCGGGCCGGCGAGCACCTCACGATGACCCGCTTCGTTCTCGACCTTTCCGAGCGCGTCGAATTCCAGATTTTCACCCTCGCAAACCCCTACCGGATCGTGATTGATCTGCCGGAAATGAACTGGCAGATCCCGCCTCACGCCCTTGAGAAGGGCAAGGGCGTGATCCAGGGCTTTCGCTATGGCCTGTTCACGGCCGGCACCTCCCGCGTCGTTCTGGACGTCAATCGGCCGGTGACGGTGAAGAAGGCCTTTCTGCTTAATCCGATCGGGCAGCATTCCTACCGCTTTGTTCTCGATCTGGAGGCGGTCAGCAAGGAAGCGTTCGAGCATTCCCGCGACAAGGCCGCGCCGCCAAAGGTTGCGGCGTTGCCGGTGCCGCCGCCCGCCTCGAAAAATGGCGCCAAGCCGCTCGTCGTCATCGATCCCGGCCATGGCGGCGTCGATCCGGGGGCGCTCAGCGGTTCGGGCCTGCAGGAAAAGGGGGTGACCCTGGACGTCGCCAGGAAGCTCAAGCAAAAGCTGGAAGCAACCGGGCGTTACCGCGCCATGCTGACCCGGGACCGGGATATCTTCATTCCCCTGCGTTCGCGGGTGGCCATGGCCCGCGAGGCCGAGGCCGATCTGTTTATCTCGCTGCACGCCGATTCGCACCCCAACCACCGGACCATGGGGGCTTCGATCTACACGCTTTCCGAGAAGGCCTCCGACAAGGAGGCCGCCGCCCAGGCCGCCAATGAAAACAAGGCGGATATCATCGCCGGCATGGATTTTTCGGGCACGGACCCGGTGCTGGCCGACATCCTGATCGACATTGCCCAGCGAGACTCGTTGAATTCGTCGCTAAGCTTCTGCTATTTATTGATCAAGGAGATGGGCAAGGTCACGCGCCTGGTGCGCAATACGCGCCGATCGGCCGGATTTGCGGTCCTCAAGGCGCCGGATATCCCCTCCGTCCTGGTGGAAATGGGCTATCTTTCGAACCGTCAGGAAGAAAAGCTTCTGCGGGATGGAGGCCACCGTTCCCGTCTGGCGGACGCCATCGTCAAGGCGACGGATCGATTCTTCGCCGGCCGGGATCTCTGATAAAGTTCCCGATTCCCATCTTCCGGGCATGGTGGTTCTCGGTGTGTGATGCTGCGTACGATCTTTAATCTGCTCGTTATTGCCGCGTTCGTGGCCTTTCTGGGCTTCGCCGTTGCGCTTGGAATTTTCTTCTATTTCGGAAGAGGGCTTCCGGACTATCAGCAACTGGCCGATTACGAACCGCCGACGGTGACCCGGTTCTACGCCGGCGACGGACGACTGCTTGCCGAATACGCGGTCGAGAAACGCGTCTTCGTGCCGGTCGAAGCCATTCCGAAACGCGTCATCAAGGCGGTCCTTGCGGCCGAGGACAAGAATTTCTACGATCATCCCGGCGTTGACGTATTAAGTGTCGTCCGCGCGCTGGTCGACAATTTATCCCATCTCGGCCAGAATCGCCGCCCGCAGGGCGCCTCGACGATCACCCAGCAGGTGGCGAAGAACTTCCTGCTGACGAACGAATTGAGCCTGGACCGCAAGATCAAGGAAGCCATCCTCGCCTTTCGGATCGAACACGCCTTTTCGAAGGACCGCATCCTCGAGCTTTACCTGAACGAGATTTACCTCGGCTTCGGCTCTTACGGCGTGGCGGCGGCGGCGCTGAACTACTACGACAAGTCCCTGGACGAGCTTTCGATCGAGGAAGCCGCCTACCTTGCCGCCCTGCCAAAGGCCCCGAACAACTACCACCCGATCAACAAGCCCGAAGCGGCAAAGGCGCGCCGCAACTGGGTGATCGAGCGCATGGCCTCGCAGGACTTCATCAGCGACTCGGCGGCGAAGGCGGCGAAGGCAGCCCCCCTTGTCGTCGCCCGCAAGCGCGGAACGGCCGACATCGCCAAGGCCGATTATTTCGTCGAGGAAGTGCGCCGCGAGCTTCTGGAACGCTATGGCGAGGACGCGCTCTACCATGGCGGGCTTTCCGTTCGCACGACGCTGGACCCGAAGCTTCAGGCGACCGCCGAACGCACGCTGCGGGCCGGCCTCATCCATTACGACCGTCGCCATGGCTGGCGGGGGCCGATCGCCCGGATCGATCCGGGGCCGGCCTGGCCGCAATTGCTGGCCGCCCTGCCGAAGCCGAAAGGGCTTGGCGAATGGCGGCTTGCCATGGTGCTGAATCTGGATGCGGACGCGGCTTGGATCGGCTTTGCGGACGGGGGGCTTGGCAAGATTCCGCTGGCCAAGATGCAGTGGGCTCGGCCGTGGCTGGAGGGCGAATATCTGGGTCCCAAGGTCGAGAAGCCCGCCGACGTCGTTGAGGTTGGCGACGTCGTTGCGGTGGAAGCCGACCGCAATCCGGTCGATGGCGTCACGCCGCCGCCTGGCACCTACGGGCTTCGCCAGATTCCGGAAATCGAGGGCGGGCTGGTCGCCATGGACCCCCACACCGGCCGCGTGCTGGCCATGACCGGCGGATTCGACTTCGAGAAGTCGGAGTTCAACCGCGCGACCCAGGCGCTTCGCCAGCCGGGCTCCGCCTTCAAGCCTTTCGTTTACCTGGCCGCCCTGAACGCCGGCTTTACCCCATCGAGCCTGATTCTCGACGCGCCCTTCGTGATCGACCAGGGGCCGGGGCTTGGCAAGTGGAAGCCGATGAACTACGGCGAAAAATTTTATGGTCCCAGCACGATGCGGCTCGGCATCGAGAAGTCGCGTAACCTGATGACGGTGCGCCTTGCCCAGACGATCGGCATGGGAACCGTCGTGAAGGTTGCGAAACGGTTCGACATTGTCGATGACATGCCTCCCATCCTGTCAATGGCGCTCGGCGCGGGCGAAACGACGCTGCTTCGGCTCACGAACGCCTATGGGATGCTGGTGAACGGGGGCAAGCGCTTGGATCCGTCCTTCATTGACCGGATTCAGGATCGCCACGGGAAAACCATTTTTCGGCAGGATCCCCGCAACTGCGAGGCCTGCGCGGTAACGCACTGGCTGGATGAGGAGGAAACGCCGGAGGAGGAAACGAACGGCGTGCCTTCGATCTCGGAAGTGCCGGAACTGCCGGCGTTGAGCGAAGGCATCGCCGACCAGGGTTCCGTCTATCAGGTCGTCTCCATGCTGGAAGGCGTCATCGAACGTGGCACCGGCCAGATCGTGCGCTCCATCCGCAAGCCGCTCGCCGGCAAGACCGGCACGACGAACGAAAGTCTGGACGCCTGGTTCATCGGCTTTTCGCCGGATTTGGTCGTTGGCGTCTTCGTCGGCTTCGATGTGCCGCGGTCCCTGGGCCCCAGGGAAACCGGCTCGCGCGCGGCGGCGCCCATCTTCCGGGATATCATGGCCGAGACCCTGAAGCGAAAACCGGCCGTGCCGTTCCGGATTCCGCCGGGGATTCAGCTCGTGCGGGTCAATGCCCAGACGGGCCTTCCGGCCCGGCCCGGTGATCGCCGGGTCATTCTCGAAGCCTTCAAGCCCGGCACCGAGCCGAAGGAGCGGGGGCCGGTTCTGGATGGCAGCACTGGCGTCGGTGAACCGACCGTTCCCACGGACGGCACCGGCGGCCTATATTAGTTTTTCAAGAAACGAACGGGGTAGGCGGAAACATGCGTGCCGAAACCGAAGCACTGGCAGAAACGATCCGGCAGTCGCTTGAACTGCTAAGGAGGCATCTTTGACTGGGAGAACGCCCTCAAACGGCTTGAGGCGCTGACCCGGGAAGCCGAAAACCCGGCGTTGTGGGACCGTCCCGAACAGGCCCAGAAAATCCTCAAGGAACGCACCCGGCTCGAGGCCGAGGTTAATGCCTGCCGCACCATTGAGCGTGAGCTTGCCGATCAGCTCGAGCTGATCGAGCTTGGCGAGGTGGAGGGGGATCAGGCCGTTATTGCCGAAGCCGAAACCGTTCTCGAGTCATTGCGCGAGCGTGCCGCGAAACTGGAACTCGAAAGCCTGCTGTCGGGCGAGGCGGATGCGAACGACTGCTTCCTCGAGGTGCACGCCGGCGCCGGGGGCACCGAATCCCAGGACTGGGCCGAGATGCTGCTTCGTATGTATGTGCGCTGGGCCGAGCAGCACGCCTTCGCGATCGAGTGGCTGGCCGAAAGTCCGGGCGAAGAGGCGGGAATCAAATCCGCTACCGTTCGCATCAAGGGGACGAATGCGTTCGGCTGGCTGAAGACGGAAAGCGGCGTGCACCGGCTGGTGCGCATCTCGCCTTTCGATTCGAGCGCGCGGCGCCATACGAGCTTTGCCTCCGTCTGGGTCTATCCGGTGATCGACGAATCGATCGAGGTGGAAGTGCCCGACAAGGATCTGCGCGTCGATACCTACCGTTCTTCCGGTGCCGGCGGCCAGCACGTCAACAAGACGGACAGCGCCGTCCGCATCACCCATCTGCCCAGCAACATCGTCGTTCAATGCCAGTCGAATCGCTCCCAGCACCGCAACCGGGCGGAAGCGATGAACATGCTGCGTGCCCGCCTGTACGAGCTGGAATTGCAAAAACGCGAGGAGAAAGCCGAAGCGAGGGAGGCGGAAAAAACGGAGATCGGGTGGGGCCACCAGATCCGGTCCTACGTGCTGCATCCCTATCAGATGGTGAAGGATCTGCGCACCGGGGTCGAAACCGGGAACGCGCCGGGCGTGCTGGACGGCAACCTCGATCCGTTCCTGACCGCCTCGCTGGCCCAGCGCGTCGGTGGCGTGGAAAACTAGAGGGCCTTGATCGCCGCCTCGACCTCTTCGACGTGGCCGCCCACCTTCACCTTCCGCCAGATGCCGCGCAGAACACCTTTCTCGTCGATAAGAAAGGTCGAACGCTCGATCCCCATGAAGCTGCGCCCATAAAGGCTTTTCTTCTTCCACACGCCATAGGCTTGAATGGCTTCGCCCCCTTCATCCGAAACCAGCGGGAAGGGGAGATCGTATTTTTCCTTGAACCTGGCGTGACGCTCGACGCTGTCCTTCGAGACGCCGATGACCTCGACCTTCTTTCGCTTTAACGCGGCGTAGGAATCGCGAAACCCGCACGCCTCTTTCGTGCAGCCGGGCGTGTCGTCCTTCGGATAGAAATAAAGGACGATTTTTTTCCCGCGCAATTTTTTAAGGGAAAGGGGCTTGCCGTCATCGCCGGGCAAGGTGAAATCGGGGGCCTTGTCGCCTTCTTTAAGTGCCATCGGATGCTTCCTCCGCCGGGGTCGTGATCCGGTTTTCGAAGATGCGCGCAACGTTTTCCGCCATCGTTGCGATGCGCGCTTTCAGGTCCTCGAAATTCTCGGATTCCGTCGCACGGATCAATGCCTGGCGCAAGCCCTCGGGAATGTCGGATTCCTCGACGGGGCCTTCGAAGGAAAGGCGCAGCAACCCAAGCACGCGGTGCCAGAGTGCGGCGGCGGCAATCAGAATGTCGCCTTCCTCCGGCGTCAGCAGGCCGCCCGTGCGGATGGCCTTGAGCGTCGCCTGGACGTTCGTGTTGCGGATTTCCGGGTGCGCGGAAAGGTTTGCCAGCGCCAGGTACTGGCAAAGAAACTCCACATCGATCAGCCCGCCGGGGCGATCCTTGATGTCCCAGAAATGTTTTCCCGGGCGCTGCGCGGCGACGCGGGCGCGCATCTGGGCCACGTCGCGGACAAGCGTGGCGAGAGGAAGCGGGTGGGCAAGCGCTTCGGTGATTGCGGCCTCCGTTGCCTCGCGCAAATTGGCTGGCCCGGCCAGCGTGCGTGCCCGGGTCAGGGCCTGGCGTTCCCAGGTCCAGGCCGCGGCGCGAAAATATTCCCGGTAGGCGGCCAGCGAGGTGGCGATCGGGCCGGCGTCGCCGGAAGGGCGCAGCCGCGTGTCGATGTCGTAGAGCTTGCCTTCTGCCGTCAGCGACGTCAGCGCGCTGGTCAGGGCCTGGCTCAGCCGCGCGAAATAGTGGCTCGGCGAAAGCGGGCGCGTACCGTTCGATTTTTCGACGCCTTCCGGCACGTCGTAGACGAAAACAAGATCGAGATCGGACTGAAAGGTAAGCTCGTGCCCGCCGAGCTTTCCCATGGCGACGATTGCCATTCCGCCATCGGGAAATTTTCCGTGGCGGGCCTGAAAGTCCTTCTTGACCTCGGCGAACATGGTGGTAACGACGGTTTCCGCAACGTCCGACAGCGGGCCTCCGGCAACGTCCGAAGGCAGCAGGTTGCGCAGCACCTGAACGCCGATCCGGAATTTCCAGTCGTTGGCCCAGCGCCGCGCAATGTCGAGCACGTCCTGAAAATCGCGGGCCTGGCGCAGCGCCTCGGCCAGTTCCCCGGCCATGATGTCCTTTGGTGGCGGCGGGTCGAAGAAGTCTGCCGTGAGGACGGCATCCAGCAGAATCGGGTTGCGGCTCAGATTGTCGGCCAGGCGCGGCGTGCTACCCATGATTTCGGCGACGAGATCCAGCAACGGGGGATTCGCCTGAAAAAGCGAGAAAAGCTGAACACCGGCCGGCAGTTTCGAAAGAAAGTCGTCGAACTTCATGAAGGCGGCGTTCGGGTTGATCGTCTTCGTAAAGGCCCGCAACAGCGCCGGCATCAGTTCGGTGAGGATCTGGCGCACCCGTTCGGCGCGGGTGGCGCGATAACGGCCATGATGCCAGCCGCGGACCACGGCGGCGACGTTGGAGGCATCCCGGAAGCCCATCTTCTCCAGGGTTTCCAGGGTGTCCGGGTCATCCTCGCCGCCGGTGAAGACGAGCTTGCCTTCTTCCGCGCCAAGCCCCGGCGATTCCCCGAACAGCTCACTAGAGTGGCGGACGACACGGCCAAGATGGCTGCTGATCTCGGCTTCAAAAGCGGCGAGACCGTCATAGCCAAGAAAAATCGCAAACGCCCCCAATGCGTCCGCGTCCTTCGGCAGCGTGTGGGTTTGCCTGTCGTCGACCATCTGCAGGCGATGTTCGACCCGGCGCAGGTAGCGGTAGCTTTCGATTAGTTCGTCGGCCACCTCTTGGCGGACGTGTCCCTCGGCGGCCAGCACGCGAAGCGTGTCGCAGGTCTTGCGTTGCCGCAATTCCGGCGTGCGCCCGCCCCAGATCAGTTGCTGGGTCTGGGTGAAAAGCTCGATCTCGCGGATGCCCCCGCGGCCAAGTTTTACGTTGTGGCCCGCGACGGCAATCGTGTGGCCGCCGCGATGGAACTCGATTTGCCGCTTGATGGAATGGATGTCCTCGATGGCGGCGAAGTCGAGGGACTTGCGCCAAAGGAAGGGGCGCAGGATTTCCAGAAAGGCTTCGCCCGCCGCCATGTCGCCGGCCACCGGGCGCGCCTTGATCAGGGCGGCCCGCTCCCAGTTCTGGCCGGTACTTTCGTAATAGGTTTCGGCCGCTGCGACGGAAAGGGCAACCGGCATGGCGCCCGGATCCGGGCGAAGGCGCAAATCCGTCCGGAAGGCGTAGCCATCTGCGGTGCGATCCTCGAGCAACGCGATCAGCCCGCGTGTCAGCCGTTCAAAGAAACGCTGAATGTCCTGATCACCGCGATAGGACGTACATTCGTTGTCGTAGAGAACGATCAAATCCACGTCGCTTGAATAGTTCAACTCGTGCGCCCCCAGCTTGCCCATGGCGAGCACGATGAAACCGGAACCGCGGGCAGGCTTTGCCGAGTCGGGCGGGGTGAGGATTTCCTCTTCCGCCGCGCGGGCGAGCAGGTGATCGACCGCGACGGAAAGGGACGTATCGGCGAAATCGCTTAACGCGCCCATGACTTCTTCAACCGTCCACAGCCCGGCCATGTCGGCGAGCGCGATCAGCAGCGCTGATTGGCGCTTTGCCTTGCGAAGAAGCCGTTTTAGGCTGGCTTCATCGGCGCCGGCCTTTGCCATGAGACACTTGCGCACGGTTTCAGCCATGATTTTCGGGTCCGAGGCAAGCAGGTCGCGAAAGAAGCCCATCTCCTTCAGGAGCGCGTCGCCCAGATAGGGGCTGTTGCCGAAAACGGCGTCCAGCACCGTCCGGCCAGCCGGTGTTTCCGCGAATTCCACGGCGAAAGCTTCCAGCCCCTCGTCCGTTTCGCGCTTCGCCCGTTCGAGCCAGCGCTCGCGCCCCAGGGCCGCGCGATCGTCATTTGCCGGACGGGGCCAGCCTTCAGGATTGGACAAGAGGGGCGATTGCCGCATACCTTCTACCCGCTTTAGCCTCGAAATTTCGGACATGAGGCCCGCGTGATTCTCCGGACTTCACAAACGCTGTTTAAGATACTCGGCCTGACGGCTTTCGTCTTGTTTGTTGCGGCGCTGGTTCTGGCCTTGCGCCTTTCCATCGGGCCGATCCCCATGAATTTTCTGAAAGACGATCTGGAGGGCGCCTTGAGTCCCGGCGGTGGCGCCTATCAGGTGCGGCTGGAAGGGGTGGTGCTGACCTGGGGAGGCGTTGTGCAGGGGCTGGGCATCGCCGTGACCGGCGTTCGGGTGACGGACAAGGAAGGTGCCGTCGTCGGCGAAATCCCGGAATTCACGATGGCGCTCAGCATGGTCGCGGCGTTCAGTGGCACGCTGGCACCCAGCGAGATCAGCATCCAGAACCCGCGCATCCAACTGTTTCGCCGCGATGAAAAACTTGAAGCGCAGGTTGGCGATGCCAAAGCCGACGGCGCCGTGCTTGGTGGTGTTTTTGCAAGTCTTCTCGAACCGCCGAACGCCAGGCACCCGCTCGGTTATGTCACGGAATTCCGGCTGATCGGTGCGGACGTCACGATCGAGGATCCGCACATGGCGGTTCCCTGGAGGCTGCCCCGGCTGGACGTGCATCTCTATCGGGACGACGAGGAAGTATCCGGCGACTACGCGGTCGAGCTGGAACTCCGCGGGAAACGTGCCCGCTTCACGGGCGAGGTCAGCCGTCGCTACGCGGCGGGGAAAATCCGCCTGGGCGTTGATTTCCACGAGGTCGAGCCGGCGATGTTCGCCAACGTGGCCGGTTCTCCCGAGCAGATCGCCGGCTTGAAAATTCCGGTCAACGGCACAATTGCCCTGGCGGTCCTTGAGGACGGCACCCTGGAAGAGGCGAATTTTGCGCTTACCAGCGGAGAAGGGCAGGTGACCATTCCCGGCGTTTATGACAAGACCGTGGACATCACCCATGCCGCGTTGCGCGGTATGGTCGGCGCCGGGTTGTCGCGATTCAGCATCGAGGAATTTTCCGTCAACCTCGGTGGCCCCACGATCAAGGCCACGGTGCGTGAGGAACGCGCCGAAAACAAGCTTGTGTTGAACGGGGATGTCGAAATTCGGGACGTGCCGGTCAACAAGCTGCCGCAATACTGGCCGCGTGATGCCTCGCCCAACACGCGAAGCTGGGTGGAAGAGTCGCTTTCCTATGGTGGCATTTCACAGACAAACGCCGCTTTCTCCGTCGCGGTTGATCTTGCGGCCGAACCTTCCATTGTCATCACGTCGATTGAAGGCACGATGCAGTACCACGATCTCGACGTTAAGTTTGCGGACGAATTTCCCCTGGTTACCGGCGTCGATGGAACGGCAACCTTCAACGCGGGCAACGTCGATTTCACGGTAACGGACGGCACGTACGAAACGCTCGCTATCACTTCCGGCACCATCAATATCTATGGTCTGGAGGCAATCGATCAATTCGCGCGGATCGACCTCAACGTCGAATCGCCCGTCCGTCCCGCCCTTGAAGCGCTCGACCATCCAAAGCTTCGCTACCTTCAGAAAATGGACCTGTCGGCGGACCGTTTCGATGGCAAGGCGGCGATCCGTCTGCTCGTCAATCTTCCGTTGCTGAACGATCTCCGCCTCGACGATCTGAAAGTCGGGGCCGAAGCCGGTCTGCGGGAAGCCTCCTTCAAGGATGCCTTGCCGGGCGTCGATCTTGCGAAGGGGGAACTTCAGATGAAGCTCGACGGATCGCTTCTTTCCGTGAAGGGCCAGGCCGAACTGGCTGGCGTGTCGGCCGAGGTGTCGTGGGAGGAAAACTTCGCCGAAAAGGCCGATTTCGACAGCCGCTACACCCTGAAAGGCCGCATGAACGCTGCCCAGCGCGCGGCGTTCGGATTTGATACGGATCCCTTCCTTTCTGGGCCGGCGGACGTGAGCCTGCTTTATACGAGCCGAAACGGCGACGGCACGCTGACGGTAGATCTCGACCTTGCCGATACCGGGATTCACATGCCCGGGTTCGAATGGTCGAAACCAACCGGCGCTCCCGCCAGGGGAAATGTGCGGGTCGATCTCAAGCAGGGAAAGGTTCGGCGCATTCGCAAGCTTGCGGTCGCGGCCGACGGCATGGACGTGAGCGGCGCAGTGCAGTTCGCTGCCGACGGCAAAACGGTCGAATGGGTACGCTTCGAACGCCTGAAATTTGGCGTCACCGATGTCGAGGGAAAGGCGACGCGCGGTCCCGAAGGGCGTTTCGACGTCAATCTCGTTGGCCGCGGATTGAACGCCGAGAAACTTTTGTTTGGAGGCGAATCGGAGATGAAGCTGCCGCCGATCAAGCTTACACTTGCCATAGACCATGTACGCCTTGGCTCGAAACCAACAGAGCGAATCGACCGGCTCGTTGGTTCCATGGCGTATGACGGCAAGCGCTGGGCAGCGATCCTGCTGGACGGCGATTTTGAAAAACGCGGGACGATGCAGCTGGTCGTGAAGCCGGAAGGCAAGACCCGCACGCTTATCCTGACATCGAATGCCGGTGGCGCCGTCCTCGAATCGATGAGCCTGATGCCAAACCTGCATGGGGGGGAGCTTGTCGTTTCCGGCGTCTTTCACGACGATGAAGAACCGGACATTCCCTTGCGCGGACGGATGAAGATGAAAAACTTCCGTGCCGTTAATGCGCCGGTGCTTGCCAAACTGCTTTCCGTCGCCTCGCTTACTGGGGCACTTGATCTGTTGCGCGGCAAGGGGGTCGAATTCACGCGGCTTGACGTTCCCTTCACGATCACCGAATCCGAAATCACGCTCGAGCAGGGCAGGGCCTTCGGTTCTGCGATCGGCATTACGTTCGAGGGCAAGGTCGACAACGTAAAGAAAACGCTGAACGTCCGCGGCACGATCATTCCCGCCTATACAATCAACCAGGCGCTTGGGAAGATTCCGCTGATCGGGGAAATCCTGGTCGGCGGCAAGGGCGAGGGCGTGTTCGCCGTGAATTACAAAATCAACGGCCCGCGGGACGATCCCGGCGTTTCGGTCAACCCGCTGTCGGCGTTGACGCCGGGCTTCCTTCGCATGTTCTTCGATGTGTTCGAGGATATTCCGGCCAACCCGGTGGAGACGTCACCGCCGGCGAGCCCGAATCGCTATCTTCTGCCGACCCGGATCAGGGCGTGGCGTTTCTTGCCGGCGCTTAGCTTGATGACGCCGTCCGAATCAAGGTCCGCTGCCGTGATCAGGCTGGTCTCTTTGGCCGGTGCGGCGTCGTTGACCCGCGCGCCGCCGCCGCGGATGAGGCGGCGCGCCTCGGCGTTGCTGACGGCAAGGCCGGCCCGCTGGAAAAGCACAAAGGCGGGGATTCCAGCCTCAAGCTCGGCACGGGAGAGTTCGATGCTGGGAAGCCCTTCTGCCGCCGCGCCCGTCTCGAAGGTTGCCTGTGCCGTTTCTGCCGCGGCCGCGGCCTCTTTTTTCCCATGGCAAAGCGCCGTGGCCTCATTCGCCAGGACCTTCTTTGCCTCGTTCATTTCGCTGCCCTCGAGCTTTTCCAGGCGCGCGATCTCTTCGAGGGGGAGGTCGGTAAAGAGGCGCAAGAACTTTCCAACGTCGGCGTCCTCCGTGTTGCGCCAGTATTGCCAGTAGTCGTAGGGCGAGACTTTTTTCGCATCCAGCCAGACGCTGCCCTTGACGGTCTTGCCCATCTTGACACCCGAACTCGTCGTGATCAGTGGTGAGGTCAGCCCGAAAAGCTCGACCCCTTCAGCCCGCCGGCCCAGCTCGACGCCGTTCACGATGTTGCCCCACTGGTCCGAGCC
>JAGWAR010000020.1:41599-51197 GCA_021296325.1 Alphaproteobacteria bacterium
GGATCATGTAGTTGAATTCGAGAAAGCTTAAGGGTTGTTCCCGTTCCAGCCGAAGCTTGACCGAATCGAAGCTCAGCATGCGGTTGACGGAAAAGTGGCTGCCGTATTCGCGCAGGAAATCGATGTAGTGGAGATCGTCGAGCCAGGCATCGTTGTCGACGAAGACGGCGTCGGTGGCCCCCCTGCCGAAAGTCAGGAATTGTTCGAAGACCTTGCGGATGCCCTTGAGGTTCTTCTTGATGTCCTTCTCGCTCAGCAACTGCCGGCTTTCGTCCTTGCCGGACGGGTCCCCCACCTTCGACGTGCCGCCGCCCAGCAGCACGATCGGCTTGTGTCCGGTTTTCTGGAACCAGCGCAGCAGCATAATCGGCACCAAGCTTCCAACGTGCAGGCTGTCGGCCGTGCAGTCGAAGCCGATATAGCCCTTCACGGGCGCCTTCGCCTGAAGGATGCCGTCGAGTCCGTCCAGGTCCGTGCATTGATGCATGAAGCCGCGGTCGACGGCGTTCGCAAGAAAATCGGAACGGGGCAGACGGGTTGTCATATGCTTCCCCTTGACGCAAGGGAGTTGGAGGGGCTCATTGCCGGACGTGCCGTGATTTAACACGATCATTGCTGACCGGACAATGGAACGGGCATGATCGGGCCTCATGGAAGACTTTGAAGCCGTTTGGGCGTTGGGACTGATGAGCGGCACGTCGATGGATGGCATCGACGCGGCCCTTGTCTGCACGGATGGGGAGCGGGTCGAAACGCTGGGTCCAACCGCAACCCGGCCCTATACGCCAGCTTTTCGCGAAAAACTGCGCCGCCTGCTCGGCAAGAAGAAGCCCGCCCCGAAAATCGTCCGCGAATTGACGGAATTGCACGCCGAGGCGGTTAAGGGCCTGCTCGCCGATTCGGCCTTGAAGGCCGCCGACATTGCCGCCATCGGATTTCACGGCCATACGATCCTGCACGAACCGGAACGGCGGTGCACCGTCCAGATCGGCGACGGCGCGCTTTTGGCAAAATTGACCGGGATCGATGTCGTTTCCGACTTTCGCTCGGCGGATCTGGCCGCCGGTGGCGAAGGCGCGCCGCTCGCTCCCCTTTATCACCTGGCCCGCACGGCGGAACTGGAACGCCCGCTTGCGGTGCTCAACCTGGGCGGGGTGGCCAACGTCACCTGGATCGGCGAGGGCAATGCCCTGCTTGCCTTCGATACCGGTCCCGGCAACGCGCTGCTCGACGACTGGGTGGCGGCGACGACGGACGCGGCCTATGACCGCGGCGGCCAGCTTGCCAGGCAAGGCAAGGTGAATGAGACGGTTTTAAACGACCTTCTCGAAAATCCCTATTTCTGGCAGCGTCCGCCGAAATCCCTGGACCGGAATGCTTTTGCCACGGACCGGCTCGAAGGTCTTTCGCCGGAGGACGGGGCGGCGACGCTCACCGCCTTCACGGCCGCCACCGTGGCCCTTGCCGCCGAGCGGCATTTTCCCTCACCGGTCGAACGCTGGTTGGTGACGGGGGGTGGGCGGCGCAACCCGGTCCTGATGGCGGATCTGCGCCACGATCTGAATGCCGAGGTGGTCCCGGTCGAATTCGTGGGCTGGAACGGCGATTCGCTGGAGGCCGAGGCCTTCGCTTACTTGGCGGTGCGTTCCTTGCGGAGGCTGCCCCTGACCCTGCCGGCGACGACGGGCGTGCAAATGCCCATGTCCGGCGGCGTTTTTTACCCGGCCTCGGCTTCCTGATCCTTCAGCGCGTTGCCGAGATAGCTTTCGACGCCTTTCAGAAGCTGGTCCAGCTTGTTGCTGAACAGGTGATCGGCCGCCGGGATGACCCGGTAGTCGATCTCGATTCCCTTCTGGTTTGAAAGCTTGTTGGCAAGCTTGGCGACGGCCTCTTCCGGCACGACCTCGTCCTGCCGGCCATGGATGATCAGGCCGGAGGTCGGGCAGGGGGCCAGGAAATTGAAATCGAACAAATTGACGGGCGGTGCGATGGAAATGAACCCGGAAATCTCGGGCCGGCGCATCAGAAGCTGCATGCCGATCCAGGCGCCGAAGGAAAAGCCGGCGACCCAGCACTGGGGGGCGTTCGGGTTCTGGCTCTGCACCCAGTCCAGCGCGGCGGCGGCGTCGCTCAATTCGCCGGCGCCGTTATCGAAGGAGCCTTGGGAGCGGCCGACCCCCCGGAAATTAAAGCGGAGCGTCGAAAACCCCTTTTGGGAGAAGGTCTGGTAGAGCCGGTAAATGACCCGGTTGTTCATGGTGCCCCCTTCCCGGGGGTAGGGGTGCAGCAGAAGCGCGATCGGCGCGCCCCCTTCCTTCTCGTGGTGAGAGTACAGCCCTTCAAGCCGGCCCTCGGGGCCGTTGAATATGACTTCCGGCATGTTCCTTCCCTGCTTTCCGTTCGTTACCGGGCACCCAAAAACCCGATCTAATTCCTAAGCAATTTACGCCAAAAGCCTGTTATTCCTGAATGATCATGGAGGAAATAGTTGATCACAAGACTCGGGAAAACTATATTGCGAGTAATCGGCAAGCATTTGGAACGCCATCGATCTGGCCGCAAACAGCCAGAATTGATGATGAATAACAACGCATTATATCATAGCGAGCCCTGATATGTTCAAGAGTTTGATCGACGAAATCGATTCGATGATCGCCCGGGATCCCGCGGCCAGATCGCGAATCGAGGTCATATTTACCTATCCGGGCTTCCATGCGGTCCGGATTCACCGCTTTTCCCACTGGCTGTGGGGTCATGGATTCCGCTTCCTGGGACGGCTCTTTTCCCATATCGGCCGCTTCCTGACCGGGGTCGAAATCCACCCGGGCGCCCGGATTGGCCGGCGCCTTTTCATCGACCACGGCATGTCGGTGGTGATCGGCGAAACTTCGGAAATCGGGGACGACGTCACGCTTTACCACAGCGTTACCCTCGGCGGCACCTCGAACGGGTCGGGCAAACGCCACCCGACCCTTGAACGCGGCGTCATCGTTGGTTCGGGCGCCCAGATCCTGGGTCCCGTCACGGTGGGCGAGAAGGCCCGCGTCGGATCGAACGCCGTCGTGCTGAAGGACGTGCCGCCCGGCGTCACGATGGTTGGCGTGCCGGCGCGGATCGTGGCCGCCCGCGAAGAAAGCAAGGCGGACGATTTCTGTGCCTACGGGACGCCCACCGCCAACCTGCCGGACCCGGCCATCGGTGCCATCGATGGCCTGCATGGCCAGCTGAACGCCCTGGCCGAGCGCGTTGCCCGGCTGGAAGGCCGGCTCAGTGCGGAAGCGGAGGAAACCGAGGCCGAGTCGCGCCAGGCCGGAGGGGAAAAGTCATGCGGCTAAGCACGAAGGGCCGCTATGCCGTGACCGCGATGGTTGATCTCGCCCGCTATAACGTCGGTTCCCCGATCGCGCTGGCCGAGATTGCGACCCGTCAGGAAATTTCCCTGTCCTACCTCGAACAGCTTTTCGGCAAGCTGCGCCGCGCCGGCCTTGTGAACAGCGTGCGGGGCCCGGGTGGCGGCTATCTGCTGGCGCACCCGAAAGAGCAGATTCGTATTTCGGACATCATCCTTGCGGTCGACGAACCGATTCGCGCCACGCGCTGCAAGCTTGGTTCGCCCTCTGGCTGCCGGACGGACAAGGGCCGTTGCATCACCCACGACCTGTGGGAAGAGCTTGGCAACCACATTCATCTTTTCCTGAATTCGGTTTCGTTGGCCGACGTCTGCGAGGAACGCGTGCTTGGCATGAGCGGCAGGGTTTATCAGGAAACCATTGCCGGGGATGACAGGCGGCCCGTTGCCGACGTCGTCAAGCTGAAGCAGGCGTAGAAACGCCCTTTCAAAAGTTCGGCAGGATCGGATGGCGGAAATCGCCACATATCTTGACTACAACGCAACGGCCCCCATCAAGCCGGCCGTGCGCGAGGCCGTGGAAGCCGCGCTCGGGAAGGTCGGCAACCCTTCCTCCATCCACCGTTTCGGCCGCGCCCTTCGCGACGAGGTGGAAGCCGCCCGCGAGCGGGTCGCCCGTCTTGTCGGGGGGCGCCCCGAGCACCTCGTTTTCACGAGCGGCGGCACGGAAGCAAACCATTTGGCGCTTCAGGGCGCGGGGGTTGCGCGCCACCTGATGTCGGCCGTCGAGCACGATTCGATTCGAAACGCCCTTGCCGGGCCGGAAACCGTGCCGGTGGACGCAGACGGCCGCGTCGATCTTGCCGCCCTCGAGACGCTGCTGAACGCAAGGCCCGAGCCCGCGCTGGTTTCCATCATGGCGGTCAACAACGAAACCGGCGTGGTTGAACCCATCGCCGAAGCCGCCCGCATCGTCCATGCCCACGGCTCGCGCCTGCTGGTGGACGCCGTCCAGGCAGCCGGCAAGGTGGCGATCGACCTGCAGGCCCAGGGTGCCGATTACCTGACGCTTTCCGCTCACAAGCTCGGCGGGCCGACGGGGGTGGGGGCGCTGGTCCTCGGGGCGGATGTGCCTTACACGGTGCCGGTTTCCGGTGCCGGGCAGGAACGCGGGCGCCGCCCCGGAACGGAAAACGTGCCCGGCATCGTCGGTTTCGGAGTGGCGGCCGATCTGGCCGCGGCGGCCCTGGAGGATTTCGGGAACATCGGCGCGTTGCGCGACCGGCTGGAGAACGGAATTGCCCGTATCGCAAAGGATGCGGTTGTTTTCGGGCGCGTCGCGCCGCGCGTTTCGAACACGAGCCTGATTGCCATGCCCGGCGTTTCGTCGGAAACCCAACTCGTTGCCTTCGACCTCGATGGCTTTGCGGTCAGCGCCGGCTCCGCCTGTTCGTCGGGCAAGGTGGACCCGTCCCACGTGCTGCTGGCGATGGGCGTGGAGAAGGCGGTGGCCGAAACAGCGATCCGCGTCAGCCTTGGCTGGGACACGAAACCGGATGACATCGAAGGTTTCTTGAAGGCGTGGGAATCGCTTTATGCGCGCACCCGCGGCCGAAAGGTCAGTGCCGCATGAGCAAGCCGAAGCTTCCCATCTATCTGGACTATCAATCGACAACGCCGGTCGACCCGCGCGTCGTCGAGGCGATGCTGCCTTTCCTCGCCGACAAATTCGGCAATGCGCATTCACGCACCCATGCCTTCGGCTGGGAATCGGAGGCGGCGGCGGACCTGGCCCGCGAACAGGTGGCCACGGCGATCGGCGCCGACCCGAAGGAAATCGTTTTTACTTCGGGCGCAACCGAATCGAACAATTTGGCGATCAAGGGCGTGTTGCGGTTTCACAAGAAAAAGAAAAACCACCTGATTACCTGTCTCACGGAACACAAATGTGTCGTGGAAAGTATACGGGATTTGATGCGCGAAGGCTTTGACGTCACCTTTCTCGGCGTCGACCGGGAAGGGCGGATCGATCTGGACGCGCTGGAGGCGGCGGTCACGGAAAAAACGGCGCTGGTCTCCATCATGGCGGTCAACAACGAGATCGGCGTCACCCAGCCATTGGAGAAGATCGGCGCGCTTTGCCGGGAACGCGGCGTTCTCTTTCATACGGACGCGGCCCAGGCCGTCGGCAAGGTCGCCTTCGACGTCGAGACGGCGAAGGTGGATCTGGCGAGCCTTTCCGGCCACAAGCTTTACGGGCCGAAAGGGATCGGCGCCCTTTACGTACGGCTGAAGCCGCGGGTGCGGCTTGAGCCGCTGTTCAGCGGCGGCGGCCAGGAACAGGGCCTGCGCGCCGGAACCCTGCCGACGGCCCTATGCGTCGGCTTCGGCGCGGCGGCGGCTATCGCCATGGCGGAGCGGGAGGAAGAGGCGGGTCGCCTGCTGCGCCTTCGCGCCCGCCTGCTCGACGGCCTTCGCGCCCGCCTGGACGGCGTCACCGTGAACGGATCGTTGGAAGCCCGCGTGCCCGGCAACCTGAACGTCAGTTTCGCCGGCATCAACAGCGAAACCCTGATGATGGAGTTGCGCGACCTTGCCCTTTCGACGGGGTCCGCCTGCAGCTCGGCCAGCCACGAGCCTTCCTACGTGCTGAAGGCCCTGGGTCTGGAAGATGCGCTGGCGGATGCTTCCATCCGCATCGGTCTTGGCCGGTTCACGACGGAAGCGGAAATTGACTACGCAATCGGGGCTTTCGCCGAGAAGGTCGCCAAACTGCGTGCCCAGGGGGCGGCGCCGGCCCCGCAACCGGCAGCCATGCGCTGACCGGGCTCTCGACATTTCCTGCCGTTCTTTCTATCTAAAGGGCCCGATCGCCAAGGTGGGAGCCGATCTCGCATGCCGAAAATGACGTTCATCTACCCGGATGGAAAGCGCCAGGAAGTGGAGGCGCCGCTAGGACAGTCGATTCTCGAAATTGCGCGGGCGAACGACGTGCCGATCGAAGGGGCGTGCGACGGTTCGCTGTCGTGCTCGACTTGCCACGTGATCGTTGAACCGGGCTATTACGAATTGCTCGACCCGGCGGCGGAGGACGAGGAGGATATGCTCGACCTCGCCATTGGGGTGACGAAAACCTCCCGTCTCGGTTGTCAGGTGCGGATGACCGAGGGTCTCGACGGGCTGACGGTGACCCTGTCCGAAGAAACGGCGGATTTTTACAAGGGCTGAGCGGATGGCATCGAACGCGAAAAACCGGGGAAAGCGGATCGTCGTCGCCATGTCGGGCGGCGTCGACAGTTCCGTCACGGCCGCCCTTCTGACGGAGCAGGGCTTCGACGTCGTCGGAATTACGCTTCGCCTTTACGATTCGAACCAGGCGACCTCCCGCTCGAAGACCTGCTGCGCGGGCCAGGATATTTACGACGCCAAGCGCGTGGCATCGCAACTCGACATTCCGCACTACGTCTTCAACTACGAGAACCGTTTCCGGGAAAACGTCGTCGAGAAGTTCGCGGAAAGCTATGCCGCGGGCGAGACGCCGATTCCGTGCGTGCTTTGCAATCAGAAGGTGAAGTTCCGCGACCTGCTGGCGACCGCGAAGGACCTGGAGGCAACCGCGCTTGCCACCGGCCATTACGTGCGCCGCGTCGAGGGCAGGGCCGGCGCCGAACTGCACCGTGCGAAGGATGCCGCCCGCGATCAAAGCTATTTCCTGTTTGCGACGACGCAGGGCGAGCTGGATTACCTGCGGTTCCCCCTGGGCGATTTCGAAAAGGACGCGACGCGCGCCCTTGCCCGCCGTTTCGGTCTCGAGATTGCCGACAAGCCGGACAGCCAGGACATCTGTTTCGTCCCCGACGGCCGTTACGGGCGGATCGTCGAGCGGCTCCGTCCCGAGGCGGCCCGCGAAGGCGACATCGTGGACGCGGAAGGCCGCGTGCTTGGCCGCCATCAGGGCATTTTGCACTACACGATCGGCCAGCGCCGGGGATTGGGCGTCAGCGGCGCCGAACCGCTTTACGTGCTGAAGGTCGAGGCGAAGAGGAACCGCGTTGTCGTCGGGCCGCGCGAAGCGCTTGCGGCAACGAAGATCGGCCTAAGGGACGTAAACTGGCTTGGCGGCCCCCTGCCGGTAGGGGCGGGGCGCGACTGTGAGGTCAAGATCCGCTCGACCCAGGCGCCGGTGCCGGCCCATCTCGCCATGGAAACGGACGGACGGGCAGGGGTGACGCTTTTTGCCCCGGAATTCGGCGTTTCGCCGGGTCAGGCCTGCGTCTTCTACGATGGGGAACGCGTGCTGGGCGGCGGCTGGATCGCCGGGGCCGGGGCCGCCGTCATGGACGCGACGGCGGCGGCTTGACAGGGGGGCTCTTTCCCCTCATCACAACGGCCACCAAGCATGGAAATGGGTCTGAAGGCGGAGTAGCTCAGTCGGTAGAGCAGAGGAATCATAATCCTTGTGTCGGGGGTTCAAGTCCCTCCTCCGCTACCACCTTTGTGGAGGCCATGCCGGTCCGGACCTTATCGTTGTCCATCTGACCTTTTCATATTTTCGTGAGTGGAGATATTGCCTGTATGCGGGCCCAAATCGGGACGCGATTACAGACTATGTAGTTGAAAAAAAGGAATATATAGGCAATAAATACGTCAATAATATATGTATTTATTTAATCAACCAGATCGTATAATGAATATATATGCATATCTACACATGAAAATAACTGACCGGCCGATCGGGGCGCTTGATTGGCTGGTCTCGGAAAACTCCAGAAATCGTTGATTCCGGCATGATCAAGTCATCACCTGAAACGCGGAAGAAATACTGGAAGCGGATGGGAATTGTCCTGGCGTTTCTCGTGATTGGCTTCGGCGGGATCTTCGGCTGGAATTACTTCCGCGCGCGCATGATCGAACAATTCATGGCCTCTATGCCGGAGCCGACCGTCACGATTTCGGCAATGCGGGCTGAACGTGTGATGTGGCAGCCGGTGTTGAAGACGGTTGGCAGTTTCCGGGCCGTTAACGGGGGAAAAGTCACCGCCGAAATCAGCGGAAAAGTTCATGAAATTTTGTTCGAATCTGGTCAGACCGTTAAGGCGGGCGACGTTCTAGTGCAGATCGACGATTCCATCGAACGGGCAACTCTGCGGGGGCTGAAGGCCAATCAGGAGTTGGCGGCTCTCGACCTGAAGCGCAAGCGGCGGCTCATCAAGACGAAAACAACGTCGGAAGCCGCCGTTGACGTTGCGGAGGCGGAATTCAAGCGGGCAGTGGCGGCCGTTGATGTCGAACAAGAGCGAATTATCAAAAAGCAAATTCGTGTGCCGTTCGATGGCCAACTAGGTATCCGCGAGGTGGAACTCGGCCAGTACGTATCTGCCGGAGATTCCATTGATTCCATTCAGGGGTTGGACCCGATCTACCTTGATTTTTCCCTGCCGCAACAAAACGTAAAAGAGGTACAGTTGGGACAGGCCGTACAGGCCAGCGTGGATGCCTATCCGGGGAGAATTTTCAACGGGATCATCACGGCCATCAGCCCGGGGGTAAATCTAGAAACCCGCAACTTTGAGCTTCAGGCGACGTTTGCGAATACCGATTTTCAACTCCAGCGCGGCATGTTTGCTACGGTAAACGTGTTGTTACCGGAAGAGTCCGGCGTCATTACGCTTCCGCAAACGGCGATTACCTACAATCCCTATGGCAATTCCGTTTTCCTTGTTGAAGAACAGGAAAGTGATGCGGCGGGGCCGATTTTGCGCGTTAAGCGAGTGTTTGTAACGGTTGGTCGCACGCGCGGGGATCAAGTGGCGATTGAGAAGGGGGTGCAGGAGAGTGATTTAGTTGTTGTCTCCGGCCAATTGAAGCTGCGTACGGGATCCCGTGTTCAAATTGATAACAGCGTCTTGCCAGCAAACAACCCCTTGCCGAATTCAATAGATAGGTAATTACGGCGATGGCCCTTACGGACATCTTTATTCGTCGCCCCGTACTGGCGATCGTCATCAGCCTTCTTATTTTTGTACTCGGCCTGCGCGCCTTTGAGCAGCTAAACGTTCGCCAATATCCGGAAACCAAAAACACCGTCATTACGATTTCGACGGCTTACGTGGGGGCCAGCGCCGATCTCGTAAAAGGGTTCATTACAACGCTTCTGGAGCGTGAAATTGCTACCGCGGAAGGCATTGATTATCTGGAATCAAATAGCCTGCAGGGAATAAGCGTCATCAAGGCGCATTTGCTGCTTGA
>JAGWAR010000021.1 GCA_021296325.1 Alphaproteobacteria bacterium
ACGTTTTCGAGGATATGGGGGATGACGGTTGTCGCTCGCCGATCTGGGAGGACGCGGGTGATGACCTCACCTTTGCGTTCGACGATGCCGAGGACCACGGTCTTGTCGTCTTCGCCCATCTTGTCCTTGCCCCCGATGTAAGCCTTATCTGATTCGACGATGGGTTTCCCGCCCCGTGGTGCGTCACCGTCCACCCAAGCCATGTATTTGCGGATTTCGTGACCAATTCGCCACGCCGTCTTGTAGGTGACGCCTAACTGGCGCTGTAATTCCTTGGCCGAAATCCCGTTCCGCGTCGTGGTGAACAGGTACATGGCGTAGAACCACTTCTGAAGCGGCGTGTGCGACCGCTCGAAGGGTGTTCCCTGCATGGGGTGGATATGATGCCCGCACCACGCACAGGCATAGGCGGGCATTCTGGAAAGCCGGGAGAATCGGCCTTCCTTGCCGCATTTGGGACATTTCAGCTTGTGCCCGTAGCGGACCTCCATCAGATGATCCAGACAGGCATCGTCATCGGGAAACCGCTCGAAGAAGTCCTTGATGGTGAAGGTTTTTGGCATTTCTCGCCTCCTGCCCCCAAAGGTAGGCGATTAACTTACGTATGTCAAGGGGATATATGCGGAATCGGGCGGTGGGGGACCATGGTAAGCGACGGCGGCGGCGTTAGTTCGCCATCACCTCCTTCACCTTGCCGGCCAGCTGTTCGAGGCTGAAGGGCTTCGTCAGGAAGTGCAGGTCGGGCAGGTCGCCGATGCGGTCGCGGAAAGAATCCTCGGCATAGCCGGAAATGAAGATCACCTTCATGTCGGGCCGCGTCTCCAGCACCCGATGGACGAGACTGGGCCCGTCGAGTTCCGGCATGACGACGTCGGTGATCAGAAGGTCGATCGGTTCTTCCGCGTTGTTGATGAGGTCAAGGGCGACGTAGCCGCCCTTCGCCTCCAGCACCTTGTAGCCCTTCTTCCGAAGCGCGCGGGCGCCGAACAGGCGGACAGCGTCCTCGTCCTCGACCAGCAGCACCGTGCCGACGCCGGTCAGGTCGACGGGGTCGAAGGAAGTTGTCACCGTGTGTGCCCCGGCCGCGGCCTCCACCATCTGGTGACGCGGCAGGTAGATCGAAAATTTTGTCCCTTCGCCGATGACGCTGTTGACGAAAATGAAGCCCCCCGTCTGGCGCACGATGCCATAGACGGTGGAAAGGCCAAGCCCGGTGCCAGAGCCGAGTTCCTTCGTCGTGAAGAACGGCTCGAAGATCCGCTCGAGATTTTCCCCGGAGATACCGGCGCCGGTGTCTTCCACATCGATGAGGACATAGTCGCCCGGCGGCATCGGCTCCTGATCGCCCGGCGTCGGCAGGTGGCGGGGGTTCGCCAGATTCGACGTCTGAATGACCAGACGTCCGCCGCCCTGCATGGCGTCCCGCGCGTTCACCACCAGGTTGATAATGACCTGCTCGAGCTGGCCCTGGTCCACCTTCACGTAGCCAAGGTTCTGGCCGTGAACGATCTCGAGCTCGATCCGCTCGCCAAGCAGGCGGTTGAGCAGGTTCGTCAACTCGCCGAGAACGTCCGTCACGTTCAGAACCTTGGGCTGCAGGGTTTGCTGGCGCGAGAAGGCCAATAGCTGACGGACGAGGTTCGCCGCCCGATTGGCGTTCTGCTTGATCTGCATGATGTCGGCGAAGGCCTGATCGCCGGGCCCGTGATTGAGAAGCAGCAGGTCGCAGTTGCCGATCATGGCCGTCAGCAGATTGTTGAAGTCGTGCGCGACGCCGCCAGCCAGCCGGCCGACCAGTTCCATCTTCTGTTTCTGGGCGAATTGCTGCTCAAGCTTCTTTTGCTCGGTCATTTCGATCGTATGGAGAATGAAACCGGACGCTTCGCCCTTGGCGTCCTCGAGACGGCGGATAAAGAAGGCCGCCACCATGTTCTGCTCGCCTTTCAGGCGCACTTCGATGGGCCGGGATGGACGAATACCGCTGGCGACGCGCTCGATCTGATGGAGCAGGACCTCCTTGTCCTTTTCGTCGATCAGATCGCGAAGGAGGGGCGCGGGCGGGTCGTTGTCACCCCCCTTGCCCATCGGGGCCATGCCGGCGATCTGGCGGAAGGCGCCGTTGCATTCGACGATCCGCAGATCCAGGTCGAGGAAAACAATGCCGATCGGCGCTTCTTCAAAGAATTGCTTGAACCGCAACTCGGACTGGCGAAGGGCCTGTTCCCATTTCCGTTCCGGTGTCAGGTTGCGAACGACGGAGCGCGTGCGAAGCCCCTGCCCTTCCACCATTGGAACGATGGTTTGCGTCACGAACGCCTGGAAGGTTTCGCCCCGGGCATTGCGAAGGCGCACCTCGCCGTGGCTGTCCATCCCATCGCCGCCAAAGAAGGTGTAAAGCGGGGTTTCGGGCTGCGGTTCGTCCTCCATAAAGTCATGAAGCCTGCGTTCGCCGCCGACCAGGGTCGAAGGTGGCAGCCCCAGCCATTCGGCGAACTGGTTGTTGACGAAAAGAAACTGGCCATTTTCATCGACCGAATAGAAACCCACCGGCGCGTTTTCCAGGAAATCGACGAGTTTGTCCTGTTCCTCCCGGATGATCTGTTCCATTTCGTGGCGGGCTGTCGTGTCTTCGGCCCGCCAGTAGATGTAGCCCGGTATGTTTTCGATCGGAAAAGCGGAAAGGTTTCGCCACTGCAGGCCGGCAGGATCGGCAACGGCGATCTCGTCGCTGGCCGCCTCGCCGATGCCCGCCTTCAGACGGATGCGGCGGAATCGCTCGGCGTCGATGCCGCTTAGATTCTTTTCCAGCGAGTTTAGCGGGTCCGAGGAATCGACCTCGAACATTTCGAAGAAGGCCTCGTTCGCGTACACGACCCCGCCCGACGGGCCCGTCACCAGCCGCCCGGTGGACACCAAATCCCGCGTCTGGCGCCAGAACGCGTCCGAACTTTCCATCCCGGCCTTTCGCCCCAATATGCCGTACACCACGCCGAGAGTAAGAAGGGAAAGCGCCGCGACCGCAGTGACGATCACCGTCATCAACGGCCGCTCGATACTCGCAATGTTCAGAAGGTAGCCAACGATGCCACAGAAGACGGCCAGAATCAGGACCAGGCCCCAAAAGGCGGGGTGCCAGATTGGCCTTCTTGTCGGAAGATGTTCCCTCACCTCCGCAGCAAGCGGCATTGGATCACGGGCTTCTTTCATCCGACCTCACGATGTAAACGTCGCGCCGTGTGTGCAGGCTCTCCCTTAATTCTTACCATAAACCGGCCCCGGATGCCCAACGCCCGGCGCCCGGCCCGGAAGCAGTTTGCCCTTTAGCCGCATGACGAAGGCGATGACCTCGGCAGCGGCCTTATAGTGTTCAGAGGAAATTTCCTGGTCGATTTCGACGCCGGCATACAACGCCTGGGCCAACGGGGGGTTTTCGACAACGGGAACGTCGTTTTCCTTTGCAACCTCACGGATGCGCGCCGCCAGGGAATCCATGCCCTTGGCGACGAGTCGCGGAGCCTCCATCGTTTCCATGTCGTATTTGAGCGCCACGGCATAGTGAGTCGGGTTCGGCCCCACAACGTCCGCCTCCGGCACGGCCGCCATCATACGCCGTTGCGCCCGTTCCATACGCAGTTGCCGCAACCGCGATCGGATAATCGGATCGCCTTCCGTCTGCTTGAGTTCGTCCTTTACCTCCTGGCGCGTCATACGCATCTGCTTTTGAAAGTCATAGCGCTGATAGAGGTAGTCGATGCCGGCAATGATCGAGATGATAGAAAGCACACCGATCAGAATGCGTATAGCAAGGGAATCGAGCGTCGCCAGCGCCTGAGGCAGCGGAAGGCCGGTCAAATGCTCGAGATGACTGAATTCCGGAAGAATCAGAATCGTGCAAACAGTACTGACGATTGCGAGTTTCAGTATCCCCTTGGTAAATTCCATGATCGCTTTCAGCGAGAAAAGCCGCTTCACACCCTTGAGGAGGGAAATTTTCTCGAGCTTCGGATGGATACGTTCGACGGCAAGGACGTAGCCGCTTTGCAGGAACCCGGCCACGAGCGCGGTAGCCATCAGCAGGAGCATCGGCACAAGAAGCGCCAAAAGAACCTTCCAGCCGGCTTCCTGCAGCGTCTGGCTGAAGCCCGGCCCGTCCGCCGAAATTGCGTGGGGCGCGGCGATAAACCCGATCATGGCCTCGCGCAAATCGCCCATCATCTGCGGCGCAAAGGCCAGCATGAGAATGGTCAAACCAAGAATCATGAACCAGTGGTTGACCTCCCGCGAATGGGCCACCTGGCCCTTCTTGCGGGCGTCCTCGAGCTTCTTATGTGTTGGCTCTTCTGTTTTCTGCGAATTTTCGGTCTGATCCGCCATGACTATCCCGCAAAGAAGAGGCCGGTGAAGTGTTCCTGGAACCGGTTCAGGAACCAGCTAAGCGCCGCGATACCGGTTATCGCCAGGATCATGAGGCCGATCGAGATTTGCACCGGCATCGCGATGAAGAAGACCTGCACTTGGGGCATCAGCCGGCCCAGAAGGCCGAGTCCGAGGTAGAACACCATGCCGATGATGAAGAAGGGCGCGGCGATCTCGGCCGCCAGCACGAAGCTTTGGGCGACCATGAAAGTCATCGTATGCGCAAAATCGCCGAGCGGCAGAACGCTGCCGGCTTCGAAAAGGCTGTAGCTTTCGATGACGGAGGCCAACATCAGGTGGTGCGTGTTCGTCACGAAAAGCAGCAGCAGGCCCGTCGTCGTCAGAAAATTGCCGATGATGGAACCCTGCTGGGCCGCCGTCAGGTCGTTCACGAAGGCGTTCGCAAGACCAATCTGGTAGGAAATCAGCATGCCGGCGACAAAGAGCCCGGCCAGTAGAGTTCTGGCCAGCACGCCGAAGAAAATGCCGATGCCGACTTCGCCGAAAAGCAGCAGAACGAGCTGGAAAGGGCTTTCCGGCAATCCGGGCAATCCCGACTCGACCACCGGCGTCACCAGAACGGCGACGGCGATGGCCAGCAACAGGCGCACCCGCGGGGCCACGTAGGTTTCGCCGAAACCGGGCAGCAGCATCAGCGCGCTGCCGACCCTGGCGAAAACCAGGAATAACGCGAAGAGATTAAAGGAGAGAAATTCGTCCAGCATCCAAGGTCAACCGAGCCCCGTGATTTGATCGGTCAACCGGCGCGTAAAGGTCGAAAGGGTTCCGGCCATAAAGGGCAGGAAGAGAAGAAGTGACACGAAAATGGCCAAGATCTTCGGCACGAAGGAGAGCGTCATTTCCTGGACCTGGGTCAACGCCTGAATGAGCGATATGACCAGGCCGACCACAAGCGCGACAAGCATGACCGGCGCGGCCAGCTTGATCGTGACCCAAACCGCCTCCTGGGCAATCTCGAGTGCAAGTCCTTCCGGCATCGCCCGCGCCTAGATCGGCATCTTCAGGATGTCTTGGTAGGCCTGGACAACCCGGTCACGAACGGCGGTAACCGTTTGCAAGGTGAGTTCCGCGTTGGTAACGGCGGTCACGACGTCGACGAGTTCCGCCTCGCCGGTCAGGGATTTCATCGCCATTTGCTCGCCCTGGCGCAGGCTGTCGACGGTGGCGTCGGCTGCGTTCTGGACAAGTTCGGCAAAATTGCCTTTTGGCGCTTTATCCCGAGCCTCAAGCCCGGGGTTCTTTGCATTGGCCGCCGTGTTGGCGTAGGCCGAGACTGCGTCGATGGATTTCAACGTCATCGTTTTCCCCTCGAATTTCGCGAGCGGCCGGCTTAACGCTCAAGCAGGCCGATGGTTCCCTGTAGCATTCCCTTCGAGACCTCAATGACACTGAGGTTCGCTTCATAACTTCGCTGGGCCTCGCGCATATCGATCATTTCAACCAGCGAATCGACATTCGGTATATCAACGTAGCCATCCGCGTCGGCGGCCGGGTGCGTCGGATCCAGTTTCTTTTCAAATTGCGTTTTCACGGAAGTGATGCGATCGACCTTCACCAGTTCCGTTCCGAGGTTCCGGTCGAGTTCGTTTTTGAAGGTCACGACTTTACGGGTGTAGGGGTCTTCCCCTGGCGCTTTTGGCAACGAATCGGCATTGGCAAGATTCTGGGCGATGGTACGAAGGCGGGTTCCTTGCGCCTTCATGCCCGCCGCGGAGATTTTCATTGCCTTGATGATGTCCACTCTGGATTTCCCTTACCTAGTTGCGCCCGATCACGGTACGGAACATGGAGAGATAACGGCGATAGAGGTTCGTCGCCGTCTGGTAATCGGCCTGCGTCTGGGAAACCTTCATCAACTGCTCTTCCAGGACGACGGCGTTACCGTCTGGCATGGATTCGTAGGTTTCTTTCTGATCCTTGTTCGCGAAACGCTCGACCTTCCCACTTCCCTGAATATGGGCGACGTTGGTTGTCGTCGGCGTCATTTTCACGCCTTCGCTGCGCACGAGGTCGCGGAACGTCGGGGACTTCAAATCGCGCGGAACATATCCGGGCGTGTCCGCATTGGCGATATTCTGAGCCAGCACCTGCTGACGTGAATTCAGCCATGACATCCGGCCGGTCAGCATTGCCAACAGAGGAGATTTTTTCGGATCCATGAAAGGCCGGTCGTTTCGTACTGGTTCCCGCAGGTTTTTTGGAATCGACGGCAGGTTTCAAGTCTTGCACCCCACCATTAAGAAAGCGTAAAAATAGGGAGGCTTGCCCTAGGGAACCTGCGGTTCCGAGCCCCTTTTCGGGGTACCGGCGGCTCGCGGGGTTCAAGGAATGCTGTATTTGACCAGGAAGGTTGGCGAATCGGTCATCATCAACGATGGCATTGAAGTGACCGTTATCGAGATCCGCGGCAAGTCCATCAAGCTGGGCTTCAATTTTCCCGCCGATGCCAGCGTGCTTCGGAAGGAAATCTACGACCGCATCCAGGAAGAGAACCGGGCGGCGGCCGAGGCCGGGACCGTCCTGCTGAACGAAGGGCCGGCCCAGAAAAAGGAATAGACGGGCTAGAGCCCTCCCTTGCAGCCCGACCGGGGAAGTTCTTCTTCCACCATGCCAGCGGCCAGCAGGCGTTTTTCGAAGACCGCACACCAGCCCGGCGCCAACGCCGGCACCCGAAGTACGCGCACCGCCCCTTCCAGATTGGCCTTTTCCTGAAACATCAGGCCGTTCACCTCCCGAACGGAGACGCGTTCGCCGGCATGCCCGACACGTTCGATCGTATCGCCAGCAGCAACGTCGCCCTCTTCCAGCACGCGCATGTAAAAGCCCGTCCGTCCCGAAGCCAGGAAGCGCTTCGGAAAGCTTTCCAGATCCATCTTCATGGCAAGCTTGAAACAGGGAACCCGCGGTTGCGTGACCTCGAACGTTGCGTCCCCGATCCGAAACCGGTCGCCGATATAGACCGTGTCCTCGAGCAGACCTTCGGTGGTGAAGTTTTCTCCGAACTGGCCATGGGTGAAGTCGTCACGCCCAAGCTCGGCTGCCCAATCGGCGTAATGCTCGAACGGATAAGCGTAGATGGCCTTGTGCTGCCCGCCATGGCTTTCAAGATCGGCCTGGCCGTCGCCCTTGAGGTTGAGCGCGCGAACCAGGACGCGGCCCTGGACGGGCTCCTTGAAAATGCCCGTCGTGATCGACCGGCCTTGATATTCGATCGTCTTTGGTAGCGAAACGTTGACGGAAAGCAGTTTCATCGCAGGCGTTTTCCTTCGTTCCAGCCGGGGCAGCTTACCATCAACCGCCGGCGACAGCCCACCCGACGGAAGGAATCCTGAACCGGTTGAAATCCCATGTAAAACGGCGGGCACAAGCCTGCCCTTAAAGATTCTTTAAGCATGACCGAGGCACGATGCGTCCAGGGAAGGCCGCCGGCGCTTCCTCCGCCAAAGCCAAGGGAAAAAGCCAAATTGAGCGATCTCTTTGATCAGGATCCGGCCGATGACTCGCCCGACAAGCGCGGGATTGCCGTAGCCCTTCACCACGACGAAGAAAAGGATGGCGCGCCGAAGATCATTGCAAGCGGCAAAGGGGAACTTGCCGAGCGCATCCTCGAAATCGCCTTTCTGACCGGCGTCAAGGTACGAAAAGACAAGGATCTGGCCGAACTTCTTTCGGCCCTCGAGATCGGAAATGAAATTCCGGTCGAGGCCTTTGCCGCCGTCGCCGAAATTCTTGCCTATGTCTATCGCGCCAACCAAGGGCCCCAAACGACGGAGGACCTCCCATGACCAACGAAACCGGGATCGGCGGCGAGTTGCAGGAAGCCCTAGGCTATATCCAGGCCGCCCGCCACGCTCTCAAGCAAGGCGGCGAGGTGGACCTGAAACCTCTCGAGGGAAAGATCGAGCGGTTCTGCGAGGCGCTGAACGAAGTGCCATCGGAACAGCGCGAGTCGATGAAGAAGCGGGTCATCGCGCTGATCGACGATCTTGATCACCTGGCCGAGGACCTTCGCACGCAATACGACGAACTCAGCGAGCGGCTCAGCAAGATGAGCAGCCACCGCAAGGTTCTGGACGCCTACGGAAACCGCACGCCGGATAAAAAATAAGCAGCAGGTGCGTCGAAACGGCGATGGATGTTTCCCAATACTTCCGCTTTTTTCTGGCTCTTGTCTTTGTACTCGGGCTCATCGGCGTCGTCGGCTGGACCGTGCGCCGGTTCGGCTTCGGCCAAAAAATCCCCATCACAAAAAATCGGGATCGCCGCCTCGCCGTCGTTGAGGTCTTGCCGGTGGATGCCCGGCGACGGCTGGTCCTGTTGCGGAAAGACGACCGGAAACACCTCGTATTGCTGGGACCGGGTCAGGGATCGGATCTTCTGATCGAATCCGCTACGCCCGCCCCCGACCGGCCGGTCGACGAAGCGGGCAAGCCGCAACCATGAAGAACTGGCTTCACAAATGGCGAAAGGCGCTGCTGGCCCTTTCCGTGACCGGACTTGCCATCTTGCTGGTCGATGAGACCGCGGCGGCCCAACAGCTGACGATGGATTTCGGCGAGGGCGGCTCGGCCACAGGGCGCATCCTGCAATTGCTGGCGCTTCTCACGATTTTGAGCCTGGCGCCGTCCATTCTCGTGATGGTGACGTCCTTCACCCGGATCGTCATCGTACTTTCCTTCGTTCGCAGCGCCATGGGGCTGCAGCAGACGCCACCGAACGCTGTCCTGATCAGCCTGGCGCTTTTTCTTACCGCCTTCATCATGGCACCAACGTTGGAGGCTGCCTATGGCGAAGGTATCGTCCCGTTGATCGAGGAAGAAATTACGGAAGAAGAAGCCTTCGAACGGACGGCCGCACCCATTCACGCGTTTATGATGAAGCACGTCCGTCAGGACGATCTGGTCCTGTTCATGGACATTGCAAAACAGGAAACGATTGAACGCCCGGAAGACACGCCCTTGCGCGTACTAATTCCCGCCTTCATGATCAGCGAGCTTCGCCGCGCATTTGAAATCGGTTTTCTGATTTTCATTCCATTTTTGATCATCGATCTGGTGGTGGCGTCCATCCTCATGTCGATGGGTATGATGATGCTGCCACCCATCATGATTTCCCTGCCGTTCAAGGTTGTTTTCTTCGTCCTGGTGGACGGATGGCAGTTGATCGCCGGAAGCCTTATTCAAAGCTTCGGCTGAGGCGTCGCGGATTTTCCGGATTAATTGAGGGCGCTCAGGCCCTTCGTCTTCAGCTGCTGGCGGTAGCTGGTCATGAAGGCCTGAAAATTGTCAACGTCCGCAATCTTCGTGGCAAGATCCAGAAAGTCGTCGCTGGCATACTCGCCTTCGGGAGAGATCACGCGGAACATATCGCTATAAGACGTCTCCGCCATGCGTTCGTCGAAGCGCTTATGCAAATCGGTCAGGCCTTCCATTTCGCCACTAAGCGAAAGCGCCACGGCCCAGCTTAGCATCACTTTCAGATCGCGATCTTCCAACGCCGTGTCCGGCCCGATGTGACCGACAAGCCGCGGAAAAATCTCGGCCGCCTTGGACCAGTTTTTCGTGCGCTGGTAGATGTCGACCCGCAGCAAATCCGCCTCGTAGGTTGCGTCCTCCTTCAGGAGGGCAAGCGCCTGCTCGGCCTTACCGGTCTCGGTCAGTCCGCGAACCGTCAAATGCAGGCGTTGACGGGAAAGGTTTTCCGAAACCGGGTAGCGGCTGGTTTCCCGGAGCGTCTTGAGGGCGCCTTCCGCGTCGCGGTTGAGAAGCTGGACAAGGGCAAGCCGGGTGGCGACACGCGCCTTTTCCGCTCCGGAGAGGCGATATTCCACCTGGTATTCGAGCAGTTTCGCAGCCCGGTCGAGAAGATCGGCACCGACCAGACGGTCGGCCAGAATTTCGATCATCCGATCACCGTCTTCGCCAACAGGAGTCAATTCACGGAAGGCGTTATAGATGGCGAGCGCCTTCACCAGCGGCATCTTGTCCGCCTCGCCCTCCAGATAAAGCGACGTAAAGACTTTCGTCATTCGCTGGGCAGTTTTGCGTCTTTCCTCGTCGTTCTCGAAATAGGTGATCAGCTGCTTCAGGGCGGTAAGCCCGCGCTGGTACTCTTTCTGTTCGAGATAGAGATCGCCGAGCTGGTAAAGCAGGTCGTATTCGAACCGGTCGCCCCGCCACGCGAAACGAAGCCTTTCCAGTTGTTCGATGGCTTCTTCCGATTCCATCTCTCCCTGCTTCAGCTTCAGGCGCACCATGTCGAAGGCGGCACGGGCGCGGCTTTCCCGACCTTCCCCGGCGGCAACCTGTTCCCAAAGTGCCATCGCCCCATCGATATCCCGGCGGGCCAGGTGCACCCGGCCATCGAGGTATTCGACCTGACCGCGTTCCGCCGCTTTCAAATCCAGCACCTGAAGCACGCGAAGCCATTTATCCGCGCGGTCGAGATTGCCGACGCGGTAGGCCGCTTCTGCGGCAAGAAGGTTTAATTCCACGCGCAGGGAACGGGGGTAATGTTCAAAGAACGCCTCCGCCCCATCGAAACCCCTGGCTGCCTTCGTCCAGTCGGCGTTCTTTGCGGCAAGAGCCGCGCGCCACAGCGCGATTTCGGCATCGCCATCGAGACTCGCATGGTAGAGGTCGGCCGCGGCCTGTTCGTAATCCCCACCCTGAAAGGCGACGGCCCCCCGAATGGCGCGGAAATTCAGATCGTTGACGATATCCGGCGACGCTTCGCCCAGAAGGCTCAGGACGCTTCGCGCTTCCACCGCCATCTCGTTGGCGAAATAAAACCGCGACAGATTCATGCGGGCGACGTCCAGTTCTTCCTCACCCGAAACGGCGATGGACCGATAAAACCGCTGTTCCGCGTCCAGGTAGGTCTCGTCCTTGAGGCGGGACCACCCCTTGAAGTCGAAGATACGGGCGTTCGTCAACAGAACGTCCGATACGGATTCGATTTGTTTCGAATCCCCTGGCTTCGAGATCCGAAGCGTGCGCTGCCCATACACGCGAACGCCACGAACGGTTGGCTCGACGTTGAGCGAATCCTTCCTTGGTTCCAGCACGATCCCCTGGGCCGAAGCCAACAGCGAGAAATCCACGTACTTCCGGTCGGATTCCACGCCGACATTCGCACCCGAGACCGGCACAACAAAGAGCGCGTCGCCCACCTCCGGGTCCGAAACCCGGATGACGCGTTCCGCCCCTTCCGCTTGCATCAGCAATTCCAGGCCGTTGTCCTCGTTCGACAGGGTGCGTACCGGAATCTCGGCAAGCGGCGGCTTTGCCTGCGGCTGGATGTCAACGACCCAGTGGTTGCCGCCGCGGCGAAGCGTCGGGTAAAGGCCCGGAACCGGCCCGATCCGGATGACCACGCCTTCACGGGACGGTACGTGTTCGATGTTCTTGAGCAATGGCTTTTCCTTCGCCAAGGCGCCATCCAGCACGAAATTCCGGAAGCGGTCGAAAGCAACCCAGATATAGCCGGCGCGCGTGAATACCGAAGCGCCTACCGGACGATCCCAATCGAAGGCCAGGCTGACGACGTTCCCGCTTCTTTCGGTGCGCACCGGCACCAGCACTTCCGCTTCGGGCACTTTGGTAAGCTGAAGCGGGGCCTTGGGTACGGGCGTCAAGGCAACGGGCTTCGCCGCCGGTTTCTTCGCCACGCGGACGGGTGCCGGTTTCGCTTTTGCCACCTTCCTTGCCGTGGACGGGGCCGGGTTCAAAAGATCGACGACGACCCGCGGCCCGTCGCGAAAATGGCGCAACCGCGCCTTCGGGGCATGGACGAGCGTGACCTCGGTTGCCGAGCCGGCGCCCCGAACGGCAATGGCACTCAGGCGCTTTGGCAGGTCCTTCTTCAAGGGCCCAAGGTCGATCGACGCCGGTTTCGCAAATCGGATGGTTGCCGTTTCGCCCTTTTCCGCGACGCGATAGACGACGCGGTCCGGCCAATCAAAAACGAGGCGCGTGAAGGTCGCATGCTCGCCGGTTCTGACCCGGATCGCTTCGGGTGGCGAGGCGGGCCGCGATTTGCCAGCCAACAGATCGATCACCGCATTGCCGTTGTCGATGAAGCTGCGGAGTCTGAAATTCCTCTTTAATTTAAGGGTAATACGTTTTCCGTCTTCCTCACTGGCGATCGTTTCCACGTATTTATCCAGGCGCCGTGAAATCAGATCGAGCGGTACCGGCATGGGTTGCGGGAAGGCGATGACAAGCCTGTCGCCGGCGACCGTCGCGGAATGGGTAACCGGCTTGGGCGCATCGAAGACAATCCGCCCAAAGGTGTTGTGGTCCCAAACGCGCAGACGAATCTTGTCCTCGGCGCCCGCGGAGGGTCCGGCGGCAACGAGGGCGGCCATCACGGACAGGGCCACCAGGCAAAGGGGCTTGCGCATGGTCAGTTTCCGCCTATCGCTTCGCGAATGACGATATCGACCCGGCGCGCCGCTTCGAATCGCTCGCTTTCCGGTAGGGACAAGGAAAGGTTTTCAAACTTTGCGTCTGCCTGACCGTAGGGAACGATTTTTTTCGTATATCCGAAGTGCCGCAACTCTTCCGAAACGGCAATTGCGCGGGCCAGGGAAAGTTCCCAATTCGACGTGAACTGCGTTCCTTCCAACGGCAGGGGATCCGTATGGCCAACGACGTCAATCTGATTTTGCAGATTGCGAAGAAGGCCACCGAGCGTGAAAAGCGCCTGGCGGGCCGGCCGGGTGATGTTCGCCGTTCCCCGGTCGAACAGGATATCGCCCGGCAAGGATATCAGCAGATACCTTTCGTATTCCGTTATGTGGCTGCGGGAAAGGACCGGGTTCTTGACGATCTGTTCCTGCAAAACGGTCGCCAGATAAACAAGGTCCGTTGCCGGTTCGACATAGACGGCACGAATGTCGTGAGAAGAGCTTGGTTCAATATGCAAGGTCTTGCGTCCCGGGTTCAAATTCTGCTCAAGGGCATAGACGATATCTTCCCACTTCTCGGAAGCGACGGTGGACATCGAGAACAGCATGACGAAGAACGTAAGCAGCAGGGAAATCATGTCTGCGAACGTAACCATCCAGGCGGTGCTTGCCGGTTTTGGCGCTTCCACGGAGAAGGAGGAATCATCCATCTTTGCACCCTGCCCTATGGACCCTCGGTTTCCCCAAACAGCACTTCGTCGTTCGATTCCCCGCTAACGCGGAAAAGCAGGCGCAACAGCTCCGGCTTGTCGTGGGCAATGCCCGTGTAAATATTCGCGGCCGGCGTTCCATGCCCGCGCATTCGCCGTGCAATGCTTCCCGCGCGCGCCATTTCCAGCGTCTCGCCATCCGCGAGCCGCTTCTGGGAGATCGGCGGACTGCCCATCACGATGCCGATGCTATAGCGCTCGCCGGAGGGGCCATATTCCGTGATCTTCTGAATCTTCTCGAACAGTTCCGCGTGCTCCGGCCGGATGTCCGCCTCGCTGGGAACAAACACCTCGTCCGCCTTCACGATCACTTCCAGCAGGTTGCCGCGAATCAGGATGTCCACCTGGGCAACCGGCATGGCGTTCTCGAACAACTGCTCGACGTCGCTCAGAAAGCGGTTCGAAACAAGGGGCGCGTCCGAATCCGAGCTGTATACAGGCCTGGCCGTAAGGGGCCCGAAATCCGAGCGAAAAGTTGCCGTGACGCTGTCAAGCACCTGTTTCACCCGCTGTTCATCGAGCGTGGAAATAACGTTCAGAAGCACGAAGAAGGCCAGAAGCAGCAGGTAAAGGCCAACGAACAGGACGACGCTTGGATCGTTCTGTTCTTTCTTTTCGATTTCTTCAAAGGCATCCATCGCGCGCCGCCATAGGCAGTACTGACCGGAAAGCTTAGGTCCGGTTCGGTTAAATTAGGGTAAATCGCGGGGATAACGCGTTACTGCCCGGGGGCCGGGAGCTGGCGACGTTGCGCGAGTTCCGTGG
Organism: Alphaproteobacteria bacterium; assembly: GCA_021296325.1. GTDB lineage: Bacteria > Pseudomonadota > Alphaproteobacteria. Next base: position 14,383 of record JAGWAR010000021.1, read on the forward strand.
TAACCGTCTCGGCCTTTGCCGGGTCCATCTGTGCGATGATCGGCGCGACTTTCGCCTCCTTCATCCGCTCGACCACGTCGAGCAGAATCGGTATCTCCAGCCGTTCGAAAATCTTCGCTGCCTGCTTCGGCTTCATGCTTTCGTATATTTTGACGAGGCTTTTGAGTTTTGCCTCTTCTTCCTTGTTGTGCTGCTTCAGGTGGCTGGCGATCGTTTCCTGAATCGCTTTCAGTTCGTTGATCTTCTTGTCGATCCGCTGTTCTGCCGCCGTCAGCAGCTCTTCGCGGGTATCCAACTGTTGCGCAAGCGCATCGAGTTCCTGGCGACGTTCGAGCAATTGCTGAAGAACGTCGATCTCTTCCTGGCTAAGCTCGGAAGGTTCACGCTCCGGTTCCTTGGAAGCGATTTCATCGGCCTTTTCCGTTGCGCTTTCCGTTTCCGTGCCGGCCTCGGCCGCGGCGTTCTCCCCAGCAGCCGGTGTCGGCGTTTCCGCCGCAGAAACGGCCGTGCCGCTCAGGGACAGGCCCTGCCACAAGCCGCCGACCTTGACGCCCAGCATCAGCACCAAAGTAAAAATAATGACTGGAAGGATGCGAATTCGAAGCGACATTGCGTTTTCCTATCGCAGGGATTGCATGGCCTGGATCAGCTCACGCTCGGCCACGGATTTTGGGCCCTGTGGCGGGACCGTTCGCTTTGGCACCACGCGCGACGCCGACGGTGCGTTTTCTATTTTTGTCACCGTTGCCGCCTTCGCCTGGCCGCGCCCCTTTCTGGTCGCATCTTCCAGGCGGTCTGCCAGGTTTTCTCCACGATCCACCAAAAAAGCGAGGTCGTCACGCAGGGTCCGGGCAAGGCTGGTTTGCTGCTGAAGCTCTTTTGACGAAACGTCTGCGACCGCCTTAAGCCGGTGAATGCTTTCCTCCGCCCGCAACGTGGAAGCATTGAAGTTGGCAAGCATTTTTTCAAAGCCGCTCTTTTCCTTGCGAAGACTCAGCAGGCGCCGGTTCAAAATCACGGCGTACACAAGCGTCGCGGCAAGGAGTGCAACGAGCAGCCCGTCTAACAACAGGGAAATGGTCAATTTTCTTCTCCCTTCAGGCGAGAAACGGGTGGAATTTTTGAAGCGTCGATCTGCACGGCGATTTGACCGCCCTTGCGCCCGATCCGCCCAACGGCCAGGGGCACCTCGCCACAGCGCAGGCGCACGTGGCTTTCCGGCGTGGCGTTCAACAACATTTGCTCGCCCACCTTCAGGTTCAGGACGTCGGAGAGGGAAAGCTCGACCTCGTCGAGAATGGCCTCGATTTCCACATCCGTGTGCCATATCTCGTTGGCAAGATGACCCTCCCAGATGGCGTCGCGGCCGAATTTTTCTCCCAGGAACATCTGCAGAAGCAGCTCCCGTATCGGTTCGAGCGTTGCGTAAGGCATGATCAGCTCCATCTGCCCGCCGCGATCCTCCATGTCGACCCGCAGGACCGCATGAATGGCGGCGTTCGCATTGCGGCAGATGGTGGCAAAGCGCGGATTTGTTTCCAGCCGCTCGAACTGGAAAGTAACGGGGCTTAAGGGCTCGAAAGCGGCGCTGAGATCCGCCAGCACGATCGATATCATCCGCTGGATCAGCTCACGCTCGATCGTCGTGTAGGGCCGCCCCTCCACCCTGAGGATCGTCGTGCCGCGCCGGCCGCCGAGAAGCACGTCCACGATGGAATAAATCAACGCGCTGTCGACCGTCAGCAGGCCGTAGCCGTCCCATTCTTCCGCCTTGTAAACGCCCATCATGGCCGGTAGCGGGATCGAATTCAGGTAGTCCCCGAAACGAACGGAGGTAATATTTTCAATTGTTACCTCAACGTTGTCCGAGGTGAAGTTGCGAAGGCTTGTCGAAAGCATGCGAACCAGCCGATCGTAGACGACCTCGAGCATCGGCAGGCGTTCGTAGGAGACGAGCGCACTGTTGATGATCGCCTTGATGCCGGTATCCCCGTTTTCATCGCCCCCCTCGCCAAAACCAAGCAGGGAATCGATTTCGGACTGCTCGAGGACCCGGGCCTTCGACTGTTTGGCGTTATCGGAGTCGTCTTCGCCCTGCCCTTCCTCGCCAGTCGCGCCCTCCCATTCCTCGGAGGCTTCCCCCGTTTCCGGAGCGGCCCCTTCCGTGGGCGTGCCCTCATTTTCCATCGATTCGGTTTCCGTCGGCTCACTCATTTCCGTTGCCTTATTGAACCAGCATTTCTTTGAACAGGATGTCGTGCACCTTCG
>JAGWAR010000006.1 GCA_021296325.1 Alphaproteobacteria bacterium
GACCCGGAACCGGCCGTGAGGGCCACCCCATGAACGCCTCGACCCGCCTGAAGGGGTTGCTGTCCGACTACGATTCCGAAGGGCACTTCTGCGAGATGTTCGGCCGCCGGGGCCTTTCCCATACCCGCAAGATTCGCGACTACCTGGACGGCCTCAACATCGCCGCCCTGCGCGCCCGCGCCCGGGATGCGGAGCGCGAGCTTTTCAATCTCGGCATCACCTTCACCGTGTACACCGACCGCGACGCCATTGACCGCATCCTGCCCTTTGACGTCATCCCGCGCATTCTCTCGTCCAAGGACTGGAAAACGATCGAAACTGGCGTCAAGCAACGGATCGCGGCCCTTAATCTTTTCCTTTACGATATCTACCACAGCGAAAAAATCCTGAAGGACGGCGTGATCCCGATCGAACTGGTCAAGGGCAACGCCAACTACCGGCCGGAAATGCATGGCTTCGACCCGCCCCAGGGTACCTATGTGCACATCTGCGGCATCGACATCGTGCGCGACGAACGAGGGCGCTTCCTGGTGCTAGAGGACAACGCGCGCACGCCTTCGGGCGTTTCCTACGTGATCGAAAACCGGCACCTGATGATGCGGGCCTTTCCCGACCTTGCCGAAGGAGTCGCCATCGCCGACGTCGACGACTATGGCAGGCAGCTGGCTCATGCGCTTACCACGGTGGCGCCCCCCGGCGTGTCGCAGCCCACGCTCGCGCTGCTTTCTCCCGGCGTCTACAACTCCGCCTATTTCGAGCACGTCTTTCTCGCCCGCGAAATGGGCGCGCCCCTGGTCGAGGGGCAGGACTTGGTCGTCGAAAAGGACAAGGTCTTCATGCGCACGACCACCGGGCTCAAGCCGGTGCATGTCATCTACCGGCGTCTTAACGACGATTTCCTCGACCCCGGCGCGTTCCGCCCGGACAGCCACCTCGGCGTGCCAGGGCTGTTTCGAGCCTATCGCAAGGGCAACGTGACGCTGGTCAACGCGGTCGGCACCGGGGTCGCCGACGACAAGGCGGTCTATGCCTACATGCCGCGAATCATCCGCTACTACCTGGACGAGGAACCGATTCTCGCCAATGTCGAAACCAACATCTGCCGGGAACCGGAAGGGTTGAAACGCACGCTCGCCCATCTCGACGAACTCGTCACCAAGCCAGTCGGCGAATCCGGCGGCTATGGCGTGGTGATCGGCCCGCGCGCCAGCAAGCGCGACCTTGCCGAGGTAAGGGCGAAGCTCAAGAAAGACCCCAAGAACTTCATCAGCCAGCCGCTGGTCCAACTTTCCGTGTCGCCGACCCTGATCGGCCGCAGGATCGAGCCCCGCCACGTCGATCTTCGCCCCTTCGCCTTGACCGGGGATTCGACCTGGGTGCTGCCCGGAGGACTGACGCGGGTGGCGTTGCGGCGCGGTTCCCTGGTCGTCAATTCGTCACAGGGCGGTGGTTCAAAGGATACCTGGGTCCTTGTCTAATCTCCTTGCACGCTTCGCCGCCAACATCTTCTGGATGGCACGCTATCTGGAACGGGCGGAAAGCCTTGCCCGCATTCTCGACATCAACGAAACCTACGCCCGCGACAATCCGCAGGGCCCGGACTGGAAGCGCGCACTCGATCTTTATGGCGACACGGCGCGCTTTAAAACCGAGCACGACGAGGCCGACGCCGCTTCGGTACTATATTTTTACGTACTCGACCGCGCCAATCCGACCTCGATCGCCTTTGCGATCGCCGAGGCCCGGCAGAACGCCCGCTCCGTGCGCCACCTCATCAGCACCGAGATGTGGACCCAGCTCAACATCTTTCACAATTACATGGCGGGCCTGACGCAGCGGGACATCCGGCTGTCGAACCTTTCGAAACTCTGTACGCACATCAAGCTCGACTGCCAGACCATCGAAGGAATCGCCGAAGGCACGCTGCTGCGTGGCGAGGCCTGGCGGTTCTACCAACTCGGCAAATATATCGAACGGGCCGATCAGACGACGCGCGTGCTCGACATCGGGTATGAACGGCTTTCCGCAGGCAAGGACGATGCCGTCATTTCGGTCCAATGGAACTCCCTGTTGCGTTCGGTCGCCGGATACCACGCCTATCGCAGCCGCCACCCCGCCGGCTCCTATGCCAGCGACGTTGCGGCCTTTCTGCTTTACGACGAAGAATTCGCGCGCGCCGTAGCCTTGTGCGTCAACCGCCTTTCCGAATGCCTACACGACCTCAATGTCCGCCTCGGGGGCGAACGGCAGGCCGACATCGAAAAGGCCCGGCGGTCCCTCGAATTCACCCTCGAAACCGGGCTGGATCAGCGTTTCACGGTGCGCCGCCTGCAAAAATTTGTGGACGATTTGCAGGTTAGAATCGGGCAGCTTTCCGAGACCATCGGCAACGTATATTTCAACAATTAGTTATGATAGATCGATCTTCCCCGAAGATGGACGCGCGGAGAAACTGACGTGCAACGGTTAACGGTCGACCACAAAACCACCTATCGCTATCGCCGGCAGGTCAAATTCGGCGAACACCGGCTGATGTTCCGGCCGCGGGACAGCCACGACCTCCGGCTTCAGGAAGCGGTGTTGAAAATCACGCCTCATGCCAGCGTTCGTTGGTTGCACGATGTGTTCAACAATTCCGTTGCGGTGGCGGAATTCAAGCAGCCCTCCAATATCCTTGATCTGGAATCGACCATCGTCGTGGACCGCTACCCCTTCGATGCGCCCCAGTTTCCGATCGAGCCATACGCGCGGACCATCCCGTTCAGCTATCCCGCTCGTGAAATTCCCGACCTCGGACGGACGCTCGAACGCCACCATTCGGACCCCGAAATGAAAATTACCGATTGGGCCCGGCGATTCCTGAACCAGAACAACGGAACGACCGATACCGAAGAATTCCTGCTGGCCGTTACCAAGGCCATCCGGAGCGAGTTCCAATACCAGACGCGGCACGAACCCGGCGTGCAGTCGCCAGTGGAAACTCTCGAAAAAGGCGCCGGCACCTGCCGTGACTATGTTCTCTTCATGATGGAGGCTGTGCGTAGCGTCGGCCTCGCGGCGCGTTTCGTTAGCGGCTACCTCTATGACCCTGCCCTTGACGGCAAGCCAAGCGACGTTTCCGGTGCGGGCTCGACCCACGCCTGGGTTCAGGTGTACCTGCCTGGCGCCGGCTGGGTGGAGTTCGACCCGACCAACGGATCGCACAGCGCCAGCAATCTGGTCCCCATCGCGGTTGCACGCGAGCCGGACCAGGCCTTGCCGGTTTCAGGCACGTTTGACGGCTCGCCGGAGGATTTTCTCGACATGACGGTCTCGGTCACCGTACGCGCGGTCAATCTTTCACGGGAAACCGCCTGAACGCCGCTTCAACCGCAATCCTCGCCGGAGAAGGCGAGCGAGGCTGGACATCCATGTTACACTGCATCCTTTCCACGGAACCTCACGGGGTGCCGGCCTGAAAGCCGTTTGGATGAGACGTTTTATACGATATTTATCAATAGGTTACGTTGCAATTCTGGGCGCGTGCCTGCCGTCGCCGGGGGCGGCCGATACCTTGATGCTGCGCAATGGCGATCGCCTCAGCGGCGAGGTTACCGGTTTCAAGGAAGGCAAGCTCCACTTCAAAACGGCCTATGCCGGTGTTCTGAAGGGTCCCGTCGGCGAGATTGCCGGGCTGAACACCGACAAGCCTGTGACCCTAGTTTACAGGTCAGGAAGCTCCGGCATCGGTCGCCTCGTCTATGCCCAGGACCGCACCATCCGCTTGCGCGGCCTGAAGGGCGGGGTTTCCAACGCGCTCGACATGACGCTGGTGTCGGAACTGCATCCGGGCACGGAAATTCCAAGCGGCTTCAAGTGGTCCGGCCGGGTGAATCTCGGCGCCACGGGCCGCAGCGGCAACACCGATACCCGAAGTTTCCATATCGATGCGTCCGTCGAGGGACGCACGAAAAAGCATCGGGTCAGCCTCGAGGTCTCCCTCAACAAGGAATTCGACAAGAGCAAGCGAACGGAAGACGATTTCACGGCGCTTGTGCAGCATGACCGTCTGGTCGGCAAACAGCTTTACTTCTATACGAACGCAAAGTTTGAACGCGACGAGCCACAGGACCTGGCACTTCGAACCACGGTGGGCACCGGCGGCGGTATCCAGATCATCGAGAACGAAACGACCAACCTTTCGATCGAGGCGGGACCGGCCTATTCCTACGAGGATTTCAAGGTGGGCGACGACCGCAATTTCGTGGCCGGTCGGTGGGCGTTCGACTTCGATCACTATGTCTGGCAAACCATCGCCCAGTTCTTCCACAGCCATGAAGGCACGGTGGATTTCCAAAACACCGGCAATTTCCTGATCGATACCAGCACGGGGGTTCGCTTTCCGCTTGGCAATGGCTTCAACCTGACTACTCAGGCCGACGTCGAATGGGACAGCAAGCCGGGTCCCGGCGTCTCCTCCACCGATAAAACCTATTTGATGACCGTGGGTTACAGCTGGTAGCGAGGATGCCAGTTGCCGTCGGGATCGGCCGCTGGCAGATCGCCCATCGGACCCAACGCCTTGGTATCGCGTTTGAAAAGCGGTTCGTTCTGCACGTAAAGCGACAACAGACGGGCAAGCGCCACCAGCGAATCGACGTGCGTCCGCTCATAGCCGTGAGACGCGTCCAGTGCAAAGCACAGAAGCGCCGTACGGATGTCGTTGCCGGCCTCAAGCGCGGCGGCGGCATCGCTTCGGTAATAGCGAAAGACGTCCCGGCTGTGATCGATCTCATAGCGTTTGCACAGCTCGATCAGGCTGCGCGTCAGGTGCCAGTCGAAAGGGCCGCTTGAATCCTGCATGGCGACGGTAACACCGTATTCGGAGGTGTATTGACCGGGCGCAATGATGCCGTTGTCGATCGAAACCAGCTCGGCAACGTCACCGTGCAGCACGTGCGAAGCGCCCACCCCCACTTCTTCCGAAATCGTAAACAGCAAATGGCAGTCCATCGGCAGCTTGGCATCCGCTTCCTTGATGGCCTTCGCCATCGCGAGAATGGCGGCAACGCCTGCCTTGTCGTCCAGATGGCGCGCGTTCACAAAGCCGTTGTCGGTGACCTCGGGGGTGGTATCGACGGCGATCGTGTCGCCGATATTGACGCCAAGCGTGCGTAACTCGGCCTCGGTCTGCACTTTCTCATCCAACCTGAGTTCGAGATTGCTCCAGTCGGCTGGCTGCTTGTCCGCCGCTTCGTGATAGGCGTGCCCCGATGCCATCATCGGTAACAGGGTCCCCCGGAAACGCCGGTCGCCGTCGGCAAAAAGCGTGACGCGGGCGCCTTCGGCGAATCGTGCCGACCAGGTGCCGATCGGCACGACGTCCAGCCGGCCGTTCGCCCGGTAAGCCTTGACCATGGCGCCAAGCGTATCCAGATGCGACACGATCGCCCGGTCGGGCGTGGATTGTTGCCCCGTCAGATCGGCGCGGATGGCGCCCCGGCGGGTCAACTCGAAGGCAATGCCGAGCGTCTCCAGCTCCTGGCAGACAAAGGCGACAACCTCGTCGGTCATGCCGGACGGGCTCGGAATGTCGAGCAGCGCCCGAAGCGTCGCAACCAGGTACGACGTGTCGATGGAAAGATCGCGCATCAGGCCGGTACCTCGGGGTTATCCGGATCGGTTTTTGTCTGGGGAAACAGAAAGTCGACGAAGCGTTCGGCGGTCGGCTGTGGTTCGTGGTTGGCCAGCCCCGGACGCTCGTTGGCTTCGATGATCACGTAATCCGGTTCAGCCGGGTTGGGAACGATGAAATCGAATCCCACCACGGGAATGTCGAGCGCCTGCGCGCCCCTCACGGCGGCTTCGGCAAGGACCGGGTGCAGGTTCGCGGTCACGTCGTGAATTGTCCCGCCGGCGTGCAGATTCGCGGTTTTGCGAACGACCAGCGTCTCGCCCTCCTCAAGGATGTCGAGCATCTGATAGCCATTCAAGAGAACGCAACGCTCCGTCTCCTCGTCGAGCGGGATCCGGCTTTCGCCGTCCGTTGCGGCCTCCCGGCGGCGGCTCTGCTTGTCGATCAGCTCGACGACCGTGTGAAGCCCGTCGCCCCACACCGACGGCGGCCGGCGTACGGCGGCGGCCACGACGGCCCCGTCGATCACGATGACACGCAAGTCCTGTCCCTCGATATATTGCTCCAGAATAACTTCATCGCATTGCTTATACGCGCGCGCAATGGCCTCTTTGGTTTCTTTCAGATTCCGCAGGTCGACGGCCACGCCGCGGCCCATCTCGCCGCGCGCCGGCTTTACGACGATGCGCTCATGTTTTTCCAGAAAATCATGAACCTGCCCGTTGTTCGTCACCAGAATCTGGTCCGGAACCTTCAGGCCCGCGTGCCGCAAAATGCGCTGGGTCAGACACTTGTCGTCGCAGCGGCTCATGGCGACCGCGCTGGTCAGCTCGCTCAGCGATTCGCGGCACGACACCGCGCGCCCGCCGAAGGTCAGCCGGAAGAACCCCGCCTCGGCGTTCTCGATCTCGATGGCGATACCACGACGGCGCGCTTCTTCGACGATGATCTGGGCATAAATGTTCAGCTTCGCTTCAGGCCTGGGACCGACGAAAAGTTTTTCGTTGATCGGGTTCTTCCGCTTGACGCAATAGACTGGGATGCGAACGAAATCGAGTTTCTCGTAAAGCGCGATGGCTTCTTGATTGTCGTGCACGACCGACAGATCCATGAAACTGCGATCGGCTTTCCGGAACAGTTCCGCCAAAGCCGACACCAGGGATTCACCGATGCCCGGGCTTTGCGCCTGCGGATCGACGGCAAGCGCCCACAGGCTTGACCCGTTATCCGGGTCGTTGAAAGCGGCTCGGTGATCGACCCCCATGACGACGCCGGCAATGGTGGCGTCGGAACCAGCCTCCTCGGCCACCAGCATGGTAAGTGCGGGATCGTCGTCCAGTTCGGCGCAAAAACCGTCCCGGATCGGAACCATGGCGCGCGCCTGGTAAAGCCGGTTGACCGCGGCAGTGTCGCACGCCGTCGCCGGCCGGATGACAAGTCCCCGTGACGGCGGCCGGTTTCGCTTTTTTCGGGCGCGCAGATCCAGCCGGAAGCTGTGGGAGGGGTCCAGGAAAAGCGCCTGCGGCGCCGACGCCAGCACGACGTGTGGATCGCGTACGTAGAACGCGACGTCGCGCCGGCCTTCGCTTTCGCTTTTCAGAACCTCCGCGATCTCCTGGGGCTTCTCGAAGGTCTGGCCGAAGATCAGCCGCCCCCACCCGCAATCGACGACGGTTGCCGTCGGCATCGCGGCAACCTCATCCGTGCCCGGCCGTTCACCCCAGTTCTTGAGCGACAGGGGATGCGCCATCTTTTCCGGCATAACCGAACTTACTGCCTTCTGCGTCATCGGCCGACGGTCTCCGGGTTACAGCGCATGGGTTTGCATCCACATTTCAAGAAGCGCTACCTGCCAGAGCTTCGAGCCGCGCAACGGTGAAATATGTTCCTTGGGATCGTCCAGAAGCCGATCGACATATTCTTCCTGAAACAACCCCCGCTCGCGCGCTTTGCGGGATTTCAGCGTGTCGCGTACAAGTTCCAGGTACTCCCCCTCGATGTATTTGAGGGCGGGGACCGGAAAATAACCCTTGGGCCGGTCGATCACTTCGGACGGCACCACTTTTCTCGCCACGTCCTTCAGGACCCCCTTGCCGCCGTCGCGAAGCTTGTGTTCGGCAGGGATGCGCGCGGCAAGCTCGACCAGTTCGTGATCAAGGAACGGCACTCGCGCCTCCAGGCCCCAGGCCATCGTCATGTTGTCGACGCGCTTGACAGGGTCATCGACCAGCATGACCGTCGTATCCAGGCGTAACGCCTTGTCGAGCGGCTGGTCGGCACCGGCCAGCGCAAAATGACCGACCATGAAGGCGCGGCTGAAATCCTCGCCGACGTGGTCCGGGTGTATCGCCTCGACGTATTCGGCGTGATCCCGGTCGAAGAAAACCTCGGCATAGTCGTGCGCCAGGTCGTTCGAGTCCATGAGCGGCGGATACCAGTGATAGCCGGCGAAAATTTCATCGGCCCCCTGCCCGCACTGCACGGCCTTGACGTGCTCGGAAACTTCTTCCGAAAGCAGAAAGAAAGCGGCGTTGTCGTAACTGACCATCGGTTCCGACATGGCCGCAATGGTAGGCGGCAAGACGTCAATCAAACGTTTAGACCTGATGAAAAGTTTGTGATGTTTCGTGCCGAAATGCCCGGCAATCAGGTCGGAATATTGAAATTCGTCTCCCTTCTCGCCGTTCGCCTCCTCGAACCCGATGGAAAATGTATTCAGGTCCGTCTGGCCCGCCTCGGCCAGCAGGCCGACGATGAGGCTGGAATCGACGCCGCCCGACAGCAGCACGCCGACCGGTACATCGGCCACCATGCGCCGCTTGACCGCCAGGCGAAGCGCATCGTGCACGCGTTCCCGCCAGGCTTCCCTGGACGTCTCGACATCCCCGGCGTCGCGATCGAACGCAAGCTCCCAATAGACGTCGTCGATGCGCCGCCCGTCCGGCTCAAACACTGACACCGTCGCCGGCGGCAGTTTTCGCACGCCGTTGAGAATGGTGAAGGGGGCTGGCACGACTGCGTGAAAGGTCATGTAGTGATGAAGACCTACGGGATCGATCGTGGTATCGATCTCGCCGCCGGCCAGCAACGCCGGCAGGCTGGAGGCAAAACGCAGACGATGGCGCTGCGCGTCATGCACCAGGTAAAGCGGCTTGATGCCCAGACGGTCCCGGCCAAGGACAAGCCGGCCCGTATCGCGTTCGTGAATCGCAAAGGCGAACATCCCGTGGAAACGCTTCGTGCACGCCGTTCCCCAGGCATGATAGGCCTTGAGCACGACCTCCGTGTCCCCATCGGAAAAGAACCGATAGCCCTTTGCCTCAAGTTCGCGTTGAAGTTCTTTGTAGTTATAGATGCAGCCGTTGAAGGCGACGGTAAGGCCGAGTTCGGAATCGGTCATGGGCTGCTGGGCGCGTTCCGAAATATCGATGATCTTAAGTCGGCGGTGCCCCAGCGCCACCCGCCCCTGTGCGTAAAGGCCGGCGCTGTCGGGCCCGCGCGGCGCCAGCTGCTGGGTCATTCGCCGCACGGCCTCGATAGAGGCCGGGATTCCGTTGAAGGTGATTTCGCCGCTAAAGCCGCACATGAATCCGGTCGGTCCCAGTTGGTTCGGTGAAATGTCCGATTAGGTTATTGGGCCGCCGAGCCCGAGCCCATCTTCGCATGACCAACACGCTGGCCCTGCAGAATGGCTTGGACATGAGGATACCAATCTAGTATGAAAAATGTTTTGATGTCAATCCTTTTGTACAGAAAGTAATTGCGGAGGCGGCATGTAATGGCAAGGGCAATCGCGGAGTCGAATGCGGAGCGTTCATGGCGGCAGACGCCGCCGAACGACCGCGCCCAGGAAGTGCTCGTTGCCTTGCGGCGAATCATTCGGGCAACCGATCTCCATTCCAAGCGCCTGTTCAAGCTGTCGGGCCTGACGACTCCACAGATCGTCGTGCTTCAGTCGGTGCGCGACCTTGGCGAAGTAACAACGGGACGGATTTCGGCCCGCGTCAGTCTAAGCCAGGGGACGGTGACAAGCATCCTGGACCGCCTGGAGAGTCGCGGTTTGATCAAACGCTATCGCAGCGTCACCGACCGTCGCGTGGTGCACGCGCGTTTGACGAAACCGGGCCGCGCCATGCTGCGCCAGGCCCCTCCCCTGCTGCACGAACAATTCGCCAGCGCATTTGCCGCCCTAAGCCCGTCGCAACAGGAAAAAATCATCAAAACCCTGCACGACGTCGCCGGGATGATGGGCGCGGGGCACCTCGACGCCGCCCCCCTGCTCGACATCGCATCGCCCTCGCCTGGCGGCAAAACCGACCGGACGGCCCCCTAGCGACCGGCAAACGAAACCCCCGGCCTGGATCAAGCCGGGGGTTTGTTCTTGGGAACGGTGATAGGGCCGTTACAGCTTCATCATCACGGCCTTCGTCTGCAAGTACAGGTCCATCACTTCCTGGCCAAGCTCCCGGCCCCAGCCAGACTGCTTGTAGCCACCGAAGGGAATGGACGGGTCGAACACGTGGTGACAATTCACCCACACGGTGCCGGCTTCGATTTTCCGCGCCATGCGGTGCGCCTTGTTGACGTCCCGGGTCCACACGCTGGAAGCCAGACCGTATTCCGTATCGTTGGCAACCTTTGCAATTTCATCCAGATCCTCGAAGGGCTGGGCCACGACGACGGGCCCGAAGATTTCCTCGCGGACGACCTTCATGTCCGGTCCGACATCGACCAGAACGGTCGGTTCGACGAAGAAGCCTTCCTCGCCGATTTGCTTGCCGCCACAGACCGCCCGGGCGCCTTCGTCGAAGCCCAAGGCCATGTAGCCGGTGACCCGTTTCAACTGCTCTTCCGAGACCAGCGGCCCCATCTGGGTTTCCCGATCCAGGCCGGGGCCAACCTTGATGGCTTTCGCCTGTTCGGCAACGCCGTCCAGCACCTTGTCGAAGATGGATTTGTGCACATAGAGCCGCGATCCGGCCGTGCACACCTGGCCAACGTTGAAGAAAATGGCGTTCGCCGCCCCCGGAATGGCAAGGTCGAGATCGGCGTCCGGGAAGACAACCGCCGGTGACTTGCCGCCAAGCTCCAGCGACACCTTCTTCAGATTGCCGGTGGCGGCTTTCACAATCAACTTGCCGACTTCGGTGGAGCCGGTGAAAGCGACCTTGTCGATGTCCGGATGGGACGCGACGGCCGCGCCCGCAGTCTCGCCGAAACCGGTGATGATGTTGACGACACCTTTCGGGAATCCGGCCTCCTCGATCAGCTGGCCCAGCCAGAGCGCCGTCATCGACGTTTGCTCCGCCGGTTTCAGCACAACCGTGCAGCCCGCCGCCAATGCCGGGGCAATTTTCCACGTCGCCATCAGAAGGGGGAAATTCCAGGGAATCACCTGGCCGACGACGCCGACCGGCTCTTTCAGGGTATAGCTGAAGAATTCCTCGCCGGGCGCGAAGCAGGGTTCGAAATGGTGGGCCTGTCCCGTCACCTTCGTTGCCCAGCCCGCGATGTAGCGGATCGTCTCGATCGAAAGCGGCAAATCCGCCGCCTCCGCTGCGACAACCGGCTTGCCGTTGTCGAGGGATTCGATCTCGGCAAAGGCGGTGGCGCGTTCTTCCAGCAGGTCGGCGAGTTTCCACAACAGCTTGCCGCGATTCGCCGCCGACATCTTCGCCCACGGGCCTTCCTCGAAGGCACGGCGCGCCACCTTGACGGCGCGGTTCACGTCCTCCTTACCGCCCGCCGCGATATGGGCGATCGTCTGGCCCGACGCCGGGTCGATGGCCGGAAAGGTTTCGCCCGACGCCGCGTCCACCCATTCCCCGTCGATGAGGAGTTTGTGCCGGCTCTTGTCCGCCAGAAAGGCGGCCGCTTCCTTGCTTAAGGCAAACTTCTTGTCCTTTGCCCATTTCACGTCCATGTCCATCTTGTGCTCCTCCTCCGGTTTTCTTGATTGCCTTGGCTCTATCCGATGAAGTGACGACGCCCCCCGTGACTTTCAACCGGTCATGGCAAACTATTGGCGCTGTCGCCCTGGCAGAGGGATAGTTACGTAAAAAATACATGATTTTGCATATTTATGCAATATTATGCATATATTCCTGGAACGGTCGCCTTCCCCCAACCGGGCCGGCAGCCTCGGCCATGGCTAGGGGGTTCGCGGTCGTTTCCTGGCAAACGAAAAAGCTCAAGGGCCTGCATGAAAACGACTTCATCATGGCGGCCAAGGTGGACGCCATCGCCGCCAAGGAAGAATAAGAAGAATAAAAGGGAAAATATGGCCGGTGCCGTTCGTCAACCCGTCGCGGCTTCGGAGATTTCCATCTTCTGCCTGGCGATCAGGTGCGAAAACAAATCCTCCGCCTCGAATCGCATGACGTAATCGGGGGAAGGGCTGTCCTCCTGAATCGCAGGCCCGGCAATATAGTCGAAGCCGCTTCCGACGGCCGAGGTCACGAGGCTGATCGAATGCAGCCCACGGATATAGGCTTCCATCTTCACGCCCTCGGCGCCGGACACGAATTGCTCCATCAGGCGCATGATTTTCGATTCCGGAAGAAGCTGGTCGCTGATGTCCGCCCCGATGAGGTTGATCCCCGTTCCGGCAAGATTGCCGAAACTGCTTCGGTTCAAAGGAAACTGTGCCCCCACCGAACGGCAATAGGGCTGAAGGTCGCCGACGATTTCGCGCGTGAAAACCGGAGAAATTTCCCCCGGCAGGCCGACCACTTCGAAACTCAGGTATTTTTTCACCATTTCGGGAATATTGTCGCAGACCGTCATGTACCGCTTGCGGCCATCCGGCTTGGAAAGCGTGTAATAATGCACCGGACAGACGATCAAGGCCTTGCGGCCATTCTCAAACATGCGTGACATGTCCTCGCACGTCCGTTGAAGCGTTTTTTCGTCAAGTTCAACCAGCGAGGATAAATTGACCTGCTTGCCGAGCAGTCCATGGCCGTATCTTGTCCTGCCGTCCGGCATTTGCTTGGCCGGCAGGCAAACCGACGTGGTGATCACGCTTCGCCGGACGTACCAGACCGGCCAATAGCTGAAGGAAATGTCGAGCGGTACCGCATCGGCCTGATCGCTGGACCATATCTTTGTTGGCGGACGCGCCTTCACCCGCTCGACTCCGCCGGACATTTTTTCACCCAGCAATCGCTTTATCTGAGGCAGGTGAGGTTCTTCTTTGACAATCACTGTGCGCTCGAGGTCAAGGATGGTGTGATCAACTGCCAGACGGTCCGCATCCGAATCCAACTCGGCAAGCAGTTTCGTGATTTCCCTGGTAATGCGGTGACAGACTTTCTTCGCTTCGTCCGGCGATTTCTTCCCAAAGTAGATGAGAAAACTTTTGCCTTCCCACTTTGTATAGCGATCTTCTTTCGAAAGGTGATCTTCGATGACCATTTGCACGATGGTCATCACCTGTTCACCGATCCGGTCCCAATAGGCCTCGTAACGTTGTTGAACGGCGTCTATATCCAGGATCTGCATGCCACCCACGCATCCGGCGCCGGTGTCCGCGGAGGCCAGCTCGAGATACTCCTCAAACGCGTCGCTGCCAAGCAGGCAGTCCGCGACGGGCTCTCCGGCCGCCATTTCCACGAAGGCCGGCCCTTCCGGTTGCGCAGCTGCGCCGCCGACACTCCCGGTAGTAGGGGAAGGGGCGGTTCTGTTTTCTGCTTTTTCAACGGCCTGGCAAAAGGCTTCGTGAAGTGAATCCCCGGTATTCAGCATCGCCTCATCGAGGGCAAACGCGATGCTTTGCAGCCGATCGTCGGACGTTTCCATCGGGGTGCCAAGAAGGTAATGCGAGATTTTTGCAGCAATATAGGCGCATTTGCTTTCCGCTTCCGGAAGGGGAAGGCCGGGAAAGACGATCGCGTAACTATGTTCACGAAGCCGGATATAGACGTCGTCTTCCGCCAGATGGTCGCTGATGATCATCTGGACAAGCATGTGCACCATTTCCCCGATGCGGCCCCAATGACGGGTAAACCGCTCATGGACTTCCATCAGATTGACCAATTGCACGGACCCTGCCGTCAGCTCGTCGCCTGCCGTCAGAAATCCCCACAGTTTTTCCTCGAAGTTGTCCTTCGTTAAAGGACGCCGCAACCGGCCTTTCGTTGGTGGCAATGCCGTAAGGGTGCTTTCCAGCCCCTCTGCCATCTCCATCGCCGCCTCGTCTTCGTCGTTGAGGCCGGGATGGTGAATGCCCGCAACTTTTCGCAACCAGTGCTGGATGGATTTTGCGGCGCCCATGGCCGACCCATTCAACGGCGCCCGGCGAGAAGTGCCTGCACCGTCTCGGTAAGTTCTTTGACTCCGAAAGGCTTGGCTAGCACCTCGTCCGCACCCATTTTCTTGGCGAGTTGCAGGAAGCCTGCCTCCCCTTTTCTGCCCCCGCCGGAAATGGCCAGGATGCGGGCATCGGTCAGGGAGTTTTTAAGCTCGTGGATGGTTTGAATGCCTTCTTTTTCCGGCATCAAAATGTCGACAATGGCCAGGTCGGGCTGATTCTTCTGTGCTTCCCGGACCCCCATGTTGCCGTCCTGCGCCTCGGTAACGGTGTAACCGCCTGCTTCATGAACGACGCGAAGCAGCGTCCGTATGTTCTGGTCGTCATCGATGATGAGAACCTTGCTCATCCCTTTGCGCTCATGCGAATCGGCAGCACCAGCCAGTTCATCAGAAAATCGCGAATTTCACCGGCAGGAAGCGGCCTGGAAAAGAAATAACCCTGAACCGAATCGCACCCCAGGACCTGCAACTCGGCAAGCGCCGCTTCCGTTTCGACCCCTTCCGCGCAAACGCGAAGGTTCATCTCATGGGCCATGTTGATGATCGAACGGATGATCGGCGTGGCCTTTGCGTCGATGCCAAGGTCTTTTACGAAGGCGCGGTCGATTTTCACTTCGTTGAACGGCATCTGGTAGAGCTGCAGCAACGAAGAATAACCCGTGCCGATGTCGTCAATGGAAAGGTGGAATCCCTTGATCCGCAACCGTGAAAGGATATCCATGATTTCCGGCTTTTCTTCCAGCAACCCGCTTTCCGTGATTTCAAGGCAAAGCTGCGCCGGGGAAATGCCAAGCGGTTGCAGTTGCGCAGCCAGATTGTCGGGAATGTCGAGACGATTCAACAGGGCAGGCGAAAGGTTGACGGCCATCGAAAGCGAAGAGTCGTACTGCTTCCACTCCAGAAGCTTGCGCAGGGCCGTATCGATCATCTTTTCCGTCAGCATGCCGATGAGCCCCCCCTTCTCGGCAAGGGGGATGAAATGGTTGGGCGCGATGATCCCATGGGACGGGTGGCGCCAGCGGACCAGGGCCTCGATTGCCTCGATCTGGCCCGCCCCCTGGCCGGTCAGGGCGATCTTCGGCTGGTAATACGCCTCCATCTGGTCATCCTCGATGGCGTGGCGCAGTTCCTCTTCGTCAAACGCAAGGTCGGTCGGCTGGCACGGGACGGTCGTTACGCTGCCGTCGGCGGTGTCCTGCAGCACGGCCTCAAGCTCGGCAAGCGGAATTGGCTTGTTCAGCGTGCCGCAAATGGTAAGCCCCTGCACGCTGCCCAGCTTCGAGGCGGTCTTCAGCACGCTCATATCCGTCCCGCTGACCAGCAGGATCTTCGCCTTGCACGCCTTTTCCGCCAGGTAACGCAGGATCTCGATGCCGTCGCCATCGGCCAAATTCAAATCCACGACCAACACATCGGGAGTGAGCGAGGGATAGCATCCCCTGAAAGCCTGGACGGAGTGGCAAATGGTGACGTCCAGGCCGCAGCCCGTGGCAACGTCGCCGATAAATTCGGCCACGCCCGGCTCGTCGTCGACGATCAGGATGCTTCGCCCGGCTTCGTTCATGAGGCAGCCTCCAGCATGTATCGAAGCTTTTCGGCCAGCATCTCATGTTGATACGGTTTTCCGATGAATTCCTCGTTTTTGCCGACCTGCCAGTTCTTCAGGAAGCTCGTTCCCGTATAGCCGGAGGTGAAAAGCACCTTCAGGTCGGGAAATTTTTCTCGCACCTTCTGGGCGACGGCCGGCCCATCCATGCCACCCGGCATGACGACATCGGTAAACAGAAGATCGAGGTGGCTGATTTCTTCAAGCAACCGAATCGCTTCCGGTCCGTTGCTTGCCCCATAAACGCGATACGCGTTCTCTTCCAGGAAATCGGCAACCGTTTCGCGCACGCCGAGCGCATCCTCGACGACAAGGACGTGCTCGCCCTTCGCCTTGGCAATATGTCCGTTGCCGGCAAGGGTTTGTTTGTCCACGGCCGCATGCTTGATATGGGCGCGCGGGAAATACATCTTCACGCAGGTGCCGTTCCCCTCCTCGCTATAGATCTTGAAGTGGCCGTTGGACTGCTTGACGAAACCGTAGATCATGCTGAGTCCGAGACCCGTGCCCTTGCCGGTTTCCTTCGTCGTAAAAAAGGGCTCGACGATCCGATTGATCAGGTGTTCCGGAATACCACACCCGGTATCGCTGACAACGACGAGGGTATAGTCGCCAGCCTTGGATTCGAGATTGTGGCGCGCATACACCTCGTCCAGATGCGCGTTCGAGGTCTCGATCAGCAGATGCCCGCCGTCCGGCATGGCGTCCCGCGCGTTCACCGCCAGATTCAGCAGAGCGCTTTCAAACTGGTGAGGGTCGATCTCGACGGGCCAGGAATTCTTGTCAGGAATAAAATCGACTTCAATGGTCTCGCCCAGGGTCGGGCGGATGAGGTCCAGTGTTTGGTGGATGACCGTGTTTACATCCAACACCTCCGGCTCCAGGACCTGGCGCCGCGAGAAGGCCAACAACTGCTTCGTCAGATGAGATCCGTTGAGGGTCGCCTCCTTGGCGCGGGTGACCCATTTCGCCAACGCCGGGTCGTCCCCGATCTTGCGTTCGACAAGCTGGATATTGCCGAGCACGACGGTAAGCAGGTTATTGAAGTCATGGGCCACGCCGCCCGTCAGCTGACCGATTGCCTCCATCTTCGTGGCCTGGACCAGTTGCTGTTCCGCCTCCCGCAAGGGAGAAACATCGATCACGCCGGTAAGAAGCACTTCCTCTCCTTTGCGGATGATTGGAGCCACGGATAAAAGTGCGGTGATCAGGGTTCCGTTCGCCCGTTTTACCTTGGTTTCGTAGTTGCGAACGTACCCCTCTCTACGCAGTCGCGTGATGACTTCTTCCCGATCGCTCGGGGTCTGATAAAACTCGACGCCCTTGAGACCAATCACCTGCTCCTTCGTATAGCCGTATACCTCCCGGACCGCATTGTTCGCATAGATGATTTCGCCGTCGGAAACGCGCGAAATGAAAAGCGGGATCGGTGTCGCCTCCATAATCGTCCAGACTTGTTTCTCCCGCTCGCGCAGCTCGGCCTCGGCGGCTTTCCTAGCGATCAGGTTTTCCTTGAACACCTGTACCGTCCGCGCCATGTCGCCGATCTCGTCCCGGCGATCGCACATCGGCACGGAAACTTCCGTGTCCCCTTCGGCCAGATGCCCCATGACGCCACGCAGACGGGTGACGGGCTCGATCAGATACGCCTGGATATACCAGATCGTGCTGGCAATCATGAACCCGAGGCAAAAAACGACAAGCACCAACTCGGCCACGACCGATTCGAGGATGGTATCGACGCCGTCCTGGACGCCCTTTTCATAAGTCGCCCAGTTACGCTGGAATTCCCGGTCCAGCACGTCCAGGGCGGCGAGCGCCGAGCGGTCGTCGATCCGAACGATGTGATCGATTGCCTGGACGTTTTGGCCTTCCCGGATCATGCCGACAGCAAGATCCGCGTTCTTTGTATATTGCGCAAAGGTTGCTTCGATCTCGCGAAGCGCTTCTTCCTCGGCGGCGGTGATTCCCAGTGTCCGATAATCGGTGGCAAATCGTTCCAGACGGTCAATCTTGGCCTTGATTGCGTCGTGCAAGGCAATCTCGCCCCGCAGGATCATGTTCTTGAACTGGTGAATGGCACCGCCATAGCCCATCACGTCCCGCATGTCGCTCAACAGCTGGACCTTTTTCACCGGCCCGCTGTCGAACGCCTCCCAGGCAGACGAGATACGCACGCCGTTCTGATGAATGACGATGCTTGAAGAAAGAATGATCAGCGCCGTCAGACTCAACAACGCAATCAGGATCGCCCTTCTTTGCCGGATGGATAGATGCATGGTCGTACCTGGCCTGGACCGTTTTATTCCCGACGCCTGCGACAGCGGCTACTGCATGCGACTCGGAGCGTGGAATGGAAGGTCGCCCCGATGGGCTATCTTCTGATCGCATCTTCCGAAAGTGGTAGTGGGGTTCGGTTATTAATTCTTTGAGATCGGGCGAAAAGGACGGTAGATCATGTAGTTCCCTGATATTGGCCGATATTTATAACCCGATCCGACTCTATCTCGGTCCACCGTCCCGCCGGCCCCACCACGGAGGGGTCGAGACGGCAGATCGGGGTATGCAAAACGACCTCCAATCTTGCTATGCAATGTGCGGATATGACGATGCGATTCCACTACTTCGCTTATGGCTCCAACATGCTGACGGCGCGCCTGCGGGCGCGTTGCCCAAGCGCCCGGCCGGTGGGCAGGGCTGAGGTGGCGGATTTTGCCCTCGCCTTCAACAAGCGGGGTCGCGATGATTCCGGCAAGGCGACGCTCGCCAGATCGACGCAAGGCCACCCTCGCAGTTACGGTGTCCTGTTCGAAATGGATGCGGCCGAACTGGGTCAACTTGATCGCATCGAAGGTGTGGACAAGGGCTACGAACGCAAGGACGCTTTTGCCGTTCGCCTGCTGGACGGTGGCGGCACCGTCCATGCCCGGACCTATCGCGCCACCCTCACCGACGACCGCCTGAAGCCATACGACTGGTACCTGGCTCTGGTCATCGCCGGCGCGCGGGAACACCGCCTGGACGCGGCCTATGTCGCTACCTTGCGCCGGGTAGCGTTTGCAACCGATCCCCAACCGGCCCGGCCGGGGCGTAAGGCAGCCATCGGCGCGCTGGCCGCGGCCGGCATTGCGGACTATCGCGCCCTGCTCGCGGATTGATGGCGCATCGTTATCAGCGGCTTCAACGAATGGGCTCGACGCAGGCAAGAAACTGTTCGGCGCAGGCCCGCCACGAAAACCGAAGCGCATAGTCCCGGCACCGCTCGGGCGAAATTTTCAGGGCGTTGCGGGCCGCCACGCCCAGATCCTCGTGCAGCATCCCTACGTTTGCCCCGTCGATCACGTCGATCGGCCCGGCCACTGGATAGGCGGCCACCGGCAACCCGCAGGCCAGCGCCTCCAGCAGCACCAGGCCGAAGGTGTCCGTCCGGCTTGGAAACACGAAGACGTCGGCACTCGTATAATGTCCCGCCAGCACTTCGCCATTCTGGGCGCCGGCAAAATGCACGCCTTCATAGGCGCGTTTCAGTTCCGCCAGTTGCGGGCCGTCGCCCACGACGACCTTGCTGCCGGGCAGGTTCAGATCGAGAAAGGCTCGCAGGTTCTTCTCGACGGCGACGCGGCCAACATAGAGAAACACCGGCCGCGGCAGGTTGCTGTAAAACGCCTTTTCCTGTGGGCGGAACAGATGCGTATCGACGCCCCGCGACCACGGGCAGAGATTGCGAAAACCACGCCGTTCCAATTCGCGGTGCAGCGTCGCCGTCGCCACCAGAACGCCGGTCGCAGGCCGGTGGAACCGGCGCAGCGCCGCATAACCCAATGCCAGGGGCAACCCCAGACGCGCCCGAATGTATTCCGGGAAACGGGTATGAAAAGACGTCGTGAAGGGATGACCACGCCTCAGGCACCAGCGCCGGACGGCCAGGCCCAGCGGTCCTTCGGTGGCAATGTGAATCGCCTCCGGCTGAATCGCTTCGATCAGCCGCGAAATCCGCCGGCCCGGCCGCACGGTCAGGCGAATCTCCGGGTAGCTCGGACAGGGAATCGTCGTAAAAAGATCGGGCGACAGCACGTGGACGTCGTGGCCAAGCGCCTCCAGTTCGAGACGCACCTGATCGAGCGTGCGCACGACGCCGTTGACCTGCGGAAACCAGGCGTCCGTAACCAGGGCAAGGCGCATCTCGCCCTCCCTACTCGACCGTCTCGAGCGGAAGCTCGAGTGGCGAAAAGGCACGCAGCTTCGCCCAGCGCAGGATTTCCAGCCGTCCGTCGAAATGTTCGGCAAGCGCAGTGCAGCTTTCCACCCAGTCGCCATCGTTGCAGTAAAGCGTGTCGCCAATCTCACAGATGGCGGCCTGATGGATGTGGCCGCAGACGACGCCGTCCAGGCCGCGCCGGCGTACCTCGTTCATCACCGCCTGCTCGTAGTTCTCGATGAACTTGACCGCGTTCTTGACCTTGTTCTTGAGCAGCGCGGACAGCGACCAATACCCGAAACCAAGATGTCGGCGAACCAAATTGAACCAGTGGTTGAACGCCACCGCCCAGTCATAGGCCTGGTCGCCAAGCAGGGCCAGCCAACGGGAATAGCGCACGATGCCGTCGAACTCGTCGCCGTGGATCACGAGCAGACGGCGCCCATCGGCCGTAACATGGACGGCATCCTTGCGGACCTCGACGCCGCCGAAATGCTGGCCCACGTAATCGCGCAACACCTCGTCGTGATTGCCCGGCACATAGATCAGGCGCGTTCCCTTGCGCGCCTTGCGCAACAGTTTCTGCACCACGTCGTTATGGGACTGGGGCCAGTACCAGGAACGCTTGAGACGCCAGCCGTCGAAAATGTCGCCGACCAGATACAAATATTCGGATTCGTTGTGTCGCAAAAAATCGAGCAGATATTCGGCCTTGCAGCCACGCGTGCCCAGATGGATGTCCGAAATCCAGATCGCCCGAAACCGGGGCCGTTGAACGATGCCGTGCACTCCTTGCAACCTCTCCCTTGGAGAAACGCGTCAACGACGCTGCACGGCCGCAGAGCTATCGCAAGATTCGCTAATTACAAATAAAAAACAGCCACATTCACGCCCGTTCTTCAAAAATTCATCGACCCGCAACACAATGGAAACAAAGGGTCTGCGAATCGGAAAAAAGCGCCCGGACAGGCGAGGAATCAACCCGGAATCGGGTTTTGGAAACCGGCGTTCAGTCCAGCCCGCGCAGCACGCCGATAAGTTCGTTGAACGTCTGGATCGTGATATCGACGCCAAGCGCGTCCGGCGGCACCGTCGAATAGCCGTAGCCGCAAAAGACATGCGGGATGCCCGCGTTGCGCGCGCCTTCGATGTCGACGTCCGTATCCCCGACCAGCACGCCGGTTTCCGGCGCCGCCCCCACCGCCTCCAGCGTCTTCAGCACGTGCTCGGCCTCGGGTTTCTTCGTACCATCGAAACTGTCACCACCGGCAACGAATTCGAAATAACTGTCCAGCCCCGTCATGGCGAGCGTGCGGACGGCCGAGGCTTGCGGCTTGTTCGAGCAGACGGCAAGGCAAAGCCCGGCATCCTTCAAGACCGCGAGCGTTTCCACAACGCCTGGATAGGCCGCCGTCAATTGCGGCTCGGGGTATTCGAAGTAGTGGCGGAACAGCTTGACCTTTTCCTCAAGCGCGCTCCCGGAAAGCGTCTCGCCCCGCAACGCGAAGACGCCTGCGACCAGATCGGAGGCATGCCCCTTCAGAAGGGGCAGGGCTTCCTCGCGGGTGATCGGCGCGTGCCCCGCCGCCGTCAGCAATTTGTTGAAGGCGGCCAACAGGTCGGCAACGCTGTCGATCAGTGTGCCGTCCACGTCGAAGAGAATGGTGGTACGCCGGAAGCTCATGGCCGACGCCGTCTCATGCGCGTTCGATGACGGCGGCCAGCCCCTGGCCGACGCCGATGCAAAGCGTCACCAGCGCATAGCGGCCGCCCGTGCGATGCAGCTGGCGCAGGGCCGTCAAGGCAAGCCGCGCGCCCGAACAGCCGAGCGGGTGGCCGACGGCGATGGCCCCGCCATTCGGATTGACGCGGGCGTCGTCAGCCGGCAGGTCCAGCTGTTTCAGGCAGCCCAGCACCTGGGTGGCAAAGGCTTCGTTGATTTCGATGACGTCGATGTCCTTTAGTGTAAGCCCGGCGCGCTGCAACGCCTTGTGAGTGGCCGGCACCGGGCCCAGCCCCATGATCCGGGGCGGCACGCCGGCCGCCGCCGCCGCCACGACGCGGCCCATCGGCTCGACCTTGGCGCGCTTGCCCGCCTCGCGGCTGCCAATCAGCACGACGGCGGCGCCGTCGTTGATGCCGCTGGCGTTGCCCGCGGTCACGACGCCGCCCTCAAACAACGGGGAAAGCTTCGCCAACGCGGCGAGCGTGGTATCGGGACGCGGGTGTTCGTCCTCTGCGACGACGACGGGCGGCTTCTTCCTGCCGGCCGGCACCGAAATGGGATGAATCTCATCGTCGTAAAAGCCGTCCGCCTTGGCGGCGGCGTATTTGGCCTGGGACGCAGCGGCGAAAACATCGGATTCCTCGCGGCCGATTTGCAGCTCGCGGCCCACGTTCTCGGCGGTTTCCGGCATCGTGTCGTTGCCATGTTCCGCGATCAGTCTGGGGTTTGGAAACCGCGCCCCCATGGTGGTGTCGTAGATCGTCGCGCTGCGGCTGTAGGCGCTTTCCGCCTTGGCCAGCGCGAAGGGCGCGCGGCTCATGCTTTCGACGCCGCCGGCGATCAGCAGGTCGCCCTCCCCGCAGGTCACGGCGCGGGACGCCTCCACCACGGCCGCCAGGCCGGAGGCGCAGAGCCGGTTGACGGTCTGTCCCGCCACTTCGACCGGCAAACCGGCCAACAGGCCGGCGTGGCGTCCGACGTTGCGGCTGTCCTCGCCCGCCTGATTCGTGCAGCCAAGCACGATGTCCTCGATCTGGCCGGGCTGGAAAGGCGAACGCGCTACCAGCGCCCGGATCAACTCGCTTACCAGGTCGTCCGGACGAACCGGCGCCAGCGCGCCGGTGACGCGCCCGATGGGCGAACGCAGACCGTCATAGATATACGCATCGAGCATGGCAATCGATCCCTGGTGTCTGGCGAACCGGCCGCGTCAGCCGATCATGCTGTAGCCGCCGCTGACGCTTAAGACCTGGCCGGTCGCGTGACCGGCGACCTTGTTCGAGGCGAAGTAGAGAACGGCGCCCACGATGTCGTCCGGCCGGCCGATCTTCTTCAGTGGCATGACCTTGGCGATCTTTTCCAGCTGATCTTCCGAGAAGTCGACGTCGCGGGTCTTCCACATGCTCTGCTCGCTCAACTCCTCCGGCTTCTCGGCCACGGTGATGCCGGGGCAGACGACGTTGCAGCGGATGCCGAAACGGCCGTTTTCCCTGGCGACTGTCTTCATGAAACTGTTTACCGCCGCCTTCATGCCGCCATAGACGGCTTCCGTCGGCTCGCCCTGGCGGCTGGCGTCGGAACTGATGGAAACGATGGCGCCTTCCTTCTGCTCGATCATGGTGTCGAGAACCTGCTTCGTGCAGTTCAGCACGCTCAGAAAATTGATTTGGATGATCCGCTCCCAAAGGTCCGGCGTCGTTTTGGAGAAAAACATCAGCCGGTCCCACCCGACATTGTTCACCAGCACGTCGATCCGGCCGTATTTCTTGCGCGCCGCTTCCACCATCTTGCCGACGGCGTCAAAATCCGTGACATCCGTCTGGATCACCTGCGCGTCGCTGGCGCCAAGTTTGCGGGCTTCCTCCGCAACCTGTTCCGCCTGCTCGACGGCAATGTCGGCCACCGTCAAATTTGCCCCTTCCCTCGCAAAGCCCAGCGTGATTGCACGACCAATGTTCGAACCACCGCCCGTGATAATCACCGATTTGCCTTGTAAGCCGAGATCCATGTTTCCTCCTACGTTCTGCGATGCAAGCATACGCCTGCCCGTCATATTCAGGGTTTTGCCACCTTCCGTTTTGCGAAAGACGG
The DNA here is from genome assembly GCA_021296325.1 of Alphaproteobacteria bacterium. GTDB lineage: Bacteria > Pseudomonadota > Alphaproteobacteria. The sequence goes on from JAGWAR010000006.1 coordinate 23,549, forward strand.
CCCGGCTGGCCTCTCCTGCGGATGGCAGCGCGTTTGGTGCCAGGGGACAAACCAGGACCGCATCATAGATCGGTTGCCCGGCTATTTCCAATCTTACGTTAGTTAGAAATTACCCCCGATTGCTGCCCTTCTCCTGCCGGCACGGCTCAACCGTCCGGCACGCGAATCCAGCGTTTCCCCGGCGTCTCGCGGTTGGTCGGCGCAGGGGTGACGCAGATTTCCCGCCAGGTTCTCCGCGGCGGCGGGGGCGGCGGCGGACGGGGCAGTGGCGGCGGCGGGCGGGGAATGACCTGGGTCGGCTCGGCAAAGGCATGGATCATTGGCGGATGCGGCAGCGCCGCTTCCGGCACCGCCGGCACGGACTGGACGGCAACCTCCTTCACCAGCGGCGAGTCAACCTTGGCAAGGGCCGCCCGCAGGGAGCTCATATGGCCGCCGATCCAAAGGTAGTACATGCCGTCGGGCAGGCCGTGCTCGCTGGTCACGCCGACCAGCATCACCTTGGCGAAGATGGCTCCGGTTTCGGGCGGATACTCGACCCGGTACGGCCCCTCGCGATAGTAGACTTCGATCTTGAAGGCAGGGTTGAGCTGCTTCAACTCCTCCGGAACGGGCTCGTCGGTAACGACCTCGGACCTGAATTCGGTCGTCCGCCCCATCTCGAGAATGATTTCCGACGACGGAATTTTTGTTTCAGCTTCTTTGCACGACGACAGGACGAAGGCGCCAAGCACCAGCCACAGGCTTCCCGTCCACCACCGGCCTCGACGCACCATTGGGCTACCCCATCCACGCACCAGTCAGATCCCGATGCTAGGGCAAAAACGCCCGGAGGCACAAGTAAGGACGAAGGATCCGGCGGCAAAGCAAGCGGTTTTCCCCGGCCGGCTCTCGAACGGATTCAGGCCGCCGCAACCGCTGAATCTCCTGACGCGAAAACCCGCAAATGACCGCTATTCGGGCAGGGCGTCCCTCTTCTACTTAATTCTTTCCGGGCAGCCTGCATTTATCCCCTTGTTTTCGATAAGGCTGGATACATTCCCAGCCAGAATAATTGAGGCGGGCGTTCTCTGGCACTTTTACCGCGACGCAAGCCTCGTTGTCCTTGCGATAGCCCCAATCGCATTTCCAGCCAGGTCCGCTTGAGGAGCCCGCGAAATACCCGTTCTCTGGCACTTTTACCGCGACGCAAGCCTCGGTGTCTTTGCGATAGCCCTGATCGCATTTCCAGCCATCGCCGGAAGGGTTTAAATAAGCATTCGGCGGCACCTTGATGGGGATACAGATTGCATCGATTTCCCGATAACCTCGGTCACACTCCCAACCGCCCCCATAGTTCTTTGCGCGCGCATTCTCAGGCATCCCGGCAGCGTCGCCCTGGGCAAATGCAGCGCCGGGAATAGCTACCAAAAGTAAAAAAAGAATCAGCAAATGAATGCAATTGACACGTGGTCGTCGCAGTCCGTTCATGGCTATTCTTTCTTGTGGATGCCACGCACTACAAAGGTGCGCTAAACAGCGGTTGCTCCAATTTCGCCAATTTGTGCGATTTGATTTCCCCGCTATCGGCGGCAGATTAAATTTTGGATTTGAAAGTATTTATGCCCAAAGGTTGGCGGCGGTTGCCTATCCAGGCCCTATAGCCAAAACTCGATATGAGATGCCTTGGATATATGGAGCGTTCTTCTAAAAAAGAAAGGCGCCTTTTGAAACGATTGCCTTTTCCCAGCCACACCAGGGCGATTAGCCCCCCCCATCGCCCCCCCTTACAGGCTGCGCGTGCCCAAAACCCATGAATCCGCGAGCCCAGCCCGCGGATCTTTGCACTTTTTACCATGGGTGACCTCGCAGCGTACCGTTGGGTCGAGTAAACTGGTATGCTTCTAGGCTAAGCCCCCAGACAATCTCAATGAAGATTCGTTAGCGTACAATCAGATGTACGGCAAAACGGGTCAGGAACGGGGCATTGGGCGGGCCCGCTTACCGGGTCAAATAACGCACACGGATGAAGCTTGAAAAACCAGATCATCCGGATTGAAGATATCTACGTACCTGTTAAACGACGTAAAACTCTCAATCCGGAAACTGTTCAAGAAATTGCCAATAGCATGTTGGAAGTGGGCCAACTGACGCCAATCCTCATCCGTCAGGATAAAGAGCGTTATATCCTTGTGGAAGGCTTACATAGGATAGAGGCGTGTATAGCGATGGGTGAAAAAACGATCCTTGCCGTCTTGGTTCAGGCGCGGAAGTACTAAACTAAAGAATCCATCGTGAATTTTGATACAATATTCTTGATTGTTCCTCGTGGGGCTGGCTCTATAGATGAATATGTGAATATAGAACGTATAAAGTGAAAACATTACACTGTTACACAATGTGCGGTGAATTAGAGAGGTATCGACATGCTAAATACCGCAAGATCGAAAGCTGAAGAAAAATTTTCGAAAGCCAAGCAACAAGAAAGCCAGATACAGAAAGAACGACAGAAAGCGCGGACAGCAATGCAAGAAAAGACGACACGTCTTCGCGCGCTTCGCTTGGCCAAGGACGCTGCTGACAACGTGGCGGCGCATGACGTCAAACCATCGAAAAAGGCTAAAACTCCCTCTAAATAGAACTTCTCCTGGGATATTTTTCGAGTGCAGACATCGCGTACTAGCTTGCGCCGAACCCCGCCCGACGGGACGGTGATCGTTATCCAAAGGAAGTGCCATTAGTTCTGGCGGACCGTGGGCAACGAGGGCTTGGTTAACTGAAAAGCTCTTATTCTCGAAGTGATTCTTAATCACCTCCGTTTGCTACCGTTGCGCGTGGAAAGCGGCAATGCGCGCTTAGTTTAAGACGGCAGCTTTCGAACGGCGCTCAGGCCGCCTCAACCGCTGAATTTTTGGCAATTCGGGAGGCGGGAAGCGTGATCGTGGCCGTCGTCCCGACGTGCGGCGTCGATTCGATCTTGAGCGTCCCGCCGTGCAACTCGACGAGTTGTTTGCAAATCGGCAGGCCGAGGCCGGCGCCTTCATACTTGCGCGCCAGCGTGCTGTCGAGTTGAACAAACCGCTCAAACACCTTCGGCAGATGCTCTTCTGCAATGCCAATGCCCGAATCGGCGATGGTGATGTGAAACCCCTTGCCATCGACGCTTACGGATATTTCGACGCTGCCTCCATGCGGCGTGAACTTGACCGCATTGGAGAGCAGATTGCAGATCGCCTGTTCGATGCGCCGCGGGTCTGCTACCAATTGGGGCGTATCGGGCGGAACGTTCTTGGAAACGCGCACCCCCGCTTTCATGGCATGCTCTTCGATCGTGCCTAGCGCCTTGTCGACGATGTCATCGATGGAGAGCGTTTTCTCTTTCGGCTTCAGCTTACCGGCGTCCATGTGTGATATGTCGAGTACGTTGTTGATCAGCGAGAGAAGCTGCATTCCGCTGTCGTAAATGTCGCACACGTATTGGACGTTGCGGGGGTGGCCAAGGGGGCCAAACGCCTCGTCCTTCAGCATCACCGAAAAACCGACGATGGCATTCAGTGGCGTTCGCAGTTCGTGGCTGATTGCCGCTAAAAACGCGGCTTTTGCACGATCCGCGCATTGCGACTCGTCGAGCGCGATCGTAAGCCCGTACGTCAATTGCTCCAGTTTTGCGTTCGCGTCCCGCAGGCTTCGAACGTGGGTCTGCTGGGTGTCGAACAGAACGCCAACCAACCCCAATGCCATCGCCAGGAAGGCAACGGCGGCAATCCCCACGGCCAGCGTCCCCGGTGGCATCGTGATGTCGGGAATTGTCAGACTCGGATTGGGATCCAGCGCAAAGGCCGTCATCGCGGTGAAGTGCATGGCGACAATCGCAAGCGTGAATATGCCGGCACCTGCGACGTAGCCTCGCAGGCTATTCCGGCGCACCACAAGCGCCATTCCGCACGCCATCGAAATAACGCCAATGACAACCGAGGCGGTGACGTAGTTCATATCCCAAACGTGATCCGCCGGCGCCTGAACCGCCATCATCCCGACGTAGTGCATCGAAACGATGGCAAATCCAACGACCAGCCCCCCAGCCACGCTGCCCAACCGGCTTAGCGACATCTGAAAACCAACGCCGCACATCACGGATGCGATCAGCATGGAAAGAAACGTAAGGGAAGGCGCGAAGAAAATCGGAAAACTCGTCTGGTAAGCAAGCATCGCCACGAAGTGCGTTGCCCAGATTCCGAAGCCGCCAACGGCGCCGGAACACCAGATCCAGATGATGTGCGCGCGCCCCGTTGTCATGCGAGCGCGCGCAAACATGCTCATTGCCGCCGCGCACGCGCAGATGCAAAGAACAATCGCAAGAACCACCAAATACGAATCGTGCTGGTTGGCGATGCAACCGAGAACGCGAATCATGGTCCAACCCTTATGCGGGGCTTTGCGCGACGCTAGGTAAGTTTGGTAAAAAATTCCCTAACGCGGAGCCGTCACGCCCCTGCAAATCCACTAACCAACTAGAATATATCGGGTTTTCCAGGCCTGCGTGGAACAGGTAGGCCGCCACGCGGGTTTTCTCAAGGAGCGGTTTCGGTGCTGCCGAGCGCGGTGAAAAGCCGCACGACCTCGAGGCTCAGGTCGCGCTCCGCAGTGGCAAGCTGCTGCAGCGAGGCGTTCCATTGGCGCTGGGTATCCAGCCCGTCGATAAAGGTCACCAGGCCCTGGCGGTAAAGCTCCTGGGACTGCTCGTAAGCGAGCTGGTTGTTCCTGACCGCTTCTTCCAGGGCGGCGCGGCGCGAACGCGCCCCTTCGTAACTCACCAACGCCGATTCCACCTCTTCCAGCGCGTTCAGCACCGTCCTCCGGTAAACGGCGACGGCCTGCACGACGCGCTCTTCGGCGGCGTCAATCCGGGCTTGCCGGCGGCCCGCATCATAAAGAGGAAAATCAATCAGGCCGGAGATGGATGCCAGGACACCCGACACCGACTCCTCGCCGATGCCAGAGACGCCGACGCTGATCGTCCCGGGCAGGCTGAGCCGCGGGTAAAGCTCGGCGGTTTCGACGCCGACGACGGCCGTCGCCGTGACAAGGGCGAGTTCCGCCGCCTGAACGTCGGGACGGGCCCGGACCATCTCGGTCGGCACGCCCACCGCGGACCCGGTGCGGGCTTGGGGAATCACCGGTTCGGTGACGGTGAGCGTCGCATCGAGCGCACCCGGCGGAAGGCCAAGAAGCACGGCGAGCGCGTTGCGGGTCCGGTCGATCTCGGCCCGCAGCGGCCCGAGATCGGCGTCCAGCACGTTCACCTCCGCTTCCGCCCGCACGCGGTCGAAGCCGGGCGAAAGCCCCGATTCGAGCCGCGCCTCGACGAGGCGAAGCGTCCGCCGCTGAAGGTCGAGCGAAAGTTCCGCTAGGGCGAGGCGGCGCTCGGCCGCCCGCAGGTTCACATAGTTGCGGGCGATCTCGGCGGCGATCAGGCGATGCGTCTCGCGGTGCAGGGCCTCCTGGCGGGCGGCTTCCGCCCAGGCGGCCTCGCGGCTCCGGGCGACCCCGCCGGCGATGTCGGGATCCCAAAATCCAAGCAGGCCGGCGAAGACCGAGCCTTCCTTGTCGGTGCCGTCGTCAGTAATGCTGAAATCCCCCGTCGCACTGCCGGCGAAGTCGAGGCTGGGCTCGGCCGCGGCGTCCGCGGCACGGGCCAATGCCCGGGCCTCGCGGACGCGATGGGCTGCGATACGAAGGTCAAGATTCGCTTCGAAGCCATGGCGGATCAGCGCGTCGAGCAGCGGTTCGTCGAAATAGGACCACCATGGGCCCCGCGCCGCGGCGCCGGTGAAGATGGCGGGAATCGGCGCATCGTAAACCGCCGGCACGTCGATTTCGGGCGGAACGTAATCCGGTCCCGCCGTGCAGCCCGGTGCAAACACGATCGCAAGCGCGGTACACAATGCTGCGCCATGAATCGCTTGCCGTCTAGGCATGGGGCTCGCGGCCGATGACATGCTGCTCGGCGATCTGGCCCAGTTCACTCTCGAGCCGGCGGCTGAAGTCGCCCCGGCTTCGGCCCAATGCCGCGATCAGACGGTACATGATGGGCGTAATATAGAGTGTCGTCACGATGGCGATGCCGACACCACCGAAGATCACCCAGCCAATCGACTGGCGCGCCTCGGCACCCGGTCCAGCGCTCAAAATCAGGGGCAACCCGGCCAGCGTCGTGGAAAGCATCGTCATCAGGACGGGCCGGAGCCGGATGACGGCCGCCCGGTGCGCCGCCTCGGCAACACTGTGGCCCTCGTCGCGCAGCTGGTTGGCGAATTCGACAATCAGGATGCCGTTCTTTGCCGAAAGCCCGACCAGCATAACCAGCCCGATCTGGCTGTAGATATTCAGCGACGTACCGGTCGCCCAAAGCGCCAGCACCGCCGCGGCCAGGCCGAACGGCACAGTGACCATGACGACGAACGCGCTTGGAAAACTTTCGAACTGGGCGGCCAGCACCAGCAGCACGACGACCAGCGCGATGGCGAAGGTGATGGCGATGTCACGGCCGGTTTCCTCCAGCGCTGCCGCCTGCCCCAGCATGACCAGGTTGAGGCCGGTCGGCAGGACTTCGGCGGCAAGGTCTTCCAGCTTGGTCACGGCCTCGCTAAGCGCCACGCCGGGCGCCAGCGACGCCTCGATCTCGATGGCGCGGCGCTGGCTTTCGCGTTCCAGTTCCGTTGCCGCCCCCTTCTCCTCGAGCCGGATCAGCGACGACAGGGGCAGGACGCGGCCCTCTCGGGTCGAAACGTAGAGGTTGCGTAAATCGTCGGTGTCGTTCACCGCGCCATAGCGCGACTCGATCATGATCGGCACCGTTTGATCGTCAACGTTGAGTTCGGCCACCTCGGCGCCGTCCACCATGGCCTGCAGGGTGGAGGCGATGCCGTCGATCTCGATGCCAAGATCGGCGGCGCGTTGCCGGTCAATGATGACGGACAGTTCGGGCTGGGTCGTGTTGTATTCCATGATCGGTTCTATGATCTCCGGCACGCGCGTTTCGATGGCGGCGATCAGCCTTTCGGCGGTCTCGGAAATCCGTTCATAGTCGGGCCCGGTCACGGCGAATTCCAGATCGGCACCGCCGGTGCGGATGTTCAGGCTGTTCGGGTTGCGGATCGAGGCCCGGGCGCCGGGAATGGCGTTGAGGGCGGGTTCCAGTTCGCGGATGATTTCGTGCTGGCTGCGCCGCTCGCCCCAGGGCGAGAGAGGCGCTGCGACGTAGCCACGGTGGAGGTCATAGCGGCCGATGATCGAAAAGACGTTCTCGACCTCGCCGGCCGCGACCAACGGCTCCAGCAGCGCTTCCACCTGGACCACCTGGCGGTCGCTGTAGTCGAGATTCACGCCGTCGGGCCCCTGCAACCGGATGACGATGGTGCCACGGTCTTCCTCGGGCAGGAGTTCCTTTTGAAGCGAGAGGTAAAGGGTCCCAACGATGGCGGCCGCGGCAAGGCTGAGACTCACCACCCGGACCGGCCGGGCAAGCAGGGATTTCAGCGTCCGTCCATAAAAATCGGCGACCTTGCGGCCGAAGGCCTCCATCGCCCGGCGCAGCTTTAGCGTGGGTGGGCGCGCGTCCCCCTCGCCGGCGAGGCGGGAGGCAAGCATGGGACAAAGGCTAAGCGCCACGAAGGAAGAGATGGCGACGGCGATCGCCAGCACGAACCCGAATTCCGTGAAGAGCTGGCCGGTCTGGCCCGGCAGGAACGCGATGGGAATGAACACGGAGGCCAGCGTCACCGTCGTGGCGAGGACCGCGAAGAAGACCTGCCGGGTACCCAACACGGCGGCGGCCAGGCGTTTCATGCCGTGGCGCCGCATGCGTTCGACGTTCTCAAGGACGATGATGGCGTCATCCACGACCATGCCGGTGGCCAGCACCAGGGCAAGCAGCGTCAGGATGTTGATCGAAAAACCAAGCAGCCAGATGGCCGCCACCGTGCCGATCAATGCGACGGGAATGGTGACGGCCGGTATGAGGGTTGCCTTCGGCGAACCGATAAACACCATGATCACAAGCACGACGATCGCAATGGCGAAACAAAGCGTAATCAGCACCTCTGTCACCGCGCCGCGAATGAAGATCGATTCGTCCGAGGTCTTGACGATCTGGGCATCGTGGAGACGGCGGTTCAGCTGTTCGATCGTCTGATCGACCTTGTTCGAAATCTCGATGGTGTTCGACCGGGGCTGGCGAATGATGCCAATCCCCATCACCGGCTGTCCGTTCAGCCGGACGTAGGAGGTCGCCTCGGCCGGCCCGTAAAAGACGTTCGCAACGTCGCTGATGCGGGTCGTGTTCTGGATGACGATGCGCTCGATCATCGATTCCTCGACGACGGTGGCGTCGGCGCGGACGAGAAGGTTCTGCTCGGCCGTCTTGACGCTACCGGCAGGCACGTCGAGACTTGCGCTTTGGACGGCCCGGCTGATGTCGTCGATGGAAAGCCGGTGGCTGGCAAGTTTTTGTGGATCGACGATCACGTTCAGGGTGCGCCGGCGTTCCCCAAAAAGCCGGACGTCGGCAACGCCTGGAATGCTAAGAAACGCCGTCGCAATCTGATCCTCGATCAAATTCGAAAGCTGCTCGCGGTTCAGCGTTTCGCTTAAAACCGAAAGCTGGATGATCGGCTCGGCCTCGTCATTTGCCTTGACGACGACCAGATTCTCGACCTGGTCCGGCAACCGCCTCTGTACCTCGGCCACCGCCTCGCGCACGTCGCTGGCGGCGATGTCGATGTTGACGGAAGGGTCGAAGTACAACCGCATCCGGGCGTTCCCCTCCTCGCTGGCGGAGCTAATGGAGCGCACGCCGGGCACGCGCGCGGCGGCGCCCTCGAGGACGCGCGTCACCTCGGCATCCATCGTCTCGGGCGCGGCGCCCGGGTAATCGACCCGCACGGTGACGGTCGGCCGTTCCACGTTCGGAAGCTCGCGCACCTCGATGCCCAAAAGGGCGGCGATGCCGGCAATTACGATCATCAGGTTCATGACGATGGCGAGGATTGGCCGTCTAACGCTGATCGACGGCAAATCGTCGCGGCGCGGGCGCAGATCGCCGGTCAGCGGGTCATTCGCCACGATGGGCCCCAACCGCGGAGATTGCCGCCTCGCCCGTCACCTCCACCGGACGTCCCGGACGCAGCCGCTGGACGCCCTCGACGACGATGCGGTCGCCCTTTTCAAGGGGGGCGTCGACCAGGATCCACTGTTCCTCCCGCTTCAGCACGTCCACCTCGACGCGGTGAGCGGCCCCGTCCTCCACCCGCCAGACATAGGCGCCCTCGCGGTCCCACTGAACCGCGATGGAGGGAACCGACGGAAAGCGTTCGCCCTGCAAGGGCATGCGGATCGTAAAGGACATCCCGGTGCGCAACAGATCGTCCCCGTTCGGAAAACGGCCCCGGACCCGAAGTGTCCGCGTCTGGGGATCGATCCGGCTGCCGACGGCGTCGATGTTCCCAAGGAAGCGCTGACCGGGCAGTGCCCAGGTCGTCGCCCAGACTTCTCCGCCAATCGTCGCACCGACGGCCAGGGATTCCGGCACTTCGAAATCGATCAGCAGGGTCGAACGGTCGTCCAGTGTCGTAATCGTTATGGCTTCCGTTACCCAATCGCCCACCTCGACCTCGGGAATGCCGACAACGCCCGAGAAGGGCGCTACCAGGGTTTGCTTCCGCAAGGCAAGCTCGGCCTGGGCCCGCTCGACCTGGACCGCGGCAAGGGCCGAGCGCGCCCGGTCCACCTCGCTCGTCGACACCGCGCCGGTGGGGGCGACCTTTTCATAGCGGGTAAGGTTTTGACGCGCTTCGTCCAGACGCACCCGGGCCAGGTCCACCGCCAGCTGCTCGTCCTCATCGTCCAGACGGATCAGGGCGTCTCCCGCCTCGACGCGCTGGCCGGCCTTGAAGTGCATTTCCACCACACGGCCCGTCGCCTCGGGGTGAAGGGTCACGGCCCGGATGGCGACACCCGTGCCAACCGCTTCGACAAGGGCGGCGTTACTGGCATAACGAACCGGCTCGACGACGACGGGTGCCGGCGCGTCCATGCGCGCGCGCGCCGACACGGCTGCGTCACCGCCATCGCCGGAAAAGGCGATGTAAGCCGCAACAACGGCCACGACGGCAAGCCCCATAGCAGCAAGAATTTTTGTCTGTTTAGACAGTGACATAGCCCCTTTCAGGAAAAGGGAAGTCTTTGAAAAAGCTGGCCCTAACACTCATAGGACGCCGCCCGGCTTCCTGCAATATGAATGCAGTCTAATGTGGCAAAACGGTGAAGGCCCCCGATTTTAAGCGTGGGAAAGCCCCGCCTTGCACTGCCCAGACCGGATCGACGTCTCCAGCGATTCCAGGTCTTTCATCTCATTGATATTGAAAAACGGGTCCATCCCGTCGTCAGGAAACTCGGCAACGGCTTTCTTGAAATCGTTCTCCAACCGATAGACGGCGCGCAGACCTTCCCCGAACCGGCGGGCCAGCGGCTCGGCCAGTGCAAGCGGCCAAAGCCCGACAACGGGATGCTCCCTGGCCCCGGATCCCGCGATGGCGTAGTCAGCATCCTTGGCAAGCAGGGTTTCGGCGAGACAGGCAACCAGGTTGCGGGGAAGGCATGGCGTGTCACACGGAAAGGTCGCGATATGGGTAAAGTTATCAAGACGAAGGGCATGTTCCAGCCCGGCCAGCAGGCCGGCCATCGGTCCCGCCTTTTCGCCATCGGGTAACAGCGGCAAATCCGGGATCACCGTCAGATTCCATTGCGCGAATTGCGAGGTAGCACCGTTGGCGTTGAGCACCAGGCCGCCAACCTGATCATGCACACGTTCGAGGACATGATCCAGCAGAGGTTTTCCCGCCAGCCTGACAAAACATTTATTCGAAATGGCGGCATTGCCCGCCCGCAGCCGGCGCGCATCCCCGCCGGCGAGAACCACCCCAAGGATGGCGGTACGATTGGGTATTGGCAAAGGCGCCGCCACGGACATCGCATCACCATGAAGGTTTTTCTAACCAGCCGCCACGAAGAAAGCATGGGCGCCAGCGCTTATAATTTCTACGTTGGAGCTATGAAATTAGGCAATTTGTTTCATCGCCATCGATCTTGATCGCGACAAACCGCCCGAAACCCTTTCCAGCCATGTCTGGCACGAATGCTGCACTGCATAAATCACAACGGTGATGTGAGAATGCCGATTTCACCGCCGTCGCGGTGATCAAAAGGAGACATGCATGGCAGCAACAAGAAAAAATAGCCGCCGTCTCGGCGGTGCTGGGCTAGCCCTGTTGGCTGGCGTCGCATTGACGGCCAACGGTGCGGCAGCACAATCGCCGACGGAAGCAACGGTGGCAAAGCCCCCCACTTTCACCCCGATCTTTGATGCGCGCCTGCGCTATGAAAGCGTCGATCAGGACGGCTTCGCGAAGGACGCGAACGCGGTGACCATGCGGCTCCGTTTCGGCCTTAAGAGCATGCAATACCATGGTTTTTCTTTCCTGGTGGAGGGTGAAACCGTCGAAGGGTTTAACGACAATTACAATTCCACCACGAATGGCCGCACAGCACTGCCGGTGGTGGCGGATCCCGACAGCGTGGAACTGAATCAGGCGTATCTCGCTTATGCGGATACCGACATGGAAGCCGTAATCGGCCGCCAACGCATTATTTTCGACAACGCCCGCTTCGTGGGCAATGTGGGATGGCGCCAGAACGAACAAACCTTCGACGCGGCGCTTGGCGCGCTAAAAGCCGTGCCGGACCTCAAGTTGACCTACGTTTATATCGGCGCCGTCCAGCGCATCTTCAGCAACAGCAATCCGGCTGGAAAGTTCGACAGCGACAGCCACCTGGTCAATCTTCGTTATACCGGACTTCCAGACACCGTCCTTACGGGTTACGGCTATTTGCTGGACCTGCAAGAGGCGCCGGCCGCCTCCACCGCAACCTATGGTCTGCGGGCAATAACCTCTATCCCCTTGAACGCCGATATTGCATTGGCACTGACCGGCGAATACGCCTTCCAGACGGACTATGGCGACAATGCAGGCAACGTAGATTTACAATATTTCCTCGCCGCCATTGGCACAAAATACGCCGGCTTTGACGTCTCGGCGACTTATGAAATCCTCGAAGGCGATGGCACCGTGGGCTTCGCCACCCCGCTTGCCACCCTGCATGCCTTTCAGGGCTGGGCCGACGTTTTCCTGACAACCCCCGTTTCCGGAATCGAAGACCGCTATACCCGTCTCGGATACACGTTTAACGGATTCGGGCCCTTCACCAAAATCGTAACGGCCGCGATCTATCACGCTTACGAGGCGGAACGCGGCAATGCCTCGCTTGGCGATGAAGTAAACCTGCTCGCCAAGGGCATTCTCGACTCGAACGTCTCCGTGACGCTGAAATACGCCACCTATGACGGCCCCTCCGGAGGACCAGCCAGCCGTGACAAGCTGTGGCTGCAAATTGATTACAAATTGTAGGCCGCCGCCCATTAATCATGCGCCGCACAATTCTTAGGCAATGGCCCGGGCTACCCGCCAAAAATAGCAGCAATTCGGCCCTTTTTAGCGGAAAAGTTCCCAAGAATCCGCGGCGTTTGCCCTGGCACAATATGTGCACCGCAAAATGTAGGCGTACGGGCTTTTCCCGCACCGATTCCACGGGACACCCGGGGATCACCCACCGGGCCGTCCGCCTGACGGGCGGCGTTGATGACAAGGAACGAGTTTGCTGAATGATACCGAACGTTTTATTCCAGGTTACCCATGCCATTCAGCGCGCGCTTTGCGCGGCTTTTATCCTGGCCGTTGCCATCGGCACCTTCACGCCCCACAGCGTCCTTGCGGAAGACCGGTTCCCCGAAAAAGACGAGCTGAAGTTCGGGTTCATCAAACTGACCGACATGGCACCTCTCGCCATTGCCTACGAAAAAGGATTTTTCGAAGACGAAGGACTTTACGTAACGCTCGAACCGCAAGCCAACTGGAAGGTGCTGCTCGACCGTGTCATCACGGGTGAGCTGGATGGCGCCCACATGCTGGCGGGTCAACCGCTGGCAGCCACCATCGGCTACGGAACAAAGGCGCATATCATTACGCCCTTTTCCATGGACCTGAACGGGAACGGAATCACCGTCTCGAACGCGGTGTGGGAGATGATGAAGCCCAATCTCCCCAAAATGCCGGACGGCCGTCCCGCACACCCGATCAAGGCCGATTACCTGAAGCCGGTCATCGAAAAATTCAAGACCGAGGGACGCACCTTCAACATGGGCATGGTGTTCCCGGTCTCGACCCACAACTACGAGCTGCGCTATTGGCTCGCGGCGGGCGGGATTCATCCCGGCTTCTATTCCCCAACAGACATTTCCGGACAGATTCAGGCGGAAGCCTTGCTTTCCGTGACGCCGCCGCCACAGATGCCGGCGACGCTCGAAGCGGGCACGATCTTCGGCTATTGCGTCGGCGAGCCCTGGAATCAGCAGGCCGTTTTCAAGGGCATCGGCGTTCCGGTCATCACCGACTATGAAATTTGGAAAGACAATCCCGAAAAGGTTTTCGGCATCACGGCTGAGTTCGCGGAAAAATACCCCAATACCACCCATGCGATTACCAAAGCCCTGATCCGAGCGGCCCAATGGCTTGACGAGAACAACAACGCAAACCGCATGGAAGCCGTCAAGATTTTGTCGCGCCCAGAATACGTCGGCGCGGACGCCAAGGGTATTGCGAATTCGATGACCGGCACCTTCGAATACGAAAAAGGGGACAAGCGCGACGTTCCTGACTTCAACGTCTTCTTCCGCTACCACGCGACCTATCCCTACTACTCGGACGCCGTCTGGTATCTGACACAGATGCGCCGTTGGGGACAGATTGCCGACAGCAAGCCTGACTCCTGGTATGCAGAAATCGCCAAGAAAGTATACCGGCCGGATATTTACATCGAAGCGGCCAAGCGGCTCGTAGCAGAGGGGCACGTCAAGCAAGCGGACTTTCCGTGGGAAACGGATGGCTATCGCAAGCCGACCTCCGACTTTATCGATGGCATTGAATACAACGGCCGCAAACCGATCGCCTTTCTCTCGCACTTCCCGATCGGACTGAAGGATGGCCAAAGCGTTAGCAATAACGGCGTGAGCGGAGCCGCTCCCGCATCCGCGGAACCAGCTACATGACAACGACCAGCACCCTGTCCCGCCCTTCAAGGGCCGAGCGCAATTCCCAGTGGCTGCTGCGGATAAACCGGATCAGCACCTATCTCAACATGCTCGGGCTCTCGTTTGTGGTCTCCATCCTTCGCGTCATAGCAGGCGAGGATCCCCGGCAGCAGTTTCTGGAGTTCTGGCGCGTGTTCGTGGTGCCACTGACGGGCATTCTCGCCTTTCTGTTTCTCTGGTCAGCGCTTGCACCGAAGGTCAACACCTCCCTTGGCGCAATTCCCGGCCCCGCCATGGTCTGGGAACAAACTGTCAATCTATGGAATGACCATGTGTCCGAGCGCCAAAAAGAAGTCGCGTTTTTGGAACGCCAGGAGGAACGCAACGCACAACTGGCGGAACAGGGCCACGAAGACCGCGTGAAACAGCGCGAATACACCGGCAAGCCCACCTACATCGATCAGATCTTCACCAGCCTGAAAACGGTGGCCCTAGGCTTTTTTGTGGCAACCCTCATCGCCGTTCCCCTGGGCATTATGTGCGGGCTTTCGCCGTTAATAAACGGCGCCCTGAATCCATTGATACAGATCTTCAAGCCCGTATCACCCCTGGCCTGGCTACCGATTGTGACCATGGTCGTTTCGGCGCTCTACATGAACGTAAGCGACAGCTTTCCGAAATCCTTGGTTATCTCGGCGCTGACCGTCACGCTTTGCTCGCTTTGGCCGACGCTCATCAACACAACGCTTGGCGTGGCTTCCATTGATCGCGACCTGGTGAACGTGGGCCGCGTGCTTCAGCTTTCACAAATCACGACAATCCGCAAAGTGGTGCTGCCCTCGGCGTTGCCACTGATTTTTACGGGATTGAGACTGTCCCTCGGGGTCGGCTGGATGGTGCTGATCGCGGCCGAGATGCTGGCGCAAAACCCCGGTCTTGGAAAATTCGTCTGGGACGAATTCCAGAATGGTTCGTCCTCTTCACTTGCACGCATCATCGTTGCCGTGCTGACGATCGGCCTGATTGGCTTTTTGCTGGATCGGGTCATGTTCATGCTGCAAACGCTCTTTACCTACTCGACGCAACGTTAGGAAGGTCGACATGGCGTTTCTGGAACTCAAGGATGTGACAAAGGGTTACGGCGAACACGACGCCCGGTCAGAAGTCCTTGCCGACATCAATCTGGAGGTCGAGGAAGGCGAGTTCATCGCCATCGTCGGCTTTTCCGGCAGCGGCAAAACAACGCTCATCTCTTCCATCGCAGGGCTTATCAAACCGGATAAAGGCACGGTCCGGGTCAAGGGCAGGTCCGTGACCGGGCCAGGACCGGATCGCGGGGTCGTTTTTCAGTCCTACTCGCTGATGCCGTGGCTCACCGTCTATGAAAACGTGCGCCTGGCCGTTGATGCGGTTTTTAAAAACCAGCCGCGCCAGGCGCGCGATGCGCAATCCAGAAAATATATTGAGATGGTCGGCCTCAGCCACGCCGCGGACCGCCGGCCCGCCGAGCTTTCCGGAGGCATGCGCCAGCGTGTCGCGGTGGCGCGGGCCCTGGCAATGGACCCTGACGTGCTGCTGTTGGACGAGCCCCTTTCCGCCCTGGACGCGTTGACGCGCGCCAAGCTACAGGATGAAATCGAGGCGATCTGGGAGGGCAATAAAAAGACGGTCATCCTGATCACGAACGACGTGGACGAAGCCATTCTGCTGGCCGACCGGATCATCCCCCTCAATCCGGGGCCGCGGGCAACGCTGGGTCCAGCTTTCGAGGTGACGCTTCCCCGGCCCAGGGAGCGCGCAAGCATCAATCACAACCCGACCTTCAAGGCGTTACGCGCCCGCGTCACGAATTATCTGATGCAAATCGGCATGGATGCGAAGTCCAAGAACGAGGATAGCCTCCGCACCGCACCCAATGTCACGCCGATCAATCGGGACGACCCGCCCCGAACCTATCGGCAGGCCGCCTCCTCACCCATCGAAAACAAATACGTCGAACTGTTCGAACTGAAGAAGATCTACCCAACGCCGAGAGGCCCGCTGACGGTGCTCGAAAATTTCTCCCTAACCATGGACAAGGGTGAATTTATTTCCCTGATCGGGCATTCCGGCTGCGGAAAATCGACCGTGCTTTCCATGGTTGCCGGACTGAACGAGATTTCTGGTGGCGGCGTCGTTCTCGACGGCCGTGAAATCTCCGGCGCCGGGCCGGACCGTGCCGTTGTCTTCCAGTCCCCGTCGCTGATGCCGTGGCTGACGGCTCGCGAAAATGTCGCCCTTGGCGTGGACAAGGTTTATCCAAAAGCGACGCCCGCCGAACGTCGGGAAGTCGTTGAATATTACCTTGAACGCGTCGGGCTTTCCGACGCGATGCACAAACAGGCCGTCGAACTTTCAAACGGCATGAAGCAACGCGTCGGCATTGCGCGCGCCTTCGCCCTTTCGCCAAAGTTACTGCTGCTGGATGAGCCGTTCGGCATGCTCGACAGCCTGACCCGCTGGGAACTGCAGGAAGTCCTGATGGAGGTCTGGAAACGCACCCAGGTCACGGCCATTTGCGTAACCCACGACGTTGATGAGGCAATCCTGCTGGCCGACCGCATCGTGATGATGACGAATGGCCCGCGCGCCACCATCGGTGAAATTCTCGATGTCAATCTTCCCCGGCCACGCACCCGCGCCGCCCTATTGCAGCATCCGGATTATTACCAATACCGAGAAAAGGTCCTGACTTTCCTCGAGAAATACGAGCACGGGGCCGACCCCAAGCAAAAGCCCGCGGCTGAAAAGACCGCTCGGGCAGCCACAGCATGAGGGCAAGGCGATGGCGGATGACATAATCAACCTACCCAAACGAAAAAAACTGGTCGTGATCGGAAACGGCATGGCGCCCGGGCGCATGCTGGAGGCGCTGTTTAAACAAACGCCCTCCATCTACGACGTCACCATTTTCAACGCCGAACCGCGGGTTAATTACGATCGTATCCTGTTGTCACTGGTTCTTTCCGGCGAAAAGTCCTACGCAGATATCGTCATCCACGACGACGCCTGGTACGCCGAACACGACATCACGCTTTACAAAGGCAGAAAAGTCACAGCCATCGATCGCAACGCCAAACGGGTTATGGCGGAAGGCGGCATTTCGGCTGCATATGACACCCTTGTCATCGCCATGGGTTCGTCTCCGGTCACCCTTCCGGTGCCGGGGGCGAACCTAGGGGGCGTTCTTGCCTATCGCGACCTGGACGACGTCAACAACATGCTGGCTGCCGCCGAAAAAGGCGGGCGCGCTGTTGTCATCGGCGGCGGCCTGCTTGGGCTGGAAGCGGCCGCAGGGCTGCAGTCGCGAGGCATGCAGGTAACCATCGTACATCTCGGACCGACGTTGATGGAGCGTCAGCTCGACATGGCGGCGGGACACCTTCTTCGCAAATCGATCGAAGCGCGCGGTATTGCCGTCCGCACCGAGGCTCAGACCCAGGCCTTGCTGGAATCAAACGGCCACGTGCGCGCCGTGCAATTGGCCGACGGCACGGAACTGCCCGCCGACCTTGTCGTCATGGCCGTGGGCATCCGGCCAAACGCAAAGCTGGCTGAAGCTGCCGGTCTCGAAGTCAATCGCGGCATCGTCGTCAACGACCGGCTCTCCACCACCGATCCGAATATTTTTGCACTTGGCGAATGCGCCGAACATCGCAAAACCTGTTATGGCCTGGTCGCACCGCTTTACGAGATGGCCAAGGTTTTGGCGGGGAATCTCACCGGCAAAGAGGATACCTATCAAGGCTCGGTCACCGCGACGAAGCTAAAGGTAACCGGCATCGACCTGTTTTCCGCCGGGGATTTCACGGACAGCGAAGAACGCGAAGAGATCGTTCTGCGGGACGGGGCGCGTAGCCTATACCGCCGGCTGGTGCTGGAAGACGGCCGGGTCGTCGGGGCGGTCATGTATGGCGACACCTCCGACAGCGCCTGGTTCTTCGAGCTGATCAAGAACGGCACCGACATTGATGACATCCGTGAAACGCTGATTTTCGGCCCGAATTACGCGCGAGGTGCCCCTCAGGACCCTACGGCAGCCGTTGCAGCCTTGCCGGATGAGGCAGAAATCTGTGGCTGCAACGGCGTATGCAAACGCTCAATCCTCGAATCGATCGCCGCGCATGGGATCGCGGATGTCGATGGCGTGCGCAAACACACAAAGGCCTCGGCATCCTGCGGTTCCTGCACCGGACTGGTCGAACAGCTTCTGAAACTGGAACTTGGCGAGACGTTCAATCCCGCGGCCGTCGCGCCCATGTGCGGATGCACGGCGCTCGGTCATGATGATGTCCGCCGCCTGATCCTGGCCAGGGAACTCAAGACCATTCCGGACGTCATGCAGGCCCTTGAATGGACCACCTCCTGCGGCTGCGCCAAATGCCGTCCGGCGCTTAACTACTACCTGCTCGCCGCCTGGCCCGGCGAATACACGGACGACCCGCAGTCGCGCTTTATCAACGAGCGCGCGCACGCAAATATTCAGAAGAACGGCACCTACTCCGTCGTGCCGCGCATGTGGGGCGGCATCACGAACGCCAAGGAACTGCATGCCATTGCCGACGTGGTGGAGAAGTTCAATATCCCGACGGTCAAGGTTACCGGCGGTCAGCGCATCGACCTGCTCGGCGTGAAAAAAGAAGACCTGCCGGCCGTGTGGGCGGATTTAAGCGCGGTTGGCCTCGTCTCCGGCCATGCCTATGGCAAGGCGCTGCGCACGGTGAAGACCTGCGTGGGCACCGACTGGTGCCGATTCGGCACCCAGGATTCGACGGGACTCGGCATACGAATCGAACGCTTCATGTGGGGCTCATGGACGCCCGCCAAGGTCAAAATGGCGGTATCCGGCTGTCCGCGCAATTGCGCCGAGGCAACCTGCAAGGACGTCGGCATCGTTTGCATCGACTCTGGCTACGAAATTCATTTCGCTGGCGCCGCCGGGATGGACATCAAGGGCACGGAAGTGTTGGGGCACGCAAAAAGCGAGCAGGAAACCCTGGAAATCGTCGTTGCGCTTGTCCAGCTCTACCGTGAACAGGGGCATTACCTCGAACGCATGTACAAATGGGCAAGACGGGTGGGCGTTGACACCATCCGCAACCTAGTCCTCGAGGACGAGAACCGCCGGGCTGATCTGTTTGAGCGTTTCGTCTACTCGCAAAAATTCTCGCAACACGATCCCTGGAGCGAACGGGCAAAGGGTGCCGAGGCGCACGAATTTCGCCCGATTGCCGACGTGTCCAACTTGCAGGCGGCGGAATGAAGGAAGATCAGGACTGGGTGGATGTTGGCACGATCGAGGACGTCCCGCCGCGAGGCGCCCGTCTCATCAAGGCTCCACAAGGGCCCGTTGCCCTGTTTCGTACCGCGGACGATGTGCTGTTCGCGCTCGACGACCGATGCCCCCATCGCGGCGGCCCGCTTTCCCAGGGCATCGTGCACGGCCATTGCGTCACCTGCCCACTTCATAACCTGGTGATCAACCTGGAAACCGGCAACACCCAGCAGCCCGAGGACGGCCGCGTTTCAAGCTATAAGGTTGAACAGCGAGACGGCCGCATACTTCTCAATCTGCGTGCGCTCCCCCATGAAGACATCGCCTGACCAATGACTCCGGCCGCCACCCGGAC
This sequence comes from Alphaproteobacteria bacterium, assembly GCA_021296325.1. GTDB lineage: Bacteria > Pseudomonadota > Alphaproteobacteria. Next base: position 43,400 of record JAGWAR010000006.1, read on the forward strand.
AACGTGCCCATACTGCGGGGTTGGCTGTGGCGTGACAGCCCGCGCCGGAGCAGATGGCGCCATTGCCATCGAAGGGGATCCCGATCATCCCGCCAATCGGGGACGGCTGTGCTCGAAAGGCTCCGCCCTCGGAGAAACCCTCGCGTCAACCAGCCGTCTACTGCGCCCGCGCGTCGGGGGAAAGGATACGGATTGGGATACGGCGCTTTCGCATGTTGCCCGAGGATTGTCCGAAACGTGCGAGCGGCACGGGCCGGATGCAGTGGCATTTTACGTTTCAGGACAATTACTTACCGAAGATTACTACGTCGCAAACAAGCTTCTGAAAGGATTCGTCGGAACCGCCAACATCGACACGAATTCCCGCCTTTGCATGGCGTCTTCCGTCGCCGGCCACAAGCGCGCCTTCGGAAGCGACACCGTACCGGGTTGTTACGAAGACCTGGAGCAGGCGGATCTCGTCGTTCTCGTCGGCTCCAACTTCGCCTGGTGCCATCCGGTGCTGTTTCAGCGGCTACAGGCGGCGCGCGCAGACCGCAACACGCGCATCGTTGTTATCGATCCGCGTCGGACAGTTACGGCGGAATCGGCGGATTTTCACCTGTCCCTCGCCTCCGGGTCCGACGTCGCGCTTTTCAACGGGCTGCTTGCCTATCTCGCAAGCAACGGGGCCGCCGATTCCGATTACCTCGATTCTTACACCTCGGGATGTGCGGACACCCTTGAAACCGCCCGCCCTTTCAACATCGAAGAAGTGGCGCGTATCACGCACCTCCCCCCCGACCAGATCAACGCCTTCTACGAGGCCTTTCTCAAAACCGAACGGGTCGTGACGGTTTACTCGCAGGGCGTCAACCAGTCGAGCGCCGGCTCGCATAAGGTCAACGCGCCTCTATACGGGCCGTATCGGACGTGCCGGCATGGGGCCTTTCTCGATCACCGGCCAGCCAAATGCGATGGGCGGTCGTGAGGTGGGCGGGCTGGCCAATCAGCTGGCGGCCCATATGGAAATCACGAACCCATCGCACCACGATCTCGTACGCCGTTTCTGGGACGCGCCGACGATGCCCGAACGTCCAGGCATGAAGGCGGTTGACCTGTTCCGTGCGGTGGGGCGCGGTGAAGTAAAGGCTGTCTGGATCATGGCGACAAACCCCGTCGCCAGCCTACCCATGGCCGAGACAGTCGCCGAGGCTCTGCGCACCTGCCCACTGGTCATATTGTCGGACGTCACGGACACCACGCGCACGGCCGCCATGGCCGACGTGCTGCTGCCCGCCGCGGGATGGGGAGAAAAGGACGGCACGGTCACCAATTCCGAACGGCGCATCTCGCGCCAACGCCCCTTTCTGCCGCCGCCCGGCGAGGCCCGCCCCGACTGGCAGATTGTCGCCCAGGTTGCACAGAAGATGAAATTCCGGGGTTTCGATTACCCAAACGCCGCCGCCGTCTTCCGCGAGCATGCCGCGCTTTCCGCCTTCGAAAACAACGGCACCAGGGATTTCGACATCGGCGGCCTCGCATCCCTGACGGACGAAGCCTATGACACCATGGAACCCGTCCAATGGCCCGTCCCCAAGGGCCGTCGCCAGGGCACGGCGCGGCTGTTTGGAAAAGGCGGATATTTCACGGCGACCGGCCGCGGTCATTTCGTGCCCACCCTCTTCCGCCCACCGGCATCCACGCCAAGCGCGGGCTACCCCCTAGTCATGAACACGGGCCGTATCCGCGATCAATGGCACACGATGACACGGACCGGCATGGTGCCGCGGCTGCTTGTGCACACGGCCGAACCTTTCGTGGAGATACACCCCGAGGACGCGGCAGCGGCCGGCGTTGCACCAGCCACGCTGGCTTGCGTGGAAAGCCCCCATGGCTGCCTGATTGCGCGCGTCCTTCCAACCTCGCGCCAGTCCCGCGGCACCGTCTTCGTGCCGATGCACTGGACGGCACCCTATGCCGCCTGCGCACAACCGGATTCCCTGGTTGCCAATCACGTTGACCCGGTTTCGGGCCAGCCGGAACTCAAGCATACGCCCGTGCGGGTAACGCCCTATGCGGCGGCCTGGTACGGCTACCTTGTGACGCGACGCCAGCCTCGGCTGGATGGTTTCGGTTACTGGGCGCTGGCGCTGGCGAAGGATGGCTGGCGCGCGGAACTTGCGGACAGGACGGCTCCGGATTCCTTCCCACGTCTCGCACGCGCCCTGCTTGGCCTGGATGCAGACGACCCGGCGGCCGACGACGCCCTGCTCACCTACCACGACACGGCGGGCGGCGAGCACCGCTTCGCGCATTTCCGGGAAAACCGGTTCGAAGGCGCCCTGATGACGGCACCCCTGCCGGTGGCGGCCGGGCGGACATGGTTGGCCGACCAGCTCGGCGAAACGCTGTCGCAAACGGCGCGGCACCACGTTCTGGCCGGGCGGGCGGGAGCGGATTGCCCGGACCCGGGAGCCATCGTGTGTGCCTGTTTCGAAATCGGCATCCATCAGATTACGGACGCCATCGCGGCCGGCGCGACCAGCGTCGATGCCGTCGGCACCGCCGTGAAAGCAGGCATGAATTGCGGTTCGTGCCGCGCCGAGATCAACCGCATCCTGGCACAGACTGCGATCAAGCAGGCCGTCTAGGCAACCGTCTCGGGCTGCACGATGGAGATCGAGCGCAGAACGCCTGGCTGCTCCGTTTCTGTCCGGGCAACCTTGCCCTTGCCGTCAGGCTCCTCCGGCAAACCGGCATGAGGGCCGAGGAAGGCTTTTCCCTCGAGCACGGCCAGTGTGACCTCAAGCGCCACGAGCGCCTGTTGCCGCGGACCAAGACGAACCGGCCGCGGGTGATACCGCTCGCCGATCCCCTGCTCGCCGACGCCGGTATCACGCTGAGTATCACACCCCGCCACCTTACCTCCCCCTTCGTGTTCTGGCACGGTGACGGAACCCGCTACCGCAACGTCGCCTCCCGGTTTGCCGAGATCATGCGCCGGGCCGAGCGTCAGGCCCTCGTCGAAAAGCGCCAGTTTCAACGCTTTCGCTGCCACGACCTGCGGCACAAGTTTGCGGTCGAATATCTGAAAAGCGGCGGCGATATTTACGCGCTCGCCCGTATCCTGGGGCACTCATCGGTCAAGACGACGGAAATCTATCTCGCCTGCACGAGCGAAGGTGTATCCCAAAAAGTATCACAGCAGCGGCGGTTTTCTCGGGCCGGTGAAGGCGAGATATCCATCTAACGCATTGAATTGGCGGAGGGAGAGGGATTCGAACCCTCGATAGGGCTTTACACCCTATAACGGTTTAGCAAACCGCCGCCTTCAGCCACTCGGCCACCCCTCCGGAACGGGAAAACGCGCAAACCGCGCCCGCAGCCGGGTTCTAGCGGCGGGGCCGAAGGCTGTCAATGAAGTGCCCCCCGCGGAACCCTTAAAAAACCCTTGGTTTCCGGGCCTGCACGCCCGGTCCGGCGAAGCGCCTTGCCTCGCCTTCGTTTTCCGTTAACATTTCCGTATAAGGGGGGAGGCTATCCTCTAGGAAGACACAAAGAAACCGGCGTCGGCGGGCGTTGCCCGCTGCGGGAAAGGCTGGTGCATGAGAAAGCGGATAGCAGGTTTTGCCCTGGCGGCCCTCTGCCTATGGGCCGTTACCGGCAATCAAACCTTTGCGGAAGAGCCGAGCGTGGCGGTCGCAAAGGCGGCGTCCGTGCGCGCGCTGCAATCCGAATTGATGGTGGCCGCCCTCGCCTGCCCCGGCGACCTCGGGGTTTCACTGGTCCGGAACTACAACCGTTTCGTCCGGCATTTCTCGCCCGCCCTCATCCGCAGCGCCAATACGCTTCGCACCCACTTCCGGACGACCTATGGCGCCGAACACGTGATTCGTTTCGATTCTTTCCTGACCCGCCTTGCCAATCAGGCGTCCCTTAGCTCGATCCGCGAGGCGGCCTATTGTCAGGACCGCGCCCGGATGGTCGAGGCGGCGCTGGGCTTGAATGACGCCGACCTCGAAAGCTTCACGATCACGGCCTATGCGGCCTCGGCCGACCTCACCGGCGAAGAGTTATTCCCCTCCCACGCGACGCGCCTTGCCGCCCGCGAGGCGATCGAACGCGCCGAATAGGCCTCTTTCCGTTTTAAGGTAGTTGAATTTCGACCCGGCGGTTCCGGGGCTCGCGCACATTGTCCGGCGTCGCGACAAGCGGGTCGTCCTCACCCCTGCCAAGTGTCACGATCTGATTGGCCGCCACCCCCTGACCAACCAGAAAATTTTTCACTGCTGCGGCCCGGCGTTCGGAAAGCCCCTGGTTGTATCCGCGCGAGCCGGAACGGTCCGCATGACCGGTCAGCTGAATGACGGTGGCGACGCCCTGTTTCGCGACGGCCGCCGCCTCGGCCAGGATCTGAGCCGCATCCGGCCGTACGGCCGTCTGGTCCCAATCGAAGAAGACGAGGAAGGTCTGTGTCGTGCGGGGCGCCGGGGCCGGGCTGCCCTCGGCGACGCGGCGTTCGGCCGGCCGGGTAACGGCTGGAACCGGCGCCGGGGCCGAAGGCTGGGACTTCATGCCGGGTTCGGGACCGAAATGCCAGGTGAGGCCGAACAGGATCGAATGGTCCTCGACGCCGCTTTCGACGCTTTCATTGGCGGCCGTCACGAATTCCGGCCCGACCGTCGTCAGATACCGGTAGTCCACATTGGCCGTAAGCCGGGGTGTGAGCGTGTGGCTTACGCCGAAAATCGCCTGATAGGCGAAAACGCTGTCGTCGCTATCGATCAGCAGCGTGCCGCCCTGCGTCACGCCGTTAAGCGAAACCTGTGCGGTGCCAAGGCCAAAACCCGCATACACACCCAAGAAGCGGTCCGGCGCAATTTCGGTTTTATAAAAATCGTAGATGAAGTTCGCCGTCACGGTGCGGATCGATCGGTCCCCGCTCACGACTCCGGTACCGCCGATCAGGGCTTCGACGTCATTCTCGCGGTAGAGAAACTCGCCTTCGATACGGAACCCGTTGAAGTCATAGCCCACCGCCGCGCCGGCCAGATAACCGGACTTGAATTCGCTGGTGCGGTTGAAGGTGCTGCCCAACAGGCCGGTGATGGACTCCGGATCCGCATAGTTCCCGCCGCCCTGGGCGCGCACGTACCACGCTTCCTCGGCGGCGGCGCCGACCGGCGCCGCAACCGCAAGGACGAACAGAAGCACTGCACTTCCCGCTCGAAGACTCGGGAACTTCCTGTCAACCACGGTAGGGTACTCCCATGAGGGTGAATGGCCCAAGATAAGGGAAACCGGGGCAAAATGTCGAGGCCCACGAGAACCGGGTAGTGTCTCAGTTTGAAATCTGGCGTTTCCTATAAGCCTTCGGCCTGCCCGGCTTCGGGGCGCGGGCGTCTATCAGACCCACGATCCATTCCATGTCATGCAGGGTATAGGAAATACCGGCTTCCATCGCCGGGGATATTCCGCCCAGCGCCTTGTGCTGACGGCAGAAATTATACCAGACAAAGTATAGCGCCAGCGCATGACAGTGGTTTTCGAATTTCTTGGAGAACGCATTGGTCAGCCTAGTAAATCGCCGCATGGACATCCGCATCGTCAGGTTCTGCCGCTCGACGTAGGATGTAGAGACGTGCTTGGGATCGGGCTTTCCCCGAAGACGGTCCTTTTTAACGCCATTGCAAACAGGCGGGCTATATCGCTTTTCGCTTTCTGGGGCTGTGCCGTACATCTTTACAAGCTGGGCATAATCAATACCCCTATCAGCAAACGCCCCGATCACAGCATCCAGATAGGCATAATGCCCGTCGGTGGTTAGCTGGACGCGATTTGTTAGGCGACCCGCTACATCATCCATGAAGGCGTTTGCTAACTCGGAGTCCCGGCCACCGACCAGCCAAGAGACAATCAGCTTGCTATCGGCATCCAAAGCCGTCCACGTCCATACATCGCCCGCACCCTCTGGCGCGGCCTTCGCCGTGGGTACGTTCTTCGCCTTGGCGTAGGCAAAGCTCCAGATTTCATCGCACTGGACGCGCTTGGATTTAAGCCCGCGCACATGTTCGTCATGATAGGCCGCGCAAGCGTTCCCGGCATCCACCAACAATTTGGATACTGTATTGATGGAAACGCCCACCACGCGGCTGATGGACCGCATGGAAGACCCCTCGCAGAGCATGGAAAGGATTTGGATGCGCTTCTCTAGGGGCAATTTGTTCATGCCCCTATTATCTGAACTTATATACTTAGCGTCAAGTATTTTTGTTCACTTAAGGGTTGGTTCAATAATCGGGGGCTCTCCCATCGTAAGCGAACCCTTTTTAAGGTTGCACATGGCCTCAATGAAGCGTGGATTGATCTGGACAGCAGCTTTTAATCCGTCAGCAGTCATTTTGCCGCTCTCCGCTGCCAAATCGAATGCCCGAGTCAAAAGGCGTGGGCTCTCTAGGGGGATGAGTGACGGGTCATCTAGCGGCTCTTGTGTGCGCCACTTCCTGAAAGAAACCTGCTTACGCATATTCAAAATTTGGTTCTCATCGAAAATCCCAAGATCAGAACAACGGTAAATCATAGCTTGAATTGAAACACGCCATCGGCGTTTCAATTCCACAAATGCATCTAACCGTGGTGTAAATACTTCGTTGGGAAACGAGTGTTTTGGAAGTAGGAAAGCCCCAGCAAAACGATCCGCTTGTCTCTCTATTTCCTTTAAAAATGTCCTATCCTCAATTTCAGATGAATCAATATGTCGGTGCATCACCAAATGCCCAAGCTCGTGAGCAAGATCGAATCTAGTCCGCACCCCGGCCTTTTTCTCGGATGCCATAAAAATGAACGGACGTGGGCCATTCCAGAATGAAAACGCCTCTACATTTTCGCCAGCCATTTCATAGCGACAAGCAATGACACCATTCGATTCCAGCAGGGCCAATACATTAGAAATTGGCCCCAAACCAAGCCCCCAGTCTGAGCGAACCCGCTCTGCTATTTCGTCAATCCCATCTTCGCCAAAGTCAGCGTGGTCATATTGAGGAACCTTAACTGCCGGATAATTCACAAAGCGATCAAACGCCTTCGCCACTTGCACAAACCAGCCAGCATAAGTGTCGCACGCCTCGCGCCGACGAGCGGTATCGGAGCCAAATTTGCGATAAAACCGTGTGGTCGATTGCCCGAATACAGGCTCATCTTCCGACGTAAAGAACCCCGGCGGCTGCTCAAGTGCAGAGACGAGCGCCGTAAAGGTTTCTGGATCGGGAAGTCTGTCCCCGCGCTCGAATTGCGAAATTGCTTGGCGCGTAACACCAATTCGGTCGCCCAATTCTTCCTGCGATAGGCGCAAAAACTTACGCGCATCCCTAACGCGCGCTGGAATCAAAAGCCGCCCACCACGATCAGGGCGGGCGGCTGGGAAATGGACGATGTTATTCGTTGTCACGCCTTAGCCTGTCGATTTCTTCTTTAAGAGTCATCACCGCTTCAACGTCCGTTTCCTCCATCGGAACTTCCGACTGGGGAACCGAATGAGCCATCAACATCAAATTGGGCGACCTATGCTGAAACCCTTCAGAGTGGCGAGGGTGTGGAATCGCAAGGTGTGCGAAATCAAGCGTCTGATGGCCATGCAGCAGCAGAATGTGCGGCGCCCCATTCCATTCCCCTAAATCTTCCCGCATGAACTCCATGGAGATCTGGCTAGTTAGCCTTTTATTCCGGCGAAATTTTACGTCACGCGGCTGCTTGTCCGGATGGGCGACTTGGCTGATGGTTAACACAGAGTGGCTGAACAAAACTTCCAAGTAGCGGCCCGTCGGGCGTTCGAATAAACGCCAGCACCGATCAACACCGAACTGGCCCGAATCGACCAGCTTCTCGAACGCCAAATCGACCGCCCACTGAATGATCCGCCCTCGATTGGCCTTTGCGCTCTCTACGGAAAGAATGGGCTCTTTGTCTATGACAAGGCTTGCTGCCGCATAGGCTTGCTTCAGGGTAGTTGGAACAACCGCCCGACGAACAAGCGGAATCTGGTCGAGAAGAAACGCTTCAGAGAGTTCCAAGGAGGAGGCCCTTTCCGGGTTGCCGAAGTCAGTAGGCAACTATTTACGAAATTACCAGGTTTTTGTCAACTGCAAGATTTCCCCCATCGCTTGGCAGCCGCCTTCTTAGCGATCTCCGCCCGCTTCTTCTTGCTCAGGCTCTTGGCCCGCGCTTGGCCGCCCTTTTTCCCTAGGGCAACGGCGGCCTTGTTTTTGCCGTTCTCATCTACGCTATCTTCAATCTCGCCCGTAGCGATCTTGGCAACCTTGACGGCGGCTCCAATCACATCGGCAGGGCGTTTCTCGCCTTTGGGGCCCTTAGGCATCAGGCGTCCACCTCAGAAATGATGGTGTAGCCTGCGGAAAGCGTGCCCGTGCCGGTCGCAGAAGGGCGGGACGGCTGCCAAGTGAAGCCCACAATGCGAACGTGGCCCTTACGCGTTGCGATGTTCTGCAAAACCTCGTTTAGATTGGAAATATCATCCCGTGCGGTATCTGCTTGGTACTTTTTAGCTTCAGCTCTTTCAGCCATAGTCGCTTCCTCATGTGCTTTCCGCTAAGCATATAGGGATTTAAGGCGTGCTGCAAACAGCAGCCTTTGGTATCTTTCTCACGTTCACAATTGATGGGGGATTAGCTATGGCTAGAGTATCTCCTTTCCATAGTAAGAAGAATCCTGGCGTCTACCACGTTTGCTCAAATTGTACTGAGGGCAATAATATCGAACGTGAAAATAGAGCCTCCGGGACTGGGGGTGGGTCGCTTTGCCAGCGATGCAGCGAGCTACAGCGTTCGGGTAATTGTTAACTCATTAATATGGTTTACGCGGGGGGCGGCCTCCAAGCGCTTGCAGTGATCCCAAATCAATTCGCCAAGAGTTGGGAGGCTGACCCCCCACTTTCGAGAAAGCCACTCAAATGTCATTCCGTTAGAGTGGATTTCCCAACACAGGATTTCGCCAAAGCTTTTTCCACATCCAGTCGGGCATGCCTCATATTGCTCGACAATTAATCGCCGTAGCCTTGTTAGGTGGGATTCCTCCATGTCAACCGCCCGATTTTCAAACTGAGACACTACCGAGAACCGGCCCCGGCCCCGCCTTATTCGGCCAGCTTCTTCTTCAGGATCTCGTTGACGAGTTTCGGGTTCGCCTTGCCCTGGGTCGCCTTCATCACCTGTTGCCGCCCTTGTAATCGGCCACTTTTTCGGCCTCGCCGGCCAACACCTGGGCGATCGCCGCCTCGATGGCGCCGGTATCCGTCACCTGGCGCAGGCCCTTTTCCTCGACGATGGCGGCGGCCGGCTTACCGGTCTCCACCATCTCGGCGAAGACATCTTTGGCGATCCGCCCCGAAATCGTGTCGTCCGCGATGAGGTCGACCAACCCGCCCAAATCCTCCGCCGAGACGGGCGAGGCCGTGACCGGAACGCCTTTCTTGTTGAGCGCGCCGAAAAGCTCGCCGATGACCCAGTTGGCGGCCAGTTTCGGGTCGCGGCCCTTCGCCACCTTCTCGTAATAGGCCGCATTCTCCTGCTCGGCGACCAGCACGCCCGCATCGTACGGCTGAAGACTGTATTCGGTGATGAAGCGTTCCTTCTTGTCGTCGGGCAGCTCCGGCAAGGCGGCGCGCAGTTCCTCGACGCAATCCTCGCTCAGGCGAAGCGGCAGCAAATCCGGGTCCGGGAAATAGCGGTAGTCATGCGCCTCTTCCTTTGACCGCATCGGGCGCGTCTCGCCCTTCGCCGAATCGAACAACCGCGTTTCCTGACGAATCGTGCCGCCGTCTTCCAGAAGGTCGACCTGACGGCGCGCCTCGTATTCGACGGCCTGCATGGCGAAGCGAACCGAATTCACGTTCTTGATTTCGCAGCGCGTGCCGTAAGGCTCGCCCGGCCGGCGCACGGAGACGTTCACGTCACAGCGCATCGAACCTTCTTCCATGTTGCCGTCGCAGGTGCCGAGATAGCGCAGGATCGAGCGCAGCTTCCGAAGGTAAGCGCCAACCTCCTCCGATCCGCGCAAATCCGGCTCGGAAACGATTTCCATCAGCGCCACGCCGGCCCGGTTGAGGTCGACATAGGTCTGGTTCGGATGCTGGTCGTGGAGGCTCTTGCCGGCGTCCTGCTCCAGGTGCAACCGCGTGATGCCGACCGTGCGCGTCTTGCCGTCCGGCAGGTCGAGCAGCACCTCGCCCTTGCCCACGATCGGATGCGTCCATTGGGAAATCTGGTAGCCGGCCGGCAGGTCCGGGTAGAAATAGTTCTTGCGGTCGAAGATCGAGACCCGGTTGATCTCGGCCTTCAGCCCCAGCCCCGTGCGCACCGCCTGGCGGACGCATTCCCCGTTGATGACGGGCAGCATGCCCGGCATCGCCGCATCGACCAGCGAGACCTGGGTGTTTGGCTCGGCCCCGAAATCGGTCGGCGCGCCGGAGAAAAGCTTCGCCTTCGAGACGATTTGGGCGTGCACCTCGCAACCGATAACGATCTCCCATTCGCCGGTGGCCCCCTGAATGCCCATCACGCGCCCCTCTGGATGCCGGGCGCGGCCGCCTCCAGGGCGGCGGCGGCGCGCAGCAGGGTGGCCTCGTCGAAGGCGCGGCCGATCAACTGCAGGCCCAGGGGCAACCCGTCGGCCGACAGGCCGGCCGGCACTGACACGCCCGGCAGACCCGCCAGGCTCGCCGGCACCGTGAAGACGTCGTTCAGGTACATGGCGACGGGGTCATCTTCCTTTTCGCCGATCGGGAAGGCCGGCGTCGGCGTCGTCGGCGTGAGCAGCACGTCCACCTTGCCGAAGGCCTCTTCGAAATCGCGGGCGATCAGGGTCCGCACCTTCTGCGCCTTCAGGTAGTAGGCGTCGTAATAGCCGGCCGACAGCACATAGGCGCCGATCAGGATGCGGCGCCGGACTTCCCGGCCAAAGCCTTCGGCCCGTGTCTTCTTATACATGTCGTTGAGGTCCTCGCCTGCGACCCGAAGGCCGTAGCGGACCCCGTCATAGCGCGCCAGGTTCGACGACGCCTCCGCTGGCGCGATGATGTAATAGGCGGGCAGTGCATATCTCGTGTGGGGCAGCGAAACGTCGACGATTTCCGCTCCTGCGTCTTTCAGCCAGACCTTGCCCTGCTCCCACAGGGCGGTGACTTCCTCCGCCATGCCATCGGCCTGGTATTCCTTCGGAATGCCGATTTTGAGCCCGCGGACGCCTTGCCCGAGGGCAGCCTCGAAGTCCGGGACCGGCACGTCGGCCGAGGTCGAATCCTTCGGGTCGAACCCCGCCATGGCGCCTAGCAGGATGGCGGCGTCGCGCACGCTACGGGCAAAGGGCCCAGCCTGGTCGAGCGAGGAAGCAAAGGCGACGATGCCCCAGCGCGAACAGCGTCCATAGGTGGGCTTCAGCCCGACGACGCCGCAGAAGGCGGCGGGTTGGCGGATCGAACCGCCAGTGTCCGTCCCCGTCGCTCCCAGGCACAACCCCGCCGCCACGGCGGCGGCCGAGCCGCCGGAGGAACCGCCGGCCACCAGCGGCCGGTTGTCGCCCTCCCGCCGCCAGGGGTTCTCGGTCGGTCCGAAATGGCTCGTCGTCGTCGACGAGCCCATGGCGAATTCGTCCAGGTTCGTCTTGCCCATGGGCACGGCGCCGGCATCCCATAATTTCGCGGTGACCGTCGATTCGTAGGGCGGCACGAAACGGTCCAGGATGCGGGAGGCGGCGGTGGTGCGAATGCCTTCCGTGCAAAACAAATCCTTCACCGTGACCGGAATGCCTTCCAGCGCGCGGCCCTCGCCCTTGGCCAGACGCGCATCGGACGCCTTCGCGGCCGCAAGCGCCGCCTCCGGCGTCTCCGTGATGATGGCGTTGAGGCCACGGGCCGCCTCCACCGCCTGTACATGGGCGGCGACCAGTTCCTCGGCGCTGAATGCCTTCTTTCGAAGGCCGTCGCGCGCCTCGGCAAGGGAAAGATGGGTAAGCGCGGCCATGAGCCCCTACTCGACGACCTTCGGAACCGTGAAGAAACCCGCCGTAGCTTCCGGCGCGTTGGCCAGGATCTTGTCGCGCTGGTCGCCTTCCGTCACCTCGTCCGCCCGGCGGCGCAATTCCATCGCGGCGACGGAGGCCATCGCTTCGACGTTTTCGGTGTCGACTTCCTCCAGCTGCTCGACAAAATCGAGAATTTTGGAAAGCTCTCCGGCCAAATCCTCGAGTTCTTCCTCGCCCACCCGAATACGGGCAAGCGATGCGATGCCTGCCACGGTGGCCTTGTCCAGAGACATGAGGTAAGTCTCTCCAGGTAAATGATCGGAATGCCTTGAAAACCGGGGCGTCCGGTGGAATATGGAGCGGAAGGTATCACCCGCTATGGCGATCTGCAACCCTATGGAGCTTCGCGCACGCCTCGCCCCCGACGCGTGCCTGATCGGCCTCGACGTCGGCGAGAAAACGATCGGGATCGCATTCTCCGACCCTTCTTGCACGATCGCGACACCTTATGAGACGCTCCAGCGATCGAAATTTCGAGACGACGTTGAAAAGTTGAAAGCGCACATCGCCTCCCATCATGTCGGCGGCATCGTCGTCGGCCTGCCCATCAACATGAACGGAACGGAAGGTCCGCGTTGCCAATCGACGCGCGCCTTTGCCGACAATTTGCTGCAGGTCATCGACCTGCCGCTCGTCTTCTGGGACGAACGCCTGTCCACGGCCGCTGTGACGCGCACGCTTCTGGAGGCGGACCTCTCCCGCAAACGCCGCCGCGAAGTCGTCGACAAACTTGCCGCCGCATACATTCTGCAAGGTCTGCTCGATTCCTACGCCGCCCTCAAGAAAGAGGCCGGACCGTGACGGGCCCGCTTGCAGACGTCCGTATCCTGGATCTGACGCGCGTGCTGGCGGGACCTACCTGCACGCAGCTTCTGGGCGATTTCGGCGCCGACGTCATCAAGATCGAACGGCCCGGCATCGGCGACGACACGCGGAAATGGGGGCCGCCCTACCTCAAGGACGCGGCCGGCAAGGAAACCTCCGAAAGCGCCTATTACCTGAGCGCCAACCGCAACAAGCGTTCGGTGACGATCGACTTTGCGCAGCCCGAAGGCCAGGCCCTCGTGAAACGCCTTCTGGAAAAGTGCGACCTTCTTGTCGAAAACTTCAAGGGCGGCACATTAAAGAAATATGGCCTTGCCTTCGATCAGCTCCAGCCCGACTTCCCCGCCCTGATCTATTGCTCGATCTCCGGTTTCGGACAGACCGGACCTTACGCCCACCGGGCCGGCTACGACTACCTCGCCCAGGCCATGGGCGGATTGATGAGCATCACCGGCGAACCGGAGGGCGAGCCGGTCAAGGTCGGCATCGGCATCGCCGACATCATGGCCGGCATGTACGCGACCAGCGCCATCCTTGCCGCCCTTCACCGGCGCACCGAAACCGGCGAAGGGCAATCCATCGACGTCGGCCTGCTCGATTCCCAGGTCGCCTGGCTCACCTACGAAGGCCAGAACTACCTCACCTCCGGCCAGCTGCCGCAGCGGCGCGGCAACGCGCATCCGAACATCGTCCCCTACCAAACCTTCGCGGCAGCCGACGGCTACTTCGTGCTGGCCGTCGGCAACGACCGCCAGTTTCAGAAATTCTGCGGCTTTGCGGGCTGCCCGGAGCTGGCCGAGGATCCGCGCTATCGGACGAATTCGAAGCGCATCGAAAACCGCCAGGAACTCGCCAGGATCCTAAGCGACGTGATCGCGCAAAAGCCGATCAAATACTGGACGGAGGGGCTGGAAAAGCTGGGCGTGCCCTCCGGGCCCGTCAACGACATCCAGGGCGTTTTCGAGGACCCGCAGATCCGCCACCGCGCGATGAAGATCCGGATGCCCCATGCGCTCCGCTCGGACCCCCCGATCGACCTGATCGGCAATCCGGTCCACCTTTCGGGGACGCCCGTCTCCTATCGCCACCCGCCGCCCGTCCTCGGCCAGCACACCGACGAGATCCTGGCCGATCTGCTCGACATGCCCGAGGCCGAACGGGAAGCGTTGCGGGAAAAGGGTATTATCTAGGGCCTCCCCTCTTGCTTGCAGAAAGCGGGAAAGACGGCTTATAGTGGCGCTTTAATGAACAAGATTGTCTCTAACACCTTCTTTCCCCACGGACATTTGCTGGGGATCGAGGGCCTTTTGGCGGGTGAGATTTCCTCTCTCCTCGACCTTTCCGAATCCCACGTCGAACAGAACCGTCAGGCCAACAAGAAGCGCCCGCTGCTGCAGGGCCGCACCGTCATCAATCTTTTCTTCGAAAGTTCGACCCGCACCCGGACCTCCTTCGAGCTTGCCTGCAAGCGCCTTGGCGCCGACGTGATCAACATGTCCGTCTCGACCAGCGCGATCAAGAAGGGCGAGACCTTGCTGGATACGGCGATGACCCTGAACGCGATGCACCCGGACGTGCTGGTCGTGCGTCACCCCCATAGCGGCGCCGTCAAACTGCTTTCCGAAAAAGTCGCCTGCTCGGTGATCAATGCGGGCGACGGCAGCCACGAACATCCGACCCAGGCGCTGCTTGACGCGCTGACCATTCGGCGGCGCAAGAAACGCCTGCAGGGATTGCGGGTCGCCATCTGCGGCGACGTGCTGCACAGCCGGGTTGCGCGGTCGAACATCCACCTGCTGAACACGATGGGCGCGAACGTCTGCGTCGTCGCCCCCGTCACCCTGCTGCCGATCGACATCGAACGCCTCGGTGTCGAAATCTTTCACGACATGGCGCAGGGCCTCAAGGGCTGCGACATCGTCATGATGCTGCGGCTGCAACGGGAACGGATGAACGGGAATTTCATCCCCTCGCTTCGGGAATATTTCCGCTTCTTCGGCCTCGACGCCGAAAAGCTGGCCAGCGCCAAGCCGGACGCGCTGATCATGCATCCGGGCCCCATGAACCGTGGCGTCGAGATCGACAGCGAAGTCGCCGACGACATCGCGCGCAGCGTTATTCACGAACAGGTCGAGATGGGTGTCGCGGTGCGAATGGCCTGCCTCGAAACCGTCATCCAGGCGGCTGAAACCAAAGGGAAAGCGGCGCCATGACGGCAAAGAAAAACCGCACGGCTTACGTCAACGCCCGCCTGCTGGACCCGGCAAGCGGGCTCGACGCAAAAGGTGCCCTGCTCACGGAAGGGGGCGAGATTCTCGACCTCGGGCCGAAGCTGTTCGCCGACGGCGTGCCGGACGGCATCGAACGCATCGACTGCCAGGGCCATTGCCTGGCGCCTGGCCTGATCGACGCCCGTGTGCAGTTGCGCGAGCCTGGCTACGAGCACAAGGAAACGATGACGACGGCAAGCCTTGCGGCGGCCTCCGGCGGCGTCACGACGATGCTGTGCCTGCCGAACACGGACCCCGTCATCGACGGGGTCGCCCTGGTCGAACTGGTCAAGCGCCGCGCCCTCGACGCCGGCCTTATCAACGTTCACCCCTACGCCGCGCTTACCCAGGGCCTCGGCGGCGAACAGATCACGGAAATGGGGCTGTTGGCCGAGGCCGGCGCCGTCGCCTTCACGGACGGCATTGCCACCGTCGCCAACGCGATGACCTTCCGCCGCGCCCTCGACTACGCGCGCACCTTCGATCTCCTGATCGTCCAGCATCCGGAAGACCCGGCGCTGGCAAACGGCGGCGTCATGAACGAAGGCGAGCTTGCCACCCGCCTGGGCCTTGCCGGCATTCCCACCGCCGCCGAAACGATCCTGGTCGAGCGCGACCTGCGCCTGCTGGAACTGACCGGCGGGCGTTATCACGCGGCGCATCTCTCGACGGCGGACGCGATCGAAGCCGTGCGCCGGGCCAAGAAAAAAGGGTTGAACGTCACCTGCGAAACGGCGCCACCCTATTTCGCGTTGAACGAAACGGCGGTGGGCGATTACCGGACTTTTGCGAAACTTTCCCCGCCACTTCGCGACGAGACCGACCGCGAGGCCGTTATCGAAGGCCTGAAGGACGGCACGATTGATCTCATCGCAAGCGACCACGCGCCCCACGACCAGGACAGCAAGCGGCTGCCCTTCGTGCAGGCCGAAAACGGTATCGTCGGTCTCGAGACCCTGTTGCCGCTGACGCTCGAGCTGGTTCACAACGGCTCGCTGCCGCTGCTTCGCGCGCTCGAAGCGGTGACGGTGGCGCCGGCGCGTGTCTTCCGCCTTGCCGGCGGCGTCCTGGCCAAGGGCAAGCCGGCCGATCTCGTGCTGTTCGACCTGGAGAAACCCTGGAAGATCGACGTCGAACGGTTCCGCAGCAAATCGAAGAATTCGCCCTTTGACGGCCGCCCCGTGCAAGGGGTCGTGCTGCGGACGGTCGCCGCCGGGCAACCGGCCTTCGTTCAGGAGTAACCATGGCGACGCTTGCGGAAATCGCGTCGGACCATCTGTTGCTGACGGCGGCAGCGGGCTATTTGCTCGGCTCCATTCCCTTCGGGTTGCTGCTCACGCGCCTGACCGGCCGCGGCGAGCTTCGCAAGATCGGCTCCGGCAATATCGGGGCGACGAACGTGCTGCGCTCGGGCTCGAAGCTGCTGGCCCTGCTCACCCTGCTGCTGGACGCCGGCAAGGGGGCCTTGGCCGTCGGCATCGGGCTTGAATTCGGCTTTCCGGCCGCCATGATCGCGGGCGGCGGCGCCGTCCTTGGCCATCTCTTCCCGCCCTGGCTCGGCTTTCGCGGCGGCAAAGGCGTGGCGACGACCCTTGGCGTGCTGCTGACGCTGGCCTGGCCGGTCGGCCTCATCGCCTGCATCGTCTGGCTGCTGGTCGCAGCTCTCTTCCGCTATTCTTCCCTCGCCGCGCTGATCGCCATCGGCACGGCGCCACTTGCCGCCGTCTTCTTCGGCGACATCGCCTTCACCGCTTTCACCATCCTGATCGCTGGCATCGTGCTGCTTCGCCATCACGCGAACGTCCGGCGGCTGATCCGGGGAGAAGAATCCAGGATCGGACGTTCGACCGATGCAAAAGGCTGATGTCAGCCACGCCGCGAACGCTTGCCGATGAAGAACGCCTCGACTGGCTTCGCCTGATCCGAAGCGAGAACGTCGGCCCGGTCACCTTCTACAAGCTCCTTGAGGCCTATGGCACGGCGGCGGCGGCCCTTGAAGCGGCACCGAAGCTCGCCCGCCGGGGCGGCCGGCAGAAACCGATCGCGGTCTGCCCGAAGGAGGAAGCGTTGCGCGAGGTCGAGGCCCACGCGACGCATGGGACGCGCCTGGTTGCCCTGGGCGAGCCCGACTACCCGGCCGAACTGGCCCACATTTACGACCCGCCACCGATCCTGAGCCTGCGCGGCCACGCCCATCTGTTTGAAAAGCCCGTCTTCGCCATCGTCGGCGCCCGCAACGCTTCGACGAACGGCCGGCGATTGACGGAACGGATCGCGGCCGATCTGGGAACGAACGGATTGGCGATCGCCTCGGGTCTTGCGCGCGGCATCGACACCTCAGCTCACGAAGGAAGCCTTGCCTCGGGTACCATTGCCGTTCAGGCTGGCGGCATCGACGTCCCCTACCCGCAGGAGAACGCGCCGCTCTACGAGCGGATCGCAAGCGAGGGGATCCTGCTTTCCGAACAGCCCTTCGGCACGACGCCCCAGGCCCGCCACTTCCCGCGGCGCAACCGCCTCATCTCCGGCGTCGCCCTTGGCGTGTTGATCGTCGAGGCGGCGCCGAAATCCGGCTCGCTGATCACGGCGCGGATGGCGCTGGAACAGGGCCGCGAGGTCTTTGCCGTGCCGGGCTCGCCGCTTGATCCGCGCGCGCAGGGGACGAATCACCTCCTGCGCCAGGGCGCCGTCCTCACCGAATCGGCAAAGGACATTCTGATGGCGCTGGAAGGCCGGTTGCGCCGGCCGCTCGAAGAGCGCAAAGCCTTGCCTATCAAGCCGCCCGCCGCCCCGCCGCCCAGTGAATCGGAAGTCGATGCAGCCCGCACGCAAGTGCTGGAAATGCTGGGTCCCTCACCAGTAATGGTTGACGAAGTCCTTCGACGATGCCAATTGTCACCCGCCGTTCTATCCACAGTTCTTCTCGAATTAGAGCTGGCAGGCCGCCTCGAACGCCATCCCGGTAATCAGGTCTCGTTGCTGTCTCTATAAAGAGAGAACAGGGTTTTACCTTTTTTCGGCACGGGTTGAGGGCATATGAGCGTCGTTATCGTCGAATCGCCGGCCAAGGCAAAGACGATCAATAAATATCTCGGCAGCGACTATGAAGTCATTGCGAGCTATGGCCACGTGCGCGACCTGCCGCCCAAGACGGGTTCCGTCCTCCCCGATGAGGACTTCGCCATGCGATGGGCCATCGGCTCGAAGTCCGAAGGGCGCGTGAAAGAGATCGCCAACGCCGTGAAGGGAACGAGTCACCTTTACCTGGCGACGGACCCCGACCGCGAAGGCGAGGCAATCGCGTGGCACATCCGCGAAGTGTTGCAGGAACGCGGCGTGCTGGAAAACGTCGAGGTGCATCGTGTCGTTTTCCACGAAATCACGAAGTCGGCCGTGCTGGAAGCTATGCAGCACCCACGCGACCTCGATCACAAACTGATCGAATCCTATCTGGCCCGCCGCGCGCTCGACTATCTGGTCGGCTTCACGCTTTCGCCGGTGCTATGGCGCAAGCTGCCCGGCAGCCGCTCGGCCGGCCGCGTGCAATCCGTGGCATTGCGCCTGATCTGCGAGCGGGAGGCCGAGATCGAGGTCTTCAAGCCCCGGGAATACTGGACGATCGAAGCCGCCTTCGAAACGGCGGCGGGCGACAAGGTCCCGGCCAAGCTTACCCAGCTCGACGGCGCAAAGATCGAGAAGTTCAGCCTCGAGACGGAGGCCGCGGCCAGGGCCGCGCTGGCCCGCCTGGAGCCCCAGGATTTTGCCGTCCAGCGCATCGAACGCAAACAGTCCCACCGCCATCCGCCGCCGCCCTTCACGACCTCGACCCTGCAGCAGGAAGCCTCCCGCAAGCTCGGCTTTTCCGCGAAGCACACGATGAGCGTCGCCCAACGCCTCTACGAAGGCCTCGACGTCGGCGGCGACACGGGCGGATTGATTACCTATATGCGAACCGACAGCGTGCAGATCGCCAAGGAAGCCGTCACCGGCGCCCGCGGCACGATCGGTGACGAATACGGCAATTCCTACCTGCCGAAAGCGCCGCGCACCTATCGCAGCCACGCCAAGAACGCCCAGGAAGCCCACGAGGCGATTCGCCCGACGAATTTCCGCCGCCGGCCGCAGGACATTGCCCGTTCGCTCAACCCGGACCAGGCAAAACTTTACGAACTCATCTGGAAACGCGCAATGGCAAGTCAGATGTCGAGCGCGCTGCTCGACAACGTCGCCATCGACATCGAAGGGCCGGACGGCAAGGACGTCTTTCGCGCCACCGGCTCCGTCGTCGCCTTCGATGGATTCCTTAAACTCTATCAGGAAGGGCGCGACGAACCGAGCGAGGACGAGGAAAGCAAGGAACTTCCCAACGTTTCGGAAAAAGACCCGTTTCCGAAAAAACAGATTCAACCGGAACAGCATTTCACCCAGCCGCCGCCGCGTTTTTCCGAAGCAAGCCTCGTGAAGCGACTCGAGGAACTCGGTATCGGCCGGCCTTCGACCTATGCCTCGATCATTTCCGTGCTTCAGGACCGCGACTACGTCCGGCTTGAGAAGAAACGCTTCATCCCCGAGGATCGCGGCCGGCTGGTAACTTCCTTCCTCGCGAATTTCTTCCGGCGTTACGTCCAGTATCATTTCACGGCCGAGCTTGAAGACCAGCTCGACGACGTTTCCGAAGGACGCACGAACTGGAAACAGGTCCTGCACGACTTCTGGACGAAGTTCGAGGCTTCCGTCGGCGAAACGAAGGATTTGGCGATCAAGGACGTGCTCGACGCCCTGGATGAGGCCCTTGGCCCCCACTTCTTCCCGCAGACGGACCCGAACGTCGATCCCCGCCGCTGCCCGGCCTGCAATCAGGGCCGGCTGGCCCTCAAGCTTGGCAAGTTCGGCGCCTTCGTCGGCTGCTCGACCTATCCGGACTGCACCTATACGCGCCAGCTGGCCGAGGGCCTGCAGGAAAACGGCGGCGGCGCCGTCCTCGAAGGCCCGGTCGAGCTTGGCCAGGACCCGGAAACCGGCGAGACGGTGAGCCTGCGCAAAGGCCCCTACGGCCTTTACCTGCAGCTTGGCGAGGCGAAGGAGAAAGGCGACAAGCCGAAGCGGGTATCCCTGCCGCCGGACCGTTCGCCGGACAATATCGAACTCGACTACGCGCTTCAGTTGCTGCGCCTGCCGCGCGAGGTGGGCAAGCATCCCGAGAACGGCGCGCCGATTCTGGCCGGCATCGGCCGGTATGGCCCCTATGTCCAGCACGAAAAGAATTATCGCTCGCTTCCCACCGTGGATGATGCGCTGACGATTGGCCTCAACCGGGCCGTCGACCTGCTGGCGCAACCGGCCAAGCGCGGGCGGGCAGCCAGTGCGCTGCGTACCCTTGGCGACCACCCGGACAACGGAAAACCCATCACCGTCCATGACGGCAGGTACGGCCCCTACGTAAAGCACGGCAGCACGAACGCAACCATTCCGAAGGGTAGCTCGCCGGAAACAATCACGCTGGAAGAGGCCCTGCCGCTGCTCGCCGCGCGCGAGGAAAGAAAAAAGAAGAAAAAGACATCGAAAACCCGTTCAAAAACTGCAAAGAAGAAGAAAGAAAAGAAGACGGAGACGGACGCGCCGGTTTCTTCCACGTAACCCAACGGTCGAGGTCAGTGTCTACGCAGAAACGCCCGTCTGACAGTTTCCCGAGCGAAGACGAAATCCTCGATTTCATCCGAGAAAGTTCCTCGCCTGTCGGCAAGCGTGAAATTTCGCGCGCCTTCCGGCTTTCCGGCAACGATCGCATCCGGCTCAAGGCAACCCTGAAACAGATGATCGAGGAAGGTCGGATTGCGCGAACCGCAAGCCGGCTCCTTGTCATCCCGGAAGGCCTGCCGCCGGTGGCCGTGCTCGAAATCACCGGCACGGATTCGGACGGCGAGGTCATGGCCCGGCCCCTTGCCTGGGAGGAATCGGAACCACCACCGGCGATCTACGTCGCCATGGAACGACGCGGCCGGGCGGCGCTGTGGCCGGGCGAGCGGATTCTCGCCCGCGTCCGGCAAACCCGGGACGGCGCTTACGCGGCGCGAATCGTCCGGCGCATTGGGGCGGCGCCGGACCGCATCCTGGGCGTCCTCGAGGAAACCTCCGGCGGCCTGCAACTGGTGCCGACGGACCGCCGGCACAAACACGTATACGTCCTCAACCGCGGCGACCTCGGCGGCGCCCGCGCCGGCGAACTGGCCCTGGCCGAAGTCACCCACAGCTCGAGACGAACCCGCGAGGCCCGCATCGTCGAAACCTTCGGCCCCTCGGATAAGCCCTCGGCCGTCAGCCTGATCGCCATCCAAAGCCACGACATCCCGACGGAGTTTGCGCCCGAAGCGCTGGCCCTCGCCAAACGGGCCACCGCCGCCGGGCTGGATGGCCGGCGCGACCTTCGCGACATTCCCCTGGTGACGATCGACGGCGCCAATGCCCGCGACTTCGATGACGCCGTCTGGGCGGAAGCCGACAGGGACCCGGCCAATCCCGGCGGCTGGCACCTGCTGGTCGCCATCGCTGACGTTGCCCACTACGTGCGCCCGGGCGATGCGCTCGACCGCACGGCCTATACGCGCGGCAATTCCGTCTATTTCCCGGATCGGGTCGTGCCGATGCTGCCGGAACAACTTTCCAACGGCTGGTGCTCGCTCAAGCCCGGCGAGGACCGGCCCTGTCTCGCAGCCCATCTCTGGATCGACCGCGAGGGCAAATTGCAGCGGCACGAATTCGTCCGTGGCCTGATGCGCTCGGCGGCGCGGCTCACCTACGAACAGGTCCAGCGGGCCGAGGACGGTTTTGCGGACGCGACGACGAAGCCGCTGCTCGATCCCGTGCTGAAGCCGCTTTACGGGGCGTATCTGGCACTGAAATCGGCCCGCGCCGAACGCGGCACGATCGAGCTTGACCTGCCGGACCGCGAGGTCGTGCTTGATGACACCGGCGAGCTTGTCACCATCCGCAGCGCCTCGCGTTTCGAGTCGCACCGCCTGATCGAGGAATACATGATCCTCGCCAACGTGGCCGCCGCCGAAACGCTTGAGAAACGCCGCGCGCCCTGCCTTTACCGCGTCCACGACACGCCGCCCGAAAACAAGCTGGAACCGCTGCGGGAATTCCTAAGCTCGCTCAACATCCGGTTGGCCAAGGGCCAGGTACTGCGCCCGCACCACTTCAACCACATCCTGCACAAAGCGGCCGGCACGCCCTATGCGGAGATCATCAACCTCGTCGTGCTGCGCAGCCAGTCGAAGGCGGAATACGGCCCCGAAAATCACGGCCATTTCGGGCTCGCCCTTCGCCGGTACTGCCACTTCACCTCGCCGATCCGCCGCTACGCGGATTTGATCGTGCACCGTTCGCTTATCCGCTCGCTCAACTTCGGGCCGGACGGCATCGCGGCGGAAACCGAATCGAAACTTGCCGACATCGGCGAGCATATCTCGCTCACGGAGCGCCGGGCCGAAACGGCCGAGCGGGACGCCATCGACCGCTACGCCACCCTGTATTTGAAGGACCGGGTCGGCGCCCAGTTCTCCGGCCAGATCGCCGGCGTGACGCGCTTCGGCCTTTTCATCACCCTCGACGAAACCGGCGCCGACGGCTTTGTCCCCATCCGGACCCTAGGCTGGGAACGCTTCGTCCATGACGAGGTGCACCACCGCCTCACCGGCGAGCGAAGCGGCCTTACCTTTCGCCTCGGCGACCGGGTGCGGGTGCAGCTTGCCGAGGCGAACACGGCGACCGGCAGCCTGCTGTTCAAGCTCATCGAGGGGGGCGCGGTCGAAAAGGGGCGCGCGCGGGCCGCCAGGAGCCAAAAACCGCGGGCAAAGCACCCCCGCAGCGCCAGGAAAAGAAAGGCCCGGGCACGCCGAAAGCGCTAGAATGTGCCATGGGCAAAAGCCATAAGAAGAAGTGGGGACCACCTCCTCCCTCTTCGGTGCTGGTGGTCGCCTCGCTTCTTTTTTCGGCCTGTGCGGCCGAACGGCCCCTTTCCGAAGTGCCCCCCGCCGACACGCCGGCCGCCGTCTTCGCGGCGGGGTATGGCGGCATCGTCGCCAAGTACATCGAGCCGAGAACGGCCCGCGAACTAGCGCTCGAAAGCCTCGAGGGCCTTGCCGATGCCGACCCGGCGCTGAACCTCAAGGTCCAGGGCCGCTTGCTTCGCTTGAGCCGGGACGACCGTCTGCTCCGCGTGGGCGTTGCGCCGCCGCCCCAAAGCATC
This sequence comes from Alphaproteobacteria bacterium, assembly GCA_021296325.1. Classification (GTDB taxonomy): domain Bacteria; phylum Pseudomonadota; class Alphaproteobacteria. The sequence goes on from JAGWAR010000006.1 coordinate 66,821, forward strand.
GATGGCTGGGCCGACCTCAGCGCGGATTTTCTCGCCGTCTCCCTGGCTAATCAGCCCGCCGGCGCCGATCGGGACGCCTTCATGGCGGCGATGTTCGATCGCGCGCTTGGCTCGCTCGACGAATATTCACGCTACGCCGCCGCGCCGCAGGCACAGCGCCAGCGCGAAAAACGCAAAGGCTATAGCGGCGTGGGCCTGCATGTGCACGCCTTCGAAGGGGTCGTGCTGGTGACGGACGTGATTCCGGGCAGTCCCGCCAACAAGGCCGGCATCCGAACCTCGGACGAATTGCTGAAAATCAACGGCCTTTCCGTCGACGGCCTCGACATCGATGACGTCCATGACTGGCTTCGCGGTCCTGTCAGCAGCCGGCTCGACCTTGTCCTGCGACGGCCGGATGCGGCCGAACCCTTCGAGGTGACGCTTCACCGCCGCCACATCTTCGCGCCCACCGTCGAATACAAGCACCGCGATTCGATCGCCCACATCCAGCTCAGCGGCTTCAACCGCGACACCGCCCGCAGCCTCACCCGCCATTTGCAGAAGATCCCCGAAAAAACCGGCAAGCCGCTTCGGGGAATCGTGTTTGACCTGCGGGACAACCCCGGCGGCCTCATGGATCAGGCGATTGCCGTCGCCGACCTGTTCCTCGAATCGGACGGGATCATCTATACGCGCGGGCGGCATCCGAACAGCAGCCAGACTTATAGCGCCGCACCGGGCGATATCAGCGGCGGCGTCCCGATGGTCGTGCTGCTGAACGGCAAAAGCGCCTCTTCCGCCGAGATCGTGGCCGCCGCGCTTCAGACCCGGCATCGTGCGCTTGTCGTCGGCAGTCGGTCTTATGGCAAGGGCACCGTCCAGACGGTCATCCCCCTGCCGAACGGCGCTGAAATCACGCTTACCTGGTCGCTTCTCTACACGCCTTCCGGCGAGCCCCTGAACCAGCTCGGCGTCCTGCCGGACATCTGCACGGCGGGGCTGAAGGAAAAGGCGCCCAGCCCGCTGCGCGCACTGGCCGGCGGCAAATCCGCCGGAAAAACGGCCTGTCCCACCGCCCATGCGGAAAGCCCGCTGGACCTACCCATCGCCGAGGAACTTCTGGGAAACGCCGCCCTCTACGCAAGCTTGCTGCAGGAAACCCACGAGGAAATCGCCGCCACGGCCAAGCCGCCGCCCGGGAATTAGGCCATCTCCCCTCCCCCCTTGACAGAACCCGTCCAGCGGCTAAGTTGGCGGCCCCGAAGCGGGATCACGGCGTCCAGGGACCCTGAAAAATGGCGAAATCGAAGAACACGGTTCTGATCAAGCTCGCGAGTACGGCCGACACCGGCTATTACTATCTGCGCAAGAAGAACCCGAAAAAACTGACCGAAAAGATCGAACTCAAGAAGTACGATCCCGTCGCCCGCAAACACGTTCTTTTCAAGGAAACGAAGTTGAAATAGGCCGGCCCTCCCGGCCTGCCCGTTTATGACCGCCTGCGGGCGGTTTTTTATTAGCCGGACTTGCGACTAGGCAAAACGCTCTATGTCGCTCTCGTCGTCCTCGTCGTCCAGCACCCACACCTTGTTGCGTCCCAATTCCTTGGCCTTGTACATGGCGTGGTCGGCCCGCTTGAGCAGCGCCTCGGCCGTATCGGTCGGGCCGGTAATCTGGGCGCAGCCAAGACTCACGGTAACGGGGATGCGCTCGCCCCCGCTTACGACGATCGGAAGATCGGAAAGTCTGGCGCGGACACGCTCGGCCGTTGCCCGCACGAACTGCATCGAACAGTCCGGCATGACGACGACGAATTCCTCTCCGCCCAAGCGTGTAACCAGATCAAAGCTTCGGACGTTGTCGCGGACACGTTTCGCCACTTCTTTCAGGACGTCGTCGCCCGTCGCATGACCGTAGCGGTCGTTCACGTCCTTGAAGTGATCGATATCGACCATGATGACGGTCAGATCCTTCATGTCATGGATGGCTTCCTGCATCATCCGGGGCAAATGGGTCTCCAGGTACCGCCGGTTGTAGAGACCGGAAAGGCTGTCCGTGATCGCCATCGCCAGCGTGTCACGGTAGTCGCTGTTCAACCGGTCCTGGTAACGCCGGTGACGGACCTGCGTGCGGCTACGCAGGATAAGCTCGCTGGTCTCGATGGGACGGACCAGGTAGTCGTTGACGCCAAGCTCGAACGCTTTTGCCAGAATTTCTTCTTCACGCTCCTCGACGAGGACAAGGATCGGCAGGTTGCGAAGCTCTTCGCGTGCCCGCAACTGGGCAACCAGCCTTAGCGAATCCTCTTTCAGCAGGTCCAGGCTCAGGATGACGATCTCGTAGGAATCTTCCAGCGCCGAATCGATCGCGACCGTGCCGTCTTCGAACACGGCCACGTCGTCGTCCATCCGGGTCTGCAGGATTTCCCGGATATGGCTGGCACTGTCCGCGTTGTCCTCGATCAAAAGCACGCTTGCCTTGCTGGCATCCTCTCTGGCAATGGCCGGGATGCCGTATTCAAGGCCGAGCTGTTCATAGGTTTCCGCCCGGCTCTGGAAGGCGTCCATCATCATCTTGAGGCGCGTCAGGTTGCGTACCCGTGCCAGCAATGCCTTGTCGTTGACCGGTTTTGTCAGAAAGTCGTCGGCGCCCGCCTCAAGCCCCTGAATGCGATCCTTCGATTCGCTCAACGCCGTTACGATGACGATCGGGATATGGGGGGTTTTCGGATTCGATTTTACCTTCTCGCAGACCTCGAAACCGCTCATGCCAGGCATCATGACATCCAACAGCACGATGTCGGGCGCCTCCTTCTCGATCCGCTCGAGCGCGGAGGGGCCGTCTTCCGCCGTCATGACCTCGAAATATTCGCTTGAAAGGCGCGCTTCCAGCAACTTTACGTTGGCCGGCATGTCATCGACGATTAGGACGCGTGCAGTCATATTGCCCCGTTGTCCTAGCTTAAGACCTTCTGGATGGTTTGCAGAAAGTGGGGGACTGAAATCGGTTTTGCGATATAGGCCTCGCAGCCACCTTCCCGGATTTTTTCTTCGTCACCCTTCATCGCAAAGGCGGTAACCGCGATGACGGGAATCGATTTCAGGTCCATGTCTTCCTTGATCTGTTTTGTAATGGCCAGACCGGAGACTTCCGGCAACTGAATGTCCATCAGCACGAGATCGGGCCGTTCCTTGCGTACGATCTCCAGCGCCTCGTAACCGTCTTTCGTCTGCAACGTGCGATAGCCGTTCGCCACCAGAAGATCTTGGAAGAGCTTCATGTTCAATTCGTTGTCTTCAACGATCAGGATGGTCTTCGGCATCGCCTGAATCCTTGTTTGTCCCCTAGGTCTTAAACCGGGATGGTTAGCATATTGTTAAGCTTTTTCGCCCCGCCGGCCGGTTTGGCCCGGCCGATTCCGCCAAAAACGGCGGAAGCCTTGGGGTTCTAGCAGTCAGGCTGGGGCAGCCAGTCGATCCGCTCGAGCGTCCCGATAATCGTGAAATCCCCATGATCGAAGACCATGCGCTCGGCGATGCCGGACTCCAGCAGGCGAATGCTGATTTCGACTTCCGGCACGGCATCGCCGGTGCCGAAGGGAAAATAAGCCAGCCGCATCGGCCAGCCGCGCTCGCCGGCCAGCCGGCCAAGGCTTGCCTCCCCTTCCGCCGGCTTGGCGATGAAGGGCTTTCCGATGAAGGCGTTGACGTCGTACAGGCCGTCCACCTTCGTCCCGTCATAGAGGGGCGCCTCGTAAATCTGCGTGCCGGCCTCGGCCTGTTCCAGCAGGCCAAGCAAATGCTCGGTCGGAAAACGGACGGATGCCGGCAGGGCGAGGCTCGTTTTCGACGGCTTCGAGAAGGTGACGCGGCCCGCCTCTCCCCGCGCCGGGAAAGTCGCCCGGCCAAGCAGCTCTTCCTGGATCTGCCCGTTGCTTCGGTGCACGTAATTGAAGTGAAACTGCAACCCGTCGCGGGATTCCCAGCTCGTATAGTGTACGTCGGCCAGGAATTCGTCGCCCCGGCTGTTCAGCAGGACCAGCCGCGTGCCCTGCACGGATTCCCATCCTTCGCAGGATTCGGTCAGCTCCATGACCATGCCGCCGTTGGCGTCGACGATCTGGCTGGTGTTCTTTACCTCGCCGATTGCGGCCGAGTAATAGGCACGGTGCGAAGCAAGCTTCGTCCCCGCCAGGGTTTCCTGGAAAGGAAACAGCACGAACAGCAGCAAAAGAACGGGAATGCCTTCCCGACGGACCGTCACCACGCGCCTGATCTCCCGTTTCGCCGCCCCTTGAGGCGGGCGGCAAGAAGGTGCCACCCGGAAATTTTTACCCCCTTCGCCGGCGAAGGGCAATCATAACCTATTCTTTTTACGTGATTTTTTCTTGGCATGGGGCTTGCTTTCTTAAACCTAGCTATCCGCCATTACGGGTGCACAAAGGAACAAGAACGATTATGACGACGGCGAAACTGCAATCCGAAACGACGGGCGAAAGATTCCCGGCAAGGAATCTCGCGCAAGGCAAGGGGCCGAAACCTGAGCTTGGCCTGCCCATGGCGAAGCGCCTGCAGCCGTGGGAAGACCGCCTCCGGGGCGTGAGCCAGCTGACCCTGCTGGAACAGGCCCTGCGGATGGCGTCCGACGCCGAACGCCGGCTGGCCGCCCAGGCCGACCGCATCGCCCGGCTCGAAGTGCTGACGATGACGGACGAATTGACTGGGCTCCTCAACCGCCGCGGCTTCGACGCCCAGCTCGGCCGCGCACTGGCCACGGTCAACCGAAACGGATCGACCGGCATCCTGGCCATTTCCGACGTCGACAACTTCAAGGCCATCAACGATCACTACGGCCATCCGATCGGGGACGAGGTTCTGCGCGAACTCGCCCGGCGGATCCTGGCCAATGTGCGCGAAACGGACTACGTCGCCCGGATCGGCGGCGACGAATTTGCCGTGCTGATGGTTGAAACGGGCATTGCCTACGGCATGCGCCGGATCAATGCCTTGAGCCAGTTGATCGGGCGCAGCGTCGTAACCCTGAACGGTCATCGCATTCCGGTCCATGTCAGCTTCGGGATCGAATCCTTCGGTCCGGGCGACCGCAAAAAGGATCTAATCAGCCGGGCCGATGCCGCCATGTTCGACAACAAGCGGCGCAAGCCGGCCACCTCCAGTGCGCCAAGCGCATCGCTTGCCGGCAACCGCTAGCCCGCCTTTTCACAATTCAGCCCGACCCCCTCGACGCCGCACAGCTGCACGCGCCAAGGATGCGCCACGCCGGCCGCCTCCAGCCGCGTTCGCGCCGCCTCGATCTCGGTTTCCTCATAGGGGCCCGCCACCACCCGGTAGTAGCGCTCGCCGTTCAGGAAGACGCTCACGATATAGGGGGAATGGGCCGCGTAGCGTTCAGCCACCTGCACCGCGTTGGTGCGGAAGCGATAGCTGCCAAGGGCGAGAAAGGTGGCCGTGACCCCGGGCGCGCCCGGATAGACCCAGCGCCGCTCCGCCGGCATGGGCGGGCCAAGCGCGGCGATTTCTTCCTTCTCCTCCGGCGCTTCCGGCTGCGAAGGCGACACCGTTTCGACCGGTGGCGTCACGGATTCCTCGGACGCCGCCGGTGTCTCGACAAGGTTGATCGGCGCCGCCGCGCCCTCAAAGGCGCGTGTCTGTTCCGTCCCTTCCTCCGCGCGGCAGATGCTTTCACCCTGCACGGCCCGGTAAAGGGCGCAATCCTCCTGGGCCGCGAACGAGATAGCGTGATCGGAAACGGCGCGCCCGCTCACCGCGTAGGACATGCCGTCCGCGGCCAGGCTCGCCACCGTCACGGCGGGCGGCAGGGCGCACCCGGCGGCCAGGAACGGCAGGGTCATCGCCGCTGCCATGCCCACCGTTCGGCCGATTCGTTTCGCCATTCCGTCCATCCGACTCCACCATCGAGGCTGCGCCCAAGCGTAGCGAGTGGCGCTTAACGTCTCGTTAAGAATTAGCTCTAAGTTCAAGTGAATAAAGATAAAATCCCTGCCGTCCGGCTAGGATTTCTTGGGCGGCGGAACGACGCGCAGATGCAGTTCTGCAAGCCGTTCCTTCGTCACCGGCGCCGGCGCCTGCATCAGGGGGTCCTGGGCGTGCTGGTTCATCGGGAACAGGATGACCTCGCGGATGTTCGGCTCCCCGGCCAGCAACATGACGATGCGGTCGAGCCCCGGCGCCACGCCCCCATGGGGCGGCGCTCCGAATTTCAGCGCGTTCAGCATGCCGCCGAAGCGCGATTCGACCTCCTCCTGGGGGTAACCGGCAATGGCGAAGGCCTTGTACATGATTTCCGGCAGGTGGTTCCGGATGGCGCCGCTCGAAAGCTCGACCCCGTTGCAGACGATGTCATACTGGTAGGCCTTGATGCGAAGGGGGTCCTCCTTCTCCAGCGCCTCCAGCCCCCCTTGCGGCATCGAAAAGGGGTTGTGGCTGAACTCGACCTTCCCCGTTTCCTCGTCCAGCTGATAGAGCGGGTAGTCGGTGATCCAGCAGAACCGGAAGGCGCCCTTCTCCAGCAGCGCCAAATCGTGACCGAGCTTGTCCCGGACGACGCCGGCGAACTTGGCCGAGGCCGCCCTCGAATCGCAAACGAAGAAAAGGGCATCGCCATCCTTGACGCCGGCCGTCTCGCGTAAAATTTCAAGGCGCGCCGCATCCAGGAACTTGGCGATCGGCCCCTTCGCCGCTCCTTCCTCGAACACGATGTAGCCAAGGCCCGCCGCGCCCTCTTCCCGTGCCCATTCGTTCAGCTTGTCGAAGAAGCTGCGCGGCCGCGAAGCGGTGTCGGGGCCGGGGATGGCGCGCACGACGCTGCCCTTCGCGATGGCGCCGGCGAAAATCTTGAAGTCCGAGCCCTGAAAGGCCTCCGTCACGTCGAAGACGCGCAACGGGTTGCGCAAATCTGGCTTGTCCGTGCCGAAACGCTCAATCGCCTCCTCATAGGGGATCTGCGGAAACGGCAGCGGGGTCACCGAACGGCCATCGGCGAATTCCTCGAACAGGTCATGCAGCACCGGCGCAACGGCCTCGAAGACGTCCTCCTGGGTCACGAAGGACATCTCGATGTCGAGCTGGTAGAACTCGCCGGGCGATCGGTCGGCGCGTGCGTCCTCGTCACGAAAGCAGGGCGCGATCTGAAAGTAACGGTCGAACCCGGCCACCATCAGAAGCTGCTTGTATTGCTGGGGCGCCTGGGGAAGCGCATAGAAACAACCCGGATGAAGCCGGCTTGGCACCAGATAGTCGCGCGCGCCCTCCGGCGAGCTTGACGTCAGGATCGGCGTCTGGAATTCCGTGAAGCCGGCTTCCGTCATGCGGCGGCGCAGGCTGGTGACGATCGCCGTGCGAAGCAGCATGTTCGCGTGCACCTTTTCCCGGCGCAGGTCGAGGAAACGGTATTTGAGGCGCGTCTCTTCGGGGTAATCCATCTCGCTGTTAACCTGCAGCGGCAGCATGTCAGCCATTGCCTGAACGGTGACGTCCTCGATGCGGACCTCGACGTCACCGGTGGGCAGTTCCGGGTTCACCGTATCTTCGGTGCGCGCCACAACCTTGCCGGTGACGGTGATGACGCTTTCCACACGCGCCTCCTCGGCGATCCGAAAGATCGGGCTCGTCGTCTCGATGACGCATTGGGAAAGCCCGTAATTGTCGCGCAGGTCGATAAAAAGCAGGCTGCCATGGTCGCGCTTGCGGTGGATCCAGCCGGAAAGCCGGACCGTCTCGCCCACATGGGAGGGCCGCAGATCGTTGCAGGTATGGGTTCGGTATGGGTGCATCATCCTCCGTCTCCGGTGCCGGAGACTATACCATCGGCAAGTTTTCGGCGCTTCCCGCGAACCCGGCCGCGACGGCGGGAACAGCGCATAAAACAATCTAGCTTGTCAAGGCGTCTCGATCACCCTTGACGACGGCAAGGGACTCCGCTTTCGCCGATACCCGTTTCCGTGTATAGCTCGCCCATGCAGGTGATCACCGACACGGCCTCGCTCTCCAGGCTCTGCAAGCATCTCTCTACGGCCCAATACATCACCGTCGATACGGAATTCATCCGCGAGAAAACCTACTGGCCCAGGCTCTGTCTCGCCCAGGTGGCCGGTCAGGACGAAGTGGCGGCGATCGACCCCTTGGCGGCGGGGCTTGAGCTCGACCCGTTCCTCGAGCTGCTGGCCAACAAAAACGTGCTCAAGGTGTTCCACGCCGCCCGTCAGGACGTCGAAATTTTCTACCATCTGAACGGGACCATCCCCAACCCGCTGTTCGATACCCAGATCGCGGCGATGGCCTGCGGTTTCGGCGATTCGATCGCCTACGAAACCCTCGTCCGGCGATTGGCGAACGCCCGCATCGACAAGGCGCAACGCTTCACGGATTGGTCGCACCGCCCCCTGACCAAGAAGCAGCTCGAATATGCGCTCGCCGACGTCACCCATCTGCGCATCGTCTATGAAAAGCTCCACGCCAAGCTGAAAGCGACGAAACGGATGGGCTGGCTGGAAAGCGAGATGACCATCCTCACGGACCCCGCCACCTACTGCTCCGAGCCGGAAGATGCGTGGCGCCGGCTGAAGACACGGAACGCCAACCGGCGCTTCCTCGGCACCGTCCGCGAAATCGCCGCCCTGCGGGAAAGGATGGCCCAGGAACAGGACGTACCGCGCAACCGGGTCCTGCGCGACGACGCCATCCTCGAAATCGCCGCCCAGCAGCCGGAAGACCAGGACGATCTCCGCCGCTGCCGGGGGATCGGCAAGGCGGCCGAAAACCGTCTCGGCGAAGCCATTCTCGCCGCCGTCAAGACCGCCCGCGGCCTGCCCGAGGCGGCGCTGCCGCCCCAGCCAAAAACGCCGGGCAAGCCCGGCGGCATCGGCCCGACGGTCGATCTTCTGAAGGTGCTGCTCAAGATGAAATGCGAGGAGCACTCCGTCGCCCAGAAGCTCATCGCCACCAGCGAGGAGATCGAGCGGATCGCCGCCGACGACGAGGCCGACGTGCCGGCCCTGCGCGGCTGGCGGCGGGAGGTCTTCGGCGCCGCGGCGCTCGACCTGAAACACGGAAAGATCGCGCTGGCCATCGAGAAGGGGCAGGTGCGCCTCACCCCTGCGAAGGGCTAGTTCTCGCCTCCCAGAACCTCGCGAACGAACGGCACGGTGACACGGCGCCGGCGCGCCAGGGCTTCCTGGTCAAGCGCCTCGACGGTGGCGCGCGCCGTAGCGAAGGAGCGCTCGATCCGGCTTAAGAGATAGGCGATCACCTCTTCCCCGACGCCGATCTGGCGATCGTTGAAAAGCTTGACCAGCACGGCGGCAAAGAGCCGGTCATCGGGAGGGCCCATGCGCACGGCCGGCAGCGCCACCAGGCGCGAGCGCAAATCCGCCAGCGCGATGGTCCAGCGCGCCGGCGCCTCCCGCTCCGTCAGAAGCAGATGCCCCTTCCGTTCGGCCAGCACGTTGTAAAGGTGAAACAGCGCGCTTTCGTCACAGCCCGCGCCCGCCCCTTCGACGATGCAGGCCTTCGCCTCCTTCAGGATTTCGCGGGGCTCGACCCCGCCAAGCGCTTTCGCCTCCACCAGCGGCGCACCGCTTTTCGCCTGCCAGACATGGGCCAGATGCGTCTTGCCGCACCCCGCCGGCCCGCACAGCACCAGGCCCTGCCCCGGCCAATCCGGCCAGCGGTCGATCCAGGCGACGGCCGCCTCGTTCGAAGGCGCGATCAGGAAATCCTCGTCCCCGAAGGCCGTGCGGTGGCCAAGGTCGAGCGGAAGCTGCAGGGCACCGGTCACGATCTGCCCGAATAGTAGTCGCTCGCCAGGTAGCGTTCGATCCCGAACCGGGCCATGACCCCGATGACCGCCGCGACCGGCACCGCCAGCAACAGCCCCAGGAAACCGCCGACGGCGGCCCCGGCAAACAGCGCGAAGATAACCCAGACCGGGTGCAGCCCGACCCGTTCGCCGACCAGCTTCGGCGTCACGAAGTTTCCCTCGATCACCTGCCCGGCGAGAAAGATGCCGCCGACGATCGCCACCGGCAGCCAGTCCGAGAACTGGAGCAGTGCCAGCGTCATGCCGATGGCAAACCCGATCAGCATGCCAAAATAGGGAATGAACGAAAGCAATCCCGTTCCCAAACCGACGATCAGTCCGAAATCAAGACCGGCCAGCGTCAACCCGATGCCGTAGAAAAGTCCCAGCAGGACGCAAACCGTTGCCTGGCCACGGATGAAGCCGGCTAGCGTACGGTCGATTTCCCGAAGCTGCGCCCGGATGACGCCGGCCTGCGCCTGCGGCAGCCAGCCGTTCACCCGCGCCACGATCCGGTCCCAGTCGCGCAGCAGATAGAAGATGACGATCGGCGTCACCAACAGCAGCGAGATCAGGTTGAAAATCGCGACCCCGCCACTGAACAGGCTGCCGGCAAGGCTGCCCACCAGGCCCAGCACCTTGCCCGCCTCGGCGCCGGCCGCAGCTTCCAGCTTGCCCACCATCTCCGGCGAAAGGCCCGCGAACAGATTGGTCAGGTACGGCACCAGCGTCTCGCGGATTTCCTGCAAATAACCCGGGACACGTTCGGCAAAGGTCGCAATCTGGTTTTCCAGAACCGGCCAGAACAACAGGAAGAAGACAAGGATGAGCACGTAGAAGCCGAACATGGCCAGAATCGCCGCCAGCGTCCGCGAACGCACCAGTGCCTCGAGGCGGTCGGCCACCGGGTCGAGAAAATAGGCGACGCCCAGCCCCACCACGAAAGGCAGCAGGATATCCCGGAAGAGAAAGAGAAATGCGAGGACAAGAAGGGTCGCAACGCCCCAGAACCGAAGCGATCTGGCCATTGGATTCTACTCCTCCGATTCGGCCGCGCGCTGCGACCAGACGACAAGATAACACCCGCCCGAAAACAGGATCGACACCGCGACGAAATAGATAAGAAGTTCCGTCAAGGCAGCGACGGGAAGTTCAAGCCCGAGCCCGGCCAGAACGAACCCCGCCAGAAGAATCTGCGCCAGCGTGTTGAGCTTGCCGCTCAACAGCGGCTGCATCCGCAACTGGTTGGTCAGGCCCTGGAACACCATGGCGCCGCCGACGATGACCGCGTCCCGGAAAACGGCCAGCGTCACCAGCCACATCGGCAGATGTCCCTCCAGGCCGAGCACAATATAGACCCCCATCAACAGCGCCTTGTCCGCAATCGGATCGAGATAGGCGCCAAGGGTCGTGCGGGAATTCAACCGCTTGGCAATGAAGCCGTCGACGCCGTCCGAAAAGCTCGCCACGAGAAAAAGCCAGAAGGCGGTGGTGAAGGCCTGCTCCAGCAGCAGCCACAGCGTCAACGGCACGGCAAGCAGTCGGAACAGACTAATGACGTTGGGGATGGTGGCCACGCCGTTCATGATCGGATTTTCCCGCGTTCCTTCACGGCGCGCCCGGCGCGCTTTCCGCGCCTTCCCCCAGCTTCAGGACAAGCGCCTGCCCACCCTGATAGGGCTGGAAGGAAAGGACGAGATCGCTTTGCAGAAGCGCCCGCTGTAGCTGCATGCCACCCCCCTGGAACCTGAGCCGGACCCGCGCCTCTTCGCGGGAAAGGTAGACGAGCCGGCTTTCGAGGACGGAGGGGATGCGCTCCAGGCGCTTTTCGATTTTTAGCCAATCCTCCAGTCCCCGCAACGGGATAACCACCGTTACCTCGCCCTCATCCCCCGACTGCAGGAGATTGTCAAGTTTCCAGCTTTCCTCGATGCGGTGCAGGGTCTGCTCGACCGCCTGGCGCAGCAGCTCCTTTATGGATTCGCCGCCGGTCCCCACGAAACTCGCCACGTATACGTCGCCCCAGGCACCGGCGCCATAGCGGCTCAGGCTCAAATAGACGGCCGGCAGGTTGAAGATGGTGTCCGTCGTCGAACGGACCTGGGCGACGAGGGTGGCCGTTGCCTCGTAGCGCTTCGAAATCGTGGCCAGGCGGTCCTGATCGCCAAGGGCGGCCTGCGCCGCGTCGATGGCGGTAACGTCCTCAAGGTCGCCAAGCGGAAGCACGAATGGCACCAACCCGTCGCGTGGCGTTTGCGCCACCCATGTCTCGCGCCAGGGATTCGGGTCGCGCCATAACATGCGCTCCTCGCCGGAATCGAAAACCGGCAGCACCAGCACCGGCTTGCTGCGGGTCGTCGCATAGGGAATTTCATGCAACTGAAGCAGGTTCAGGAATGCCTCGCCCTTGAAATGAACCGTCAGCTTGGCGAGGTAGCGAATCCCGGACGTCTTTTCGTCGCGCACCTCGAAGGACCGTACCAGATTGGCGACGTCGTCCGGTTTGACTTCCGGCAGGCGAATACGGTCCTGGCGCAGCGTCAGCCGATTGAACAGACGCAGGAAGGCCTCGTACTGGCCCTCGGCAAGGGCCACCTTGCGCGCCTCGTCGGCGGTACGGGCCGTGGCGTCGACGGCCACGTCTTCCACGGTAAAGACATCCGCCGAGGCGGTGTGCGCCGTGACGGAAAAACCAAGCGCGACGGCGACCGCGAAAGCGGCCGCAAGGCGCCGAGTCGGACAAAGGGCCATTGCAAACCGTCGGCGATCAAGTATCTTCAGCGTCACAAGGCATGCTCAATTTCACCTACTATTACTATCACGGGCGGAACGGCCATTAACAGCCGCACGTATAAAGGGGCAGGTGTCGATATCGAGGCCGGTGCGGCCCTCGTCGAAGCGATCAAACCGCTTGCCGGCGAAACCGCCCGGAAGGGAATCCTCGGTGGCCTGGGTGGATTTGGCGGCCTTTTCGACCTGAAGGCCGCCGGCTTTTGCGACCCCCTCCTCGTCGCGGCGACGGACGGGGTGGGCACGAAGCTCCGCATTGCCATCGCCAGCGGACACCACGAAACGATCGGGATTGACCTTGTCGCGATGTGCGTGAACGACATCGTCGTTCAGGGCGCCCAGCCGCTTTTCTTTCTCGATTATTTCGCCACCGGTCGCCTCGACGTCGAAACCGCGAAACGCGTGCTCGGCGGCATCGCGAAAGGCTGCACCGAGGCGGGCTGCGCGCTGATCGGCGGCGAGACCGCCGAGATGCCCGACATGTACGGCGAGGCCGATTACGACCTTGCCGGCTTTGCCGTCGGCGCCGTCGAACGGCCTCGCCTGATCACCGGCGAGACGGTAGCGGCCGGCGACGTCGTGCTCGGCCTGCAATCGAACGGGTTGCATTCGAACGGCTTCTCTCTCGTCCGCCAGATCGTCGCGGATGCAAAACTTGCCTTCGGCGACGCCTGCCCCTTCGACGAAAGCCGAAGCCTCGGCGAAGCCCTGCTGCAACCGACCCGGATCTACGTGAAAAGCGTGCTGGACGCGCTCGACAACGGAAAGATAAAGGCGCTTGCCCATATCACCGGCGGCGGATTGGTCGAAAACATCCCGCGCGTCCTGCCCGCAGGCCTCACCGCCGACATCGACGCCACCGCCTGGCCCTACCCGGCCCTGTTCCGCTGGCTGGCCAAAACGGGCGGGGTGCCGACCGCCGAAATGGCGCGCACGTTCAACTGCGGGATCGGCATGGTGGCGATCGTCGCGCCGGAAGGCGCCGACGCGGTGGCCGCCCGGCTTCGGGAAGGCGGCGAGATCGTCCACGCAATCGGTCGCATCGCCAAGGGCCGGGACGGGCCGGCAACCGTCCGGCTGAAAGGGATTGAAACGGCATGGATCGGGTAAGGGTCGGCGTCCTCATCTCCGGGCGCGGCAGCAATCTCGAGGCCCTGATGGCGGCTGCCAGGGCCCCCGACTACCCGGCCGAGATCGTGCTCGTCATCTCGAACGTCGCCGGGGCCAAGGGACTCGACCTTGCCACGCGCGCCGGCATCCCGACCCGGGTGATCTCCCACAAGGACTTCCCGGACCGCGCCGCCTTCGACGCGGCCCTCGACACGGCCCTGCGGGAAGCCGGTGCCACGCTCGTCTGCCTGGCCGGCTTCATGCGCCTGCTTGGCGAAAAATTCGCCGAGGACTGGCGGGACCGGGTCCTCAACATTCACCCCTCGCTGCTGCCCGCTTTTCCCGGCCTCGATACCCACCGCAAGGTGCTGGAGGCCGGCGTCAAGATCAGCGGCTGCACGGTGCACATTGTGCGCCCGGAACTCGACGACGGGCCCATTCTCGTCCAGGCGGCGGTGCCCGTCGCCGAGGGCGACACGCCCGAGTCGCTGGCGGCACGCATCCTCGAGTTGGAACCTCAATGCTACCCGCTGGCGCTTCGCCTGCTGGCTTCCGGCCAGGTCCGCATCCAGGGCAGGCGGGCAAGCCTTGCGGCCGCGTCTGCCGGAACCGGCCTCGTGAACCCGGCCGGGCCCAAGCGGCCCTAGCCTGCGGGCCCATGCCCGAGGGTGTTCCCATAATCGGGATTCTGCGCTATATCAGCGGTCGAACCTGACCGCAGTTTTTCAAGCGAAGGAGCGGATTTGATGGCCGACGATCATAACCTGCAATCCCACAAGGACACGTGGAGCGGCTTCCTGAAACTGATCTGGGTCTCGGCCGCCTTTACGGCCATCCTGTTGAGCCTGATGGCCTATTTTCTGGTCTAATTTCCCCTACCCCTAGCCGACGACTTCATCCTCGCTGAAGAAGAAGGCGATTTCCTTCTCGGCATTTTCCAGCGAGTCCGACCCGTGGACGGAATTTGCCTCGATCGATTCGGCGAATTCCTTGCGGATCGTCCCCGGCGCCGCCTCGGCCGGGTTTGTCGCCCCCATCACCTCGCGATTGCGCGCCACGGCGTTCTCACCTTCAAGAACCTGCACGACGACGGGACCGGACGTCATGAAGGTGCAGAGGTCGTCGAAGAAGGGACGCTCGGCATGCACCGCGTAAAAGCCTTCCGCCCGCTCCCGCGTCAGCCGAATGCGTTTCTGGGCGACGATGCGAAGTCCTGCCTCTTCAAGCATGGCGTTGACCCGGCCGGTCAGGTTGCGGCGCGTAGCATCCGGTTTGATGATGGAAAGCGTGCGTTCAATGGCCATGCTTCTCAGGTCTCCTTCTTTTCCCAGCCGCCACTCGACGTCTGTTGCCAGTAGATAAGTTCGTGGCCTTCCTCCCGGTAGCGGCGCCACCGCTCGCGCGCGGCGTTAACGGCATCCGGATCCTGGCCATTGAAAAGTTCGAGACAGCGCTCGTATTCCCCCATGCGGGCGGACGCCATGTCGTCCGTCAGCACCAGAACGGAAGCCGCGTTCGGGTTCTCGTCCTCGGTCGTCAGCCACACCGGCTGGTCGGCCGCGTGGCCGTCCTGACGGCTGCCATGGGGCAGGAAGGCATGGGGCGGCGACACCCAGAGGGCAGCGTTCAGCGCCTCGACCCGCTCCTCGGAACCGGCCAGCACAACGGCCCTCGCCTGATTCGCAAGCACCTTCTCGAGAAGCTGCGTCAGTGCCTGCTCCAGCGTACTTCGCTCGAGATGGTAGAAGTTGATCGCCGTCATTCTGCGAAGGTGTCTACCTTCCTTCGTAATTGTCCGCAACGAAACGATTCAAAAGGCGCACGCCGAATCCGGTGCCCCCTTTCGGCACGGTCGGTTTCTTCCGGTTCGACCACGTCACGCCGGCGATATCGATATGGGCCCACGGAATGTCTTGGATGTAGCGCTTCACGAACTGGGCCGCCGTGCTGCTGCCGGCGCCGCGGCCGGAACCGACGTTCTTCATGTCGGCAATGTCGGAGTCGATGTCCTTGTCATAGGCGTCATCCAGCGGCATCCGCCACAAACGCTCGCCCTCCTGCTCGCCGGCCTTGGCCAGCTTGGCGGCAAGCTTGTCGTCCGTCGAGAAAAGCCCGGCGAACTCCGCTCCCAACGCCACGATGATGGCGCCGGTCAGCGTGGCAAGATCGACGATAACTTTCGGCTTGAAGCGATTCTGGCAATACCAGAGCGCGTCCGCCAGCACGAGTCGGCCTTCCGCGTCCGTGTTGATGACCTCGACCGTCTGGCCGGACATGGAGGTGACGACGTCGCCCGGCCGCTGCGCGGTTCCCGATGGCATGTTCTCGACCAGCCCGATGACGCCGACGGCGTTTACCCGTGCCTTGCGGGCGGCCAACGCGCGAAGCACGCCCAGTACGACGGCGGACCCGCCCATGTCCCACTTCATGTCCTCCATATGGGCGGAGGGCTTGATCGAAATGCCGCCGCTGTCGAAGGTGACGCCCTTGCCGACGAAGGCGACCGGAGCCTTGTCCTTGGCCCGTTTGGTGGCCCCCTGCCAGCGCAGCACGACGAGACGGGGCTTGCGCACGCTGCCCTGGGCGACGCCCAGCAACGCCCCCATGCCGAGCTTGCGCATATCCGCCTCGTCCAGAACCTCGACCCGGACGCCCAGGCGACGAAGTTTGAGCGCCTCGCGCGCCAGCGTTTCCGGGTAGATGACGTTGGCCGGTTCCGAAACGAGGTCGCGCGTGAAAAAGACGCCCTCGGCGATCTCCGCCAGCGGCTCGTAGCGCCGTCGCGCCTGGGCAGCGCCCTTCACCTGGAGGGAAAGCTGCTCAAGCGACGGTTTTCCGTTGGTGTTTTTCTTCTTCCGGTACTTGTCGAAACGGTAACTGCTCAAATAGGCGCCATAGGCGATGCTGGCGGCAATCTCCGGCGCGCGCAGCCGGCAGCCGGTCGGCCGGTCGACAAGCACGACACCATGCCTTTCCTTCGCCGCATTGACCTGCCCGGCGATCTCCCCGCCGAGATTCTGGCACTCGGTTTCGGAAAGCCCCTTCGCATCGCCGAGACCGATCAGGACGATCTGGTTCGCCGGAACGTTCTGAGGCGCCACGATCTTCAACGCCTGTTTTCGCTTGCCTTCGAAATGGCCGCTCTTGATGGCGCGCCGGATGAGGCCGCCGCCTTCCTTGTCGAGACTGGCGGCAGCCGGGCCCAGGCGGTTGCCTTCGGGCACGCCGATGACGATGGCGCCGGCCTTGGATGAACGTGACTCGGAAAAATCGATTTTCATGAACGGGCCCCTCCCGACTCCGCAATCAAGGGGTTTGTACGCGTGTGCCCCTTACTCTACCGATCCACGAGCCAAAGAAAAGCGGGTTGTCCGCTTGGCGCACCCGGCGCCAAAAGGTACTCGTCCCTTCCATAACTGTCCGGAAAACAGTAAAGAATGCCTGTCCGGCTCGGGATGACAGGACTATAATCCGGCTCGAAGCATGAGAAAAATCGCCTTTCTTTATGTCCTTCGCCAACTTGCCTGGGGGACGGCGCTCGTTTGCGTGGGCCTCACCTGCGTCATTTGGCTGACCCAGTCGCTTCGCTTCGTCGACCTGATCGTCAACCGCGGCATTGATCTGGCGGCCTTTGCCTCGCTGACCCTGCATCTGCTGCCGACCTATCTCATCATCGTCATCCCGATCGCGTTGTTTGCCTCCGTGCTGTTCACCTACAACAAGCTGATCGTGGACAGCGAATTGATCGTGCTGCGCGCGGCGGGACTGCGGCCGCAAACCCTGGCGGGACCCGCCATCGTGCTTGCGCTCATGCTGACGGTTCTTTGCTACAGCATCACGCTTTACTTCCTTCCCCACTCGTATCGGGAATTCAAGGACCTTCAATTCCTGTTCCGGCACACCCACTCCGCCGTCCTGCTAAGGGAAGGCGTTTTCAATTCCCTGGGTGAAGGACTTACCGTCTATGTGCGCGAGCGCGCCGGCAATGGCGAACTCTTTGGCATTCTCATGCACGACAGCCGCGACCCGGAACAGTCCGTCACGATCATGGCCGAGCATGGCAAATTCGTGCGAACGGATACCGGCCCCAAGGTCATCTTGATCAACGGCAACCGCCAGGAAGTCGACGACGCGACGTCGCGCCTGCAGCTTCTCTACTTCGACCGCTACACGGTCGATCTGGGCGACCTCGGGCAGGCCCCCGGCTACCGCTGGCGGGAGCCACGCGAACGCTACCTGCCAGAACTCTTCTTCCCGGAAAGCTCCTATGACGATCAGAACAACAAGGGCAAACTGATTGCCGAAGGGCACCAGCGGCTGATTTCGCCCTTCTACAACCTTTCCTTCCTGTTCCTCGCGCTGGCCTGCTTGCTCTCCGGCGACTTCAACCGGCGCGGACAGGCCATGCGCATTCTCACGGCGGTCGGCCTGGCGATCGCCGTTCAGTTCCTCGGCGTCGGCCTGAACAACCTGGCCGCGAAAATGCCGGTGACGATTCCATTGATGTACCTGAACGCCCTCTTGCCCATCGCCTTCGGTTACCACGTGCTGGCGACGGGAGGCCTTCGCAAACGGCCGATCCCGGCGGCCGAACAGGAACCGCGGGCCGGATAGGAGAAGCGGTGCAAGTTTCAGCCACACTTTCGCGTTATATCGGCCGGCAGTTTCTGTACGGGTTTCTGGCCGTGCTGGTTTTGCTGATCACGCTCACCCTGTTCATCGACATCATCGAGCTGCTGCGGCGCTCGGCCGTTCGCGAGGCCGTCACGATGGGTGACGTTTTCGGGATGGCACTCCTGAAGATGCCAGAAATGGCCCAGGAGGTAACGCCGTTCGCCATCCTGTTCAGCGGCTTGTTCATCTTCTGGCGTCTTGCACGAAGCCATGAGCTTGTCGTCATCCGGGGCGCTGGCATTTCCGCCTGGCAATTCCTGCTGCCGGTGCTGGTCGTCGCGATCGGGGTTGGGATCTTCAAGATCACGGTATTCAGCCCGCTCGCATCCACCATGCTTTCCCGCTACGAACTTCTGGAAAACAAACTGCTGCGCGGACGCTCGAGCCTGCTTGCCGTCTCCTCTTCCGGCCTTTGGCTGCGCCAGGCGAACGAAAACGACCAATCGGTCATTCATGCGCAGCACATCTCCCAGAACGACATGTCGTTGCAGGACGTCACCATTTTCCTTTTCGAAGGCGCGGACCGTTTTGCAAGCCGCATCGATGCCAAGTCGGCGCGTCTGCAAAAAGGCCACTGGCAGCTGGAAGAGGCATGGCTTACCTCGCCGGATCACCCGGCGAAATTCGCCGGCAGCCACCGCGTCAAAACGGACCTCACCCTTGAAAAAATTCAGGACAGCTTCGCCTCGCCGGAAACGCTGTCCTTCTGGGAACTGCCGGTCTTCATCGATACGCTGGAAAAAGCCGGCTTTTCCGCCCGGCGCCACCGGATGCACTGGCATTCCCTGCTGGCCGAGCCCCTGCTTTTCTGCTCGATGGTGCTGATTGCCGCCACCTTCATGCTCCGGCGCAACCGCACGACGAACAACGCGGCGCTGATTGCGATGGCGGCGATGGCGGGGTTCCTGCTTTTCTTCCTTTCGGACCTCGTGCACGCGCTTGGCCTTTCGGAAAAACTGCCCGTCATCCTGGCCGCCTGGACACCGGCGGGGGTTACCACGCTGCTGGCGCTTGCCATGCTGCTTCACCTTGAGGATGGCTAGGCGTCATGCGCCGGCTGGGTCTCGCTAGTCTGGTTTTTTGTTGGTCGCTTGGTCTCGGGCTCGCGACGCCCGGCCTTGGTGCGGAAACGGAAAGCGGCACCGAAAGTGGTGGGGAAACCCCGATCCTGCTGCGCGCCGACGAGGTGCGCCATGACGAAGAGCACGACGTCCTCATCGCCCACGGCAACGTGGAAATCACCCAGGGGGCCCGCGTGCTTCTGGCCGACACGGTGACCTACAACCAGCGCGCCGATCTCCTCAGCGCCTCCGGCAACGTCGTTCTGATGGAACCCACCGGCGAAGTCGCCTTCGCCGATTACATGACGCTGACCGACGACATGCGGGAAGGCGTCGTTCGCCACATCCATATTCTTATGGAGGACGATTCGCGGCTCGCCGCCGTCTCCGGCACGCGCAAGAAAGGCGTCTTCTCCGAATTCCAAAAGGCCGTGTTCTCGCCCTGCGATTTGTGCAAGGAGGACCCGACCCGCGCGCCCCTGTGGCAGCTGAAATCGATGAGCGTCGCCCACGACCAGAACGCCCGGGAAATCGAATACAAGGACGCCTTCTTTGAATTCTTCGGTGTCCCCCTGCTCTACACGCCCTACCTTTCCCACCCCGACCCCACCGTGAAGCGGCGAAGCGGCCTGCTGGCCCCAAGCTATGGCAGCTCGACCGAGCTCGGGCTGCGGGCGCAGGTGCCCTACTACTTCAACATCGCGCCCGACAAGGACGCGACCTTCGCCCCCATCTTTACCTCGAAGGAAGGGGTCGTCCTGGCCGGCGAGTATCGCCAGCACTTCACCGACGGCGAAGTCTCCATCGCCGGCAGCATCACCGAGGTCGACGAGCGCCAGGGCGGCGTGGTCGTCCCTGGCCAGAAGGAAATCCGCGGCCACGTGAACGGCAAGGCCCGCTTCGACCTCGACCCGACCTGGCGAACCGGTCTCGACGTCTTCCGCTCGACGGACGACACCTACCTTCGGCGCTACGACCTGTGCAGCGAGGACACGCTCACGACACATGCCTTTCTCGAAGGGTTCCGCGGCCGCAATTACGCTTCGGTGAACACCTATCTCTTCCAGGGCCTGCGCGAAACGGACGACCCCGACGAAACGCCCCTCATCCTGCCCATGATCGACTACCGGCATGTCGGCAAGGCGGACCGGCATGGCGCCCGCTGGAGCCTGGACGCCAACGTGCTTTCGCTTACCCGCAAGGAAGGTGCCGACAGCCACCGGCTGTCCGTCAAGCCGGGCTGGCAGCTTGCCCACACGGCGGACGCGGGCTACGTGACGACGCTTTCGGCTTCGCTGCAGATGGACGGCTATTTGAGCAACGACGTCACCGACCCGACCGACCCCGGCGGCGAGCTGCGGGACGGCTTCGCCGGGCGCGCCCACCCGCAGGTCATGCTGGACTGGCGCTACCCCTTCATTCGGGAAGACGGCGAGGCGCACCAGATGATCGAGCCGATCATCACCGTCGTCGCCGCCCCCAATGGCGGCAATTCGGCGAAAATCTCCAACGAGGACGGCCAGAACTTCGAATTCGACACGACGAACCTGCTGAGCGCCAACCGCTTCACCGGCCTCGACCGGGTCGAGGGAGGCCAGCGGGTGAATTACGGGCTCAAGCTCGGCGTCTTCGGCGCCGGCGGCGGCAGCACGTCCATCTTCTTCGGCCAGAGCTTCCGGCTTCGGGACGACACCACCTTCCTTCCGGGGTCCGGCCTGGAACACAACCTTTCCGACTTCGTCGGCGAGGTCGAAGTCTCCCCCATCAGCGACCTTAACGTGATTTACCGCTCCCGCCTCAACAAGGACGACCTCCTGGCCGAGCGCAGCGAGCTGGAATTCGGGGCCGGGCCGCCCGCCCTCCACGTCGACGTCAACTACTTCTTCATCCGCGGCTCGCCCACGAACCCGGAATTTGGCGATCGCGAAGAGCTGACCACGGCAATTCGCTCGAAAATAACGAAAAACTGGCTGCTGACGGCCTCGAACCGGCGGGATTTCGAGCTCGACGACACGCTCTACTGGAGCGCCGGCATCGGCTATGCCGACGAATGCATCGATCTCCTGTTCAGTTTCACCCGCAGCTTCACCCAGGACCGGGACGTGAAGCCGGCCAACGTCTTTTTCCTTCGCATTATTCTCAAACACCTTGGAGAAGTGGCCCTCTGATCCCTATAATTCGGGGGCCGGGCAACGCTGCCTCTTTACCGGACGGCCGGTCGAACGGTAAAAAGTCCTGCGGATGACGGGCTTAGATCAAAACAACGTGCATAACCTTCGAAAGCATATGCGATTCTTTCTTCTCGTCGCGTTCCTGACGGCGCTGGCGTTTCCAACCGCTCAGGCGGCGGAATCACAGCGGATCGCCGCCGTCGTCAACGAGGACGCCATTTCCGACTTCGACCTCGAGGCGCGTATGCGGCTGATCGCCTATACAGCGAACCTGCGCGGCTCGCAGGAAATTCTCCGCCGGATGATGCCGGAAATCCTGCGCGCCCTGATCGACGAGAAACTGAAGATTCAGGAAGCGGCGCGCCTCGAAATCACCATCGACGACGAAGAGATGGAAGCGGCCAAGCGGCGCATCGAAAGCCGCAACGGCATCCCGGACGGCAGCCTGAACGACACGCTGGCAACGGAAGGCATCCCCGCCTCCACGGTCACCTCGCAGATTCGGGCGGCCCTTGCCTGGGAGAAAATCGTTCGCCGGCGGCTTTACCCGCGGATCAACGTCAGCAAGGACGAGGTCGACGAACAAATGGTCCGCCTGCAGCAGTTCGAGGGGGCGCCGGAATATCTGGTATCGGAGATTTTCCTTGAGGTTGAGAACCAGGACCACGAGGACGCCGCCTACCAGACCATCAAGCGGGCAAGCGACGAGGCGCGCGCCGACCTCAAGGCCCCCGAAAGCGAAGTCGAGCCCAAGTTTCTCCGTCTCGCCCGGCAGTTCTCCCAGGGGGTGACGGCGCTTTCCGGCGGCGATCTCGGCTGGGTCCGTCAGGGACAGCTGAAGCCGGCCGTCGATCAGGCCCTGCCGCAAATGGAGGTTGGCGCCATCTCGGACCCGATCCGTTCGGAGGAGGGCTACCACGTCCTCTGGCTGCGCGATCGGCGCAAGATCGGTGAAACGGGAGAAATGGACACCATCAGCCTGAGCCAGATTCTGTTTCCGCTGCCGCCGAATGCGGGCCCCAACGACGTGGATGCCGCCATGACCCGGGCGCGGAACGAAGGGGCAAGCGTCAGCGGCTGCGTTGCGATGAACCGCCTGGCCGAAGTCCTGGGCACGCCCATGTCCGGCAATTTGGGCACGGTCGAGATCGGCCAACTGACGCCGAAACTGCGCGACGCCGTCAAGGACCTTCCCATCGGGGTTGCCAGCGAACCGATCCAATCGGAAGCCGGCGTGCACCTGATGATGGTGTGTGACCGCCCCGATGTGACCAGTCCGGTCAACGACCGCCACCAGGTTCAACTGAACCTGACGATGGAAAAGCTGGATCTCCTTTCGCGCCGCTACCTCCGCGACCTTCGCCGCACGGCCTTCGTAGACATTCGCTTATGACCGCCGCGGCCGACCGCCTGCCGCTGGCGCTCACGATGGGGGAACCGGCAGGTATCGGCGGCGAGATTGCCCTGAAGGCCTGGGCAAACCATCGCGCGAACCTTCCCGCCTTTTTCCTGATCGACGACCCGGCCCGGCTGGAACGCATCGCCGGCGATTGCGGCCTCGACGTCGCGCTCTGCCCGATCGGTGGCCCTGCCGAGGCGGTGGACGCCTTCCCGAAGGCCCTGCCCGTCCTTCCCCAGCCGATCCCGAAGCCAACGGCCCCCGGCAAGCCGGCGGCGGAAAACGTGCCCGCCGTCCTCGACGCGATCCGCCGCGCCGTCGAGTGCGTCCGGACCGGCTTGGCCGCGGCGCTCGTCACCAACCCCATCCACAAGCACAGCCTCCAGGCGGCGGGCGTGACCTATCCCGGCCACACGGAATATCTGGCCCATCTCGCCGGCGGCGGCGCCCAGTCGGTCATGCTGCTGGCCATCGACACGCTTCGGGTCGTCCCCGTCACCGTGCACGAGCCCCTTCGCACCGTCGCCAATCACCTGACCCGGGAACGCATCGTCCTTTGCGGGCGCATCACGGCGGAAGGATTGCAACGCGATTTCGGAATCGCCCACCCCCGCCTTGCCGTCGCCGCCCTGAACCCCCATGCCGGCGAGGCGGGCGCGCTTGGCCATGAGGAGGAAACCATCATCGCGCCGGCCATTGCCGACCTTGCCGAACTCGGCATCGCCGCCACCGGCCCGCATCCCGCCGACACCCTGTTTCATGCCAGCGCGCGCGACGCTTACGACGCCGTCCTTTGCATGTATCACGACCAAGCGCTGATCCCCTTGAAGACGATCGATTTCGCAGGCGGGGTCAACGTGACGCTTGGCCTTCCCTTCGTCCGCACCTCGCCGGACCACGGCACCGCCTTCGGGATCGCCGGCCAGGGCATCGCCGACGAAACCAGCCTCGTTGCCGCCCTTCGCCTTGCCGATGCCATCGCCGCCCGCCGCCAGGCCACGCCCCGATGACGGACGCCGACGCCCGGCCGCCCTTGCGCGACGTGATCCGGCGCCACGGCCTCGGTGCCGAGCGGCGGCTGGGCCAGCATTTCCTGCTCGACCGGAACCTGACCAACAAGATCGCCGGCGCCGCCACCGGCCTGGACGCCGCCTCCGTCATCGAGATCGGCCCCGGTCCGGGTGGCCTCACCCGCGCGCTGCTGGACGCCGGCGCCAGGGAGGTCGTGGCGGTCGAGCTTGATTCGCGCTGCGTGCCGGCGCTGGAAGAACTCGCCGGCGAAAGCGGCGGACGCCTGCGCGTGATCGAGGGCGACGCACTGACGATGGATCTGGCCGAACTTGCACCACCGCCCTGGCGCATCGTTGCCAACCTCCCCTACAACGTCGCCACGCCGCTGCTTCTGAAGTGGCTCTACGCGGCGGACCAGGTGGAGGAAATGGTCCTCACCTTCCAGAAGGAGGTGGCGGCCCGCCTCACCGCCAAGCCGCGCTCGAAGGCCTATGGGCGGCTTTCCGTCATCGCCCAGCGACAGATGGAAGTGACGCACCTCTTCGATATCGGCCCCAAGGCCTTCGTGCCGCCGCCGAAGGTTTCCTCCACCGTGCTTCGTCTGCGCCCGCGCCCACAGCCGCTGACGCCGGACGCGCTTGCCTGGCTGGCCCGGACCACCCGGGCGGCCTTCGGACAGCGGCGCAAGATGCTGCGCGCGAGCCTGCAATCGCTTGGGGTGGAGACGGAGGCACTGATCCGGGAGGCGGGCGTTCCGCCGACGGCCCGCGCCGAGGAATTGACGGTCGAGGCCTTCTGCACGCTGGCGCGCACGCTCGCCGAACGCAACGGCTAGCTTTCGCGCAAGCCCTGAACGAAATGCCCGAGTCCCACCCGGCGCGCCCGGCGCAGCCGTTCGGCCTTCAGGATGCTGCAAATCGCCTCGACACTGGCTGCGACGTCGTCGTTGACGACCACGTAGTCGAATTCCTCCCAGTGGCTGATCTCGTCGGCCGCCCGGGCCATTCGCGCCGCGACGACCTCTTCGCTGTCCTGGGCACGGTTGTGAAGCCGGCGGTTCAGCTCTTCCGTCGAAGGCGGCAGGATGAACACGCTGACCAGGTCACCGTCGCCGGCGTCGCGCAGTTGCCGGTTGCCCTGCCAGTCGATGTCGAACAGCAAATCCCTGCCCGCCTTCAGGCTTGCTTCCACGGCCTCTTTCGGCGTGCCGTAGGCATGGCCGAAAACCTCGGCGTGTTCGAGAAAGGCGCCCTCCGCAACCATGCGGTTGAAGGCTTCCAGATTCACGAAGTGGTAGTCCTTGCCATCCGTCTCGCCCGGCCGTTTCGGCCGGGTCGTGTAGGAAACGGACATCGCGATTCCCGGGTCACGCTGAAGCAGCGCATGGGCGATCGTCGTCTTTCCCGCCCCGGACGGCGAGGAAATCACCAGCATCAATCCACGGCGGGGGATTTCCGGCTTCGGCATGTCGGCTACATATCCGCAATCCACCGTCCCGGCAAGGACTTCGTGCGCCGCGACCGACGCCCCGCAAGGATCGGGGAATAAGTTGAAATTCCTCCGGTTTTCAAGCCCGCGGGCGACCCGGCAACACGGGCTGGAAAAGCGGGGGCATCCATTGGCATAATGGAAGAAATGGGGACGCCTATCGGCGCGGCTCCAAGAAAATGTTGTTCAGGAGAGGAAATCCAGATGCAAATTACTGCTGCGATTGCACGCGAGCCCAACAAGCCCTTCGCGGTTGAGAAAATCGAACTCGATGAGAATATCCGGGATGACGAGGTGCTGGTCCGCGTCGTCGCCGCCGGCATGTGCCACACGGATATCGTCTGCCGCGATCAGTATTACCCGGTTCCTCTCCCCTTCGTTCCTGGCCACGAGGGTTCCGGCGTCGTCGAGGCCGTCGGCAAGGGCGTTACGAAAGTGGCCCCCGGCGATCACGTCGTGCTTACCTTCAACTTTTGCGGTGCCTGCCCGAGTTGTCAGGAAGGCGACCCCGGCTATTGTCACAGCCTCTTCGGCTACAATTTTGGCGGCGCGCGGCCAAGCGACGGCTCGGGCACGCTGAGCAAGAACGGCGAGCTTATCCACGGCTATTTCTTCAGCCAGTCCTCCTTCGGGGAACGCGCGATCGCGACGGAACGCAACGTCGTAAAGGTGCGTGACGATGCGCCGCTGGAACTGCTCGGCCCACTCGGCTGCGGCATCCAGACGGGGGCCGGCGGCGTCATGAATTCGCTGCATCCGCGCGCCGGCAGCAGCATCGCGGTTTTCGGTGCCGGCGGCGTGGGCCTGAGCGCGATCATGGCCGCCGTCGTCGTCGGTTGCACGACGATCATTTCGGTCGACGTAAAGCCGGGCCGGCTGAAACTCGCCAAGGAACTGGGCGCCACCCACACGATCGACGCCTCGAAGGGCAACGCGGTCGAGGAAATTCAGAAGATCACCGGCGGCGGCGCCAATTACACCCTGGAGACGACGGCCCTGCCCCAAGTGCTGCGTCAATGTGTCGATTCGCTAACGCTCCGCGGTGTTTGCGGTGTCATCGGCGCCGCGCCCCTTGGCACGGAGGTTTCGCTCGACATGAACAGCATCATGTTCGGGCGCACGATCCGTGGCATCATCGAGGGCGACAGCGTGCCGGACATCTTCATCCCGCGAATGGTTGATCTCTTCATGCAGGGACGCTTCCCCATCGACAAGCTGATGAAGAAGTACCCGCTCGACAAAATCAACGACGCGGTGGCGGATTCGGAAAAAGGCACGACGATCAAACCGATTCTGATGATGTCGTAAGGCATTCGTCCGTTCTGGACGGATAAGGCGGCCATGAAGGGATCCCCTTCATGGCCGCAATCGTTTTGCGCTACTTCTGAAGCCGCTTCCAGCGCCGGACGTTCTTCCGGTGCTCCTTCAGGGTGCGGGCGAAGACATGGCCGCCGCTGCCGTCGGCGACGAAGTAAAGCTCGTCCGTTTCAAGCGGGCGCATCACGGCCTCGATGGCGGCCCGGCCCGGATTGGCGATCGGGCCCGGCGGAAACCCGCGGACGCGATAGGTGTTGTAGGGATCGTCGGTCTCGAGATCGGCCTGGGTCAACGGCCGGTCGAGCCGGCCCTCTTTCGACAGCGCGTAAACGACGGTCGGGTCCGACTGCAGGCGCATGCCCCGCTTCAGCCGGTTGAGAAAGACGGCGGCGATCCGCGGGCGTTCTTCCGGCAACGCCGTTTCCCGCTCGACGATCGAGGCCAGGATCAATGCCTCTTGCGCCGAATCGAGCGGCAGGCCTTCCGCGCGCGCCGCCCACGACGACGCCAGCGTCTCGGCCATGGCGCGTTGCATCCGCGCGATCATCGAATCCCGCGTCTCGCCCCACACATAGGCATAGGTTTCCGGCAACAGCGTGCCTTCCGGCGGCGACGCCGTGATCGCGCCCTCCAGCCCTTCCGCTTCCCGGATCAGCGCCAGCACGGCAGCCGTCGTCAGCCCCTCGGCCACCGTAAGTCGGCGCAGCACGGCCTCGCCCCGAACCAGGGTGTCCATCACCCCGTGGGGCGAAACGAAAGCCGGAAAGGCGTATTCGCCGGCCCGCAGCGCGCGGTCCTCGCCGGAAAGCCGCACGCCCAGCCGGAAAAGAAAGCCATTGCCGAGAACGCCGGCCGCCTCAAGACGGCGCGTCACCGCCGCCATCCCCTCGCCCTTCGGGATGAGAAGCCGGACCGGCTCGCGCAACGGGCCCGGCTGATGAAACCGGTCGATGCCATAGGCGACAACGCCGCCCAGGGCCAAAACAAGGATAAGAAGGATAAGCCCAGCTCGGAGCAGGATGCGCCCCATGGGCAATGCGTTCCGCTTAACCCGCCGCCGAAAAGATCAGCGACGCATTCGTTCCGCCGAAACCGAAGGAATTCGAAAGCACGGCCTTTACTTCCCGTTCCTTCGCCTCGTGCGGCACGAGATCCATGTCACAGCCTTCCGACGGATTTTCGAGATTAAGGGTCGGCGGCACGATGCCGTCCCGCATGGCGAGAATCGAGAAGATCGCCTCCGTGCTGCCCGCCGCCCCCAGCAGATGCCCGATCGACGACTTCGTGGACGACATGGACACCTTGTTGGCGGCGTTGCCGAAGAGGCGTTTGACCGCGCTATGCTCAATCTCGTCGCCAAGCGGCGTCGACGTGCCGTGGGCGTTGATGTAGTCGATGTCCTCGGGCTCCATCTTCGCGCTCTTCAGCGCGTTGCGCATCGCCCGATAGGCACCGGAACCGTCCTCAGCCGGCGCCGTCACGTGATGGGCGTCGCCCGACATGCCGTACCCGACAAACTCCGCGTATATCGTCGCGCCGCGTTTCTTCGCGTGCTCGTATTCCTCCAGCACGACGACAGCGGCCCCTTCGCCGATGACGAAGCCGTCCCGGTCCTTGTCCCACGGGCGGGACGCCTTCTCCGGGGTCTCGTTGAAATGGGTGGAAAGGGCGCGCGCCGCCGCGAATCCCGCGACCCCGATCCGGCAGACGGCCGCTTCGGTGCCGCCGGCGACCATGACGTCGGCGTCTTCGCGCTGAATCATGCGGGCCGCGTCCCCGATCGCGTGCGCGCCCGTCGAACAGGCGGTAACGACGGCGTGGTTCGGCCCGGTAAAGCCGTAACGGATCGAAACGTGGCCGGAAACCAGGTTGATCAGGGACGCCGGGATGAAGAAGGGGCTGATGCGCCGGGCGCCCTTTTCGTGCAGGGTAATGGAGGTGTTGTAGATGTGTTGAAGCCCGCCGATACCGGACCCGATCAAGACGCCGGTGCGCTCGCGGTCCTCGCCCCCCTCCGGTTTCCAGCCCGAATGCTCGACCGCCTGGGTCGCTGCCGCGACTCCATAGACGATGAAGTCGTCAACCTTGCGTTGTTCTTTTGGCTCCATCCAATCATCGGGGTTGAATTCGCCCGGCCCGGTGCCGGCTGGAACGAGGCCCGCGATCTTCGAAGAAAGATCCGAAACGTCAAAAGTATCGATTTTGCGGATACCGGATTCGCCTTTGACAAGACGCTGCCACGTGACGTCCACCCCGCACCCAAGGGGGGTGAGCAACCCCATTCCGGTAACGACAACCCGTCTCATGCTGAGCGATTTTTCCGCTCTGACGATCCAGGTGAACGATGCAACACGACGATCACCCGCTGGGATCCGAGCCTATTACGATTCCGAGTTTTCGATAAAGTCGACAGCATCTTTGATGGTGACAATCTTTTCCGCCACGTCGTCCGGAATCTCGACGTCGAATTCCTCCTCGAACGCCATGACCAACTCAACCGTATCCAGGCTGTCCGCACCGAGGTCATCAATGAAACTCGCGTTGCTAACGACTTTACCTTCATCGACACCAAGATGTTCAACGACGATTTTCTTCACGCGTTCCGCGACGTCACTCATTTCGACTTTTCCTTCGGAAGGTTCATTCAGATTCGGGTGTTAAATAAGGGAATTGCGTCGTTCGTAACACACTTTCCTGCCCTTTGCCAGCACCGGCTAGACGGCGCATATCGGCTATATCATGGCCATCCCGCCGTTGATGTGCAAGGTCTGGCCAGTGACGTAGCCGGCCTCGTCGCTGGCCAAAAAGACGACACCCGAGGCGACGTCTTCGGGGTTTCCCAAGCGGCCATTCGGTATCCGCTCGAGCAGTTTTTCCTTCTGGGCTTGCGCAAGCGCATCCGTCATGGCGGTCACGATGAAGCCCGGCGCAATGCAATTGACCGTGATGCCGCGTGAGGCAACTTCGACCGCCAGCGACTTCGACATGCCGATCATGCCGGCCTTTGACGCGGCATAGTTTGCCTGGCCGGGATTACCGGTGACACCGACGATCGAGGTGATGTTGACGATGCGCCCGAAGCGTTCCTTCATCATCCCGCGCAGGCAGGCGCGGCTCAACCGGAAGGCCGCCGTCAGATTCACGTCCAGCACCTCTTGCCACTCCTCGTCCTTCATCCGCATCATAAGATTGTCGCGGGTAAGGCCTGCGTTGTTGACGAGGATGTCGATCCGCCCCATCCGCTCCGCTGCCGCCTTGGCGAGCCGGTCCACCCCGTCCGGGTCGCCAAGATCGGCGACGATGACGTGGGCGCGCTCGCCCAGTTCCTTGGCAAGCGCTTCCAGCGCGTCCCGGCGCGTCCCCGAAAGGGCGACGGTGGCGCCGGCATCGGCCAGCGCACGGGCAACGGCGCCGCCGATCCCACCCGAAGCCCCCGTCACGAGTGCGTTTTTCCCGGTGAGATCAAACATCGTCCTCTCCTTATTTCAGGCTCGCCAAAAAGGCGTCCACGTCCGCCGGCGTGCCGACCGCAATGGACTGAAGCTCCCGGTCGATCCGGCGGGCAAGACCGCTCAACACCTTGCCAGCCCCAACCTCGACCAGCGCCGTAACGCCCAGTGCCTGCATGCCAAGCACCGATTCCCGCCAGCGCACCATGCCCGTGACCTGCTCCACCAGAAGCTTGCGGATGGTTTCCGGGTCGCTGACGGCCTTCGCCGTCACGTTTGCCATCAATGGCACAACCGGCGGCGCAATGGAAACGTCGGCAAGGGCTTCCCGCATCCGCTCGGCCGCGGGCTGCATCAGCGGGCAATGGAAGGGCGCGCTGACCGGCAGGCGCACGCTTTTCTTCGCACCCCGCTCGGTGGCAAGCGCGATGGCGCGCTCGACCGCCGCCACGCTGCCGCTGATGACGGCCTGGCCGGGGGCGTTGTCGTTCGCCGCCGCACACACGCCGCCGGTTTCCTCGGCGGCCTTGGCCGCAACCTCGGCCGCCGCCTCGAGATCCAGCCCGAGCAGAGCGGCCATCGCCCCCTCGCCGACCGGCACGGCCTTCTGCATTGCCTCGCCGCGCGTCTTCAAAAGCCGCGCCGTCACCCCAAGCTCCAGCGCGCCGGCCGCCGCCAGGGCCGAATACTCGCCGAGCGAATGCCCCGCCACGCAGGCCGCCGCTTGCCCAAGGGCGATGCCGCCCTCCTTCTCCAGCACGCGAAGCGCCGCAAGGCTCACCGCCATCAGGGCCGGCTGGGCGTTTTCGGTGAGCGTCAGCTCGGCTTCCGGCCCCTCGAACATTAGTCGGCTTAACGACTGGCCAAGGGCGTCGTCCACCGCCTCGAACACTTCCCGCGCGGAATCGAAGGCGTCCGCCAGCTCCTTGCCCATGCCGACGGCCTGGGACCCCTGCCCCGGAAAAACAAACGCACGCGTCACCCCTGAACTCCTCTCTTGATACGCCGAGGGCCAGTGATAGCGCCTCTCCCCCACCTGTCAAGCGGCCTTGCGGGTCAAGGGGTTTCGTGTATAGTGCGGCGCGTTTCCACTCCTTGCCGGCCCATGCCGGCTAGGTTCGGGCGGCTAGCCAGGCCTGCGGGCCGTAGCGCCGGACCGCGAACAGCCAGAAGGGGTTCATCGGTCTCATGCCTCTCTACGAGCACGTCGTTATCGTGCGCCAGGACGTTTCCTCGGCGCAGGTCGAAAGTCTGGCAAGCAACTTTGCCGACGTCGTCAAGGAACATGGCGGCAAGGTCGAAAAGACGGAGCATTGGGGGCTTCGCTCGCTTGCCTACCGGATCAAGAAGAACCGCAAGGGCCATTACGTCCTTCTCAATCTCGACGCCCCGCCCGCGGCCCTTCAGGAACTCGAACGCACCGAACGCCTGAACGAAGACATTCTTCGTTACATGACGATCCGCGTCGACGCACTGGAGGAAGCGCCCTCCATCATGATGCGAAACCGTTCCGACCGGGACGACTCGCCGAGAGAACGCAGCAACGACACGGACCGGCGCCCGCCACCAAAGGCCGAGCGCGCGGAATCCGAAAACGCAGAAAAAGAAAAAGAGAAGGAGGCATAAATGGCGCCGCCACCCACCGGCGAGCGCCGGCAATTCTTTCGCCGTAAGAAAAGTTGCCCGTTTTCCGGGCCGGACGCGCTGAAGATCGACTACAAGGACGTACGCCTTCTCCAGCGCTTCGTTTCCGAGCGCGGCAAGATCGTGCCAAGCCGCATCACCACCGTTTCCGCGAAGAAGCAGCGCGAACTCGCCCGGGCGATCAAGCGCGCACGCAACATTGCGCTGTTGCCGTTCCTGATTAAATAGAACGGTTGTATTGACCTCGAAAACGATGTCGAAACACCTGCCTCTTGCCGTTATTGCCGGCCTGCTTGCGGCCCTGTTCTACGTCTCCATCGTGACGGGCCGTCAGGAGATGCTGTTCTTAAGCTTCTTCACCCAGCTGCCGCTTTTCCTGGCGGGGCTCGGGATCGGCTACGCGGCGATCAAGGTCTCCGCCATCGTCGGCGTCGTGCTTTGCCTGCTGATGGGGGGCATCTACTACAGCCTCGCTTTCCTGTTGCTGAACGCCGCCCCCGTCGTCTTCTTCGTCCGCCAGGCCTTGCTTAGCCGGACCGGCAGCGAGGGCGAGGAGGAATGGTACCCGCTCGGTCATCTGATCAGCTGGGTTGCGGCCACCGCCGTCGTCATGTTCGTTGCCCTCTTCCTGCTGCTTGCCGGCGACGGGCAAGGCGTTGAAGCAACCGTTCGCCTTTTCCTTTCCGAGGTCCTGACCGTCTTCCTCGGCAACACGGACACCGAAACGGCGACGGTCGTCGAGGCGATCGCGCCCTTCTTCCCGGCCTTCGTGATCGGCTGGCGGCTCTTCATGGTCATTGCCACCGGGGCCCTGGCTCAGGGGCTCGTGGCCCGGTTCAACCGGAACGTCCGGCCATCGCCGGACTTCTCGAAGATGGAGCTTCCGGACTGGATCACCTACGCGCTCGCCGTGGCGGCGCTTCTGTTCTTCGTGACCGGGCCGGGAACGCTGGAATTCTTCAGCCGCAACCTCGTTCTCATTCTCTGTATCCCGTTTTTCCTGCTGGGGCTTGCGGTCATTCATGCTTTTGCGGGAACGGCGGCCCAACCCCGTTGGGTGCTGATCCCGTTTTACACCCTGCTTATCATGTTCGGTGGCTTCGCCGCGATGGTGGTGACCGGATTCGGATTCGTCGAACAGGTCATCGGCATCCGCAGCCGCCTGCCGGACTCGGCCAACCGTCTGGAGAGATAGCCATGCAAGTCATCCTGTTGGAACGAATCGAAAAACTCGGGCAAATGGGCGACGTGGTGGACGTGAAGGCCGGTTACGCCCGGAACTTCCTGCTGCCGCAGAAAAAGGCGCTGCGCGCCACCAAGGACAACATCTCCCATTTCGAGACCCAGAAGAAACAGCTGGAAGCGCAGAATCTCGAACGGCGGGCAGAGGCCGAAACCGTCGCCAAGAAGATGGAAGGACTCAGCGTCGTGCTGGTCCGCCAGGCAAGCGAATCCGACCAGCTCTACGGGTCAGTCACCGCACGTGACATCCTGGTCGCCATGGAGGAAACGGGTTTCACCCTCCATCGCAAGCAGTTGTTGCTGGATCACCCGTTCAAGACGCTTGGCCTGCACAAGGCCCGCGTCGCACTCCATCCGGAGGTCATCGTCGAGGTGACGGTGAACGTCTCCCGTTCGGCCGAGGAGGCCAAGCTGCGCACGAAGGGCAAGGATGCCAAGCCGGCCAAGGCCGGGGATGCGTCGGCGCCGATCCCGAAGGCCGAGGAGGTCTTCGAGGAAAGCGTGCTGGAAGAAATGGCCGCCGTAGAAGAGGGCGAGACCGCCACCGAAACCGAGGCCGAGACCACCGCCGCCGAGGCGGC
>JAGWAR010000022.1 GCA_021296325.1 Alphaproteobacteria bacterium
TGGCCTCGTTCAGGCTTTCGATAGCCTTGTCGTACAGCATCGCAACCAGCTTCGTGCCTGAAGCCGTCATGATTTGCTGTGTCCTGTATGTGTTTGAGGCCTTTTGTTCCACGCCGGGTCCCTTCAAGGTGTTTATTGTTTTGCAGTTATCAGGTCCATCATAAGGGTAATGCTGTCGCGAATGCTTGCCATCGAGGCCAGCGCCGTTTCCATTGCGATAAAGCGCGCAAGGAGGGTTTGGCGTTGACGCTCAAGCCGGGCAAGCTGTTCGGCGATCCGGTCTTCCGTAACCTCGTTCTGGTCCTGAATTCCGTCGACTTCAACTTCAAGTGCGCCGTTCGTCAGGTCAAGCGCGCTGTCGAGAACGGCATGCATTTGCGCCCCGATCCCGACCGTGAAGTTAAGCGAGATGCTGGACACATCGTCCGTGCCGGAGAAAAGAATTTGCAGGCCTTCGGCGCCGGTCAGATTCGTCGCCGTAATCGTCGCGCCGGAGACCGTCGCCGAGCCGGGCACACCATTGATCGTGGCGCTTTTGACGCCCGCCGTAAGGTCTTTTGTCACGGCAAGCTGGCTGATGAGATCGCCGCTGTCGTTGAAGCTAAGTTCCGTGCTGTCGTCGGCCAGGATGTCGATGTGGAACGTGCCGTTCTCTTCAAAGATAACGGCGGAAATCCCGGCCACGTTGTTAATCGCCGTCGCGATGTCCTGAAGGCTGTCGGTCGAGGCGTAATTGATCGTGCCACCGGGGACTGGTGAACCTCCGCTGTCCAGGATCTGGAAGGAGCTGTCCAGGTTGCCCGCCAGGTAATTGCTGATCGGCGCGTCCTTGTCGGTGACGACCGAGGTTTCCGCAAAAAACCCGGTTCCGATATCGATCGTGATGGCATTCGTTCCGGCTCCGGTCGACGTCAGCGCATCCAGCGACACCACGGCAATCTCTTCGCCGTTCACGACGATACCGACGGTGTGGGCGCCGCCGTCCTCGATGTCCACCGTCGTCGCCGTATCGTTCGATCCGTTGTAGGGCGCATCCAGCACGAAGGTAACGCCGGCCGTCGTATCGAAAATCGTGCTGCCTGCGCCATCCGACGTGATGTTGAGACTAAGCAGCCCCGTTGCCGCGTCGTAGCTGGCCGCTGCCGCCCCGGACAGCAGGTCCTGAAGGGTCGGTTCGGTAATCCCGCCATTCGTGTCATTGGCGTTCGTCACATTGCCGAAGGTGACGAAGGCAACGGCAGACGTATCCGCGTTCACGTCGGTGGCAATATCCGCGTTCCGGTCAAACGCCGTGCCGTCACCGGTCAGGGTCAGCGTGATAAAGGTTTCGGGGAAAGTAATATCAACCGTCTCGCCCGCGCCGAGATTGTTGCCCGTGCCCGCCACTGCGTCGATGGCCGAGGTCACGTTCACCGTGCTGCTGACGCCGGTCGCAAGGTTGACGATCGTGAAGTTTTCCGTTGCCGAGTCATAGCTGTAGCGAAAAGCTTCGCCGGAGATCACCTCATCGCTAAACGTAACCTGGCTGATGCCATTGCTGGCTGGTATGCCGGTCACGCCATAACTTGGCGTGTAAACGGTGTTCGTCGTGATGGCGCTGCTTTTATAACGGTCGTCGAAGTCGACGTTCAGCGTATATCCGGAGGCATTGAAGGAAGTGGTTCCGGTAAAGTTCAACAGCGAAACGTTTGGGTCCGACGAAGTAAAATTAAAGGCGAAAAGCCTCCGAACGTCGTCGGGGTTGTTGAGAAGGGCGGTGTCCAGTTCGGCCTCGTTGAGGATGAGCTTGTTCGCATCTAGGGGATTGTCCGGATTGAGGGTCTCGAACGTGATGCCGATCTGGCGAAGGACGCTGAACGCTTCGTCCACGCCTTGTACGCCCCGTCCGACAATCCCGCCGATTTGGGAGGAAATCTGCGACAGCGTGGTGGACCCGAAGAGAATGGCATCCGCCGCTGGCGTGCCGGTCGACAGGTCCACCTGGGAATGCTTGTTGATGAATTCACGAACGGTGTTGTAGTTGTCAATAAAATCCTGAATATCCGTCTTGACGGCACTTAAGTCTCGCTCGACGTCGATCTTGATCGTCGTTCCCACCTCGGCCTGGAACAGCGTCAAGGTCACGCCGGGGAAAAGATCGCTGATCGTGTTGCTGTCCCGCTCCAGAACCTTGAGATTGGGCTTCGTGAAATTAAGGCCCGCGAGCAGGTTGTCCGTGTCGTTCTTGAGCGTGATGGCCGTGCCATCGTCCTTCGTGATCTGCAGGCGGAACTGGCCGGAATCCGGAACAACGGCGGCCGTAACCCCGCTAATGGCGTCGATCGTTGCCTGCAGGTCGTTCAGATTGTCCGTATCGTCGTAATTGACGGTGCCGACCAGGGCGCCGGATGCGTCCCGGATCTCGAAGCTGTGGGAGCCTGCCGTCACGCTCGTATAGCTGTTGAAGGCAGCCGTGTCGTCCGCGACCAGAACGGAATGGTAAAACGACGAATCAAGGATGCCGTCGGCCGTAAAGCGCGCCTTCTGGGCCGCCTGAAGCTCTGTCTTGATGCTGGCGCCGTCCAGAACGCCAAGCGTGTTGAGAGGGGTGTCCGTGCCGTCCGTGAGGATGAGGTCTTTTCCCGTTTCATCGGCCGTGATGACCAGATAATTCTCGGTCGTGCCCACGGAAACGATGCTGGCGGTCACCTTTGTCGCGTTGGTGCCCGTATTGGCGTTGTTGATCTTGTCGCGGATGTCCAGCAACGTGTCCGAGCTTGACAGGTTGATCGTCGCTGAATTTCCGCCCGTAAGCCCGATCGTAAAGGAGGCGCTGTCCGTAAGGCCGGTGATTGCCGTCGACGTGCTTGTGAAGGCGTCGCTGCTGACCTTGTGCGCCGTTGCGATCTGCTGAGCCTCGAGCGTGTGGCTGCCAAGTGCCGCGGCGCTCGTCACGCTGACGCCGATCAGATTGGCGGCCAGGGAGGGCGTATTGCTGTCGGCCCGCGACGTTGTCGCAAAGGCCTGCTTGAGGGCAAAGGTATTGTTGGTACCGCCTACGCTGACCGTGCCCTGAAGCGTGCTTAAGGCGCTTCGCAGGTCTCCCAGGAGAACTTTAAGTTCCTGAAGGGCGGCGGCAATTGCGTCGTTGTCATCGATTTTTACCTGAAGATTGTCGATGGGGATCTGCTTGGCGGCAATGATCTGCTCAACAACGTTGGCAAAATCAATCCCCGACGTGAGTCCGGAAAAACTGACGTTTCCGCTACTGTCGACGACAAGGTTGTTTAGATTGAGAGAGTTTTCCATTCGGTTTTCGAAAAGATTGGTTTCTCAATGATATGGCTTGGTCATTTCCCCGAAAAATCTAGAAATCAAAGGCGATTCGCGCCTCTAGAGGTAAAAGAGAGAAGGGCGAAGGAGAGGGGGCGAACCCCCTCTCCAAAGCCTTGGTTCTACTGGAACAACCGCAACAGGTTCTGCGGCAGCTGGTTGGCTTGCGCCAGCATCGAAACACCAGCCTGGAGCAGGACTTGCTTACTGGTGAAGAACGTAATCTCCGAAGCAACGTCCAGATCCATCAGCTCGCTACGGGCAGCCTCGGCATTCTCAATGGCCGTCGCGAGGTTCGCGGAGGCAAAGGAGAGCCGGTTCTGCGCCGCACCGACAACCGCACGGCTGTTGTTCAGGGTCGAAATAGCGGTCGTCACTGCAGTCGAGGCGGTTTCGGCATTTGCGCCGGTCGCGCCATCGATCTGGATCGTACCGCTATCGACACCAAGCACAACGCCGGTTGCCGAATTGATGCTGAAGGTCAGATCGTCTTCAGAAGTCACGTTCCCCGTCCCGATCTTGAACGTGAAGGACGTGGATCCACCAGAAGCCGTGTAGTCGTTGTAAATCAGCCCCTGGCCGATGTTGATCTCGATGAAACCGCCAGTTGCGGCAGTCGTCGTCGAGGTCACGCCGGAAAGGGTCAACGTACCAACGGCTTCCGTACCGATCGTGATGGAAACGGCCTCACCACCGGCTGCCAGCGTATGCAGGGTGTTCACGCCGGAACCAAAATCGACACCGGCAAGCGCCAGGAAGTCGATCTGGTTGGCACCCGCATTGTTACCAACCGCAATACGAAGAACACCGGTCGTCGCATCATAACCGGCACCATTCGCATCCAGGGCTGGCACAGTGGCAAGCGTGGTAAGTGCGTTCGCGACCGTCACGTTGGTGGTCGTAAACGCTGCCGCCGCTGACAGAGCGGAAATCTGGGCATTCGCCGCAACGACGTTATTCGAAGTCGTTGCAGAAACCGCCGCGGTGCGATCAAACGTATCGTTGATCGTCAACGTGACACCCAAATTCGTCAGCGAGATTGTCGCCGTCTCGCCGGCAGCAAGCGTGTTGCCGGTCATGACCGCGTCCAACTGGGCCTGAATATCAACGGTCGCCGTAAGCGGCCCTGTCCCAGCCGGATCAAGCTTCGTCAACGTCAGATTGTTCGCACCGTCATAGGTGATCCGATAGAGGTTGTCATCCTGGGTGTGGGTTGACGTGCTGAAATCGGCCGATTGGATCCCGATGGCAGAAAGTGCCGACGGGGCAACGGTCGCATTCGTCGCCGACCCGGAAACCAGCTTCACACTGTTGAATTCCGTATCATTCGCGATACGAGAAATTTCATTCTGAAGCGCCAGGAACTCACTCTGTAGAATCGAACGTTCTGTCGAAGACAGCTGACCGGAAGCCGACTGCACCGCCAACGCCTTCATCCGGATAAGGATGTCGTTGATGGCGGTATAGGCACCGTCAGCAATTTGCAGCAACGAAGCGGCCTGCCCGGCGTTAACGCTTGCCTGGCGCATGGCCGCAACTTCCGCCGCGAGACGGGAGCCGATGGCCATAGACGCCGCGTCGTCCGCCGCGGAGTTGACCCGCGTACCGGATGACAGTTTTGCAAGCGAACCGGACGCCATTTCGTCGGTCCGCGACAAGTTGCGATGCGCAACGTTAGCCGCAAAGTTGGAGATAAGATTGAGAGCCATTTAAGCCTCCTGCTTAAGTCAAGTTAGCTTCCTGCTAACCGGATGGTACATGATGCACCGAATAAACTTCGTGGATAATCCTTCGAAGTTGAAGACATCGAACCGATTCCGATGCCGAGCGTATGCTGTACGGGATTTATTGAAAAAGTGTAAAAAATTCCAGCAAAGCGTAATTCCAGATCGGCAAAATTTGCCGCCTGTCGCTCCCATCGGGCCTTTTTCAGCTTTGCCGTCAAAGCACATGCTGGATCGAGTACTCCGGGTTGGAAAGGACGCACTGGCGCCCAACGTGGCGCCGGGTGTCTAGGAAAATGGGGGCCCTGAGATTGGCCGAAATCACGGATTGCTCCCCCTGCCGGCGAACTGTCAGGATGAGAAGCACGGCCCCATCCTCCCGGTGGATTTCAAGCTGTTCGTAGATTTCCTCGAAATCCTTCCTGGCGATGAGTCCCGAATCCGGGTCCAGTGGCAGAACCAGGAAGGAAAGCGTCGGGTCCTCCAGGCATTGCAGGATCTTGAAATTCCGGAACTCCTGTTTTGGAAAATTAGCCAGCCCAAAATTGTGGTAGGCGGCAAATCCAAAAAGCCCCTTCGGCAAGCGCACCAAATTGTTGGGGCCGAACCGAAGTTCACCGAAACGGCCGTGAATCACCATCTTGTCGGTGCTTCCGTCAGTCATTTCCGGCGGTATTGTCTCGTTCAAGTACTCGTTCTGTAGCATCATGGTCCAACCCTCTGCTTTTTTGCTTTAGCTCTCATTCGTTCTTCGCCTGCTAACGCAGGAAATTCACCAGTGACAGCGACGAAAGCCGCGCCAACACCATGAAGGAAGCTTCAAGGTGAAGCTGGTCGTTTGACAATTTCGTCATCGCGGCCGCGACATCCACGTTTTCAATGTTGTTGATGTTTTCCTGAACCCTTAGCAGCGCGTCGGAGTGAACCTCGTTTGCAAGGTCCACGGCCTTCAGGGAGCCACCGATATTGGTCCGGGTATCGGAGATTTCGTTGATGGCCTCCTCGGCAAGGCGCAAGGCGTCCTCCAGGCGGTCCCGGTCCAGCGGCGAAGTGACGGCGGTCTCGGCCATGTGAAGGGAACGGATCAGTTTTTCAAACCCGGATGCGTCCGCTCGGACGCCGTAGGAAACGTCCGTATTCTCGTTGACATGGGCGACCAGGGTCGCCCCGTCGCCCTGGTAATAGCTGGTATCCGCGGCAATCGACGGATAGGCGGCGGGCGGCGGCAGGAACGTTGGATCGTTCAGATCGACCGGCGGGGTGTCCGTTTTCATGCCTGAAAAAAGATAACGGCCTTCTATTTCGACGTTCAGCAGGCTCGCCACCATTTCCATGCGGTCCGCCGCCACGTTGTTAATCACAACGTCCTCGGCATTGGTGTCCGTGTTTAGCGCGCTGACCAGTAGCGTGCGAAATTCCGTGGCGATGTCGAAAACTTGGGCGGTATGTATCTCCATCGTCTGAAGCCGGATCTTGACCAGATCGTTGTTCACAGAGAACCGATCGATCCGCGTCTGCGCCGATTTCAAATTCACCAGCCGGCCTGAATCGGAAGCAATTTCCGAATAGCGCACGGCGACCTTCTGTGTCGAAATCTGGTTTTGCGTTTCCAGGATCTGCCTCTGCGTCTTGAGGATGCGATCCATCAACTTGGTTTCTTGGGCAAGAGTGGCAATCGATGTCGGAATCATGATGATCTCCTACCGAACCATGTCGACCAGAAGGTCGAGCATTTCAGAAATCGTGGTGATCATGCGTGCTGTCGCGTTGTAGGAGTTTTGAATCAGCACCATGCGCGCCATCTCTTCATCGATATTGACGCCGCTGACCGAGGTCGCCTGGAACGATAACTGGTCGACAAGGTTGCCTCGATATTCGAGGCTGGCGGCGACGTTGTCCGCTTTCGTGGCGTTCAGCGAGAGGATTGCCGTCGCATATTCCGGCAGCGTATTGCCAAGCGAGGGAAGCCCGCCCGAAGGCGCGAAGCTCAATTTCTCCGAGAACTTGTTGGCCAGCAGCTGGGCGGCCGTGTTGTCGCCGATGGCGACCCCCGTATCGCCGATGACGGGCGCGCCGGCCAGGCTCAACGTGCCGCGCGAAAGCCGCGCCGGGTTGCTGACGATGTTGCTGCGGACGGAGAGTTCGGCGGATTCACCGGTACGGTCCCGGTTGATGCCAAGCGAAGAGACCAGCGTCCCCCCACCGCCATCCGACAGGAAGAAATTGTCGCCATTTGCGTCCGTGACCTGCAGGCGATAGAAGCCGCCCTCCCGGATGACCCGGGCCGTGATGTTTACGCCGGCGCCGGAGAGGGTCGGGTCCGCATTGATCTTGGTCGCGATGCTCTCGAGGGTGTCCCCCGGCACATAGGCAACCGCCTGGGTGAAGGGGGCAGCGCCGACCGTGTCGTAGCCGTCGAAGACGAGATCCCCGGTCAGGCCCAGGGGAGTCGTGCTCGAAGGCTGCTGGGCTGTCGAATAGCTGTCATAGTTCGCACCCGTCGTGAACAGGTCGTTCAGTCCAAAGAAATGGGAAAATCCCGCTGTCTCGTCACCGACGGCAATGGCACTCGTATTTTCATGGATGGCGACACCATAAGTGGCATTCGTTGCCCGGATCACGAGCTGGCCGTTTGAATTCAGACTTGCCGTGGCAACGGCCGGGTCAAACGCGGCGTTGATTGCATCCACGACGTCCGTCACGTTGGCGGGCACGGGAAGCCCCGCCAGATCCAGATCGACGACAGCCGCGCTGCCAGCATTGTCGTCGACGAAATCACCGTTGGAATCCAGAACGGAAATGCGCACGATGCCAGTGCCGCTGAAAGGGTCGGTGCCGGCAAACATACGACTTCCGGTAAGCGCGTTCGATGGCGGTAGGCCGACACCCTGGTTGTGAATTTTGTCGAGCTGGAAACGCAGCTTCGTCGCCAGCGTGTCAAGTTCCGCC
This sequence comes from Alphaproteobacteria bacterium, assembly GCA_021296325.1. Lineage (GTDB taxonomy): Bacteria > Pseudomonadota > Alphaproteobacteria. Next base: position 7,986 of record JAGWAR010000022.1, read on the forward strand.
TGCATTTGCGGCAGCGACGTATCGCGAAGATCGATCAGCCCGCGTATCCGGCCGGACCGTATACGATCGGTAATGTCGACGCTGTTGAGCGTGATGGCGCCGAACGTATTGTTCGCGGCGCTGACCGAAGAGGAGGGCGTGAAGCTAAGCGGCAGTTCCAGCCGGTCGACGAGGGCATCCCCGGCGCCAAGCGAGACGACGACCTCCCGGTTGCCACGGTAATAGTACGAGATATCCAGGTAATTCGAGAGCCGGCTAAGAGCCAGGTCCCGCTGGTCCTCCAGTTCCGTTGACGACTGGCCGGAGCCGACCAGCTTGCTGATCCGCAGGTTGAGATCGGCGATCGATGCAAGCTGAAGATTGACGTCCTCGACTGCCGCCGCGATCTCGGTTTCGGCTTCCAGTCGGAGCTTCTGAATGTCGTCCGACATGCCATTGAACCGCTGGGCCATGTTGACGGCGGCGTTGACGACGTCGAGATGCTGGGCAATGCCCTCCGGCGTGATGGCCAGGGCCTCGATGGCGCTGGCAAGGTCGGAAATTTGCGTGGTAAGCGACGAGTTCGAATCCAGCGTCCCGAAAAGGTCCTGCATGCTGTCGAAGAACTGTTTTTGGACTTCCGATGCGGAAAAGGCTGCCGTCTGAATCCGCAAATCCCGCAGCAGAAATTCGTCAACCTGGCGTGTGATGCTTGATATGCGAACGCCGGCACCCTGGCCGACAATATTCTGGGATTCCAGATTGATGATCTTTCGCGAATAGCCTTCCGTATTCGCGTTTGCGACGTTCTGCGTCGCAACGTCAATCGCGGTACGCGTGACATTCAGGCCAGTAATCGCGGTCAGAAGTGAAATATTGAGAGACATATCCGTTTATCCGAACCCGGCCTTTTACAGTTCCCGGTCAAGGGCGATGGAAACGCCCGCCTTTTGTTTCGTCGCGCTATTGCCGTCGCGCTTGTACCCTTTGCCATTCGCATTCAGTTCGGCTGCGGCTGCTGCAATGGCACGCAACACGTGGTCGTTCGCTTCCATCGCCGCCTTCAACGCCAGGGCGTTCGACTGGGTGGCCTTGCGGAAGGCGACGTTGCTGATCTTCAGCCCCTCAAGCAGGTCGGGTTTGATGTTCTGAAGATTTTCGGGCCGCTCGCGGAGGCCGCGCAGATGGTTTTCGTAGATATGAGCAAGCCGGGATTTTTCGACCTGCAGGTCGCGCAGGTCATCGTGGCGATGCTCGCGCAGCAGGGACGTCTCCCGGTCCATCAGGACGACCAACTGGTCGGTTACGGTTTTCAAATCCTCAATTTGTACGGTCATGTTCATCCATCTGCACCTCTTGCAGCTTCAGAATTTCACGCTCGACGGCGTCGGCAATGCCAACCCCGCCGCGGCGGGACATCACTTTTCCGTATTCATCGGCCAGCATGGATCGGTAGATCGTTTCGCCAAAGCCGCCGCCGAAAGGCCCGTCCGTCTTGAGGTTGGCGAACATCGTTCCAACCATCTGCGCGATGAAAAAGGACTCGAAATCCTCTGCGGCACGCCGCGCCGCCACCGCATCGCGCGTGGCGGCAGGTTTCGGCTCTGTCTTCCGGTTAAGGGCAAGCAGGGACGGATCGACGGGGGATTTGAGCGCGTCCATCACATCACCTCGATTTCCGCCTGCAAGGCGCCCGCCGCCTTAATCGTCTGCAGAATGGTGATCAGGTCGCGCGGCCCAATGCCCAGGGCATTCAAGCCATTGACAAGCTCCTGAAGGTCGATGCCGCTCGTGAAGACGGCAAGCTGCTTGGCGTTTTCTTCATCGATCTCAATTTCCGAGCGTTCAACCGTCGTTGTCGTTCCCGTGTTCGAGAAAGCGTTCGGTTGCGAGACTTGGGGGGTCTCCGTAATGCGAATCGTAAGATTACCCTGGGCGATGGCCACGGTGCTGATCTTGACGTTTTCACCCATGACGATCGTGCCGGACTGCTCATCGATGACCACACGTGCCGGCTGATCCGGTTGCACGGTCAACTGCTCAATGTCCGTGATCAGGGAGACGACGTCCTGCGTGTAGGCCGCCGGTACCTGCAACATCACCGTCGCCGGGTCCAGGGTTCGTGCGGCCGGCGCGTTCAAATGCCCGTTGATGACCTGGGCGATCCGGCGCGCCGTCGTAAAATCGGGGTTGCGGAGCGAAAGGTTGACGCTCTGCAGGGCGCCCATCTTGAAATCAACTTCGCGCTCGACGATGGCGCCGTTCGGAATGCGGCCGTTTGTAGGCACCCCCTTCGTGATGCTGGTGCCCGAGCTGCCGGAGGCCGAAAAGCCGCCAACCGCCACCTGTCCCTGGGCGACGGCATAGATCTCGCCGTCGGCGCCGATCATCGGGGTGACGAGAAGCGTGCCGCCGAGCAGGCTTTCCGCATCGCCCATGGCGCTCACGGAAACGTCGATGCGCCCGCCATGCCGTGCGAAAGGCGACAGCGTGCCGGTAACCATGACGGCCGCCACGTTGTCGGTCTTGATGGTTTCGTCCCGGACGTTGACGCCAAGCCGCTCCAGCATGCCGATCAGGCTTTGCTTCGTGAAAATGGCGTTCGTCAACGAATCGCCGGTTCCGTCCAGACCGACAACCAGGCCGTAGCCGACCAAAAGGTTGTCACGTACGCCCTGAAAATCCGCAATGTCTTTGATTCGCGCCGAGGCATGACCGGTTCCGGGTAGGCACGTGCCCACCAGAAGGCAGGCAATGCTGAAAAGGGCGACCAGCCTTTGCCGGAAGCGCTTCCTTCCAAAAACGGTGCGACGGCTTGTTTTCCCCTGCATGAGCTTCAATCCATCGATGGTGTCCTTCGCACGAAAGAAGGTGCGAAAGCCGTGCCACAGCGGCGATGGATTTAAGCCACTGATTTAAAAGCTTATTGTCCCGAGCGATCGACCGGGAGAGAAGAAAGGACCCGGCAAGATGGGGCAGCGGTATGTGAAAAGGGGAAAAATTTGCCGATCCCTTTACTCCCGCCGCCGGGCGTTTTGCGGAAAGCGGGTGAATCTCCGATAAAGGCGGCCCGGGCAGCTTAACGAGTTTTTAATGACGGCGGCGGATCCTCGTCCAAAAAGCCCTTCGTAAACTCGCATTGTGGAATGAAAGTTCACGTTACTGGCCCAGGCCGTACCGCACAGATTCGCCGCGCAGGGAAGGCGGGGCGGACGACGAAGGCGAATGGTGAGTTCGCTTCCCACCTGCAAACCACAACGGCGGCCGGCGCAACGGCTGTAACCACGCCAACCGCGGTCGATGGGCTGTTTGCGCTTCAGGAGGTGCGGGACGCCACCGACGAAGCCGTCCTTGCCAAGGCCTTTGCCGAAAAATTGCTCGATCAGCTCGACGCGCTCCGTCACGCGCTTCTGGCGGGGGCCATATCGCCGGCGCAGCTTCGCGAACTGCAGGATTTCGTGCGTATGAAGCGGGTCAAGGTGGCGGATCCGTGGTTGGCCGACGTGCTTGACGAGATCGAACTGCGGGCTTCGGTCGAACTTGCGAAGTATCAAAGCTCGCTCTGATCCAGACAGGAACGATTCGAATCTGCACCCGTTCGGCCGGTACCGGGGTTGGATATCCATAATCTATTGAAAATTACCGATTTTTTGGACTTTTTTACGATCTTCTAAACCCCAACTCGAAGGCTTCGACCGCCTTGCGGCAACGGGGCAGGCTACCTATACTCCGCAGCCGAAATTTCAGGTTTTGGCAGGAATGAAGAGCCACTCCATGAAAGCCAATGTGAAAACCAATCTTCCCGAGGATTATCGTCCAAACGACGATGAGCCCTTCATGAACCCCCGCCAGCTGGAGTATTTCCGCCGCAAGCTGCTTTCCTGGCGCGAGGAGCTCCTGAGGGAATCGAAGGAAACCCTTGAACATTTGCGCGAGGAGAGCAGGCACGAGGCCGATATCGCGGACCGGGCTTCTCTCGAGACGGATCGGTCGATCGAGCTTCGGACCCGGGATCGTGAGCGCAAGCTCATTGCAAAGATCGACGAGGCGCTCGTCCGGATCGAAAATGGCAGCTACGGCTATTGCATCGAGACAAGCGAGCCAATCAGCCTGAGCCGGCTTGAGGCGCGCCCGATCGCCACCCTTGGCCTTGAGGCGCAGGAGCGCCACGAGCGAATGGAAAAAACCTATCGCGATGATTAGCCGGACGGCTGGCGGAAATCGGATGTGAAAAAGGGCCAATGCACGCATTGGCCCTTTCCATTTTGCAAGCGACCTACCCCTAGAAGGGGAAGAGGGCGTCGTAGAGTTGCATGCCGTACCGCGGCTGCTGGACGTCGGTAATGTGGCCCCGGCCGCCATAGGCGATTCGGGTCTCGGCGATCTTATCGTAGGTCACTGTATTCGCGGCGGTGATGTCCTCCGGACGGACGACGCCGTCGATCTGCAATTCCCGCACCTCATAGTTGATCCGGATTTCCTGCCGGCCTGTGATGACAAGATTGCCGTTCGGAAGCACCTGGGTAACGACGGCAGCGACCTTCAGGTTGATGGTTTCGCTGCGGTTGACAGTGCCGGTTCCGGTGGAGTTCGTCGTGCTGTCCGCATCGACCAGGCTTGAGGGATCAACCGCGTCCGGCAGGATGTTTCCAAGCTGGCTTTCATAGCCTAGGAAGCTCCCAAGCGAGGCGTCTTCCATGGTCGTGCGGCCCCGCGTCGTCGTGTTGGACAGGACCGCATTATCGGAAATGGTGATCATGATGGTCATAATGTCGCCGACACGCGTGGCGCGCTGATCCTTGAAAAAGGCCCGCGCACCTGGCCGCCACAGGGAATTCTCGTGGTGCGCCGCCGGCCGCATGCCCGGCATCGGCAGGCTGACCGGCTGGTAATGCGGCTGTTGGGTAGGATTGCGGATCTCCGTAAGCCTTGGTTCCTCGCCAACCTGGGACAGGCGCGTCATCGCGTTGCACCCGGTCAATGCCACTGCCATCAGTGCGATGCCAGCAAGACGTTGAAGTCGATAACCGATCCTAGCGTACATGATTCGCTTCTTCCTTCATCGCGGTCTGCTCGCTGTGAGTAAGGATGCTGACCTGATTGCGCGCCGTAATAATTGCATCGATGACAAGCTTGCTCTGAGCGTTCATCACGCGAATGGTGTCATGTTGACTGCCTTCATCCATGGCGCGCCCTTTTACCGTCAGCGTCATGTTCGACGTTTCGTAGGTTATCGTCACGATGTCGCCTTTATCGACAAGAATGGGCTTGCGGACCTCGGATTTGGTGACGGGTTTTCTGGCCGGAACCATGCGCCGGGGCGTGTTGCCAACCAGGTCGCTCGATGAAGTCGCAACGTTCGAACCAACCCGGTCCGCCCGCATCTGAACCCAGTCGATGTCCCGCTTGTGGATGATATCGCCATGGTCCATGCGCTCACGCAGGACCGGAACCGAGACAGCGGTGTAGATGCGCCCGCCAAGCCGGAATTCCTTGGCCTGCGGGCCCTCCGCCGGGGCGGTGATGACCGCGGAGAAATGCCGGGTCCGTTGGTCATATTGGATATGCCGCACGTCAACGGTCGAGGGAAGATCATCGGGGATGAAAACCCGGAAGTCCCGGTCAAGAAATTCGATCAGGCTGTTTTCGCGCACGCCCTGATCAAAAAGGGCCGCCCGCAAAGCTTCCGTGATTTTTCCCCTGGGCACTTCCATGCCGCTGCGTTCGACGACGATACGGTCGAAACGCGAGCTGGCCCGCCAGGGAAACTTATAGGCAATAGCGATGCGGTTCAGGCGTGCGGCATCCAGAACGATCCGCTTGCCGGGGGATGGTGCCCTGGCAATGGCGACGTCCGCCTTGTTGCCGGCATCCTCGAACAGGTCGCCGAAACGAATGACATCGTCTTCGATCAGGGCATGTTCCTGCAACGTAGGCCGTGCCCAGGCGGCGCTGGCCAGCACCATGCAGGTTGCAAGGAACAGGGCGATTGCCGTGGCGTGTTTAAACATCATCCACTTCCTACATCTGGTTGGCGGTTTGTTGCATTTCGTCCGCCGTCGTGATGACCTTGGAGTTCATCTCGTAGGCGCGCTGCGCAGCGATCAGGCTGGTGATTTCCGTCACCATGTCGACGTTCGAGGATTCCAGGAAGCCCTGCAGAATGGTGCCGAAGCCGGTCGAGCCGGGCGTCCCCGTGGTGGGGTTGCCCGACGAAGCGCTCTCCATGTAGAGGTTGCTGCCAGTCGCTTGCAGGCCGGCCTCGTTCGGGAAAACGGCCAGTTCGAACTGGCCGACATTCTGCGGCGTGACCTGCCCGGAGACCTTGACCAACACCTCTCCGCTGGAATTGATCGTGATGTTCGTGACATCGGCGGCAATCGTGATCCCGGGCAGGACCCGGTAGCCGTCCGTTGTCACGATTTCCCGGTCGGGGCTTAGCTGAAAAGAACCCGCCCGGGTGTAAGCGGTATCCCCGCTCGGCAGTTCCACCTGGAAGTAGCCCTTTTCCTGGATAGCCAGGTCCAGCGTGTTTTCGGTGCTGACCAGGTTTCCTTGGCTGGTGATCCGGTAGACGGCGGAGGCCCGGACCCCGGTGCCCAACTGGATACCGGTGCTGTCGATCGTGCCGGTATCGCTCGATGTGGAGCCGATCAGCTCCACGTCCTGGTAGAGAAGGTCCTGAAATTCTGGACGTTGCCGCTTGTAGGCGGTGGTATTCAGATTCGCAATATTGTTGGCAATCACTTCAACGTTGAGTTGCTGTGCCAACATTCCGGTTGCTGCGACATCCAAGGCACTCATTGTTTTTCCCCTTACTATCTAAACCGTCGCGTTGCGGTGTCTAATTCATCTTCGTCAGGGTCTGGATGGCGCGCCGTTCGCGGTCATGCTCGCCCTCGATCAGCCGACTGGCCGATTCATAAGCGCGCACCAGTTCGATCATCTTGGTAACTTCCGTGATGGTCTCGACGTTGGATTGTTCAAGCTTTCCCTGCAGTACCACGGGCGATTCGCTGACCTCCGGTGGTAGAGGAGAGAGGTAGAGGCCGTTCGACATCCGTCGAAGCAGGTTTTCGTTCTGAAAGTTAAAAACCTGAATCTTTCCGATTTTTCCGCTTTCCGTGGAAACGTCACCGTTTTTCGAGATCGTCACCTCGCGGTCGTTCGGCCGAAGTTCGATCGGTTGCTCGTTCTCGGAAAGGACCGGATGGCCGTCGCTGTTGACGATCTGTCTGAGCTCGTCCATGCGGAAGTGCCCGTTCCGCTTATAGCGAACCCCAAATCGGTTCTCGACGGAGAAATATCCCCTCCCGCTGATCGCCAGATCCAGGGAATTGGCGGTATCGACGAGTTCCCCCATCGAACGGTCGCGGATAATGCCGGAGCCGCGCACGAACGAAATTTTTTCGTTTTTTCCTGCCTCTGCCAGATGTTCCGAAAACATCATATTTTCGCTTTTGAAACCTACGGTCGATGCGTTGGCGATGTTGTTGGCAATAACCGAAAGCTGCCGCTTCATAAGCATCTGTCGTGAAAGGCCGATAAGAATCGGGGTTTCCATGCTCTGTCCCTCGCTGCATGCACGTTGTTCCGTTCATCAGAGATGCATGGCCCATGCCAAAGAGATCCGTGATTGCCTTCAACGGGTTATGGCGGAGCTGGCGGGCGTCGCCGAGGATGGGCTGCCGCTGGGGAAAAGTTTACCCGGCAATTGTTGCCGGATTGCCGCTCGCTGGCGGTTTTAGCCGGCACGTGGGCCCGGAGCGGGGCTGAAAGAAGGCACCGCTTCAACCACCTGTTAACCCTTGTTTCCTACTCTGCACCTGTCCGATAGGCCCTTGCCGCTGGTGCGGCCCGGGCGTTGCGAACCGTTATGAGGACGGAATGGCGGAACCTGAAAACGAAATCGAGGAAGCGGAAGAGCCCGAGGCGGAAGTTTCCGACGAGGTCGAGGGGGATGAGGACGAAGAGGTAAAAGAAGAAGAATCTGGCGGCAAGCTCTCTGCAAAGAAACTTCTCCTTCATTGGCGTGACGCTGGCGGTCGTGCTTTTCGGCCTTGGTTCTTCCGACGAGGATATCGTTGCGGAAGAAGAAGAGATCGTCGAAGAAGTCGCAAAGAAAGTCGTTTTTTATGAACTTCCGGAAATGCTGGTAAACCTGAACACACAGGGCAGAAAAGCCAGCTATCTGAAGATCAGCGTCAGTCTCGAGCTTGAGAATCCGAACGACATCCCGCGAATCGAGGCCGTCATGCCCCGGATCGTCGATAAGTTCCAGGTGTACCTGCGGGAGTTGCGCGTCGAGGATTTGAACGGCTGATCGGGTATGTACCGGCTGCTTGAGGAGCTGTTGCGACGGGTCGTCGTCGCCGCGGAC
>JAGWAR010000007.1:0-45706 GCA_021296325.1 Alphaproteobacteria bacterium
AAGGGCGGCGACTAAGCCCGATTACGTGTCTTGAATGGAACTGGCGGGGCCTCAAAACCCCGCCAGTTTTTTTGTGCCCCAACGTCCTTGCAGGGCATCGTTGAAGGCCGCCCGCCAAGGCTTCAGAATGTGCCGATGGACGAGGCGCCTTTCCAAAAAAGGCTGGACGACCTCAAGGCCGACCGCCGCCACGGCGCGGCCGAGCTGGCGAGGCTTGCCCTTGGCATCCTTGCCGAATCCGCCGCCGCCAAGGCCGGCGACGGCCCGGCGCTCAGGCAAACTCTCCTCGAACGTGCCAGCCGCCTGATCGAAGCGCGGCCCAGCATGGCGGCGGTTCGCAACCTGCTCGTCCTTTTCCAGGCCGACCTCGCCGGGGCACCGGCCGAGAATCTCGATGCGTTGCGCGGCTTCGCCGCCGCCCAGGCGAAAGCCCGGATCGTTGAATCCGAAAACGCCGCCTCGGCCGCGGCGATGGCCTGCGCCGCCGCCCTTGGCGAAAACCGCACGCTGCTGACCCATAGCCTGAGTTCGACCGTCCTTTACGTCTTCCACGACCTGAAGAAACGGGGACTTCGCGTCATCGCCACCGAATCGCGCCCGCTGTTCGAAGGCGTCGCCCTTGCCGAACGGCTTTCGGCGTGGGGCGTGCCGACGACGCTGATCACGGAGGCCGAAATCGGGCTGTTCGCCGAGCGGGCCGATGCCTGTCTCGTTGGCGCCGACACGGTGCTGGAAAACGGCGATGTGCTCAACAAGGCCGGCACCTATCCGCTGGCGCTCGCCGCCGTCGATGCCGGCGTGCCCTTCTTCGTCTGCGCGGAAGGGTTCAAATGGATGCCGGACGGTTCGGCGCCCGCGCTCGAGGCGATGGACCCGGCCGAACTCGGCGTGCCCGCCTTTCCCCATGTCCGTGTTGAAAACATCTATTTCGACCGCACGCCGGCCCGCCTGATCACCGCCTATTTCAACGAGAAGGGCCGCATCCAGGGAGCAAGACCGTGAGAAAACGGGCGGTAAAGGCGTTGCTCTACCGGCTGCGCGACCGGGCCGGGGCACGGCCCGCCCTTTTCTACCCGCTGCATGGTCTGCGCCACCCGGGGGATCGCCGCACCGTCCGCCGGGACACGGAGATCGTCATCGAAGGCTTTCCCCGCTCCGGCAACAGCTTCGCCGTTACCGCCTTCGAACTTGCCCAGGCAAGGCCTGTGCGGATGGCCGACCATCTGCACGTGCCGGCCCAGCTCTTGCGCGCCGCCCAATACCAACGCCCGGCCTGCCTGCTGATCCGCGAGCCAGGCCCCGCCGTGCGCTCGCTTTGCGTGCGTTTTCCCCACCTCACCGTGGCCGACGCGCTCGAAAGCTATCGCCGTTTCTACGCGCGCTGCCTGCCCGTAAGCGACGCCTTTTTGACCGTGCCGTTCGAGGCGCTCATTTCCGATTTCGGCGCCGTCATCGAACGGCTCAACCGGAAATTCGGCACGACCTTCACGCCTTTCGCCCACACGGAGGAAAATCTGAGCCGCGTCCACAAGACGCTGGATGAACGCAACGCCGCCCTTGGCGGCAACGTGCTTTCCAGCTATCTGCCGAACCCGGTGAAGGAAAAGGCGAAGGCCTTCATCGACCTTGCTCCCTTCGTGGACGCGCTGAAGCCCTGCGAAGAGCTTTACGTCCGTTACCTCGAACGCGCCGGCTGAATCAGCTTTCGACTTTCAGCGTGGCGTCCAGCCGGATCGGTTGCGAGACGTTGAAATAATTCGGCGACGTCTTGATCACGTTCTCGTGGATTTCCTGAAATTGCTCGGGCGTGCCGCTCCCCTTGATCCGCACCTCGTAGCGGATCGAGTCGTAGCCGGGCTTCACCTTTTCATCGAGGCCAAGGAACCCGCGCAAATCCAGCTCGCCGAAGGTTTCGATCTCGACCTTCTCGAGCGTGATGCCGTTGACCGCGGCGCCCGCTACGTAGCCCACCATGATGCAGGCGTTCAGCGCCGTCATCAGGACTTCCTGGGGGTTGGGCGCGGTGTTCTCGCCCAGAAGCTCGAGGGGCTCGTCGACCGGAATCGTGAAGTTCCGTTTTATCTCTTCGCCGCCGAGCGTATAGGACGTGACCTTCGCCTCGCTTTTCGTCTGGCCCTTCCAGGCCGAGGTCACCCGAAAAGCCACCTTCGCCTTCGCCGGGTCCTTCTGGATCTCCTCGACGACGTTCGCCAGCGCGTCGAGGTCAAGCCCGTTCACCCGGCTTTCCGTTTTCTTTGCCTGTGCTTCGGCCATGACGTTTCCTCCCTGATGGATTCGGACATGTTAGCGCAACCCGCCGGAAGGCAGAAGACCGGCTAGGGCTGCTGGTCGCCGTGCTTGTGAAGCCATTCCGCCGTCAGCGTTTCGGCGATGTCGATTTCGGTTTGCGTCATCTCGTTGGCGACGCGGGCGCGGGCCTCGACCGCGCCGCGGAATCCCTGGTCGAGCGCGACGCTGAACCACTGATAGGCCTTGATGGCGTCCTTTGGAACAGCCTTGCCTTCCGCGTAAACTTCGCCGAGCCCGAACTGGGCGTAGACGTATCCCTGATTGGCCGCCTTCTCGAACCAAGCGATGGCCCCCGTCGCGTCCTGTGGCGCGCCTTCCCCCTCCAGCAGATGGACGCCGAGGCGGTGCTGGGCCGCCGCCAGCTCCTGTTCGGCCGCCCGCTCGAACCAGCGCACGGCCTCCGTCTGGTCCATCGGCACGCCGTGCCCCTGGCTATGGGCCAGGCCCAGATTGTACTGGGCATAGACGAAGCCCTGATCGGCCGCCTTGCGGAACCACTTCATCGCCTCGACGAGATCGGCCTTCACGCCGATGCCCTGGGCGTGAAAAACGCCCATGTTGCTCTGGGCTTCGACCAGCCCCTGTTCGGCCGCCTTGAGGACCCAGGCGATGGCCTCCTCCGCGTCCGGCGGCACGCCGCGCCCGCGCGCATAGGCGAGGCCCAGCTTGTTCTGGGCGTGGGCATAGCCCTGATCGGCGGCCTCGCGGAAAAGCCGCACCGCTTCCCGGTAGTTCTGCGCCACGCCGCGGCCGTCCTCATAGCGAAGCGCGAGCTTGTACCGCGCCTCCAGATCGCCGGCCTCCGCCATCTTCGTCAGGACCTCGACGCTTTCCTCCTTGTCGAAATCAAAGTCGAAATCAACGAAGTCGCTCGTGGCAAGGACCACCGCGGCCACCACCACCACGCCGATCCACGGCACCGCTTTTTTTACGAAGGACAATTGCATGGGAATTCCCGTTTCAGGTTTCAGGCCGCGCAGTCAAGCACGACGCGCCCCACCACGCGACCGGCGCGCAGATCGTCCAGCGTCCGGTTCGCCTGATCGAGCGGGCGCGACTCCAGCGGAATGGGGCTGACCTGGCCCGCCCTGACAAGAGCCAGCATCTCCTGCGCCTCCGCAAGCGAGCCCACATAGGAACCGATCAGCGAGATGGCGCGCAACGGAAACATCGGGATCGGCATCGAGAACCGCCCGCCGAAAAGGCCGACAATGACGACCTTGCCGCCCTTTCGCGCCACCCGGTTGGCAAAGCCGAGGCTGGCCTCCGAGCCGACGAAGTCGATCGCCGCGGCCACCCCCCCTTGCGTTTCCTTGATCAGGCGTTTCGCGGCGTCCTCCTCGGCACTGTCGTAGAGAAGCTCCGCCCCGGCATCCGCCGCCGCCTTCCGTTTTCTTTCGTCGATGTCGGCGCCGATCAGCGTCGCCTCCGGGAAAAGGGCGCGGGCAAAGCGAAGCCCCATCATGCCGACGCCGCCAAGACCGACGATGGCGATGGCCTCGCCCGCCCCGGCCCGGCCGATCTTCTTGAGCGCGCTGAACGCGGTTAGGCCCGAACACATGTAGGTCGCGGCCAGATCCGCCGGGATGCCGTCATGGTCAAGCAGGTAGCGCGGATGCGGCACCATCACCCGGTCGCTGAACCCGCCGTCCACGTGAATGCCAAGCGCCCGCGGCCGGTTGCAAAGATGCTCCGCGCCCGCTGTGCAGATGGCGCAGTCGCCGCAGCCGATCCAGGGAAAGGCGACGCGCCGCTCGCCCGGCTTCACGCCCGTCGCCGCCTCGCCCAGGGCCGCGACCTCGCCTTCGATCTCGTGGCCAAGGATGAAGGGCAGGTGGTGCAGCCCGGTCGTATCCAGCTTCTTCTCGCCGCCAAGGCCGAAATAGCCGTCCTGAAGATGAACGTCCGAATGGCAGACGCCGCAATGGGCGACGCGCAAAAGAACTTCCGTCCCCTTCGGGACCGGGTCCGTCTTCGCCGCTTCCCGAAGCGGCGCGCCATGCTCGACGAGCGCCTGGCTTTTCAAGATTCCCCCCTGATGCTGCCGGTGGCTTGTTACTTGTCGCCGTGCATTTCTTCAATGTGCTGGCGGATGCGCTCTTCCCAATGCTCGTGCATCTTCTGGCGCCACGCGCCGCGATGGTCGTACATCTTGCCTTTCAGGGCCTTCGCAACCGGGCATTTGCCGGAAAACGCCGCATACGCGCTGCCGGCCGGCGGCACCACGGCCAGCACGAAAAGCCAGATGGCGAGAATGCGGCCGAACTTGGCGAGCGCGCCTTCCGATTTGCCGGCAGCGACAAGGACAAAAAAGCCAACCGTTACGAGGATCGTGGCCAGGACCAGGCTGACGAAGAAACACATGGACGCCTCCCTGCAAACCTATGGGGAATCGTTGTCTTTTTGGAAAACCACCCCATATATCCACCATAAGATGAAAACGGACGCGAAATCCATAGACTCCTGCCTCGACGATTTGGAGGAAACGGAGCCAAAAGAACGCACCTGCCTGATGTGCGCGGAATCCTTTGAAAGCACCTGGGCGGGCGAGCGAATCTGCACCCGGTGCAAATCCCGCGTCGGCTGGCGCCGGGGCGGCTGACCGCCTAGAATCGGCAGAAATCAACGCCGGAAGATGCCCATGTTCGGGAATCCCTCGCTCGTTACCCGGATCGCCATCGGCAAGGGCATCGGCTTCCTTTTCGGGCTGGCCGGCCTTCTTTTCTTTCCCTATTTCGTGCCGGAGGTGGGCTGGCTGCCGCGCATCGGCATCCTCTTCTGGTACACGACGCTCGGCGCCATCGTCGGCGTCTTCGGCGTCTTTACCTACCACCCCGTGCTGAAGCTTCCTCTCCCCTGGTGGGTTCGCTCACCGCTGCTCGGCGCGTGGATGAACTTCGTCCTCACCTTCTTCGCCTATGACAGCTTCAAATCGTACATGATGGCGATCTTCGGCCCGGACGGTGTCCTGCAATCGCCCTTCTGGTTCACGGCCGAAGGCGCGTTCGTCGGCCTCGTCATCGGCTACTTCGCCACCCGCTTCGGCGGCGAAGGTGCGGAAACGGCGGGAAGGTAACAGCGCAATTTCCGGAAATGGCGTCCCCTAGGGGAATCGAACCCCTGTTTTCGCCGTGAGAGGGCGATGTCCTGGACCGCTAGACGAAGGGGACCCGGTGAAGGGGGCCGAGTCTTGCCCGAACCCGCGCCTGCAATCAAGCGCCTTCCTGCCCTTGCACCCGAAGCGGGATCTCCTCGAAGGCGTCCCCCGCCCGGTTCAGCCGGTGGGCCGCGACGCGGGCCACCCGGCCCGCCGCGACGGCGGCGATGACCCAGACATATTCCCGGTCATAGGCCATCGAAAGGTCGATGGCGGAAGGCTCGGCCGGATGGTCCGGGTGGGAATGGTAGTGGCCGACGATGTCCTCGGGCCCGCCCTCGCATTCCCGCATGACGTCGAAGCGCAATTTCGGGTCGATCTCGAAGCGGTCCTTGCGCGCCTCTTGTTCGGCGGCGACGTTGCGGCTCGGCACGACGCGGGTAACCTCGATAGCGTCCGCCCCCACCGCCCGGCCGACGAGCAGCCCGCAGGCTTCATAGGGATAGGCCGCTTCCGCCGCCGCTTCGATGTCGGCCAGGTGATCGGGCTTCAGCCGGATCACGGCTCCCTCGCAAGCTCGATCGTGCCCAGAAGCCGGCCGTCCTTGAGGCTCAGGATCAACAGGCGTTCCCCGCCGCCCTCCAGGGCGAGGCGCAGGACCAGCCGGTCCCCTTCCGTCCGCGTCTCCGCGACGCGGGCGCCCTTGGGCAGCGCCACTTTCACGGTTTCGAAAGGCTTCGCGCCGTCCACTGGGCCGGACGTGCGGCTGGCGATCGTCATGCCAAGGACGACCAGGCCGCCCAGGATGACGACGCCTAAGAAAACGACCAGGAACTTGAGCCCCCGCATCCTTTCCGCCAGTCTCCTTTCAGGACCAAGAAAAAGAAGGAAAAAATGGCACCCGCCCGCCGGCTCCGTCTTACCCCATCCAGCCGGGAGAAAGGCGATCGCCTCGACCGTTTTCTGGCCGGGGCGGCGCCCGAACTTTCGCGAAGCCGCCTCAAGCGACTGATCGAAACCGGCCAGCTTCGCCTGGGCGGACGAACGATAACGGACCCCTCCTACCGGGTCAAACCGGGGGAAAGCTACACGCTCGACGTGCCGGCGGCCGTACCCGCAACGCCGGAAGCCCAGGCCATTTCCCTTTCCATCCCCTACGAGGACGACGACCTGCTCGTCATCGACAAGCCGGCCGGCCTCGTCGTGCACCCCGCGCCCGGCAATCCGGATCGCACGCTCGTCAACGCGCTGCTCCACCATTGCGGGGAAAGCCTGTCCGGCATCGGCGGCGTCGCCCGGCCCGGCATCGTGCACCGGCTGGACAAGGACACCTCCGGCCTCATGCTCGCCGCCAAGAACGACACCGCCCACCGCTCGCTTGCCGCCCAGCTGGCGGCGCACCGGCTGCAGCGGGTCTATCTCGCGCTCGTCGCCGGCATGCCGGCGCCGGCCTCCGGCCTGATCGACCGCCCCATCGGGCGCCACCCGAAACAGCGCAAGAAGATGGCGGTCCTCTCCAGGGGCGGCAAGCCGGCCCGGACCCGCTACAAGGTGGTGCAGCGCTTCGGCCGGGCCTTCAGCCTCGTCGAATGCCGGCTCGAGACCGGGCGGACCCACCAGATCCGGGTCCATCTGGCCGCTCTCGGCCACCCCCAGATCGGCGACCCGGTCTATGGCGGCCGGCGGCCGCCCCCGGCGGGTCTGGCGGAATCGGCGGCCCTCGCCCTGCAAGCCTTCAACCGTCAGGCCTTACACGCCCATGTGATTGGATTTGACCACCCCCGCGACGGAAAACGGTTAGACTTTAAATCGCCCTTACCAAAGGATTTTGCGGGCTTAATAAAAAGTCTAGAAATCCTTTAATCTTCAACCTAGTATGTTGATATACTAACTTATTCGTTGACAGGTAAGGGGCGAATTGGGTAGTCTGGCACTCAAATGTTAAGAGTGCCAAACACTCGCAAGCCAGCGGGCGCAAGCCCAGGAGGATGGAAGCCATGACCGCACTCGTCGCGCTGAACTTTTCTCCGGAACAGAATCTGAGCCGTTACCTCCAGGAAATCCGGAAGTTTCCGATGCTGGAGCCGGACGAAGAATTCATGCTCGCCAAACGCTTCGCCGAATACGGCGATTCGGACGCGGCCCATCGTCTGGTGACGAGCCATCTGCGTCTCGTCGCCAAGATCGCCATGGGCTATCGCGGCTATGGCCTGCCGCTTGCCGACCTGATTTCCGAAGGCAATGTCGGAATCATGCAGGCGGTAAAGCGTTTCGACCCGGACCGCGGGTTCCGGCTTGCGACCTATGCGATGTGGTGGATCCGCGCCTCGATCCAGGAATACATCCTGCGCTCGTGGTCGCTCGTGAAAATGGGCACGACCGCGGCCCAGAAGAAACTGTTCTTCAACCTGCGCCGGCTGAAAGGCCAGCTGAAGGCCGTCGACGAAGGCGATCTTTCGCCGGAACTCGTTACGGAAATCGCCGACCGCCTCGACGTTCCCGAA
Source organism: Alphaproteobacteria bacterium (assembly GCA_021296325.1). GTDB lineage: Bacteria > Pseudomonadota > Alphaproteobacteria. The sequence goes on from JAGWAR010000007.1 coordinate 7,912, forward strand.
CACGAAGTCGTCGAGATGAACCGGCGCATGGCCGGGCCGGACCATTCCCTGAACGCTCCCCTGCGGGCCGACAGCGACGGGGAATGGATAGACTGGCTGAAAAGCAACGATATCGATCAGGAAACGCGCCTCGCCGAAAACGAGGAACTGACGAACCGCCGCGATTTGCTGCGTTCGGCGATGAAAGGCCTGAACAAGCGCGAACGCCACATCCTGACGGAACGTCGGCTGCGCGACGAACCGCTGACGCTTGAAGAGCTCAGCAAGGAATACGGCATCTCGCGCGAACGGATCCGTCAGATCGAATCAAGGGCTTTCACGAAGCTGCAAAAGGCGATGAAGAACGCCATTATTGAACAGCGGCTTAATCCATAGCTCCCCTAAGGTCGCCGGCGCACCGGCTTAGTCCCCCTGCCGTGACATTGCGCCGGCGATTTCTTCACCCCATTCCTCGACAATCTCCTGACGCAGCCTTACCAGATGGGCCTTGCGCTGCAGGGTGCGCATCTCGACATAGCCCGCGATCAGATGCGGCATGCCGAGATAGATGACCCAGCCGACGGCGGCCGCGCCATAGATGACGAACCACGTAAAGGGGTCCGTGAGCATCCCGTAGGCCTTGTCCATCTGCCCCGCCCGGCCGACCACCCACAAATCGATCAGATAGGGCGCCACTCCGACCAGGTTCAGCGACATCACGCTTTTCCCGGCCGCCTTCGTCGGGTTGCGGTCGACGACGAAGGCGACCCAGGCCGGCAGCAGGCCGACCGTCAGGAGGATGACGGTCGAAAAGGCGAAGGCCGACGCCATGACAAGGAAAAGCACGCCGAAAATCCACCAAAGGCCAAGTGACATCTTCTCGGCGGGCGGCGGGCGGCGCGTTCGGTGTCTGGGGATCGGTCGGAGCGGTGGTTTCGCCATGGCGTGCCCTAGATGTAACGCGAAAGCATGAGGCTGAAGGAAATCAGCGCGATCAGTATCGAAAAGCGGATGGCGAACACGTGCCCAAGCACCAGTGACGTCAACGGCAACTCCTTGAGTTTGCGATCAAGCTTTGCCGTCTCCGCCAGCGAACGCGTGTAGCGGTTGCGGGCTAGCGCGTAGGCGCGGCGGTCGGCGCGGCGGCGCGCCGGGTTGCCGATCAAATTGTACAGGGCGACCAGGCTGCCCTTGCCGATGACCCCTTCGACCTGCTGCTCCATTTGCTTGCGGAACGCCTGGTTGTGGTAACTCTCGATGACCGGCGGCAGCAGCCGGTGCAGCCAGCTGGCCAGGCCCGGCAGTTTCGCCGGGCCATAACGGTCCTGCAGGCTGGCCAGGAGTCCCAGGATGCCAAGCACGCGCTCGGCGGACCCCGTCGGCGAAGCCAGCGAAACGAGAAAAGCGTCGATCCGGCCGGGGAAGCGGGCGGCGATGAAGGCGGCAAGGTGGCTGTCGATCGGCTCGACCAGTTTCTGCTGGTCGCTGGTCGCGGCCTCCAGCGCCGGCAGCAATTCCGAGACGCGCACGCAGTAATGCGGCAGCACGAGCGGGCTCAGGCAGCGCTGGCCCGGCACCAGCTCGTACAGGCAACGGTCCAGCCCGAACCCAAGCCCGCGGCGGTTGAGGAAATGTTCGATCCGGTGCAGGCGCTGCAGGCGCTTGCGGTTTGCCGCCTCGCGCAGCCCCTGGGCCGTCATCCAGTATTGGGGCAGATGCAGGCGCACGACGTCGGCAAAATTGTGCCGCACCTCGTCCTCGCCGAAGCCGGCCGCGAGGATGCCGCCGAAACCGTCGATCATGGACGTAAAACTCTTGTAACGAAGCGGCGCCTTCGGATCGAGCAGGATGGCGACCCGCGCCACCAGACGCTCCGGGGAAAGCGGCGAGCTGCGGGCGTTGTTGATCTCTTCGGTGATGGCTCGGGCGGTGTCCGGGTTCGTCAGGCTGCGGGCCGCCCAAGCCTCGAACCGGCTTTCCTGAATGGCCCGGAAGGCCTGCTGGGGATGCTCCAGGAAGGCGCAGGCAAGGGCGCGGGCGGTCGTGTACTGCTCCTTGCGGAAGGTAAAGATATGGGGCGCCACGGCCGGGGCGTTGGCGTGGCCGTGCTCGCGATGCTCGTCCAGCCAGTGCTCGATCCGGTCCAGCCCCCAGCGATACTCCACGTTGTCGGCAAGCAGCCCCTTCAGCAGTTCCATCATGCGCAACGGCAGCGCCCGGCTGCCCACGAGATAGGCGTAGGAACCTTTTTGAATCTTGCCCCTCAGGATGGCCTCGTTCCCGATCTCCTGCACCGGCAGCTTGCCGAACAGCAGGGTCAGCACCGTCACCCCAAGCGCGTAGATGTCGTCTTCCTGGCTTCCTTGGCCACGGCCCGCCGGATCGGCCATGCCGCTTTCGATCGGCTCGAACAGGACCGGCTGGTTATAGGCCGCCGGCGCCGTCACGGCTTCGCCAAGCACGACGCGCTTCTTTTCCTTCTCGTCGGCGTAAAAAAGATTGTCCGGCCGGATGCCTCGATGGGTAAGCTCGCGCACTTCAAGCCCGCGCAACGCCTCGACCAGCGACGCGACGACCACCGTGCTGATCTCCTGCGGCATCATCGGCGCGATCGCCGTGTCGAGCGAAGGCATGAGCCGGGGGCCGGGCCGGCCGCAAACGATGACCGGGCATTCGTTCTTGGCGGAGGGCCAGGCAAGGCCGCCCTCGTCGACGAAGCTCAGGATGCCGCGGATGTTCTGTTGACGCTGATGTTCGAGGAATTGCCAGCGCAACGGCAGGGACGATTCGCAGACATAGGCCAGAAGGCGGCGATCCTTGCGCAGCGTGTCCTCAGCCAGATAGGCCGCCGCCGTGGGCGAGTCGTAATCGGGCAACCGCGCATCCTGCTGGATCCGGTACCGTCCTTTTAGCAAAAAACCACCCGCGGCTGGCGCCTTGGCCTCGGGCCATGAGGTCTCCGGCGCCTCCGCAGCAGCTGGCTTCTCGACCGCCGCCATCTCTTCCCCGTTTCGTGCACAGAATGCGTCCCTTCAATTCTGCGACGGGAAAGAAAAGAAAGCGTTAACGCTTTACCGGGTTTTGAAAAGATCGAATAACGAAATCAACGTGTTAGAACGTTAATCCGCGAACGGATCGTGGACGAGGATGGCGTCCTCGCGCTCCGGGCTGGTGGAAAGAAGGGCCACCGGGGCGTCGATCAGCTCCTCGATGCGGCGAATGTACTTGACCGCCGTGGCCGGCAGCTCCGCCCAGGAACGCGCCCCGCGCGTGCTTTCCTGCCAGCCCTGAAGAGTCTCGTAGACGGGTTCGACGGCGGCCTGCGCGGCCGGTAGGGCTGGCAGGTGATCGAAGGTCTGTTTGCCCTGCCGGTAGCCGACGCACACCTTGATCTCGGGAAGCCCATCCAGCACGTCCAGCTTCGTCAGCGCGATGCCGTCGATGCCGCCGACCTTGATCGCTTGGCGCACCAGCACCGCATCGAACCAGCCGCACCGGCGCTTGCGTCCGGTAACGGTGCCGAACTCGTTGCCGCGCTCGCCGAGGCGCCGGCCGGTTTCGTCGTCAAGCTCGGTCGGAAAGGGGCCGCTGCCAACGCGCGTCGTGTAGGCCTTCGTGATGCCCAGCACGTAGCCGATGGCGCCGACACCGATGCCCGCCCCAGCCGCCGCCTGGGCGGCCAGCGTGTTCGAGGAGGTGACATACGGATAGGTGCCGTGATCGATGTCGAGCATGGCGCCTTGCGCGCCCTCGAACAGGATGCGCTTGCCGCCCCGCCGCGCCCGGTCGAGCTCGCGCCAGACGGTGCCGGCGAAGGGCAGGATTTTCGGCGCCACTTCCAGAAGTTCCTTGTGAAGGGCCGCGCCGTCGACTTCCTCGAGGCCAAGCCCGCGCAGCAGCGCGTTGTGATGGACCAGCAGGCCCTCGATGCGCTCCAGCAGGGTGTCCGCCTCGGCCAGGTCGCAGACACGGATCGCGCGCCGCGCCACCTTGTCTTCATAGGCAGGCCCGATGCCCCGCTTCGTCGTGCCGATCTTCGTCTTGCCGCTGGCCTCTTCCCGGGCCAGGTCGAGCTCGCGGTGCAGCGGCAGAATCAGCGGCGCGTTCTCGGCGATGCGCAAATTCTCCGGCGTCACCGCGACGCCCTGCCCGCCCAGCTGGGTGATTTCCTCCAGCAGCGCCCAGGGGTCGATGACGACGCCGTTGCCGATGATCGAAAGCTTGCCCTTCCGCACGATCCCCGACGGCAGCAGACTCAACCGGTAGGTCTCGCCGTCGATGACGAGGGTGTGGCCGGCGTTGTGCCCGCCCTGAAAGCGCACGACGACCTGGGCGCGCTCCGAGAGCCAGTCCACGATCTTTCCCTTCCCTTCGTCGCCCCATTGGGCGCCGACGACGGCGACGTTTGCCATGATGCTTGCCCCGCTCCTATTTCGCTTTCACCGCGACGACGTCGCCGGAACGGTAAAGATGCGTGCAACCCAGCCGCCGCGCCTCCGCTTCCGGGTCCTTGTCCTTCTCTAATGCGGCAACGGTGACCCAACCTTCCTTGCGCAGCCGGACGCCTTCCCCGGCCGGGGTCGCAAACGGCAGGTAAAGACGACGTTCCTGGGTGGCCGGCGGCAGGGCGCGCAGCACCCGGTCCAGGAACAGCGTGAACCCGGTCGCCGTCTCGCCATTGCCGGCCGAATAGCGCCCGCCACGGCCCAGCGCGCCGCGCACGTCGAGCGCAAAGAAGGTGAAGCTCAGGCCCGAATGGTATTCGAAACTGCGGTTCTCGACCGGATCGACCGTCAGCCCGATGTCGGGCGCCGCTGCGCGCAACCGTTCGACCAGCCCGGTCAGACGCGCGCGTTCTTCCGCCGCCGGTTTCGGAAGCTTGATCTTCTGCAACAGCTCAAGGGCGCGTTCCGCCGGACCCGCCGCGTCGAGCAGCGCGCCCAGCACCTTCGCCGCCTCGCCGCCGAGGCCGGCGATTGCGGTCGCGTCCTTGTGGTCGAGGTGGTTTCGCACCGGCGCGCCGCGGGTGAGGTCGAGGCCCAGATTCTCGCACACTGCCGGCACCACCGTCGGCAGGTTGAGGTCGATCGAAAGGTTGGGCACGCCGACGCTTTCCAGCGATTCGATGGCAAGCAGCACGACTTCAAGATCGGCGTTTTCCGAATCCGATCCGATCAGCTCGACGCCGGCCTGGGCGAATTCCCGCTCGGGGCGAAGCTGGCTGCCCAGCACGCGCAGCACCTGGCCGCCATAGCAAAGCCGGAGCGGGCGCGGCACGTCGGCCAGACGCGTCCGGGCGATGCGGGCCACCTGCAGCGTCATGTCGGGGCGCACGCCCATCATGCGCTGGGAAACCGGGTCCATGATCCGAAACGTCGTATTGGCCACGCCGGCCCCGGCGCCTCCCAGCAGGCTTTCCTCGAATTCGACAAGCGGCGGCGCCACGCGCTCGTAGCCGTGGGCGGCGAAGGAGGCGACCAGCGTCTCCATGGCCCGCGCCTCGACGGCCGCGTCCGGTGGCAGGACGTCGCGAAGCCCGGTCGGCAGCAATGCTTTTTTGGACAAATCGGTCATGGCATCTCCCCCACCCCCAGGGGAATGGCCCGCTTGAGCCCGGTCGGCGGGCGGCTTCGGTCTAACCGGTTTCCAGGCTCACGGCAAACGGAAATCCCGGCGGGCGTTCCGCCGTAACTTACGGAATTTCCCTTCGATTTCCTAGAAAGAGAGCGTCGCCGCCTGCAGGACTTCCGGGATCGCGCGAACTTCCTTGAGCGTCGCCTCGTCGACCGGCGCGTCCACCCGGATCAGGGCCAGCGCGTTGCCGTTCGGCGCCTCGCGGCCCAGATGGAAGGTGGCGATGTTCACCCCGTGATTGCCCAGCACGCTGCCCAGCTTGCCGATGAAGCCGGGCTTGTCCTGATTCGCCACGAAAAGCATGTCCGGCCCCAGCTCGGCCTCGACCGCGATGTCGTTGACCTGAACGACGCGGGGCTTGTCCCCTCCGAACAGCGTGCCGGCGACGCTCTGGGTCTGTTTTTCCGTCTTCACGACGAGCCGGATCAGGGTCTGGTAGTCTGCCTCCCGCTCGTGCTTGACCTCGGTGATGTCGATGTCGCGTTCGCGGGCGATGGTCGGCGCGTTCACCATGTTCACCGATTCCATGAGCGGCGCCAACAACCCCTCCAGCACCAGCGCCGTCAGCGGACGCGTGTTCAGTTCGGTGACGTGGCCGGCATATTCGATCGTTACCGCCTCGATTCCGGTTTCCGTCAGCTGGCCGGTAAAGCTGCCCAGCTGGCGCGCCAGCGTCATGTAGGGGCGCAGCCGCACGGCTTCCTCCGCCGTTACGGACGGCATGTTGATGGCGTTCGTCACGGCGCCGGTCAGAAGGTAGTCCGCCATCTGCTCGGCGACCTGAATGGCCACGTTCTCCTGGGCCTCGGACGTCGACGCGCCGAGATGCGGGGTGGCGATGACCTGCTCCATGCCGAACAGCACGTTCTCGCGCGCCGGTTCCTCCGAATAGACGTCGACGGCGGCACCCGCCACCTTGCCCGCCTCGATCGCCCTCTTCAGATCCGCCTCGTTGACGAGTCCGCCGCGCGCGCAGTTGATGATCCGCACGCCATCGCGCATCTTGGCGAAGGCTTTGGCGTTCAGCATGTCCCGCGTCGCGTCGTTCAGCGGCGTATGCAGCGTAATAAAGTCGGACCGCGCCAGCAGCTCGTCGAGCTCGACCTTCTCGATGCAAAGGTCCGTCGCCCGTTCCGGCGCCAGGAAGGGGTCGTAGGCCAGCACCTTCATCTTGAGGCCCAGCGCCCGGTCGGCGACGATGGCGCCGATATTGCCGCAGCCGATGATGCCCAGCGTCTTGCCGGTCAGCTCGACGCCCATGAATTTCGACTTCTCCCACTTGCCGGCCTGGGTCGAGCTGTTCGCCGCCGGAATCTGGCGGGCCAGCGCGAACATCAGCGTAATCGCGTGCTCCGCCGTCGTGATGGCGTTGCCGAAAGGCGTGTTCATGACGACGACGCCGCGTGCGGTGGCCGCCGGCACGTCGACGTTGTCGACCCCGATCCCGGCGCGGCCGATCACCTTCAGATTCCCCGCCCGGTCCAGGATGTCCGTCGTGACTTTCGTCGCCGAACGCACGGCAAGCCCGTCATATTCCCCGATGCAGGCGGCAAGCTCTTCCGGCTTCATCCCGGGCTTGTTGTCGACCTCGACGCCGCGCTCGCGGAAGATCTCTTCGGCACGGGGGCTCATCTTGTCGGCGATCAGAACTTTTGGCATGGCGTGTCCGTTTTAAGCGTTGGCCTTCGTTTCGGCAAAGGCCCAGTCCAGCCAGGGGAAAAGCGCCTCGAGATCGGCCGTTTTCACGGTGGCCCCGGCCCAGATCCGAAGGCCCGGCGGGGCGTCACGGTAGCCCCCGATATCGTAAGCGACGCCTTCCTTTTCAAGCATCCCGACCATCCCCTTCAGCGTGGCCGTCTGCGTCGCCGCGTCCAGGGCGGCAAACCAGGCATCCTCGACCTTGAAGCAGACCGAGGTGGCCGAGCGGATCGCCGGCTCCTCGACCAGAAATTCGATCCACGGCGTCTTTTCAACCCAGCCGGCAATTGCGGCAAGGTTGGCTTCGGTCTGCGCGACGATCGCCTTCGTTCCGCCCGCGTTTTCCATCCATTTCAGCGCGTCGATCGCGTCCTCGACGCAAAGCATCGATGGCGTGTTGATGGTTTCGCCCGCGAAAATGCCCTCGATCAGCTTGCCGCCTTTCGTCATGCGGAACACTTTCGGCAGCGGCCAGTCCGGCGTGTAGCTTTCCAGCCGGTCGACGGCGCGCGGGCTCAGGATCAAAACGCCGTGGGCCGCTTCGCCGCCCATGACCTTCTGCCAGGAATACGTCGTCACATCGAGCTTGTCCCACGGCAACGCCATCGCAAAGACGGCCGAGGTCGCGTCGCAGAACGTAAGCCCCTTGCGATCGGATGCGATCCACGCGCCATCCGGCACGCGCACGCCGGAGGTCGTGCCGTTCCAGGTGAAGACGACGTCGCGGTCGGTGTCCACCTGGCTTAGGTCGGGGATGACGCCGTAATCCGCCTCGAAACTGCGAACGTCCTTCAATTTCAACTGTTTCGTGATGTCCGTCAGCCAGCCCTTGCCGAAGCTTTCCCAGGCCAGCACGTCGACACCGCGCTCCCCCAGCATCGACCAGATCGCCATCTCGAAGGCACCGGTGTTCGACCCCGGCACGATGCCGATGCGATAATCCGGCGGCAGCCCCAACAGGTCGCGGCTTCGCGTCAGGGCTTCGGCAAGTTTCGCCTTGCCCGGTTTCGAGCGGTGCGAACGGCCGACGGCGGCGTCTTTCAGCGCGTCGAGCGACCACCCGGGACGTTTCGCGCATGGGCCGGACGAGAAAAAAGGACTCTCCGGCCGAATCGTCGGCTTCTTCATGTGTTTCCCTGTGGAGACGCCCGCCGGAACGGCAAATTCGCGCGGAGTTTAGTGGGGAGAGGCGCAGTGCGTCAACGGCGGATCGGGCCCGGATTCGCGATTTGCCGGAAGGTCGAACGGCAGGTACTCTCTCTCCCAACGGGCCACTGGGCCCCAAAAGAATGTGACGGGGGGAAGCCCGCATGACGGTAGACCAGGCCGCCTTGTTCGCCATTCTGGTGGCTGCACTGACGTTCTTCATCTGGGGCAGATGGCGCTACGACGTAGTCGCCATCGGCGCGCTGATGGCAGCCGTCGTCGCCGGCATCGTGCCCGCCGAGCAGGCCTTCTCCGGCTTTGGTCACCCGGCCGTTATCACGGTCGCCGCCGTCCTGATCATCACCCGCACGCTGCACCACTCCGCGATCCCGGACATGCTGGCCAACAGCATGCGGCGCTTCGGCGACCACACGACCCTGCAGATCGCCGCCCTTACCTGCGCCGTCGCCCTCTTTTCCTCCGTCATGAACAACGTCGGCGCCTTGGCCCTGATGATGCCGGTAGCGCTTCAGCTCGCCAACAAGGCCGGCCGCTCCAGCTCCGTCGTGCTGATGCCGCTTTCCTTCGGCTCGCTCCTGGGCGGCCTGATGACGATGATCGGCACCCCGCCGAACATCATCATCGCTACCTACCGCGAAACGATCAGCGGCACGCCCTTCGGCATGTTCGACTTCTCGCCCGTCGGCGCCGGCGTCGCCGTTGTCGGTATTAGTTTCGTCGCCCTCATCGGCTGGCGGCTGTTGCCGCAACGGAAAGGTACCATCCACGCCGATACCGTGTTCGAGCACATCGAGGACTACATCACGGAAGCGCGGCTGGATTCGGATTCGGAATATGTCGGCGCGCCGTTGCAGGAACTGGAATCCCTCGGCCAGGGAGACGTTGCCATCGTCGGGCTCATCCGGGGCGAACGAAAGTTTCTCGCCCCTTCCAGCTTCATCCGCTTGCAGAAGGGCGACATCCTGATTCTCGAGGCTGACCCGGAGGCGCTGCGCACGTTGGTCGATCAGGCAAAGCTCGAGCTTATCGGCAGCGAAGGCCTGAGCGCGGAAACCATCCGTTCGGACGATGTGCGCCTGACCGAGGCCGTCGTGCCGCCCGGCTCGGCGATGGAAAGCCAGACCTCACGCAGCCTCCGGCTGCACGCCCGCTTTGGAATCAACATGCTGGGCGTTGCCCGGCACGGCGTGCCGGTGAAAGAACGGCTGGGGCGCATCCGCTATCAGGCCGGCGACGTCCTGCTGCTGCAGGGCGACAAGGTCGCACTGTCCGAGGCGATGTCCGAGCTCGGCTGCCTGCCCCTGGCGCGCCGTGACCTGCGGCTCGGCAAGCGCCGCCAGACCGTTTTTCCGGTCAGCGTCTTCGCCGTCGCCATTGCGCTGACCACCTTCGGCATCCTGCCGGCGCCCGTGGCCTTTACCGGCGCCGTGCTGGTTTTCGTGGCCTGCGACCTGCTGTCGCTGCGCGAGCTTTACGAAAGCATCGAATGGCCGATCATCGTGCTGCTCGGCGCCATGATCCCGGTGGGCGAGGCCCTGCGGCACACCGGCGCCGACGGCCTCATCGGCGGCGGCATCGTCGGCCTTGCGGAATACCTCGACCCGGTGATGATTCTCGTGCTGGTGCTGGTGGTGACGATGCTGATCACCGACGTCATCAACAACGCCGCCACCGCCCTTCTGATGGCGCCGATCGCCGTCAGCGTCGCCACCGGGCTCGGCGTGAACACGGACCCCTTCCTGATGGCGGTCGCGGTGGGGTCGTCATCGACCTTCCTGACCCCGATCGGGCACCAGTCGAACGCGCTGGTGATGGGCCCCGGCGGCTACAAATTCGGCGATTACTGGCGCATGGGCCTGCCGCTCGACGTTCTCATCATCGCCGTCAGTGTGCCGCTGATTTTGCGGTTCTGGCCACTTTAGGCGGCGCCACCTTTCAACGGATGGCCGTGGTTGAGCGGCCCGTGCCCTTCCCCGAAGCCGGGCGCGGTGCGGATCGCCTCCGCCACATAGGCGCGGGCGCGGCACACGGCGGCGCGCAGATCCAGCCCCTGGGCAAGGCCGGTGGCGATCGCGGAAGCCAGCGTGCAGCCGGTCCCGTGGGTGTGGCGGGTTTCGATGCGCGGGCTGGTGAACGTCTCGATGCCTTCCGGCGTCGCCAGCACGTCCCGCACCTCGTTTCCTTCCAGATGCCCCCCCTTCAGCAGCACGGCCCTGGGCCCCAGCGCAAGCAGGGCCTGCGCCGCCGCTTCCAGCCCGTCCGCAGCAATCGGCCGGCCAGCCAGGGCTTCCGCCTCCGGCAGGTTCGGCGTCGCCACGCTTGCCAGTGGCAACAGCCGCTCCTTCAACGCCGCCATCGCTTTCGCGTCAAGCAGCCGCGCGCCCCCCTTCGCCACGGCGACGGGATCGACGACCAGCGGCAGCCCCGCCGCCCTTTCGGCAAGAACGTCGGCAACCGTCTCGACGATGTCGGTGGTGTGCAGCATGCCCGTCTTCAGGGCGTCCGCCCCGATATCGGACAGCACGGCTTCCATCTGCTGGCGGACGAAGGCGGCCGGCACCGCCTCGATCCCGGCAACGCCTTTCGTGTTCTGGGCGGTCAGCGCCGTCAGCGCCGTCGCGGCGTACCCGCCAAGCATGGTCACCGTCTTGATGTCGGCCTGGATGCCGGCGCCCCCGCCGGAATCCGAGCCCGCAATGATGAGAACCCGCCCTTGCATGCCGCTTGCCGTTCGCGAGCTAACGGGCGGTGCGTTCGATGGCGGTCACGATGTTGTCGACGATGCGATCGATCAGGGTTTCGTCGCTGCCCTCGGCCATGACGCGAATGACCGGTTCGGTGCCCGACTTGCGGATCAAGAGCCGCCCGTCCTGGCCCAGGGTTGTTTCCCCCTCCTGGATCGCCTGCAACACGCCCTTGTCCTCAAGCGGCGCCGCTTCGTCGAAGCGCACGCTGCGAAGCAGCTGCGGCATCGGATCGAAGCACCGCACCACCTCGCTCGTCGGCCGTTCCGCCCGCACGATCTCCGCCAAGACCTGAAGCGCGGCGATCAGGCCGTCGCCGGTCGTGCCGAAATCGTTGAAGATGATGTGACCGGATTGCTCGCCGCCGACGTTGTAGCCATGCTTGCGCATGTATTCGACGACGTAGCGGTCGCCGACCTGCACGCGGGCCAGCTCCAACCCGAGGGATTTCAGAAACCGCTCCAGCCCCAGATTCGACATCACGGTGGCGACGATGCCACCGCCTTCCAGCCGTTTCGCCTCCTGCCAGGACCGCGCGATCAGGGCCAAGACCTGGTCGCCATCCACCAGCCGGCCAGTCTCGTCGGCCAGCACCATCCGGTCCGCGTCCCCGTCCAGCGCGATGCCCAGATGCGCCTTGTTGGCGACGATCGCCTCGCACATGGCCTCCGGCGCCGTCGAGCCGCAGTCCCGGTTGATGTTGAAACCGTCCGGTGAAACCCCGATCGGCACGACTTCCGCGCCCAATTCCCACAGCACGGTGGGCGCCACCTTGTAGGCGGCACCATGGGCGCAGTCGACGACGATGCGAAGCCCGTCCAGCGTCAGCCCGCGCGGAAACGTCGTCTTGACGTGTTCCATGTAACGGCCCAGCGCGTCGTCCAGCCGGATGGCGCGCCCCAACCGGTCGGACGCCACGCGGTCCTCTTCGGTGCCGTTGTCGATGCGCCGTTCGATCTCGGCCTCGATCTCGTCGGAAAGCTTGCAGCCGTCCGGGCCGAACAATTTGATGCCGTTGTCCTGATAGGGATTGTGGGAGGCCGAGATCATGACACCGATGTCGGCCCGCAGCGAGCGCGTCAGCATGGCGACCGCCGGCGTCGGCATCGGGCCGACCAGGATGACGTCCATGCCCATCGAGATGAACCCCGCGGTCAACGCGGGCTCCAGCAAATAGCCGGAAAGCCGTGTGTCCTTGCCGATGACGACCCGATGTCGGTGATCGCCGCGGAGGAATTGCCGCCCGGCCGCCATGCCGACTTTCAGCGCCGTTTCCGCTGTCATCGGCTCCTGATTGGAGGTGCCGCGAATTCCGTCCGTTCCGAAGAGCTTCCGCATGGTCCCTTCCTTCCGGAAACGCTGCCCGGGATTGTAACAGAAGACCTTGGACGAAAAAGGAAATTTAACGGCCGGCCCCGTTTTGCAGGGCCGCCCAGACGCGAATCGCCTGCGCCGATTCGGCCACGTCGTGAACGCGCAGGCATTGCGCCCCCTGGTTCAGGCAGCCAAGCGCGGCGGCGATGGATGCCGAAAGGCGCTGCTTCGGCGCAAGGTCGGGCCGGCCCTCGCCAAGAAAGCGCTTGCGCGAAACGCCGACCAGAATGCCCGCGCCAAGCCCGTGAAAGAGCGAAAGCTTATTCAGGATTTCCAGATTGTGGGCGGCCGTCTTGCCGAAACCGATGCCGGGATCGACGCACAGCTTGTCGCGCCGAAGGCCCGCCCCCTCGCAGGCCGCCATGCGCGCTTCGAGGTAATCGAAGACGTCGAGCACGACGTCGTCATATTCCGGGTTTTCCTGCATCGTCCGCGGCTCGCCCCGCATGTGCATCAGCACGGCCGGCGCCTGGCGTTTCGCGGCTAGGGCAAGCGCGGCGGGGTCGTGGCCAAGCGCCGATACGTCGTTCAGCACGCTGGCCCCGGCATCCAGCGCCGCGGCCATGACGTCGGCGTGGCGGCTGTCGATCGAAACGACGGCTCCCGCCGCCGCGACCTTGCCGATGACTGGCAGTACGCGCCTCAATTCCTCCTCGACCGTGACGGGCGCGGCCCCCGGCCGGGTCGATTCGCCACCGATGTCAACGATGGCAGCCCCGGCCTTCGCCAGAAAAGCGCCATGGGCGACGGCGGTTTCGGGATCGGCGTAATCGCCGCCGTCGGAGAAGCTGTCCGGCGTCACGTTGAGGACGCCGAAAAGACGGGGCCGGTCGAGACGAAGCCCCGCGAAAGGCGGGCGCATCGCCGTGCAATGGGCCGCAAGGGTGGCCACGCGTGCCGCCACCGCGCCCCCTTCTGCCTCGGCCCAGTCGCGGATTTCCGCGAGGCCCGCCCGCCAGGTCCGCACGCCCTCCGCCGTCCGAGCGACCAGCTCGGCCCGGCGAAAGGCCAGCGGCCCGCCGGCCAGCGGCACCGCCGCGCCCGCCCGGCAGGCGCGGCCGGCAACGGCGCCGGCCAGAAGTTCGACGGGTCTCAGGTAAAGGGCCCCGGCCTCGAAGGAGCGGGGCGGTCCGCTTGCATCACGCCAGCGCGGCATGGCGGCGAAGGGTCAGCTGCCCGGTTGGGGGTTCGGCTCCATGCCGCCGCCCTTCGGCTCTTCCTTGCCGTCGGTGTCGGGCACGGAAGACTGCGGCTCGCTCGTATCGGTGGCGTCCGGCTCGTCCGTCTCGCGGTGGATGGTCTCGCCCCGAAGCAGGGCGGCGATGTCGTCTCCGCTCAGGGTTTCGTATTCCAAAAGTCCCTTCGCGATGATCTCGAGCTGGTCGCGCTTTTCCGTGATGATCTCCTTGGCGTGACTCATCGCCGTCTCGACGATCTCGCGAACCTCCGCGTCGATGAGTTCGGAGGTCGCTTCCGAGATGTGCTGGGTCTGCGTCACGGAATGGCCTAGGAAAAGTTCCTGCTCGTTCGCCTGATAAGTCAGCGGGCCAAGCTTGTCGCTCATCCCCCACTCCGTCACCATGCGCCGCGCAATCCGGGTGGCCATGGCGATGTCCGACGAGGCGCCGTTCGTCACCTTGTTGCGGCCGAAGATCAGTTCCTCCGAAACGCGCCCGCCCATCGCCACGGCGAGGTCGGCTTCCAGCTTGCCGCGGGATTCGGAAATCCGGTCGCCCTCCGGCAGCCGCATGACCAAACCAAGGGCGCGGCCGCGCGGGATGATCGTCGCCTTGTGGACGGGATCCGATTCTTCCATGTTGATGGCGACCAGCGCGTGCCCCGCCTCGTGATAGGCGGTGAGCTTCTTTTCCTCTTCCGTCATAACCATCGAGCGGCGCTCGGCGCCCATCAGCACCTTGTCCTTCGCCTCTTCCATTTCCTGCATGGTGACCAGCCGCTTCATCTTGCGGGCCGCCAGCAGGGCCGCCTCGTTCACCAGATTTGCAAGATCCGCACCGGAAAAACCGGGTGTGCCGCGCGCGATCGTCTTGGCGTTGACGTCGGGCGCCAGCGCGATCTTTTTCATGTGAACCTTCAAAATCTTTTCGCGGCCGACGACGTCGGGCACCGGCACGACGACCTGACGGTCGAAGCGGCCGGGCCGCAGCAAGGCCGGGTCCAGCACGTCCGGGCGGTTCGTCGCCGCGATGATGATGACGCCTTCGTTCGACTCAAACCCGTCCATCTCGACCAGCAACTGGTTCAGCGTCTGCTCGCGCTCGTCGTTGCCGCCGCCGAGGCCCGCGCCCCGGTGCCGGCCGACGGCGTCGATTTCGTCGATGAAGATCAGGCAGGGCGCGTTCTTCTTGCCCTGCTCGAACATGTCGCGCACGCGGCTGGCGCCGACGCCGACGAACATCTCGACGAAGTCCGAACCGGAAATCGAGAAGAAGGGCACGTTCGCCTCGCCCGCGATCGCACGCGCCAACAGGGTTTTCCCCGTGCCGGGCGGGCCGACCAGCAGCACGCCTTTCGGAATCTTGCCGCCAAGCCGCTGGAAGCGATGCGGGTCCTTCAGAAAATCGACGACTTCCTCAAGTTCCTGCTTTGCCTCGTCGATGCCGGCGACGTCCTCAAAGGTGACGCGCCCCTGATGTTCCGTGAGCAGCCGGGCACGGGATTTTCCGAATCCCATTGCCTTGCCGCCGCCGGACTGCATCTGGCGCATGAAGAAGATCCAGACCGCGATGAGAAGCAGCATCGGGAACCACGAGATCAGCACGCCGAACAGCGACGGCATGCCCTCCTCGTCCGGCGCGGCGGTGATACGCACGCCCCGTTTCGTCAGCCGGTTGACCAGTTCCGGGTCGTCCGGCGCGTAGGTCGTGAACGCCCGGCCGTCCTGGGAATGGCCCTTGATCTGGTGGCCCTGGATGGTGACGTCGCGCACCTGGCCGCCCTCGACTTCCGCCAGGAAGTCCGAGAAGGCCCATTCCTGCACGCCGCTCTGCTGATAGGGCGTCTGAAACAGGTTGAACAGCGCCACCACCAGCAGGACGATGACGACCCAAAGTGCCAGGTTCTTGCCAAAATTGTTCATCGCTTTTCCTTCAACGCCTGCCTGCGCCGCCTCGCCACGTCCCGTTCACGGGGCGGGCATCCTATCACGCGCGGCCGGGCCGGCGGCCCTATAAAGATAGGAACTTCCCCGCCCTCCTTAAACCGGAAAAGCGGGGCCCGCCAGGGGTGGAACGGGGCGGAAATCCAGGCGCTTCACGATTCGCGCCGCGAACGCCTCGCGGGCATAGCCGAGATGGGGCACGCAAAGCACCCCGCGGCGGTCCCAAAGGGCAGGCAAGGTCGGGCGGACGGCGGCGGGCAGGCGAACGGCCCGCAAGGCCGGCTCGGCGGCGGTGATCTCGGCCCAACCCCTGGCGCCAAGCGGGCGAAGCCGGACCCCTCTGGCCCGTTTCGCCCATTCGCTGCCCTGCCGGGCCTTCGCCATTTCGACGGCAAAGCGCGCGTCCCAGCGCAGCGCGGCGCCGGGCGGCACCGCGAGCGGGGCGTCGTTGCCGCGCCGCTCGCGGCAGAAAAGAAACCCGTCCCTCTCGGGCAGCACCCGGCAGCCGCCAAGGGTGCGCCCCTTGCCAAGGCCCGCCTCGCGCATTGCCGCGCAAAGCCGCCCAAGCCGCTCGCGCCTTGGCCCGTGGAGCGAGCCGCCGACCGCCCGCAACAGGCGATCCAGCGCGCTTTCGGCGCATTCCACCGGCACGCTCCGGAAGGGCTCCCCGCGCAGGCGGGCATAGCCTTCCGGGTAAAGCGTCGCCCCCGCTGCCAGCAGCATCGCCGTCACCGTCTCCAGCTCGGCCCGCACCTGCGCCAGGTGCCGGGTCGCCATTTGCAACCGCTCCACCGTCACCCCGTCACGGGCAAGCGCCGGCAGGGCGTCGCGCAGCCGCACCCGCGCGAAGGCACGGTTGCGGTTCGAGGGATCCTCGATCCATGCCTGGCCTTCCGCCTCCAGGGTTTCGCGAAGCCGGTCCTTGGGAATGTCCAGCAAGGGCCGCAGCAGGCGCAGATCCGCCCGCTCCGAAAGCCGCGGCATGCCGGCCAGGCCCTCGACGCCGCTGCCCCGCGCCAGCCGGAACAAGAACGTCTCCGCCTGATCCTCCGCGTGATGGGCCAGCAGCAAATGCAGGATGCCTTCCTTCCGGCAGCGCTCCATGAGCAGCCCGTAGCGCGCCTCGCGGGCGGCCGCCTGGATGCCGGTTTTCGGTTTTGTTCCCTGCCAGCGCAACACCCGGTGCGCGATGCGCCGCGCGCGCAACCATTTCGCCACCTGGCGGGCCTCCGCCGCCGCCTCCTTGCGAAGCCCGTGATCGACCGTCAGCGCTAGCACCGCCCCGCCCCGCGCCTTCGCCCAATCCGCGGCCAAAAGCGTCAGCGCCAGGCTGTCCGCCCCTCCGGAAACCGCCACCGCCAGGCGCGGCTTCGCCTCGAAGGGACCGAACGCGGCCATCAGGTCCGCAAACTCCTTCGCATGCAGGCGCATCGTCTTGAGTCTGGTTTCAGAACAAAATTAACTGCAGCCGCTTCGCTTGCGTTCGGCCACCGCGCTTTGCTTGATGGTGGCCGAGGCGTCCGGAAATTCCTTCTTCAACCGGTCGAGCGTGGCGCAGGCTTCCTTCTTCTCGCCCACATTGCCAAGCGATTTGGCCAGCTTCAACAGGTTGTCCGCCGCCTTCGTGCCCTTCGGGTCCTTCTGGTAACCCTCGAGGAAGGTCACCGCGGCCTGGCGGAAGTCGTTCCGCACGTAGTGAGTCTCGCCCAGCCAATAGGTCGCGTTCCCGGCCAGCGGGTCGTTCGGATAGGCTTCCAGAAAGGCCTTCAGCTCGCGCTCGGCTGCCGCGTATTCCCGCCGGCTAAGCAGGGAAAAGGCATGGTTGTAGGCTTCCTTCGGCGGCAGGCTCGCTGCCTGGGTCGCCACCTCCTCGACCGGCAGGGCCGAGGGCACCGTCGCCGGCGCCGGCGGCAGACCTCCCGTTTTCGGCGGCGAGCTGCCCGGTGGCGGCACGGCAAGATAGCCCGTCTCGGTGCCGGCCGGCGCACCGCCGCGCTCGAGCGCGCCGAGGCGCAACTCCAGATCGCCGGTCAGACGGTCGAGGCGTTCGTTCAGTTTCGTCAGTTCGAATTGCACTTCCTCGACGCGGCCGGTGAGGTCGCGGATCTGCGATTCGAGTTCCGTGAAGCGAAGTTCGGCGCGGGCGGCCTGGGTCGAGGTATCGGCCGGAGATGGCGCCGGGATGACCGAACCGCTTGCCGCCGGCGGTGTTTCGCCGCGATAGACCTCGCGCTGCAACGTCTGCAGATCTCGCTCCAGGCGGTTGAGACGATCGAGCAGACTGCCCACCTCGGGGCTCTGGGCAAGGACGGGGGCGGCCAGAAGAAGCCCGAACAGGGCAGGCGCGCCGATTTTCAGAAACCGTCTATTCATTTTCAGATCGCCAATACGCATCGTCCGCCCGACTCGAAAGGGTCAGAACCCGGGAGTCGGACGGACGATACATATGCTGAAAGCGTCGATCGCGTCGAGATGCTTAGTTGACTTTCGTCACCCCGCGGCGGTTCTGCGCCCATGCCGAATCGTTATGGCCAAGGGCCACCGGCCGCTCTTCGCCATAGCTGATCGTCGTGATCCGGTTCGCGGAAACCCCAAGCGCCACCAGATAATCCTTCACCGCGTTGGCGCGGCGCTCGCCGAGCGCCAGGTTGTATTCCCGCGTGCCCCGTTCGTCACAATGGCCTTCGATCGTGATGTTGAGGCTCGAACGCTGCTGAAGCCACTCGGCTTGCGCCTTGAGCGTCTTCTGCGCGTCCGCGCGTATTTCGTGTTTGTTCAAGTCAAAGAAGACCCGGTCGCCCACATTGGCGCCAAGCTCTTGCTGGGCGCTCGTACTGCCGGCGCCAGCATACGAAGCGCCTCCGGCACCCCTGGCCCCTCCTGTCCCGGCCGTTTGGGTCTCGCAGGCAGCGAGGAGGAGGATGGCTGCACTCATTGCTAAGAATCGACGCATAAATTTGTTCTCCCGATCGGACGTTTGAACGGTTAAATCACGAATTTGGTTTACAAATCCTAAAGTCTCTCCCTGCCAGACCCCATAAAGGTGCCCCACACTTGGGATGTTTCCCCCACTCCCACGGTTGGGTTAACCATACTGGCCCGGATTCACGGAATCAAGGGAGTCCAAGGAAAATCAAGGAATCAGTGGAGACCACGCCGGATCAGAGGCATCCAGCGGCGTAACCACCTCGCGCTCGTTGTAGCCGGTGAGGTCGATCGAATAGAGCCGGATGCGATCGCCAATTCCGTCCGAATTGCCCGGAGTCTGACGGAAAAACATCAACACACGGCCGTTCGGCGACCAAGTCGGGCCTTCATCACGAAAACTTTCCGTCAACAGCCGCTCGCCGCTGCCATCCGGTTTCATGACTCCGATGAAAAAGCGGTTCTGATAAATCTTTGTAAAAGCAATCAGGTCCCCCCGCGGCGACCATACGGGCGTGCCGTAATGCCCTTTTCCGAAACTGATGCGCCGGACATTCCGCCCGTCCGCGTTCATCGTGTAGAGCTGTGGCGAGCCGCCGCGGTCCGAATTGAACACGACCCGCTCGCCGTCCGGTGAAAAGGAAGGCGACGTATCGATGGGCGGGTTCGACGTCAGCTGTTTCGATTGCCGCGTGTCCAGGTCCATGACGTAGATGTCGGAATTGCCTTCCTTGGCATAGCTCATGACGACGGCGGAATCGTCCGGCAAAAACCGGGGCGCGAACGTCATGCCGGGAAAATCGCCGAGGCGTTCCTGAATTCCCGTCTCGATGTCGAACAGGTACACCCTCGGGATGTCCTGGTAATAGGAAAGAAAGACGATCTTCTGCGCCGTCTTTGAAAAGCGCGGCGTCAGCACCAGCGTTTCCCCGTCGGTCAGGAAGCGATGGTTTTCGCCGTCCTGGTCCATGACGGCGAGTCGCTTGATCCGGTGTGTCGCCGGCCCGCTTTCGGCGATGTAGATGATCCGCGTGTCGATATAGCCCTGCTCGCCGGTGATCCGCTGATAGATCGCTTCCGATATCTTGTGGGCGACGCGCCGCCAGTTGTTGGGCATCGTGTGATAGGCCAATCCCTGCATCTGCTGTTCCGCCACC
Organism: Alphaproteobacteria bacterium; assembly: GCA_021296325.1. GTDB lineage: Bacteria > Pseudomonadota > Alphaproteobacteria. The sequence continues at coordinate 27,711 of JAGWAR010000007.1, forward strand.
ACGTCCCACAGGCGGAACTCCACCCGAAGACGCCCGTCCAGCTCGAGCTTGACGCCGCCATTGATCAGGGCCTGGGTGCCGATGACCCGCCAGTCCGCAAAGCGCGGCTGGATGTTGAGCGACACGTTTTTCTCGATAAAGGCGCCGGGATCGACCCCCCGAAACAGGCCCGACCGTTCGAGGTTGGCCAGGATGACGAAGGCGATCTTCTGCCCAATCTCCTGTTCCTGGGTTTTCTTGCCCACAAATTCCGGGATGGCGACGGGCAAAGGCTCCACCACGCCGCGGGTGATGTCGATGCGAAGCTCGGCCTGCGCCGGAAGGGCCACCAGCACGAAAAGAAAAAGAGAAAGAACACCGATCCAGAAGTCTTTTTCGTTTCTTTTTCTATGTCGGATCATGTGCCAAGCATTTCCTTTGGATTGAAACTAAGGGTGAAGGTCTTCCATTGTTCGTACTTTTCGGGCGGCAGCCGAAGGGGGCTGCACCGCGGATTGATCACGGCACGGTAGGCGCTTTCCGCTGCCGTCCGGAAGAAACTGTCGCGCTGCATGCGCTCCGTGTCCAGGATGCGCGCCTCGCGGATGGTGCCATCCGGATTGACATGGACCCGGATGTCGACGACCAGGTTCTCGGCGTTCTTGGCGCCGACCGGCACGTTCCAGCAGCGGCTGATCTGGCTGCGGATGGCGTCCAGCTCGCTAAGCGTCAGCGTCGTCGCCGGGTCGAAGCGCTTCGGCGCCTGAAGCACCTGCGGCGTCGGTGTCGCGGCGGCCGTCTCCTTCTGCTCGGCCTGGAATTTCTCGACCGTCTTGAGGACGGAGGCGAACGGGTCCGCCACCACCGGTTTCGGCTTCGCCTTCGGTTTCGGCTTCGCCTTCGGGCGCGGCGGCGGAACAACGGTCTCCGGCGTTTCCGGGGCCTTTTCCCGCGTCCGTTCCGGCGACGGGACGGGCACCGGCGGGGCCGCTTCCGGCAGGCTCGCCGTCCGGGTCTCGGCGGCGGGCTTGGGCGCCGGTTTCTCTGGCGGCGGGCTCGGCGCCGGCAGGTTCGTTTCGTGGGAGATCGTCACCAAATCGACTACGATGGGATGGTCCTCGCCGGGGCTGGGCTCGAAAAGCGCGGGCACACCATAATAGGCGATGAATATAACGCCGATATGAAGAAGGGCCGAGCCGACGAAGCCATTGCGCATGGATACCTGACCTAACCTCGATTCGGCCTTTGCCCCTCGCCGCTGGTCCGGGCAACGAGACCGACGCGATTAAAACCGGCCGCGCTGATCGTGCTCATCACCTCCATGATGCGCCCGTAGTTGATTGCCTGATCACCGCGAATGAAAATTCGCGCTTCCGGGTTGTTGCCGCTGATTGCGACGAGCCGCGGGGCAAGCTCCGCAAGCTTCAGCTTGGTTTCCTGAAGAAACACTTCGCCGCTGGAATTGACGGAAACGATCAACGGCTCGTCCTGGCCGCCAAGCGTGCCGGCGTCCGATTTCGGCAGGTCGACCGGCACGCCAACCGTCATCAGAGGCGCCGTCACCATGAATACGATCAGCAAAACCAGCATGACGTCCACCATCGGCGTCACGTTGATCTCGCTCATCGGGCGGTAGGCGCTGTGGGCGCCGCGGGCACCGCCTTCCGATAAGTGCATGGCCATGGCTATGCCCTTCCTTCGGAATCACGCGCCAGCACGGCGCTGAATTCTTCGGAGAACCCCTCGACGCGATTCGCATAGCGCTTCAATTCGTTCGAAATCTTGTTGAAGGCGACGACCGCCGGAATGGCGGCGACCAGCCCCATCGCCGTCGCAAACAGCGCCTCGGCGATGCCGGGGGCGACGACGGCAAGCGACGTGTTCTTCGAAATCGCGATCGACTGGAAGCTGTTCATGATGCCCCAGACGGTGCCGAAAAGCCCGATGAAGGGCGCCGTCGAACCGACCGAGGCCAGGAAGGTCAAATGGCGCTCCAGCCCTTCCATCTCCCGCCCCAAAGCCAGGCGCATCGCGCGCTCGACCCGCTGCAGCGCGGTGCCGGTTCGCCCCTCCCTGGCCGGCCCGCCGTCGTTGGCAGCCCCTTTCCATTCCCGCATGCCGGCGCCGAACACCGCCGACATCGGGTCCTGGGGATTGAGGCCGACGCGCTCATAAAGCTGTACGAGCGACCCGCCGGCCCAGAATTTCTCCTCAAACCGGTCGGCGATCTCGCGCAGACGGCGCAGCTTCAAAAGCTTGTCGAAGATGATCGCCCAACTCCAGAAGGACGCCGCCAGCAACAACAGCATGACCAGTTTGACGATGGGATCCGCCTGCATGAACAGACCCCACACCGACATATCCGTCGCTGCGATCGACTGACCTACGGCAACGGATTGTATAGCCTCGTTTTCCATCAAGCACTCCGTCTCATCTTGGATTGGGATTGGGATGCAAAGACGCGTAAGCCATCCCGTAATTCCGCCGGCATGCGGGCCACCTTGCCATCCTCGCGCACACAGGCAACGCGCACCCGCATATGCACCAGTTCTTCATCATCTCGTCGGATCGTCTGGTCGACCTCCAGGCTTGCGCCGCCAAGGTCGACAAGGCGCGTCTCGACGTCAAGCAGATCGTCCAGATGTGCCGGTGTTCGGTAGTCGATCGTGCAACTCCGAACCACAAAAGCAAATCCGAAACGCGTTTCCCACTGATCGAAGCCAAGGCTTCTCAAAAATTCCGTGCGGCCGCGCTCGGCGAATTTCAGGTAGTTCGCATAATAAACCATGCCGACGCTGTCCGTGTCCTCGTAGTAAACGCGCACGGAAAAGTGATGACCGCCCTTAACCGGCGCTTGCGTCATGCGCCTTCCTCCTTGCCGGCGTCGAGCAGATCGAACTGGGCGATCGTCTTCGGCGCTTCGAGGCCGAGGTGGCGATAGGCCAGCGCCGTCAACATGCGGCCGCGCGGCGTGCGCTGGATCAGGCCCTGTTGAATGAGGAAAGGCTCGATGACCTCCTCGATCGTGTCGCGCTCCTCGGAAAGGCTGGCGGAAAGCGTCTCGACGCCCACCGGCCCGCCGCCGTAATGCTCGGCGATCCGCGCCAGGTAACGCCGGTCCATCGCATCGAGGCCCAGGTGATCGACCTCCAGCTGGCTCAGCGCCTTGTCCGCCGCCTTCGCGTCGACCGAGGCCACCTTGCCGACGGCGGCGAAGTCGCGCACGCGGCGCAGCAGCCGGGTGGCGACCCTTGGTGTGCCGCGCGAACGCCGGGCGATCTCGGCCGCACCGTCCGCCGTGAGGCGCATTGACAGCAACTCCGCGCCCCGCCTTATGATCGCCTCCAGTTCCGGCGGCTCGTAGAAGGCCAGGCGCAACGGGATGCCAAAGCGCTCGCGAAGCGGTGTCGTGATCAGGCCCGAGCGCGTCGTCGCCCCGATCAGGGTAAAGGGCGGCAGGTCGATGCGCACGCTGCGCGCCGCCGGCCCTTCGCCGATGACGAGGTCGAGCTCGAAATCCTCCATCGCCGGGTAAAGGATCTCCTCGACGGCCGGGTTCAGCCGGTGGATCTCGTCGATGAACAGCACGTCCCTGGGCTCCAGGTTGGAAAGAATGGCGGCCAGGTCCCCTGCCCGCACGATGACCGGGCCCGAGCTTGCCCGAAAACCCACCCCCAGTTCGCGGGCGACGATCTGGGCCAACGTCGTCTTGCCAAGGCCGGGCGGCCCGTGGAAAAGCACATGGTCCAGCGCTTCGCCCCGCGTCCGCGCCGCGTTGATGAAGACCCCCAGATTCTTGCAGAGCGCATCCTGGCCGACGAATTCCTTTAACCGCTGCGGGCGCAGCGAAACCTCCGGCGCGTCCGTCGCCGTCGCGTCCCCCTTGACGAGGCGCTCCCCGCTCACGAGACCAGCTCCTTAAGGCCGGCCCGGATCAACGCCTCGACCGGCGCTTCCGGGCCCAGCGCCTGCCGTGCCCGGGCGACGGCGCCATAGGCCTCTTCGCGGCGGTAGTTCAGGTTGACCAGGGCCGAAATCGCGTCCGACGCCGCGCCGTCGGCCGGATCGCCCGCCCCCTTCGGCGCCGGGCCGCCGACGGCGAGGCCGCCGACCTTCTCCTTCAACTCGCTGGCGATGCGCCCGGCCAGCTTCGCGCCGACGCCCTGGGCCCCGGCGATCGCTTTCGCATCCCCCGCCCCAATCGCCTGAACCAGCACGCTCGGCGCCAACGCGGACAGGATCGCCAGCGCCACCCTGGCGCCGACCCCCTGCACGGTGGTCAGCAACTTGAACCAGTCCCGCTCCGCCGTGTCGATGAAGCCGTATAGGTGGATGTGGTCCTCCCGCACGTGGGTTTCGATGAACAGCACGACCTGCTCGCCCGGACGCGGCAGGGTGCGTAGCGTACGCGCCGAGGCAAAGACAAGATAGCCGACGCCGCCGACGTCGACGACCAGGCGGTCCTCGGCCACCGAATCCACCAGCCCGGCCAGCTTCGCGATCATGCCGGCGCCCTTTCCCTCACGGCTTTCGTCCAGCGTGCCTGGGTCGCCCGGTGGTGGGCGTCGCACACCGCCACCGCCAGCGCATCCGCTGCGTCCGCCGTCACCAGCCGGGCGCCCGGCAGCAGCGTGCGCACCATCATCGTCACCTGGTCCTTCGTGGCGTGCCCGTTGCCGACGACCGCCTTCTTGACCAAATTCGCCGAATATTCGGCAACGGCAAGGCCGGCCTGGGACGGCGCCAGCAATACGACCCCCCGCGCCAGCCCCAGCTTCAGCGTCGAGGCCGGGTTGCGGTTGACGAAGGTTTCCTCGACGGCGGCCGCCTCGGGCGCGTATTCCGCGATCACCTCGCGCAAGCCGTCATGGAGCTGGACAAGACGCTGGGCCAACGGCGCCGCCCCATCGAGGCGAACGATCCCGTCGCCCACATGGGTAAGCCGGTTGCCTTCGACGTCGATCACGCCCCATCCGGTTATTCGGATGCCGGGGTCGAGACCCAGGAATCGCATCGCCTTACCTCTGGCCGCCGCAAGGGGGGTTTACGCGCTTAGCCTTGCGATGACCTCGTCGGAAACTTCGTAATTCGCCGAGACGGTCTGCACGTCGTCATTGTCTTCCAGCGCCTCGATCAGGCGAAAGAGCGTTGCCGCGTCTCCCTCGCCGATCGGCGCCATCACCGTCGGCCTCCAGACCAGTCCGGCGCTTTCCGGAACGCCGAATTTCGCTTCGAGTCCCTCGCGCACCTGGTTGAAATCCTCCGGCGCGCAGCTGACTTCGTGTTGGCCGCCTTCCGTCGCGACGTTCGTGGCTCCGGCCTCGAGCGCCGCCTCGAAGATGGCGTCTTCGGGAATGCCTTTCGCGGCGTACTGCACGAGGCCGGCGCGCTCGAACTGAAAGCTGACGCTGTTCGTCTCGCCCAGATTGCCGCCATGCTTGCTGAAGGCAGTGCGGATTTCGGCGGCGGCGCGGTTGCGGTTGTCCGTCAGCGCCTCGACGATCAGCGCGACGCCGCCCGGCCCGTAGCCTTCGTAGCGGATCGCCTCGTAATTCGTGCCTTCCTCGTTGCCGGCGCCGCGCCGGATGGCGCGCTCGACCCGGTCCTTCGGCAAATTGGCCGCCTTCGCCGAGGCAATCGCCGAACGCAGGCGCGGATTGGCCGACGGGTCCTCACCGCCCTCGCGCGCCGCCACCGTCAGTTCGCGAATGATCTTCGTGAACAGCTTGGCGCGCTTCGCGTCCTGGGCGCCCTTCCGGTACATGATGTTCTTGAACTTTGAATGGCCTGCCATCGTGAAACCGCGGATGCTGGGGGCTTGCTTGGGCTATCTATACCAGATGCTGGGGGTCAATGCACGAAAGCCACTGGATTCGCTGCGCTTGACGCCTAGCCCTCTTCCACCGGCCAGGCCGGCTTGAGCCGCCCGCCGAGGCGAAGCGGCGCGGCATGGGTGGCAAGCCCCGTCTTCGGGTCCGTCTCGACATAAAGCCCGCACAGCGTCGCCTCGCCGTCAGCCGGGCTGAATGCCTCGGTCCGGATGGGGCGGAGAAAGCGCTTGATCGAAGTCTCCTTCTTCATCCCGATCACCGAATCGTAGTCGCCGCACATGCCGACGTCCGAGATATAGGCGGTCCCCCCCGGCAGCACCTGGGTGTCCGCCGTCGGCACGTGGGTGTGGGTGCCGGCCACCAGGCTGACGCGCCCGTCCAGATGGTGGCCCATTGCCATCTTCTCGCTGGTCGCCTCGGCGTGGATGTCGACGATGATCGCGCCCACCGTGCTGCCCAGCCGATGGTTGGCCAGCACCTTCTCGACCGCCGCGAAGGGATCGTCGAGCGGCTCCATGAACAACCGGCCCATCACCTGCACGACCAGCGCGCGCTCGCCGGACGCCGTCGGGTAGAGGCCGCTGCCAAGCCCCGGCGTCGTCTCCGGGTAGTTGAGCGGACGCAGCAGTTTCGGGTCCTGATCGATGTAGCCGACGATTTCGCGCTGCGCCCAGGCGTGGTTGCCAAGCGTCAGCACGTCGACGCCAGTGTCGTAGAATTCCTGGCAAAGCCGTTCCGTGATGCCGAAGCCGCCGGCCGCGTTCTCCGCGTTGACGACGACGAGGTCGAGCTTCAGCCGCTCGCGCACTTCCGGGATGTGGCGAAGCACCGCCTCGCGTCCCGACCGTCCCACCACGTCGCCGCAAAAAAGAATGCGCATCCTTACCCTTCTTCCGTTTCTTCCGTTTTCGCTGCCGCCTCTATCCGGATCGCTTCCCGTTCCGTGACGACCCACTCGAGCGCCTCGTCCCCTGCGTCCCGCGGCACGGCGGGCATTTCCTGGGCGGCATAGGCCAGGCCCACGCTCAAGACCGTTCCCTGCCCGCGCAAGGCCTGCAACGTGCGGTCATAATACCCTCCCCCATAGCCCAGCCGGTGACCGAAACGGTCGAAAGCCAGCAAGGGCACCAGTAGCAGTTCCGGCACCTGCGCCGGGCTCTTGGCGGCCGGCACGGGAATGCCGTAAGCCCCGGGTTCCATGGGAAATCCGGGCCGCCAGGCGCGGAAGGCCAGGGCTTCGCCCGGCGCCGCGACAATCGGCAGCGCACAGGCGCAGCCGGCGCGGTCGAGGGCGGAAAGCAGCGGCCGGGGATCGATCTCCTCGGCGATCGGCCAATAGCCGCCGACGGCCATCCCCTTCCGCCAGGGCACGCGATCGAGAAAGTGGGCGGCCAGCCGCGCCGCGGCCTGCGGATCCGCCGCAGCGGCAGCCTCCCGGCGCAGGGCCCTTGCCTTTTCCCGAACGGTCTTTTTTGTCAAAACCCGGACCCGAACGCAGGACTTCCTGGAGGGGAAGGTGGGTAAAGCTGCATCAGCCGTTGGCGCTTTCTATCCTCTGCGACCTGCACTTGCAGGTGGGTGCCATGTACCGGGACCACGATCCCGGCAGGGACAGCTCCCTAGAGGTTGATATTGGTCCCAGGGATAACGTAGCCCTACGGGCCGCGAAGCCTTACCCGAACCTTGAATCTAGGCAGAAACGAGCCGGTCGGCAATGTTCTCGATTCGCGCCGCCAGCGTATCAAGCTTGGCGGCGATTTGATCGGCGGCCTGTTCGTCCATCGAATCGTTTTCGCTCTTGAGCTTGGCCAGATCCGCATAGGCGTCGGCCAGCTCGTCGGCGATCAGAAGCGAAACCATGACCAGAAGGCGCGCATCGCCAATCTGGCCGACCGAGGCGGTCAGCTCGCCGATTCGCTTATCCACGAAGGAGGCCAGCCGCTCGAGGTGCTCCTCCTGGCCGTTGTCGCAGGCGATGTCGTAGCCGCGGCCGTTGATCTCGACGTTTACCTGGGCCATCTCACTCCCCGAGCGCGCGGCGAAGCCGGTGAATCGCCGAATCGAGGCGTACGGTGACGTCGCGAATTTCCTCGCGCACGCCGTTGTTTTCGGATTCGGCGATGGGCGTTGCGGTTGGCGTCGTTGCCGACGGCGAGACGGAAGCGCTCGACTGCAGGGCCGTTTCCAGGCGGGCGATGGCACGCTCCAAACGCTTTTCCGCTGCCCCCATGTCCGCCATGCTTCGCCCCCGGCTATTTTTGGATTTTTTGTACGCGCGCCCCCGCTTGCATGGCAGGATACGCCGTGCCTCCTTTCGCCGTCAACCGCGGGGCCTTGCGGTTGACGCGCGGCCAAGAGGACGGCATTTTCCAGGCCGGGAAGCCCCCGGGGCGACCTACCTATATATAAAGACGCGGGCGGGCCGCCGGCGTCAGAACCACCAGGGAAAGGAAAACCGTGACGATGACGGTTCGGATTGGAATCAACGGGTTTGGCCGGATCGGACGCCTGGCCCTTCGCGCCATCGCCGAAAGCTCGCGGAACGACGTGGTCGTCGTCGGCGTGAACGATTTGGGCTCGGTCGAGACGAACGTCCATATGTTTCGCTACGATTCGGTCCACGGACCCTTCCCCGGCGACATAAAGGTGAACGGCGGCGCCATGGACATCGGCCAGGGGCCGATCCGGGTGACGGCGGAACGCGACCCGGCGAAGCTGGCCTGGGGCGAGCTTGGCGTCGACGTCGTCATGGAATGCACCGGGCATTTCCGCAAACGCGCCGAGGCGGCGCTGCACCTGGACGCGGGCGCCAGGAAGGTGCTGGTTTCCGCACCGGCCAACGACACGGATCTCACCGTCGTTTACGGGGTCAACCACGAACGCCTGAAACCGTCGATGACGGTGATCTCGAACGCGTCCTGCACGACGAACTGCCTGGCGCCCGTCGCCGACGTGCTGCACCGGGCCATCGGCATCGAACAGGGCTTCATGACGACGGTCCATTCCTATACGGCGGACCAGCAGCTCGTCGACGGGTTGCATTCCGATCTTCGCCGCGCGCGGGCGGCCGCCGTTTCGATGATCCCGACCTCGACGGGGGCGGCGCGGGCCGTCGGTCTCGTCTTGCCGGAACTCGAAGGCAAACTCGATGGCACGGCGGTCCGGGTGCCGACGGTCAACGTCTCGATGGTGGACCTTACCTTCATCCCCTCCCGAAAAACCTCCGTTCAGGAAATCAACGACGCGCTGATCGAGGCGGCCCGGGGGCGGCTCAAGGGCGTGCTCGCCACCAGCGACGCGCCGCTGGTGTCCACCGACTTCAACCACTCCGCCTACAGCGCCACGGCGGACCTGCCCGAGACCCAGGTGATCGAGGGCACGCTCGCCCGCGTACTGGTCTGGTACGACAACGAGTGGGGCTTTTCGAACCGGATGCTGGATACGGCGGCCTATATGGGGAATCTCAAATAGGCATGGCCCGGGGCGCCTTGATCGTTCACGATCTCCCCCAGGCCCTGGCCGCACTTTCCGCCGCGAAGAAACTGCACCGCGCCGTGACGCTGCGCACGCCCTACGGGGCGGCGGGCTTGGCCGGCGCCGGCTACTTCCAAAAGCTGGCCGAACTGGCGATGCGCCAATACCCCGACGTCGACGCCCGCTTCGTGCTCGACTGCGGTGCCTCCCCCGGCCAGGCGCTTGGCGCCATTCGCATCGGCTGGAAGCGGATCCGGCTTAAGGCCAAGCCGGCCACCCTTGCCAAGCTGCGTGACATCGCCGCCCAGGCCGGCACGGAATTCGACGACGAAAAGGCGCCGGCCCTCGACCTTCTGGAAACGGCCGAGCCGGAAAAAGCCGCCCTGGAGTGGCTCAAAAACCGCGAATAGGTTATGAAGTGCAGAACATCGCAACCAGACCGGGCGTTTTGATATGAAGCCGACCAGCCGCGTTCAGGAAATCCTCTCCGCTTACGAGGGCGAAAGCCGCGACACCAGGGAAAACCTGGCGCGCATCCTGATGCATGGCCGCCTCGGCGGCACCGGCCGGCTGGTCATCCTGCCGGTTGATCAGGGTTTCGAACACGGCCCCGCCCGCAGCTTCGCGCCCAACCCGGACGCCTACGACCCCCACTACCACTACCGGCTCGCCATCGACGCGGGGCTTTCGGCCTATGCGGCGCCGCTCGGCATGCTGGAGGCCGGCGTCGATACGTTCGGCGACAAAATTCCGACGATCCTGAAAATGAACAGCGCCAACAGCCTGAACCGCGCCAAGGAGGCCCCCGACCAGGCGGTGACGGGCTCGGTCGAGGACGCGCTCCGTCTCGGCTGTGCGGCGGTCGGCTTCACGATCTACCCCGGTTCGGACGCGGCCTACGGCATGTTCGAGGAAATCCGCGACATCGCGCGCGAGGCGAAGAAGATGGGCCTGGCCGTCGTCGTCTGGTCCTACCCGCGCGGCGGCAACCTTTCGACCGAGGGCGAGACGGCCATCGACATCATCGCCTACGCCGCCCACATGGCCTGCCTGCTCGGCGCCAACGTCGTGAAGGTGAAGCTGCCGACGGCCCATCTGGAACTGCCGGCCGCCAAGAAGGTGTACGAAGCCCAGAAGGTCGACATTTCGACGCTCGCCGCCCGGGTGCGCCACGTCGTCGAAAGCTGTTTCGGGGGACGGCGCCTCGTCGTCTTTTCCGGCGGCTCCTCGAAGGACCTCGACAGCCTCTATGAAGAAGCCCGCGCCATCCGCGATGGCGGCGGCACCGGCTCGATCATCGGGCGCAACACCTTCCAGCGGCCGCGCGAAGAGGCGTTGAAGATGCTGGACACGATCATCGGGATTTACCAGGGATAACCGCGGATTCACACGCACCAGACCCGTCTTTACCTCCTCACCCCGCCCAAGATTGACCCCGAGGCGTTCGCCGAAAGATTAACCAATGCGTTGGAAGCGGGTGACATCGCTTGCCTGCAACTGCGCCTGAAGGACGTCGCCGACGACGCGATTCGCGCCGCCGTGAAAACGCTGCTTCCCGTCTGCCATGCCCACGACGTGCCGCTTCTCGTCAACGACCGGCCCGACCTTGCGAAGGAAACCGGCGCCGACGGCGTCCATGTCGGTCAGCAGGACATGGCCTGCGCGAAGGCCCGCGACCTTCTCGGCGACGACGCCATCGTCGGCGTCACCTGTCACGATTCGCGCCACCTCGCCATGCTCGCCGCCGAGGCGGGCGCCGACTACGTCGCCTTCGGCGCCTTCTATCCGACGACGACGAAGGAAACGAAATATTCCCCGCGCCCGGAAATTCTCGAATGGTGGAGCGAATCGACGACGCTTCCCTGCGTCGCCATCGGCGGCATCACGCCGGAGAATTGCGCCCCGCTGGTTACCGCGGGCGCCGACTTCCTGGCCGTGCTGCGCGGCGTCTGGGACGACCCGGCCGGCCCGGCCGAGGCCGTGCGCGCCTTCAACCGGGCCATCCGCAAGGCCGCCGACGCGCCGCCACCGCCGGAAGCGGCCTGACGCACGCCCGCCAGGCGATTGCCGAAGCGCCGATGACCTGTTAGGTATCCCGCCTCGTTTCCCCTGCAACCACACAACGATTGCACATGAAGATCAGCGGCAATGCCATCCGCCCCGGCATGGTGATTGAACACAAAGGCAGGCTCTGGGCGGCGGTGAAAACCCAGCACACCCAGCCCGGCAAGGGCGGCGCCTACCTTCAGGTCGAGCTGCGCGAACTGCGCGACGGCACGAAGCTGAACGAGCGCTTTCGCTCCAGCGAAGACGTCGAACGCGTCCGTCTCGACCAGCGGGACTACCAATACCTCTACCGCGAGGACGACATCCTGACCTTCATGGACACGGAAAGCTTCGAGCAGGTGACGATCAACGCAAGCCTCGTCGGCGAGGCGATCGCGTTTCTGCAGGACGGCATGATGGTCACCATCGAATCCCACGAAGGCGATCCCGTCGGCGTCATGCTGCCCGACAACACCGTTTGCACGGTCGCCGAGACCGAAGGCGTGATCAAGGGACAGACGGCCGCCGCCTCCTTCAAGCCGGCGGTGCTCGACAACGGCGTGCGCGTCTCCGTGCCGCCGCACATCGCCATCGGCGACCGCATCGTCGTCAACACGGCCGAGCGTACTTACGTCGAACGGGCAAAGGACGAATAAGCGTGCGTTCCGCCATCATCAACGTTATGGAAGGCGCGGCCCGCAAGGCGGCCCGTTCGCTCGTCCACGATTTCGGCGAGGTCGAGCAGCTTCAGGTCTCGAAGAAGGGACCGGGCGACTTCGTAACGAACGCCGATCTCAAATCCGAAAAAATCCTGCGCAAGGAACTTCGCCGCGCCCGGCCGGATTATGGCTTCCTGCTCGAGGAAAGCGGCGCCGAGGAAGGAACCGACCCCGACAACACCTGGCTGGTGGATCCCCTCGACGGCACCTCGAACTTCCTGCACGGCAATCCTCACTTCTCCATCACCATCGCGCTGCGGCGCGAGGGCAAGACCCAGGCCGGCATCATCCTCGATCCGATTCAGGACGAATTCTTCTGGGCGGAACGGGGCGGCGGCGCCTTTCTGAACGACCGTCGGCTGCGCGTCTCGGCGCGCAAGCAACTGGCCGAGGCGCTGGTAGCCTTCGGCGAGCCATTCGGCGGGCGGCCCGGAAAGAAATCCATCGCCGAAGTTCTGCCAAGGGTGATGGAAAAGACGGCCGGCCTCCGCCGCACCGGCGCCGCCGCCCAGGACCTGGCCTACGTTGCCGCCGGGCGGTTCGACGCCTATTGGGAGGAAGGGCTCAAGCCCTGGGACATGGCGGCCGGCATCCTGCTCGTCCAGGAGGCGGGCGGCTACGTGACGGAAATCGGTGGCGGCAAGAACATGCTCGAAACGGGAAGCGTGCTTGCCACGAACGACCGCCTCTACCCCACCGTGGCCAAATTGCTGCGCGAAGCCTACGCCGCGGCTAGCACAGTAACGGATTGATTTTTAGTTCGAATTCTTGCGAACCCATTGTCTCTACCCAAGCTCTGGGCTATGGTCGCGGGGATGCTTTCATCTGCTCGCACCCGGATCGGCGCCCTCGTCGTAAGCGGCGTTGTGCTTGCCGGCAGTCCCGTTTTTGCCGAGGAACCCGTCATCGTCGGCGGCACCGGCAAACCCAGCGTGTCCGTGGACATGGGTGTGCTCGATTCGCTCGGCGCCTCTCCCTTTATGCCGCAGCTCATGATGCCGGGACCGGGCCCCGCCCGTAACGGCCGCATCGAACTGCACGCACCCGGCACGGCTCCCGCCGCCGCAACGCAAGCTCCACCCGAACCGGTCGAGATGACGCCGCCCGAACCCGCCATGGCGGAACCGAAAATGGCCGAGCCGGAAGAAAAGATCGTCCTTACCCCGCCCGCGCCGAAGGCAGCGCCCGTTGAACCGGCGGAAGAAGAAATGGCGGAACCGGCGCCTGCGCCGGCACCTGTCCCTGCCCCGGTTGAGAAGAAGATGACGGAACCCGCCCCGGCCGAAGCGGTGGCAAAGCCGCCGCCGGCCATGCCGGAAAAGGTCCAGCTGACGCCGCCGCCGGCCAAGCTGGCCGCACCGAAGCCCGCCGCCCCGGCCAAGCCCGCCGCCCCGCTCGAGATGCCGGACGCGCCGCCGCCGCCGGTCACGCTGACCGAACCGATTCCGACCCCGACCCCGCCGCCGGAGCCGCCGGCCGCCGCGAAGGAAACGCCGCCGCCCGTTCAGAAACCGGCAGTCAAGGCCGTGGAGGAAACCGCGCGCCTGCCCGAGACCGCCCTACCGGTGGCAACGGACGAACCCTTGAGCGTCGAATTCGCAAGCGAAAGCGCGTTGCTCTCCGACAAGGCGAAGGCCGCGCTCGACGCCTTCGCGGAACGGCTCAAGAACGCGCCTTCCTCGCGCGTGCAGTTGCTGGCCTACGCCAGCGGCACCCAGGAAACGGCGAGCCAGGCGCGACGCCTGTCTCTTTCCCGCGCCCTTGTCGTGCGCTCCTACCTGATCGAGGCCGGGGTCTCCAGCATCCGCATTGATGTTCGCGCGCTCGGCAACAAGGTCGAGGGCGAACCGGCCGACCGCGTCGACCTTACCTTCCCGAAAAGCTGATTTTCAAAGCCCTAGCCCAGGGATGAACGGACCAGCGCCGGCTCGAACTGCAATTCGGCAAGCCGCGCGTAAAGGGGCGACGTCTTCAGCAACTCCGCGTGGCTGCCCGTCGCCACGATCCTCCCTTCCTCCATCACGACGATGCGGTCCGCCTTCAGCACGGTCGAAAGCCGGTGCGCGATAATCAGCGTCGTGCGCTTCGCCATCAACTCGGCCAGCGCTTCCTGCACGACGCGCTCGCTTTCCGAATCAAGCGCGCTCGTCGCCTCGTCCAGCAGCAGCACGGCCGGGTCGCGCAGGACCGCGCGCGCAATTGCGATCCGCTGCTTCTGCCCGCCCGAAAGCCGCACCCCCTTCTCGCCGAGAAAGCTTGCAAACCCCTCCGGCAATTCGTCGAGGAAGGTGGCCGCATGGGCCGCTTCCGCCGCCGCCCGGATAGCCGCCTCGCCGGCGTCGGGCCGGCCGTAGCGGATGTTCTCCCAGGCGGTGCCGGAGAAGATGACCGGGTCCTGGGGCACCAGGCCAAGGCGGGCGCGCACGTCGCCGGGGTCCGCCTCGCGAAGCGAAACCCCGTCCACCGCGATGCGCCCCGCTTGCGGGTCGTAGAACCGCAACAGCAACTGAAAGACGGTCGATTTCCCCGCGCCCGAAGGCCCGACCAGCGCAAGTTTCTCGCCGGGCGCGATCTTCAGGTCGAAGTCGCAAAGCGCCGGCCGGTCGGCCCGCGAAGGATAGGCGAACGTGACGCCGTCGAAGACGACCTCGCCGCGGGCCGGCGAAGGCAGGGCGACGGGGTTTTCCGGCGCGGTGATTCCGGGCTTCGTCGCCAGCAGGTCCATCAGCCGCTCCGCCGAGCCCGCGGCGCGCTGCAGGTCGCCGACCACCTCGCTGATGGCGCCGGTGGCGCCGGCGACGACGACGGCATAGAAGACGAAGGCGGCCAGCTCGCCGGCGCTGATCTTGCCCGCCAGCACGTCGTGGCCACCGATCCAGAGGATGCAGCCGATGGCGCTGAAGGCGAACACGATGACGACCACCGTCAAGATCGCGCGCACGCGCACGCGCCGCATACCGGTCCTGAACGCATCCTCGACCCGGCCCGCGAACTGCGCCCGGTCCACGTCCTGATGGTTGAAAGCCTGAACGGTGCGCACCGCGTTGATGCTTTCCTCGACGTAAGCCCCGACATCGGCGACCCGGTCCTGGCTCGCCCGCGAAAGCCGGCGCACGCGCCGGCCGATGATCAGGATCGGAGCCACGACCAGCGGCACGACCAGCACGACCAGCAGCGTCAGCTTCGGGCTGGTCACCGCCAGCAGCACGACGCCACCCACCAGCAGCAGGACGTTGCGCAACGCCATCGACAGGCTCGATCCGACGACGGTCTGCAACAGCGTCGTGTCCGTGGTGAGACGCGACAGCACCTCGCCCGTCTTCGTCACCTCGAAGAAGGCGGGGTCGAGTTTCAGAATATGGTCGAAGACGGCGCGGCGGATGTCGGCGACGACGCGCTCGCCGACCCAGGAGACAAGGTAGAACCGCCCATAGGTCGCCACCGCCAGCAGCGCGATGACGCCGAACAACGCCATCAGCGCCTCGTCCAGCAGCGCCGCGTTGCCGACGCCGAAACCCTCGTCGACCAGCGTGCGCAACCCCATGCCAAGCGCCAGCACGGTGGTGGCGGCCAGGCTCAGGGCGCCAAACGCGCCGGCGATGCCAAGCCCGTAGGGCCGAAGAAAAGGGCCCAGCCTTCGCAGGTGGTGAAGGTCCCGGCTGGAGCCGGCGGGCGCGGAGGCGTCTGGTTCGCTCAAGAGGGCGGTATCCTGGTCTTCGGGCCGGAGGGGCCGGCTTTTCGCCGGGTGAACCTATCAACTGTCCCCGGCCCCAACAACCGGGGCTTTCCGCCCCTTGTTCCGGGGGGCCGGCTTCGCTATAACCTTGGCCCTCGACCCCAGGGAGCAATGGGATGAAAAAAGAAGGCCACCCCGACTACCACATGATCAACGTCGTGCGCACCGATGGCACGACGTTCCAGACCCGCTCGACCTGGGGCAAGGAAGGGGACACGCTGAAGCTCGACATCGACCCGCTTTCGCACCCCGCCTGGACCGGCGTTCACCGGCTCATGGACAGCGGCGGCCAGCTTGCCAAGTTCAAGAAGCGTTTCCAGGATTTCGGCCTGAAATCCTCGTAAATCCGGTTATTTCTTGAAGAACCGCTCGGCGTCGCTGCTGACGCGCTGCTTCGCCGCGATCGCCTGCTGCGCCCGCGCAATCTCTTCTTCGAGTTCCGCGACATAGGCTTTCAGCTCCTCGACCCCCATCGGCTCGAGGTTCTTCGGCTTCGGTTTTGCCGTCTTTGGAACCAGGTCCTCGTCTTCGAAATCCATCCCCGCCCCCGCCGAATGGGGTCTTGCCTCAACTCCGCGATCATACTACACCCGGCTGCATTCCGACACTTCCAGCCGCCTTCCCGGACATGCCCGCAGCCGTCCCCCCCACCATGAACGCCATCGCCATCGCCGAGCCCGGCGGGCCGGAAGCGCTCGTCTGCGTCGAACGCCCGGTGCCGGAACCGGGCGCCAACGAAGTCCTGATCAAGGTTGCCGCGGCCGGCGTCAACCGCCCCGACATCATGCAGCGCGAAGGCAACTACCCGCCGCCGCCGGGCGCCTCCGACCTGCCCGGGCTCGAGGTTGCCGGCGAGGTCGTGGCCCTCGGCCCCGGCGTCACGGCGCCGGGCCTCGGCGAACCCGTCGCGGCGCTGATCAGCGGCGGCGGTTACGCGGAATATTGTGTGGCGCCCGCCCCCCTCGCCCTGCCGGTGCCGGCCGGGCTCACCCTCACGGAAGCCGCCGCCATCCCCGAAACCTTCGCCACCGTCTGGACGAACGTCTTTGAACGCGCCCGCCTGCAACCCGGCGAGACCTTTCTCGTCCATGGCGGCACCAGCGGCATCGGCACGACGGCGATCCAGTTGGCGAAAGCCTTCGGCGCCACCGTGCTGACGACGGCGGGCAGCCCCGAGAAATGCGCCTTCTGCGAGGAACTCGGCGCCGATCTCGCGATCCCCTACAAGGACGTCGACTTCGTCGCCGCCGTGAAGGACTTCACCGAAAAACGCGGGCTCGACGTCATCCTCGACATGGTGGGCGGCGACTACGTGCAGCGGAACCTGGATTGCCTCGGCACGGAAGGCCGCCTCGTCCAGATCGCCTTCCTGAAAGGCCCGAAGGTCGAGCTCAACCTGATCCGCCTCATGCTGAAACGCCTGACGCTGGCCGGTTCCGTGCTGCGCGCCCGCAGCGTGCCGGAAAAGGCGCAGGTGATGGAGGGCCTCCGCCAGCACGTCTGGCCGCTCTTCGAAGCAAAACGGGTGAAACCGGTCCTCGATTCGACCTATGCTTTGCAAGACGCAGCCGAGGCGCATCGGCGCATGGAGACAAGCCGGCACATCGGCAAGATCGTTCTTCTTCCGTAAGAGAGGAGGAAACCATGCCAGACCCCAAGGTGCTTTCCCACGACGACTGGATCGCGGCGCGCAAACGTCTGCTTGCGAAGGAAAAGGAATTTACCCGGGCGCGCGACGCCCTATCGCGGGCACGGCGCGAACTCCCCTGGGAACGCGTCGAAAAGGATTACGTCTTCGACGGCCCCAACGGAAAGGAAAGCCTGGCCGACCTTTTCGACGGGAAAAGCCAGCTCATCGTCTATCACTTCATGTATGGGCCCGATTGGGAGGCCGGCTGCAAAAGCTGCTCCTTCCTCGCCGATCACTTCAACCCGGCGATCGTGCATCTGAACCAGCGCGACGTTGCGATGGTCGCCGTCTCGCGCGCGCCTCTCCCCACGCTCGAGGCCTATAAGAAAAGAATGGGGTGGGGCTTCAAGTGGCTCTCGTCCGAGGGGTGCGACTTCAACCGCGATTACGGCGTCTCCTTCACGGAGGACGAAATCCGGAACGGCGCCGTCGAATACAACTACACGCCCCAGGGCTTCCCCAGCCCCGCGGCGCCCGGCGCCAGCGTTTTTTACAAGGAAAAGGACGGCAGCATCTATCAC
>JAGWAR010000007.1:45871-68723 GCA_021296325.1 Alphaproteobacteria bacterium
CGCTATAGTGGGCGGAAGTCATTTCCCAACAATGGATTGTTGATTCCCTAGGCCCGCGGGTAAGACCGGGCGGGCCAGCCCCGGAGGAAATATGCCACAACCCCTGATGCCCAAGGCGACGGCCGTCTGGCTGATCGACAACACGACGCTCACCTTCGAGCAGATCGCCGATTTCTGCGGCATGCACAGCCTCGAGGTCCAGGGCATCGCCGACGGCGAGGTGGCGATCGGCATCGTCGGCGCCGACCCGGTGGACAGCGGCGCACTGACCCGCGAGGAGATCAAGCGCTGCGAGGGGGACCCGAACGCCCGCCTCGAAATGGCGAAGGTCGAGCTGCCCCTGCCCGTGGCCCGCGCCAAGGGCCCCCGCTACACGCCGATCTCCAAGCGCCAGGACCGCCCCGACGCCATCGCCTGGCTGATCGCCCACCACGAGGAGCTGAGCGACGCCCAGATCTCACGCCTCGTCGGCACGACGAAGCCCACGATCAACGCGATCCGCGAGCGCACCCACTGGAACATGCAGAATCTAAAGCCGCAAAGCCCGGTGAAGCTGGGCCTTTGCACCCAGGCCGAGCTCGTCCACGAGACGGGACGCGCGCAGCGCGCCGCCGAACGCCGCGCGAAACGCGCGGCGGCCGAAAAGCGCAAGGCCGAACAGGCCGCCGCCGAACAAGGCACCGCCCCGGCAAGCGAAGCGCCGGCAGGCGAAACGCCGACCGAGCCGGCCCCGGCCGAATCGACGCCGGAAACCGCGCCCGAATCGACGCCGGAAACCGGCCCCGAGTCGGCGCCGGAAGCAACGCCGGCCGAAACGGCGATCCCGTCCAATCCGTGGCAGACGCCGATGGGCGGCGAGGAAACCCCGCCGCCGGAAACCCCGGAAGACGAAGCGGAACGCACGGGCGAGAAAAGCTAGCGCGGGCTTTCCCCTTCACGCGGCCGCGCGCCGGCGGGCGGCGGGCACGCCGCCCCTGAACCAGGAATGAAAAGGTGCGTTGGGGGAACCGGGGCCCAGGCCCCGCTTTCGCCGCCCCTTACGTCAAGGCTTTCCGCGCAAACGCGGACGCGGCTAGGCAATCTCCAGCCGCTGGAGCTCGTCCTTGATACGAAGTTTTTCGCGTTTTAACTGGTGGATGTAGTCGTCGTCGGGTCGGGGTCGTTGATTTTCTTTTTCGATCTTCACTTCCAAATCGGCATGTTGCGCTCTTAACTGCTCAACCTGCTCCGTGCCTATCATTGTGAACCTCCCGCATAGTCCAAAACGAAATCCACGCCCTTCAAGGGTACCCCCTCGCCCCCGGCTTGACCAGACGAAAGCGCAACCGCTTTAATCGCCTAACGAAATTCCAAGCCCCCGCGCCGTGCCGACAATCGTACCCTGCGGATCGACGTCGCGGCGATGGGCCAGCACCTCGGGGATGGAAATTTCGACGACGCGGCGGTCCTGCCAGGCGACCATCTGGCCGAACTTGCCCTGCGCGATCAGATCAACGGCGTGCACGCCGAAGACGGAGCCGATCAACCGGTCGCGCGGCGTCGGCGTGCCGCCGCGCTGAAGATGGCCCAGCACGGTGACGCGCGTCTGGGCGCCGGTCATTTCCGCGATGCGCTCGCCCAGATATTGGCCAATGCCGCCATAGCGCACGTTCCCGGCCTCGTCCTTGACGCCGACCGGCTCGCCGCTTTCCGTCTTGACCGATTCGGTGACGACAACCAGCGCGTGGTTGCGGCCCGCTTCCCGCAGGCTTTCGATCTTCGCCGCCACGTTCTTGAGGCTGTAGGGGATTTCCGGGATCAGGATGACGTCGGCGCCGCCGGCGATCCCCGCCGCCAGCGCGATGTGCCCGGCGTCGCGGCCCATCACCTCGAGGATGATCACGCGGCTGTGGCTCGCCGCCGTCGGCTGCAGGCGGTCCAGCGCCTCCGTCGCCACATAGACGGCGGTGTTGTACCCGACGCAGGTCTCGGTAAAGCCGACGTCATTGTCGATCGTTTTCGGAATGGCGATCAGGTTCAGCCCGCCCGTCTCGGCCAGCCGCTGCAGGATGCGCAGGCTGCCGTCGCCGCCGACGGCGATCAGCGCGTCGAGCCCAAGCTCGCGATAGCCCTCGACGACCTCGGCCGAACGGTCGGCAACGCTGCCATCCGGCATCGGAAAGGCGAACGGGTCGCCCTTGTTCGTCGTGCCAAGAAGCGTGCCGCCCATGCGCAGCACGTTGCCGGTGAACAGGCGAAGCGTCAGTTCCTCGTAATCGAGCGGCCGGCGCAACAACCCCATCGTGCCTTCGTGGATGCCGAACACCTGCCAGCCATAGGACCCGATCGCACGGCGCACGACCGCGCGGATCACCGCGTTGAGGCCGGAACAATCCCCGCCGCTGGTCAGAATGCCGATTCGTTTCGTATCGCCCACGCGTCCGCTTCCTCTCCCGCAAGCCTACGCGGAGAAGGAACGCCCGAAAAGGGCTGATGGAAAAGATTGGTGGCGGTTTATGTGTCGTTTTCGCCGGAATCGTCGGCTGCGGCCTTGCGCTCGCGCTTTTGCGCGTACATTTCCTGGTCGGCCGCCGCGATCGCGTTGTCGATGTCTTCCCGGCCCTCGAAAAGATGCACGCCATAGGAAACGGAAAGCGGCATCGCCTTCCCCTTCCAGTCGAAGGGGTGCCCCTGAATCAGCTTGGCTAGAAGTTCCGCCTTTTCCTTCCCGGCCTTGAGGCCGGTCTGGGCCAGCAGGATGCCGAATTCGTCGCCGCCGAGCCTGCCCAGGATGTCGGATTCGCGGATGTTGCCGAGGAAAAGCTCGGCCACGTGGCGAAGGGCCCCGTCGCCCGCGGCGTGCCCTTCCGAATCGTTGATCTGCTTCAACCCGTCGAGATCGAAATACAGGATGCAGCCGGTCGAGCCATAGCGTTCCGCATAGGCCATCATCCGCGCCAGGTGGCGGACGAAGGCGCGGCGGTTGGCGATCGCAAGCAGGGGGTCGCGGTCCGCCTCGTGCTCCAGCAGCGATACCCGCTCCTTGAAGACCGAAAGTTCCCGGCGCAGCCGGTCAACCTCGGCCATCAGCTCGAGCAGGGCCTGGCGCACCTTCGGCGTCAGTTCGCCTTCGGGAATCCCCATGACGGAGGTGACGTCCTCGACGCTCTCGAGGGAGACCGCCGCGCTCTGGTCGGTGGTGCGCCGCCCGGCCGGGGTAACGCCCTGGGGACCGCGAAGCGGGCCGGTCTTCTCAACCTTCATGCGGCCTTCCTTCCAAATCCAGGCCTGAAAACGGCAAAGCCAGGCGCTTAACGGGGCCTGGCTTAACTTATCGGCCAAATCCTATCATAAAATTACCGTTAAATCCTTAACGGGGCCCGCCCTTGCTTGCCTCGAAGGGGGGCCTCCCTTACATTGGCGCCCTTTCCGGCCGAGCCGAAAAGCCTTGGAGCGCCGTAGGTTATGGGATCGAAAGCACCGATCGTCGGCATCCTCATGGGAAGCCAGTCCGACTGGGAGACGATGCGCCACGCCGCCGAGGTTCTGGATGCCCTCGGCGTCGCCTATGAACAGAAAATCGTCTCCGCCCACCGCACCCCGAAACGCCTCTACGCCTACGCCGAAGAGGCCCGCGAGCGCGGCCTCAAGGTGCTGATCGCCGGCGCCGGCGGGGCGGCGCATCTGCCCGGCATGGTGGCGGCGCTGACGCCGCTGCCGGTGCTGGGCGTGCCGGTTGAATCGAAGGCGCTGAAAGGCCTCGACAGCCTGCTCTCGATCGCCCAGATGCCGGGCGGCGTGCCGGTCGGAACCTTGGCCGTGGGCAAGGCCGGCGCCAAGAACGCGGGCCTGCTCGCCGCCGCCATCGTGGCGCTGTTCGAGCCCAAGGTCGCCAAGGCGCTGGACGATTGGCGCGCCAACCAGACCGATGCCGTCGCCGAAATCCCGAGCGACTGAACCGGCATGACGAAGGCACCCCTGCCACCGGGTTCGACGATTGGCATCTTCGGCGGCGGTCAGCTCGGCCGCATGACGGCGCTGGCCGCCGGCGAGCTCGGCTATCGCGTCCACGTCTTCGATCCCGAAACGGACTGCCCGGCCGCCCAGGTGGCCGGCCGGCACACCGCCGCCGCCTACGATGACACCACCGCCATCGAAGCCTTCGCCGACGCCATCGACGTCGCCACCTTCGAGTTTGAAAACGTGCCGAGCGCCAGCCTCGCCACCCTGAAAGGCCGGGTGCCGGTGCGCCCTTCGGGCGCCGTCCTCCACGTCGTGCAGGACCGCCTGCGCGAGAAGGATTTCCTGAATTCCATCGGCGTCGCCACCACCGCTTACGCCGCCGTCGCCTCGCCGGCCGAACTGGCCGAACGCGTGCAAACAATCGGCCTGCCGGCGATCCTGAAAGGGGCCCGGATGGGCTATGACGGCAAGGGCCAGCGCCGGATCGACGCCGCGGCGGAGTGCGAAGCCGCCTGGAAGGCCCTGAAGGCCGAGCACGCCATTCTCGAGGCCCGCGTCGATTTCGCCTGCGAGATTTCCGTCGTCGCCGCCCGCGGCCTCGACGGCGACCTGGCGGCCTATGCGCCGTCCGAGAATCGGCACCGCGACCACATCCTGAAAGAAAGCGTCGTGCCGGCGGCCGTCGCCCCCGACATCGCGGCCGAGGCCCAGGCCATTACCGGAAAAATCGCCGCCGCGCTCGACCTCGTCGGCCTCCTCGCCGTCGAGTTCTTCGTCACGAAGGACGGCGCGTTGCTGGTCAACGAGCTTGCCCCCCGTCCCCACAATTCCGGCCACTGGACGATCGACGCCTGCCTCGTCAGCCAGTTCGAGCAATTCGTGCGCGCCGTGACGGGACTGCCGCTCGGCACGGCAGAGCGTCACTCCGACGCGGTGATGACGAATCTGCTGGGGGACGACGTTCTGGCCTGGCCGGAACTCGCCGCCGAAGGCGACGCTTCCCTCCACCTCTACGGCAAGAAGGACGTGCGCCCGGGCCGCAAGATGGGCCACGTGACGCGGATCAAGCCGAAAACCTAAGGAGTCGGGTTAAGAAACCGGCGCAGCGGCCCGGCCAGACATGCCAGCGCCTCGGCGGCCTGACCCTTCAGCTTCGGCACCTTCATGACGTCGCCGATCCGCCGGTCGAGAAACGCCCAGCTATCGGCAAAGCCGTCCGAATCATCGTTCAGCCAGACGAAGAAGGTTGAAACGTAGACGGCGGCCAGCAAGCCCCGCTTCGAATAGAAATTGAAATCCGCCGAACGGTCGCCGATCGCATACCAGATCGCATCGACCGTTCGCCAGGTGGCCCGTGCCGCCTCGCCGGCATTCGCCGGCAGCATCAGGAAGGCCGCGGCGCGGCGCGCCGCTTCGCGGTGCCGTGCGTTCTGTTCCAGCCGCGTGCGCACGGCAAAGGCAACGCGGTCGCGGATTCGCATGGCTTCCAGATCGGCCGCCTCCAGCGCCGCCACCATCTTCCGGTCGGACTCGTCCATGTGGGCGCGGAACACTTCCTTCATGCCGCCGGGAAAGGCCCGCGCCCGCGTCGGCGCATCGACGCCAGCTTCCTCCGCGCCCGCCTCAAGGGCACGCTCCGTCCACCCGTCAAACGGCACGTGGCGAAGCGTTGCTTCCAGAATTTCCAGACGTTGGCGTTCGAGGTCGGGCACGTGCTTCAGGCTCCTAAAGCTCGGGGTGTTTCTTTTCCATCTCGTCGACATAGCCGAAATGGGCAAGGTCCTTTATCCGCATCGGGTAAAGGATGCCATCCAGATGGTCGGCCTCGTGCTGGACGACGCGGGCGTGAAAGCCGCTTGCCTCACGCGCGATCGCCTCGCCCGCCGGCGTAACGCCCCGGTAGCGCACCTTCGCGTGACGCGGCACCAGGCCCGCCATGCCGGGCAGCGACAGGCAGCCTTCCCAGCCTTCCTCCATCTCGGTGCCGACCGGCTCGATGACCGGGTTGATCAGCACGGTCAGCGCCCGTTCCCGGGCCCCCTCCACCTCCTCCGCCACCGGCAGCTCGAAGACGAGGACGCGCTTCGGAACGGCGATCTGGGGGGCGGCAAGGCCGACGCCTCCCGCCGCATGCATCGTTTCGATCATGTCGGAAACGAGCTCCACGATGGCCGGATCCTTGGGATCCGCCACCTCTTCCGCCGGCCGGCCTAGGGCTGGATGCCCCATGCGGGCGATGTCGCGAATGGCCATGCACCTATTATGGGGGCCTCCCTTGCGACTTCCAGGGAAAGTTTTCCCGAAAAGGGCGGAAACCCTGGGATTTCCACTCCCCACCCCCTTCCCAAAGGGGGCGGGCTGTGCTATGTAGCGGCCCTCTTAGACAACATTTCCGCCCTGGGGATAGGAATACCGTTTCCCACGGAAACGGAGGAGAAGCGTTTGCAGGTCACGGTTCGCGATAACAACGTCGATCAGGCCCTTCGGGCCCTGAAGAAGAAAATGCAGCGCGAGGGTATTTTCCGCGAGATGAAGATGCGCCGCGCCTACGAGAAGCCGTCCGAGAAACGCGCCCGCGAACGCGCCGAAGCGGTGCGCCGGGCGCGCAAACTGGAACGCAAGCGCCAGGAACGCGAACTTTAGAAAAACCGCCGCGCTGAAAACCAAACCCCTCCGCAAATGCCGAGGGGTTTTTTGATTCCGGAAAACGCGGGCAAAAAAAACGGCGGGTTCTCCCGCCGTTTTCAAATACCCCCTTCAGCTATCCTAATCGAACGCCTTGACGATATCTTCCACCATTTTCTTGGCGTCTCCGAATAGCATCATCGTGTTGTCACGGTAGAAGAGTTCGTTATCCACGCCGGCATAACCCGGCGAGAGCGACCGCTTCACGAACAGAACGGTCTTTGAATCCTCGACGTCCAGAACCGGCATGCCGTAGATCGGGCTCGCAGGGTCCTTCTTGGCGACCGGGTTCGTCACGTCGTTGGCCCCGATGACGAAGGCGACGTCCGTCGAGGCAAAATCGCGGTTGATCTCCTCCAGCTCGAAGACCTCGTCGTAGGGCACGTTCGCCTCCGCCAACAGCACGTTCATGTGCCCCGGCATGCGGCCGGCGACGGGATGGATGGCGTAGCTCACCTTGACCCCTTCGGCCTTCAGCAGATCGCCCATCTCGCGCAGCGCGTGCTGGGCCTGGGCGACCGCCATGCCGTAACCGGGCACGATGATGACGGAGGCCGCGTTCTTCAGGATGAAGGCGGCGTCCTCGCCACTGCCCGACTTGACGTTGCGGTCGCCGCCGCCGGACGCTCCGGGGGCTGCGTGTTCCTCGCCGCCGAAGCCGCCGAGGATGACGTTGAAGATCGAACGGTTCATCCCCTTGCACATGATGTAGCTGAGGATGGCGCCGGACGAGCCGACCAGCGCGCCGGTGATGATCAGCAAATGGTTGTCCAGCGTGAAGCCGATGCCGCAGGCCGCCCACCCCGAATAGGAGTTCAGCATCGAGATGACGACCGGCATGTCGGCGCCGCCGATCGGCACGATCAGCAGGAAGCCGACCAGGAAGGCGAGCGCGGCCATCGCCCAGAACACCTCGACCGATTCGTTCGACGCGAAATAGGCGATCAGCCCGACGATGGCGACGCCGATCAGCGCGTTCAGCGGGTGTTGCCCCGGAAAGACCAGCGGCGACCCGGACACCAGCCCCTGCAGCTTCGCAAAGGCGACGACGGAACCGGAAAAGGTGATCGCGCCGACCACCATGCCGATCCCCATCTCGATCCGGTTGGCGACGGGGATCGAGCCGATGTCGCCGATGCCGTAGGCCGCCGGCGAATAGAGGGCGGCGGCGGCGACGAAGACGGCGGCCATGCCGACCAGGCTGTGAAAGGCCGCCACCAGCTGCGGCAGGGCCGTCATCTGGATGCGCAGCGCGGTCACGGTGCCGATGGCGCCGCCGATCAGCATACCGATGATGATCAGCGTGTAGCTTGCGACCGCCGGAGAAAGCAGCGTCGTGGTCACGGCGATTGTCATGCCGACGATGCCGTAGATGTTGCCGGCCCGCGCCGTCACCGGCGAACTCAGGCCCCGAAGCGCCATGATGAAGCAGATCGAGGCTGCGAGATAGGCAAGCGCCGTCGTGGTTGCGGTCAAGCGTCCCTCCCCCTCTTAGCCTTTTTTCTTGAACATCTGCAGCATGCGCTGGGTCACGATGAACCCGCCGAAGATGTTGATGCTTGCCAGAATCACCGCGGCGAAGCCGGCCAGTTTCGAAAACGTCGTTTCCGCCGGGCCCGCCGCGATCAGCGCGCCGACGATGATCACGCTCGACACTGCGTTCGTCACGCTCATCAACGGCGAATGCAGCGCCGGCGTCACGTTCCAGACGACGTAGTAGCCGACGAAAACGGCCAGCACGAAGATCGTCAGCGCAAAGACGAACGGATCGGCGTGCGCCGTCTCGCTCACCATGTTCGATGCGCTTTCAACCACGTGTTGCATGTGTTCCATGATCTAATTTCCCTTGTCCGAGAAGGCGGCATGGACGATCGCGCCGTCCTGGGTCAACCGGGTGCCCTGGATGACCTCGTCTTCCGGGTCCAGCTTCAGCGTCTTCGTCTCCCCATCGACGAGGGGAGTCAGGAAATTCAGCAGGTTCTTGGCGTATAGCGCGCTCGCATGCTCGGCGATACGGCTCGGCAGGTTCGGGTAGGCGACGATCGTCACCCCGTGGGCCTCGACGACGCCCTCTTCGCTCAATTCGCAATTGCCGCCCGCCTCGATCGCCAGGTCGACGATGACGGAACCCGGCTTCATGTCGCGGACCATCGCCTCCGTGATCAGGGTTGGCGCCGGTTTGCCCGGAATGAGCGCCGTCGTGATCACGATGTCCTGCTTCTTGAGGGTTTCGTGGATCAGCTCGGATTGCTTGCGCTTGTAATCTTCGCTCATCTCTTTTGCGTAACCGCCGGCGGTCTCGGCTTCCTTCGTCTCTTCCGATTCGACCTCGACGAAGCTGGCGCCCAGGCTTTCGACCTGTTCCTTCACCGCCGGGCGCACGTCGAAGGCGGAAACGACGGCGCCAAGCCGCCTTGCCGTCGCGATCGCCTGCAGGCCGGCGACGCCGGCGCCGAGGATCAGCGCGCGGGCCGGCGGCACGGTGCCGGCCGCCGTCATCATCATCGGCGCGACCCGGCCGAAGACGTTGCCAGCCTCCAGCACGGCCCGGTAGCCGGCGAGATTGCTCTGGGAGGACAGCACGTCCATGCTCTGGGCGCGGGTGATGCGCGGTAGCAATTCCATGGCGAAGGCATCCACCTTCGCGTTCGCATAAGCCTTCACCTGGTCCGGGTTCGCGTGGGGACTCAAGAAACCGATCAGCTTGGCGCCCGCCTTCAGGAGGGCAAGCTCGTCCGGCCCGCCTTCGGCCTCCGTCAGCGGCCGTTGCACCTTCAGCACGATGTCGGCGTCCTTTAGCGCGCTGGCCGCGTCGGGCGCAATCGTCGCGCCGACGGCCTCATAGGCCTTGTCCAGCAGCGAGGCCCCGGCCCCGGCGTCCCGCTCGACGACGACCTCGAAGCCGAGACCGATCAATTTCTTGACCGTATCCGGCGTCGCCGCGACCCGATGCTCGTGCTCGCGCCGTTCTTTCGGAATGCCAATTTTCATTATTCCCCCTGAAAATCCGCGGCCCGCTTGGAAAGTTGGCCGAGTTTGCCGTGTTCGGCCGGGTTTGCCAAGGGCGAACCGCCCCCGGGGCGAATCGGCGTTAACGAAGACGTTAAGAAAGGGTCTCCAGTTCGTCGATCATGCGCTCGATGACCCCGAGTCCCCGCCCCCAGAAGGCCGGATCCGACGCATCCAGCCCGAAAGGCGCCAGCAATTCCCGGTGCCGGTGCGTGCCGCCGGCCCGCAGCAGATCCAGGTATTTCTCGGCGAATCCTTCCTCCGCCGCCTCGTAGGCCGCGTAGAGCGAATTCACCAGGCAGTCCCCGAAGGCATAGGCATAGACGTAGAAGGGCGTGTGGATAAAGTGCGGGATATAGGTCCAGAAGAAACGGTATTCCTCCTCGAAGCGAATGGCCGGGCCCAGGCTTTCCGCCTGCACCTCGAGCCAGATGTCGCCCAGCCGCTCGGCCGAAAGCTCGCCCGCGCTTCGCTCGTCGTGGATGCGTTCTTCGAAGCTGTGAAAGGCGATCTGGCGGACGACCGTGTTCAGCATGTCCTCGACTTTCGCGGCCAGCAGGTTTCGCTTCACCTTCGGGTCCCGCTCCTCGCCAAGCAGCCGCTGGAAGGTCAGCATCTCGCCGAAGACCGACGCCGTCTCGGCCAGCGTCAGCGGCGTCTCGGCCAGCAGCAGCCCCTGTTTCGCAGCCAGCACCTGATGGACGCCATGGCCCAGCTCGTGGGCCAGCGTCATCACGTCCCGCGTCTTGCCCTGATAGCTCAACAGCAGATAGGGATGGTGGGAAGGCACCGTCGAATGGGCGAAGGCGCCGGACGCCTTGCCGGGGCGGGGATTGGCGTCGATCCAGGCGGCGTCGAAGAAGCGCTGGCCCACCCGCGCCAGCTCCGGCGTGAAGCTGGCATAGGCCTCGAGCACGGTCTTCACCGCTTCTTCCCAGGGAATCGCGCGCACCGCTTCGTCCGGCAACGGCGCGTTGCGGTCCCAGTAATCGAGCTGGTCGACGCCGAACAGCCGCGCCTTCCACGCGTAGTAGCGGTGGGCAAGCCGCGGATGGGCCTCGCGGACGGCATCGACCAGGGCGGTAACGACCGCGTCCTCGACCTGGTTCTCGAGGTTGCGCTCGGAAACCGGCCGTGGGTAGTTCCGCCACGCGTCCTCGATCGCCTTGTCCTTGGCCAGCGTGTTCGTGATCAGCGCGAACAGCCGGACGTTTTCGCCGAACACCTGGCCCAGCGCCTTCGCGGCCGCCCTGCGGGCCACGCCGTCGGGACTGGAAAGCAGGTCCAGCGTCTCCGTCTCCGTCAGTTCCTTGCCGTCCACGGGAAAGCGCAGGCCCGCCATCGTCTCGTCGAACAGCCGGGTCCAGGCGGCGCGCCCCGAAAGGTACTTCTCATAGAGCAGACGCTCGAGGTCGTCGGGCAATTGGTGCGCGCGAAAGGCGCGCACGTCCCGAAGCCAGGGCGCATAGCGGGCCAGCTTCTCCGCCTTCAGCTTTTCGGCCAGCGCCGCGTCCGAAAGCCGGTTGATCTCCAGCGTAAAGAAAAGAAGCTCCGTGCCGATCGCGTTCGTCTTTTCCTGGATGTCCTGGAGGAACTTGCCGCGGGCCGGGTCCGACACGTCGGCGGCATAGCGCAGCGTGGCATAGGACGTGACCCGGCCGATCTTTTCTCGAATGGCTTCGTAACCTTCGACGGCCTCGCCCAGCGCCGCGCCGCTCATCTCCGCAAGCTTGCCGGCATGGGCTGCGTGAAACCGCTTCGCCGCTTCTGCCGCCGTCTGCAGGTCGGCGGCCAGCTCGGGCGCGTCGGGGCTTTCGTAGAGATCGCCCAGATCCCACTCCGGCAAGGCCCCCAATGCCGCATTACCGCTGGCGCTCAACTGCCTTCCTCCTCGGGTTCCCGCCCGGCGGGGCGGGGCGATTGCGAAGTCTGCTTTCTTCGCATTAAAGAATGGGAAACAATAGAAAGAAAATCGGCACCCGGCCAGACAGGGGGGACATGGAACCCGATTTCAAAGCGTGGCAGAGCCTGCCGCAGATGTTCTTCGACATGGCGGCGGGGAAAGGCGACAAGCCCTTCCTCTGGGCGAAACGCGACGGCGCCTACCACGCGCTCAGCTGGCGGGAATGCGCCGGCACCGTGCGCGAGCTTGCCAACGGGCTCCGCGCCTTAGGGCTGCAGCCCGGCGACCGGGTGGCGCTGGTTTCCGAAAGCCGGCCGGAATGGCTGATCGCCGACGCCATCATGGCGGCCGGCGCCGTGGCGGTGCCGGCCTATGTCACGAACACGGTGGCCGACCACCGCCACATCTTCACGAATTCGGGCGCCAAGGCCGTCATCGTCTCCACCGCCAGGCTCGCCGAGCGGGTCTTTCCGGCGGCGAACGACGCGCCCTTGGTCGAAACCGTCATCACGATGGACCCGGCCGAACCGGAAACACCCGGCACCTTCAAGACGCTGCTTTGGGAGGAAGCGCTTTCCGCCGGCCACGGCCAGCCGGACGCCGTCGTCGACGTGTTGGCCCGAACCGGGCGCGGCGACCTTGCCTGCCTCATCTACACCTCCGGCACCGGCGGCGCACCGAAAGGCGTCATGTTGAGCCACGGTTCGATCCTGCACAATTGCGTCGGCGCCTATCACCTGCTTCTGGAACTGGGACTGGTCAACGAACGCTTTCTTTCCTTCCTTCCCCTTTCCCATTCCTACGAGCACACGGCCGGCCAGTTCTTCCCAATCTCGCTCGGCGCCGAAATCTATTACGCCGAATCAATCGACAAACTTTCGACGAACATGGCCGAGGCGAAACCGACCCTGATGACGGCGGTACCCCGCCTTTACGAAGTCCTCTACGAACGCATCCGAAGCGGCGTCGCCAAGGCGGGTGGCACGAAGGCGAAGCTGTTCGCGCGCACCGTCGAACTCGGACGCAAGGCCTACGAGCATCCCGGCACGCTGACCCTGGGCGAGCGGCTGCAGAACCGCCTGCTCGACCTGCTGGTCCGCCGCAAGGTGGCGAAACGTTTTGGCGGCAGGCTGAAGGCCCTGATCTCGGGCGGCGCACCGCTCAACCACGAGGTCGGCCTCTTCTTCACGGCGCTGGGCTTGCGCCTGCTCCAGGGCTACGGCCAGACGGAAAGCGGCCCGGTCATCAGCTGCAACCGGCCAAGCCTCAACAAGATCGATGCCGTCGGCCCGCCGCTTCGGGACACCGAGGTCCGCATCGCCGAGGACGGCGAAATCCTGGTCCGGGGCGAGCTTGTCATGCTCGGCTATTGGGGGGACAAGGCGGCGACGGACGCCACCCTCCGGGACGGCTGGCTGCATACCGGCGACGTCGGCCAGATCGATTCGGACGGCTACATCCGGATCACCGACCGCAAGAAGGACATCATCGTCAATTCCGGCGGCGACAACATCTCGCCGCAACGGGTCGAGGGCATCCTCGAACTCGAACCCGAGATCGCCCAGGCCATGGTCTATGGCGACAAGAAGCCGCACCTCGTCGCCCTCATCGTGCCGAACGCGGAATTCGCCGAAACCTGGGCCAAGGCCAACCAGAAACCGCCCGAGATTGCCGGCCTGCTCGAGGACGCCGCCTTCCGGAAAAAGATCGCCGACGCCATCGACCGGGCGAACGCCAAGCTCTCGCTCATCGAAAAGGTGAAACGCTTCACGCTGGCGGCCGAAGCCTTCACCATCGAGAACCATCTGATGACGCCGACGCTGAAGGTGCGCCGCCACAAGGTGCGCGAACAATATGGCGAGGCCCTCGAAGGCCTCTACGCCACGAAGAAATCCACCTAAAGGCCGTGATAGTCGCGGAACCACGCGATGAAGCGGGGCACGCCCTTGTCGATCGTGGTCCGGGGATGGAAATCGAGATCGCGTTCCGACTCGGTAATGTCGGCGTAGGTTTCCTTGACGTCGCCCCGCTGCATCGGCTGAAAGTCGATCTCCGCCTTCCTGCCTAACGCCGTCTCGATCAATTCGATGAACCGCATCAGGGGCTCGCTCCGGTGATTGCCCAGATTGTACAGGCGATGGCCCGCCTCCGGCGGCGGACGGTCGATGGCGGCCAGCACGCCGGCGACGATGTCGTCGATAAAGGTGAAGTCCCGCATCATCTCGCCATTGTTGAAGACGGGGATCGGTTTTCCTTCCGAGATCAGCTTCGCGAAGATATAGGCCGACATGTCCGGCCTCCCCCACGGCCCGTAGACGGTGAAGAAGCGAAGCCCGGTCGCCGGCAGATTGTGAAGGTGGCTGTAGGTAACCGCCATCAATTCGCCGGCCCGTTTCGTCGCGGCGTAAAGCGAGATCGGCTTCTCGACCGCATCCCTGACCGAAAAGGGAAGCTTCGTGTTCCCCCCATAGACCGAGGACGAGCTTGCATAGACGAAGTGCTTCAAGCTCCCGATCCGCCGCGCCAGCTCCAGCAGGTTGAGCTGGCCGTCCACGTTCGACGCGATATAGGCCTCCGGGTTCTCGAAGGAATAGCGCACGCCCGCCTGGGCGGCGAGGTGAAGGATGCGGTCCACGTTCCGAAGCCCCGCCCCGAAGGCCGCCATCGCCTCGCCGTCCGCGACGTCGAGCTTATGGAAGGTAAAGCCCGCCGCCTTCTCAAGCTCGGCCAGGCGCGCCTCCTTCAGTTTCACGTCGTAATAGGGATTGAGGTTGTCGATCCCGATCACGTCCTCGCCGCGCTTCAGCAGCGCGGTTGCGACGTGAAACCCGATGAAGCCGGCGGCCCCGGTCAGCAAAATGGCCATGCGAACGAATTCCCGATGCGTGAAGGCTTCCTATAGCGTGCCCCGCGCAAGAAATCACCTTTTCGTGGGCATAAAGGGCTGCGATTGCAAAGGGGGCCTTCCGAAACTACGTTATTCCAGGGGGAAGGACGGATAATCATGGCCCTTGCCGCGGTTTCACTCGACGACAAATACGCGCTGGAAAGCGGGCGGGTTTATCTCTCCGGCGTGCAGGCGCTGGTGCGGCTTTCCCTGATGCAGCGCCGCCGCGACCTGGCGGCAGGCCTGAACACGGCGGGCTTCATCTCGGGCTACCGCGGCTCGCCCTTGGGCGGCTACGACACGGCGCTCTGGCAGGCCCGCGAATTTCTCGAAAAACACGCCATCCACTTCCGCCCCGGCGTCAACGAGGACCTCGGCGCCACCGCCGTCTGGGGCAGCCAGCAGGTCAACCTCTTCGAAGGCGCACGTTACGACGGCGTCTTCGGCATCTGGTACGGCAAGGGCCCCGGCGTCGACCGCTCCGGCGACGTCTTCAAGCACGCGAACGCCGCCGGCACCTCGCAACATGGCGGCGTCCTCGCCCTCCTCGGCGACGATCACGCCTGCAAGTCCTCGACGCTGCCGCACCAAAGCGAGTTCGCCTGCATCGATGCGAACATTCCGGTCCTCAACCCGGCCAATGTGCAGGACGTCCTCGATTTCGGGCTGATCGGCTGGGCGATGTCGCGCTATTCCGGCTGCTGGATCGCGCTGAAGGCGATCTCGGAAACGATGGACAGTTCCGCCGCCTGCGACGTCGCGCCCGACCGCGTCCGCATCCGCTTGCCGGAAGATTTCGATATGCCGGAAGGCGGCCTCAACATCCGCCGGCCCGATTCCCCGATGGCCCAGGAGGCGCGCCTTCACCGCCACAAACTGTTTGCGGCGCGCGCCTTCGCCCACGCCAACGGCGTCGACCGTATCTTGCTCGACAGTCCCTCGCCCCGCTTCGGCATCCTCACGACCGGCAAGGCCACGAACGACGTGCGCCAGGCGCTTCGCGACCTTGGCATCGACGAGACGGAGGCAAGCCGCATCGGCCTTCGCGTGCTCAAGATCGGCTTAAGCTGGCCGATGGATCCGGCGATCGTGCGCCGCTTCGCCGAAGGCCTCGAGGAAGTCCTCGTCGTCGAGGAAAAGCGCGCCGTGCTGGAAAACCAGTTGAAGGAACAGCTCTACAACCTGCCCGCCGACACCCGCCCCCGCATCGTCGGCAAGCGGGACGAACGGGGCAACTGGCTCGTGCCTTCCGAGGGCGAGCTGTCCCCCGCCCAGACCGCCCGCGCCATCGCCGCAAGGCTCGAACAGTTCTACACCAGCCCCACCATCCAAAAGCGCCTCGCCTTTCTGGAGGCGAAGGAAAAGGCGCTCACGAAACCGCGCGGCATCATCAACCGCGTCGCCTATTTCTGTTCCGGCTGCCCCCACAATTCCTCGACCCGCGTGCCGGAAGGAAGCCGGGCAATGGCCGGCATCGGCTGCCATTATATGGTGCAGTGGATGGACCGCGCGACGGACACCTTCACCCACATGGGGGGCGAAGGGGTGAACTGGATCGGCCAGGCGCCCTTCACGGAAACGCCGCACATCTTCCAGAACATCGGCGACGGCACCTATTTCCACTCCGGCATTCTCGCCATTCGCGCCGCCGTCGCCGCGAACGTCAACATCACCTACAAGATTCTCTACAACGACGCCGTCGCCATGACCGGCGGCCAGCCGGTGGACGGGCCCTTGTCCGTTTCCCAGATCACCCACCAGCTTTACGGCGAAGGCGTGCGCCACATCCTCGTCGTGACGGACGAACCCGACAAATACCCGCGCGACGTTGACTTCGCTTCCGGCGTCACCGTGCACCACCGCGACGCCATGGACCGGCTGCAACGCGACCTGCGCAAGGTGAAGGGCGTTTCCGTCCTTATTTACGATCAGGTCTGCGCGGCCGAGAAACGGCGCCGGCGCAAGCGCGGCCTGATGGAAGACCCGCCCCTTCGCGTCTTTATCAACCCGGACGTCTGCGAAGGCTGCGGCGATTGCGGAAAGAAATCGAACTGCCTTTCCATCGTCGCCCTGGAAACCGAATTTGGCCGCAAGCGGGCAATCGACCAGTCCTCCTGCAACAAGGACTATTCCTGCCTGAACGGCTTCTGCCCAAGCTTCGTCACCGTCGAAGGCGGCAAGCCCCGCAAGCGAAGCCCGAAGACGCTGGAGGGCCTTCCCACCCTGCCGGAACCGGCCCTGCCCTCGACGGCGGACCCTTACAACATCGTCATCGCCGGCGCCGGCGGCACCGGCGTCGTCACGATCAGCAACCTCTTGGGCATGGCGGCCCACCTCGAAGGGAAACGCGTCACCGTGCTCGACCAGACCGGCCTTGCCCAGAAGGGCGGCGCCGTCTGGAGCCATGTGCGCATCCTCGACCGCCCGGCCGAGCTTTACGCCGTCCGCATCCCGGCCGGGCGCGCCCGGCTGCTGCTCGGCTGCGACCTCGTCGTCGCGGCAAGCTTCGAATCGCTGGCCAAGACGGGGCCGGAGACGGCGGCTGTCGTGAACAGCCACGAGACCATGACCGGCGACTTCACGCGAAGCCCCGACATGACCTTTCCCGAACGCGCCATGGAGACCGCCATCCGCGAAGCGACGGACGGCAACGCCACCTTCCTCGACGCAAGCCGGCTTGCCACGCGCCTCATGGGGGATTCGATCGCGACGAATTTGTTCCTGCTGGGCCACGCCTACCAGAAAGGCCTCATTCCTCTTTCCGGCGAGGCGATCACCCGCGCGATCGAGCTGAACGGCGTCGCCGTCACCGCCAACCTCAACACCTTCCGCTGGGGGCGGCTCTCGGCCATCAACCCCGCCCTCGTCCGCCGCGCCGGCGGCCTCGCCGAAGAAGAGACCGAAGAAAGCCCCTCGCTGGACGCCCGCATTGCGCGGCGGCGTGACTTTCTCACCGCGTACCAAAACGCGCGCCTCGCCGAGCGTTACGCCGCCCTCGTCCGGCGCGCGAAGGAAGCCGAGGCCGCTATCGACCGCGCGGGCCTCGCCGAAGCCGTCGCCCGCGCCTACTTCAAGCTGCTTGCCTACAAGGACGAATACGAAGTCGCGCGCCTGTTCACGAATGGCGATTTCGATCGCCGCCTGAACGACGAATTCGAAGGCGATTTCCAGATCGCTTTTCACCTGGCGCCGCCCCTGCTCGCCCGCCCGCACCCCGAAACCGGCGAGCCGAAGAAAATCCGTTTCGGCCCCTGGATGAAAACCGTTTTTCGCTTTTTGGCGCCGCTTCGCTTTCTTCGCGGCACGCCTTTCGATCCCTTCGGCCATAGCGCCGACCGCAAGCGCGAACGCTGGCTGATCGCGGAATATGAGCGCGCGCTCGACGAGCTCCTCGCCGGGCTCAAGCCCGAAAACCACGCTCTCGCCGTCGAGATTGCCGCCCTGCCCCTGGACATTCGCGGCTTCGGTCACGTGCAGGAAGCGGCTATGCTGACCGCGAAACGGCGTGAGGCGGAATTGCTGGCAAGCTTCCGCAACGCCAATCTCTACGTTTCGGCGGCGGAGTAACACCATGCGCGCGATGGCCCCCCTTCTTCTCCTGCTGTTTGGGCTCGGGCTTGGGGCCTGCGGCCAGGGCGAACCCTCCTTCGCGGATGTGCTGGCCCGGGCCGAAGCCGGCGACCGGAACGCCCAGTATTCGGCGGGCCTCGCCTATCAGGAAGGCCGCGGCACCGCGAAAGATCTGGATGCGGCGATCGCCTGGTACAAAAAGGCCGCCGATCAGGGCGAGGCGAACGCCCTTTATTCCCTCGGCTACATGGCCCACTACAAGGTCGGCATGGCGCAGGATTTCGACGCGGCCGCCGCGTGGTACCGCGCCGCCGGCGAGGGCGGCCACCCGAAGGCGATGTTCGAGCTGGCGCGCCTTTACATGCGCGGACTTGGCGTCGAGCGCAGTTTCCCGGAAGCCGTGAAATGGATCGAGAAGGCCGCCAATCAGGACATGTTCGAGGCCCAGTGGCGCATGGGCGAGATTTACACGACCGGCGGCCAGGGTATCGAAAGCGACATCGAAAAAGCGAAGATGTGGTACGAGCGCGCCGACAAGGGCGGCGACCTCAACGCCGATTACGACCCGGACTACCGGTTTGATCCGTAAAAACCGAAGGCGTCAGTCTTCCGCCTTCTTCTGGGCCTCCGCGAAGGCGGCCTTCGCTTCCGGCGAGGCTTCCTTCTGGTACTTCGCCTGCCATTCCTTGTAGGGCATGCCGTAGACGATCTCGCGGGCCTTATCGTAAGTCATCTCCAGGCCCTTCTCCTCGGCCGCGGCGCGGTACCACTTCGAAAGGCAGTTCCGGCAGAAGCCAGCCAGGTTCATGAGATCGATGTTCTGCACGTCCGTGCGCTCGCGCAAATGCCCGACCAGCGTGCGGAAGGCCGCCGCTTCGAGCTCCGTTCGGGTTTCCTTGTCCATGCGCCTCCTATAGCCCCTGCTTCGTTTCCTGAATGAGAAAGTCGACGACGGCGCGATGCCCGGCCGCCGTATCGTTGCCACTGCCAAGCGCGCCCCGATAGGCCGCAAGCTGGCGGTGCGCGCTGGTGCCGCGTTTCAGGATCGTCCGCGCGTGGCGAACCTCCGCCGTGCAACCAAGCATGTCGGCGTCCTCGGCCACGAGTTCAAGAATTTCCTCCAGCAGCTCCGCATAGGGCACGATCGTGCCCTTGCCGAAATCGACCAACCCCTCGTCGATCCCGTAACGCTGGGCGCGCCAGCGGTTCTCGCTCACCAGCGCGCGCGAATAGACCCGCCAGCGCTGGTTCGTCCGCCGCAGCCGGTAGAGCATGTGCAGCAGCGATACGTAAAGGGCGGCGATGGTGATCGCGTCGTCGACCAGCGTGCAGATATCCGTGATCCGCATCTCCAGCGTGGGAAACCGGGCCGAGGGGCGGATGTCCCACCAGATCTTCGTGCCGTCCTCGATCAGCCCCGCCTTCACCATGACGGCCAGCAGGCGCTGGAACTCGGCGTCGCTTTCGAACTGTTCCGGCAGACCGGTGCGCGGCACCTCGTCGAAGATGCTCAGGCGATAGGACTTCAACCCGGTGTCCTCCCCCTGCCAGAACGGCGAGGACGTGCTCAACGCCAGAAGGTGCGGCAGGAAATAGGTGACCTGGTTCATCAAATCGATGCGCAGGTCCGGGTCCGAAATGCCGACATGGACGTGCATGCCGCAGATCAGCAGCCGCCGGGCCACGCCCTGCAGATCGCGGGCCAGCACGTTATAGCGGTCCTTGTCCGTGTGCTTCTGCTCGCCCCAGCTGGCGAAGGGGTGGGTCGAGGCGGCGACCATCGCAAGGTCGTGCTTCTGTGCGACCTCGGCGACCGTCCCGCGCAACCGCAAAAGCTCGGCGCGGGCCTCCTGGACCGTCGTGCAGACGCGCGTCTCGACCTCGATCTGCGAGCGCAGGAATTCCGGCGCCACCTGCCCCTCCAGGCGTTCGGCGCTTTCCCGGATCATTGTCTCCGGCGGGTCGCTGGCCAGATCCCGCGTCGCCGGGTCGACCAGCAGGTATTCCTCCTCGATGCCGAGGGTGAATTCGGGCTCTTTCGCCATCAGGCGAACCACTCCTGCCGGAAGATTTCCGGCTTGCTCAGGATTTCCTCGAGCGCCGGGCCCAGGATTCCGACCCAGGTCTCGACGCCGTGGCGCGTGTCGATCAGATCCTGGCGGATCTCGATCAGGACCTGGGGCAGGCCTTCCGCGACGACGTGGTGTTCCATCGTATAGCCGTAATTGTCGCGTCCGGCATAAGGCTCATTGTCGCCGACGGCGAGGCGGTGGCGGGTCCGCAAAATTTCCATCAGGGGCCGGGCCAGGCGCGGGTCCCGCTCCCACAGCACGCCGATCTGCCAGGGCCGCTCGAACCCGTCGAGAACCGGCGTGAAACTGTGGATGGAAAGCACCGCCGGGCAAACCCCGCGCTCGCGGAAGGCGTCGAGACGCCCGGCAATTGCATGGTGATAGGGCCAGTAGAAGGCCTCCGCCCGCGCCGCGCGTTCGGCTTGCGAAAGTCCCGTGTTCCCCGGAATCCGCGTGCCGTCTACCTCTTCGGGAATGGCGCTCTCCGAATCGAGCGGCCGGTTGCAATCGACCAGTAGGCGGGAATAGCCGGAAAGCACGGCCGGCGCGTCGAGGCGCTCGGCCAGGGCGCGCGTCATCTCGCCGGCACCGATGTCCCAGGCGATGTGGCGAAGCAGCGCGTTCGCATCCAGCCCCAGCCGCCCCATCGCCTTCGGAATGGCGGCCTTGGCGTGATCGCAGGTCAGCAGCAACGCCCCCGTGCCTTCTGCGTTCACCACCTCGAAGGCGGGCGGATCGTCCGGCCCGATCAAGGCGGGGGCCGGCGGTTCCGTTTTTTCCGTAAGGCGCGCCATGGGCGTCAGCATAGCCGAAAACGCCCCGCCGCAGGACGGGGGAATGGGCGCTAGACGACGAGAGCAAGCGCGCGTTCCACCTGCTTCGCCCTGGGCGCCGGCGGCGGCGCCGGTACGTTAAGCGGCAGGCGGCGTTCCGCCGAGGCCAGGGCGGCGGCAAGCAGCCTTGCATGCATTGCCGCCGCCCGCACCTCTTCGGCCGGGAACAGCCAGGCGAGAAGGGCGGCGCTTAAGGTCGCGTGGTCGGCTTGCAGGGCCGCCACCAGATCGAGCAGAAGGCGTTCCGGAAGGGCGACCGTCTTTGTCATCGGCGGCGGCAGGCGGGGGACGCGCCGCGCCGCGCGGGCAAGCAGGCGGAGGAAGCCCTCCAGCGCGTGGGCCGCGGTGACCCCGGCCACCTCGCCAAGGGCGAGGCACAGAAGCGGCCTCGGCGATTCCCCCGCGGCGGCGAGGCGCACCGCCTCGAGCAAAAGCCGCGCCTCCGGGCCCAGCGCCGCAGTGCCGGCGGGCGCGCCGGGGAAAGGCCTTATTTGTTCAATTTTTTCCTCTATTTTCAAGAAGTTCACATGATAATTATTCGCAATAATTCCACGAACCCTAGCAGAGCCCGGCCCGGGATTCAATGCGAATAATTCTCAATTGCAGCCCGGTGTCGCGAAACCGTCACATGATTTTGACAGGATGCCGGGATGCGAAGACCGCCTTGCCTTCGCCGGTGCCCTTCTTCTATATGGGCGCAGCCCTTGCTCTTGCGGGACAGATCATGAAGCCATCCGTCGCCATCGTTTTTTCGCTGTTTTTCGCGCTGGCTCTCGCCGCCTGCCAGAACGCCGACTGGGCCGACATGCGGGAATCGGAAGATATCCCCGACGGTCCCGGCCTGCTGACCGGCGACGATGGCGAGGTCGTCATCTACCGCCAGTAAATCCCCGCCCTTCACGAATCCGTAATAGTCCCGTCACGCATCTGCCATGACGGGCAGCTACACCCTCCCCAGCAGGCAACGCCTTGCTTGTACATCATTGGGGAGACCATCATGAATCGATCGAAGTTGATTGCCCAAGCGGCGGCCGTCTCGGTTGCCGGCGCCCTCGTGGCGACCCCGGCTTTTGCCCAGACGACACAGGAGCGGCTGGACCAGTTGCTGCGGCAGCTGGAAACCCAGCAGAAAACCATCGAGGCCTTAAGCAAAGAGGTCGAACGCGTAAAGAAGGCATCCAAGTCCGACAACGGCATGGAGAAGATGGCCCACAAGGCCAAACCGACGGTCAAGCCTGGCGGCGACAAGGTGTCGCTGAAGATCAAGGGCCAGGTCAACCGCGCCTTCATGGTCGTGGATGACGGGGAAAGTTCCGAAGTCTTTCACGTCGACAACGACTTCTCCTCCACCCGCATCGACATCATCGGCGAGGCGAAACCGAGGAAGGATCTGAAGATCGGCGGCCATATCGAGATGGAGGTTCAGTCGAACCCCTCGAACAACGTGACGATGAGCCAGAACAAGCCCTCCAGCGGTACGTCCTTTTCGGAACGCATCATCGAAGTCTATTTCGACAGCAAGCAATATGGCCGCCTGACCCTGGGCCAGGGCAAGACGGCGTCGGATGGCACCTCGGAAGTTGACCTTTCCGGTACCGGGGTGATCGCGCTTTCGAAAATCCACGAGTTGGCCGCTGACATCAACTTCCGCCAGGACAACACGGCCGCGGCCGCGGGTCCCCGGATCGATGCCGTGTTCAGCAATCTGGACGGGCTAAGCCGCGAGGACCGCATCCGTTACGACACGCCGAAATTCGGCGGCTTCCAGGTCTCGACCTCCCATGCCGACGGCAGCGAGTTCGACCTGGCGCTGCGCCATTCCGGCAATTTCGACGGCATCAAGACGAAGGCCGCGCTTGCGTATGCGAATTCGAGCGCGGTCAATGAGTTCAAGCAGGTCAACGGTTCCTTCTCGGTTCTCTTTCCGGTAGGCCTGGACTTCACCCTCGCC
>JAGWAR010000023.1 GCA_021296325.1 Alphaproteobacteria bacterium
AATGACGCTGCTGGACCAAAGCAAGGTCATTCATCCCCATCCCGCCTTCCGTCTGTTCTCGACGACGAACACCGTCGGGCTTGGCGACACGACCGGCCTTTATCACGGCACCCAGCAGATCAACCAGGGCCAGATGGACCGCTGGAACATCGTGGCAACGCTGAACTACCTGGCGCCCGAGGTCGAGGAAGACATCGTGCTGGCGAAGGTGCCCTCCTACGACACCAAGGAAGGCCGCAAGCAGATCAAGGCCATGGTTTCGGTCGCCAATCTAACCCGCGCCGGTTTCGTCAACGGCGATATCTCGACGGTCATGTCACCCCGGACCGTGATCACCTGGGCTGAAAACGCGAAAATCTTCGGCGACCTTGCCTTTGCCTTCGAAGTCACCTTCATCAACAAATGCGATGAACTCGAGCGCACCAATGTTGACGAATACTATCAACGCTGTTTCGGCGAGGAGTTGAAAAGGGAATCCAAAGGATCGTCCCTTAACTAGTTTCCATGAATGACGAGTTCAATCCGGTCGAAACCTTCCGCCGTGCCGTCGGCGCGGCAATGCGGGCGATCTCCGAAAAGGACGAGGTCACCGTCCAGTTCAGTTCGGGCCCCTCGGCGATGGAGGGAAACACGGCGCGCCTACCGCTGCCGTCCAGGGATCTGCGCCCGTGGGAAATTGCCAAGGTGCGCGGCCAGTCCGACGCGCTGGCGCTGAAGCTTCGCTATCACAACGAAAAAACGCACCACCGCATGGCCCCGCCACTCGGCGAGCCGCGCGCCGTGTTCGACGCCCTTGAACAGGCCCGCATCGAGGCGCTCGGCGCCAACCGGATGCGGGGCGTCGCCCGGAACCTGACCGCCGCGCTGGAAGATTACTGCCTGAGCCGCGGCTTCCCCGGCATCGAACGGCGCGAACAGGCGCCGCTGGCCGACGCCGTCCGCTGTCTTGCCCGCGAGCATTTCACCGGCGAGGCAACCCCGGAGGCCGCCCAGAAGATGCTGAATTTCTGGCGCTCGACGATCGAGTCGAAGGCCGGCGCCGAGCTGATGGCCCTTGCAAAATGCCTCGACGACCAAGCCGCCTTCGCCAAGCGGGCGCGGCATATTCTTGCCGATCTCGGCCTCATCGACGAGCCGGGCCCGGAAGAGGACGAACCCTACGAGGAGGAAAGCGAGGAGAACCTGGCGGGCGAGGAATCCCCGGCTGATTCCGAAGGCGAAAGCACGACGGGCGAGGATTTCCAGCAATTTAGCGATCCGGATCAGGGCGAGGACGGCAACCCGGAAGCGGCGATGGATACGCTCGACGAGGAATCCGACAGCGACATGCATTTTGGCGATGCCGGCGACGTTCCCGGCGAGCCGGGCCGGCCGAAGCTGCCGAAGGACAGCCCCCAGCCGGATGCGCCACCCTACCGTCCCTACACGACCGCCTTCGACGAAACGGTGCCCGCCGATCACTTGTGCGAGCCGGATGAGAAAATGCATTTGCGTACCCAGCTCGACCACAAGCTGGCCCAACTGAAGGACGGCGTCACGACGCAGCTTGCCAATCGCCTGCAGCGGCTTTTGCAGGCGAAGCAGACGCGTTCCTGGGAATTCGATCTGGAGGAAGGCGTGCTCGACGCCTCGCGGCTGGCACGGGTCATCGTCAACCCGACCTATGCGATTTCCTATAAGCAGGAAACGGAAATGCCCTTCCGCGACACGATCGTGTCGCTGTTGATCGACAATTCCGGCTCGATGCGGGGCCGGCCCATCACCGTCGCCGCCATGAGCGCCGAGGTGCTTTCCCGCACGCTCGAGCGTTGCGGCGTGAAGACGGAGGTGCTGGGGTTCACCACCTGCGCCTGGAAAGGCGGCAAGTCCCGCGAAAAGTGGATCGCCGACGGCAACCCCCAGAATCCGGGACGGCTCAACGATCTTCTGCACATCGTCTACAAAGCCGCCGACGAGCCGTGGCGGCGGGC
The DNA here is from genome assembly GCA_021296325.1 of Alphaproteobacteria bacterium. Classification (GTDB taxonomy): domain Bacteria; phylum Pseudomonadota; class Alphaproteobacteria. Next base: position 1,971 of record JAGWAR010000023.1, read on the forward strand.
GCGGAACAATTTCGGCATCATGCTGAAGGAAGGGCTGCTCAAGGAAAACATCGACGGCGAGGCGTTGCTATGGGCCCACCAGCGCTTGATGGCCAGGCCCGAACAGCGCCGCATCCTGATGGTGATCTCGGACGGCGCACCGGTCGATGATTCGACGCTGACCCACAACCCCGGCAACTGCCTGGAGCGGCATCTGCGGCAGGTCATCGACTGGATCGAGCAGCGTTCGGACGTGCAGCTGCTTGCCATCGGCATCGCCCACGACGTTACCCGCTATTACCGGCGCGCCGTGACGATTTTCGACGCCAGCCAGCTTGGCGGCACGATGGTGGAAAAACTGGCCGAGCTTTTCGAGGACGTGCCAGACTACCGCCCGGTGCGCCGGCGCGTCCGGCGCGCCCAGTCAGGCGAACGGACGCGCGAGCGCCGCTTACGAATCTGACCGGATGTTCCTGAAAATCGGGTGACGGGCGACCGCCTTAACCGGCGGGGGTCTGCGCCTTCTTGATTTCGCGCTTGAGGCGACGTGCCTCGGGGGCGAGGTTGGCGTCCGCCGTCTTCAGCAGATAGGCATCCAGGCCGCCATTGTGCTCGATCGTGCGGATGGCGCCGGCGGAAAGCTTGAGCCGGACGGGCCGGCCCAGGGTCTCGCTCAGGACCGTTGCCGTCTGGACGTTCGGCAGAAAGCGCCGGCGGGTGCGGTTGTTCGCCTTGCTTACGTTATTGCCGGAAATCGGCCGTTTGCCGGTGAGGGCGCAGCGTCGTGCCATGGGATTTCTCGCAGGTTAAGCGCCGGAGGCGCGGGCGTTCTATAGAAGATGGGGCCCCTCGCCGTCAAGGCCGGAGGGGCGGAATGCCCCAGTTTTCGTTCAAGCCGCCTGCCGCAACTGGCGGATCAGCTGCAAAACCTCCTCAGCGGCGGCCAGGATACTGGTGCCGGGACCGAAAATGGCGCCGACGCCGGCATGGCGGAGAAATTCGTAGTCCTTGGCCGGGATGACGCCGCCGATGACGACGAGGACCTCCTGGTTGCCGAGTTTCTTGAGTTCCTCGATCAGCATCGGCACCAGGGTCTTGTGGCCGGCGGCCTGGGAGGAAACGCCGATGACATGGACGTCGTTCTCGACGGCGATACGGGCCGCCTCGTCGGGCGTGAGAAACATCGGCCCGATGTCGACCTCGAAGCCGAGATCGGCGAAGGCGGTGGCGATCACCTTGGCACCGCGGTCGTGGCCGTCCTGCCCCATCTTGGCGACCAGCATGCGCGGACGCCGCCCGTCCTCGGCGGCAAACTTCTCGACCTCGGCGCGCACCTTCATGAATTCTGCCTCGCCCTGATAGGCCGCGCCGTAGACGCCGGTGACGCTTTGCGACTGCGCCTCGTGGCGGGAAAAGACGTTTTCGAGCGCGGCCGACACCTCGCCGACGGTGGCGCGCGCGCGGACCGCCTCGATCGTGAGCGCCAGCAAATTGCCGTCCGCCCTTGCGCCGGCCTCGAGCGCGGCGAGCGTCTTCTTGCACGCCGCCTCGTCGCGGGTCTTGCGAATTTTTTCCAGGCCTTCGACCTGGCGAATGCGCACCTCGGTGTTGTCGATGTCGAGGATGTCGAAGACGTCGCCCTCGCCGTCGGGCGTGTATTTGTTGACGCCGACGATCGTTTCCTCGCCACGATCGACCCGCGCCTGGCGGCGGGTGGCGGATTCCTCGATCGCAAGTTTCGGCATGCCGGCAACGACCGCCTTCGTCATGCCGCCCATCTTCTCGACCTCGTCGATCAGCTCCATGGCGGCGGCGGCAACGCTGGCCGTGAGACTCTCGACGTAGTAGCTGCCGCCGAGCGGGTCGACGACATGGGGGATGCCGGTCTCTTCGGCGAGGATCAACTGGGTGTTCCGCGCGATGCGGGCGGAGAAGGGCGTCGGCAGCGCGATCGCCTCGTCCAGCGCGTTCGTGTGCAGCGATTGCGTGCCCCCGAAGACGGCAGCCATTGCCTCGATCGTCGTGCGGATGACGTTGTTGTAGGGGTCCTGTTCCGTGAGGCTGACGCCGGAGGTCTGGCAATGGGTGCGAAGCGCGAGGCTCATTGGGTTCTTCGGCCCGAACTGGCCCATGAGTTTCGCCCAGAGCAAGCGGCCTGCCCGCATCTTGGCGATTTCCATGAAGAAGTTCATGCCGACCCCCCAGAAGAAGGAAAGGCGCGGCGCAAAATCGTCAATGTCGAGCCCTTTCGAAAGGGCGGCGCGCACATATTCAAGCCCGTCGGCCAGCGTAAAGGCGAGTTCCTGCACGGCCGTCGCGCCCGCCTCCTGCATGTGGTAGCCCGAGATCGAGATCGAATTGAATCGCGGCATGTGTTTCGCCGTGTATTCGATGACGTCGGCCACGATCCGCATGCTCGGTTCCGGCGGATAGATATAGGTGTTGCGGACCATGAACTCCTTCAGGATATCGTTCTGGATGGTGCCGGCGAGGTCGGCCTGTTTCACGCCCTGTTCCTCGGCGGCAACGATGTAGCCGGCAAGCACGGGAAGGACGGCGCCGTTCATCGTCATCGAGACGCTCATCTTGTCGAGGGGAATGCCATCGAAAAGGCGTTTCATGTCCTCGACCGAATCGATGGCAACGCCCGCCTTGCCGACATCGCCGACGACGCGCGGGTGGTCCGAATCGTAACCGCGATGCGTGGCCAGATCGAAGGCGACGGAAAGCCCCATCTGGCCCGCCTCCAGATTCCTGCGGTAGAAGGCGTTCGATTCCTCGGCGGTCGAAAAGCCGGCATATTGGCGGATCGTCCACGGCCGGTTCGCGTACATCGTCGCCCTGGGTCCGCGCAGATAGGGTGGAAAACCCGGCAGCGAGCGCGCCTGTTCGAGTTCGGCCAGATCGTCCGCCGTGTAGAGCGGTTTGACCGCGATCCCTTCGGGCGTCATCCAGGTCAAGCTATCCGGGGAGCGGCCCTTTAATTCCTTCTCGGCAAGCTTTTCCCACTCGCCAAGCGCCTTTTTGGAAGGCTTCGTCATTCCGTAAATCTCTTCATTGCGATCATGCGGACAGTGTACGACGGGCGTGCACGGCGGGCTAGAGGGGGCGTCTGGCCTTCAACGCCGTTTGCAGCGTGCCGTCGTCGAGATAGTCGAGCTCGCCCCCCACCGGCACCCCATGGGCCAGACGCGAAACGGCGACGTGGCCTTCTTTCAGCCGGTCACTGATGTAGTGGGCCGTCGTCTGGCCATCGACGGTCGCGTTCATCGCCAGGATCACTTCGCTAAGCTCGCCGTTTCCGGCCCGGTCGACCAGGGCGGCAATCCGTAGATCCTCGGGCCCGACGCCGTCGAGGGCCGACAGCACGCCGCCCAGCACGTGATAGCGACCGCGAAAAACCTGGGCCCGCTCCAGCGCCCAGAGATCGGCGACGTCCTCGACGACGCAGAGCAGGGAGCGGTCGCGCTTGGGGTCCGTGCAGATGCCACAGGGGTCCTGCAGGTCGAGGTTGCCGCAAGTGCCGCACTCGCGGACTTTTTCGGACGCATCCTCAAGAGCCTGCATCAACGGCGTCAAAAGCTGTTCACGGTGACGCAGCAGATCGAGCGCCACCCGGCGTGCCGAACGCGGGCCCAGCCCGGGCAACCGCCCCAACAGGCGGACGAGGTGATCAATCGCGGAATCGGGCATTCCAGATCGTCAAAATGGGAGGTTCATGCCCGGCGGCAGATTGAGGCCGCCGGCAATGTCGGACATGCGCCTGGTGATTTCGGCTTCGGCCTTCGTCTTGCCGTCGTTGACAGCCGCCACCAGCAGGTCCTCGAGAATGTCGGCTTCTTCCGGCTTCATGAGTGCGGGATCGATGTTCACCCGGCGCAGCGTTCCCTTCAGATTCATTGTGACCGTCACCATGCCGCCGCCGGCGTTGCCATCGACTTCGATCGTTTCGAATTCCTTCTGTACCGCCGCGATTTTCGTCTGCATTTCCTGGGCGGTTTTCATCATCTTGTTGAGATTCTTCATGCCGGGTCTTCCTCATTTTCTTCCCGTGGCGCCGCGGCATCGGGGAGGGTTTCCGCTACCGGGTGAATGGTTTCGATCGTTGCCTTCGGAAAGGCTTCCTTGACGGCGCGGACGAGCGGGTGCTGAGCCGCCTCTTCGCGCTTTGCGGCGGCCTTCGTTTCTTCCTGCGCGCGCAGGGTGGGTTCACCCTCCTGGCTGGAGACGACGCTGAGAATCCATCGTTCGCCGGTCCATTCCGAAAGCAGCTCGCCCAGGCGGCTGGCCAGGTTGGCCGGCGCATGGGGGCCCGGATGGAACTCGATCCGCCCCGGTTCGAAGTGGACGAGGTGCACGTTGTTCATCAGGTGGGCATGGAGAATGGGTTCGCGGCGTTCCCGGAAAAGATCGACGGCCTCGGGAAAGCTCGTCGGCATCGGATGGGCGGCGGCCCGTGGCGCCGGTTCCGGCTTGGAAGCGGTGCGGGTGGCAAGGCGACCGCTTGCCTCGGTCGCAGGGGCGGCGCCAAGCGTCGGCGCCGGGGCGCGGGCCGACACGCCGGAGGGGCCGGGATTGCGGGCCGGGGACGTTTCGCCTTTTTCCTTTTCGGTCAGCGTCTTCACCAAGGTCGCCGGGTCCGGCAGGTCGGAGGCGTAGGCGAGCCGGATGAGGACCATCTCCGCCGCCTTGAGCGGGGCGGCGGCAAACCGCACCTCCTCGACCCCCTTCAGCAGCATCTGCCAGACGCGGGCGAGTTCGGCGAGCGAGAGCTTGGCCGCCATGGCGGTGCCGCGGCTGCGTTCGGCCTCCGGCACGCCGAAGCCTTCGGCCGTTTTCGGCACGACCTTGATGCGGGTGAGCCAGTGGGTGAGTTCCAGCAGGTCCTGCAGCACGATCAGCGGATCGGCGCCGGTGGCATAGGCCTGGTCCAGTTCGTCGAGCGCCCCGGCGACGTCGCCCGCCATGACCGCGTCGAACAAATCGAAGATGCGAAGGCGTTCGGCAAGGCCCAGCATCTCGCGCACCATGTCGGCCGTCACTGTCTCGCCGCCAAAGGCAATCGCCTGATCGAGAAGCGACAGCCCGTCGCGTACGGAGCCGTCGGCGGCGCGCGCGATCAGCTGCAGGGCCGTTTCCTCGATGTTTGCGCCTTCCTTCTTGGCGATGTCGGCGAAGTGTTCCGTCAGCCGTTCGACGTCCACCCGGCGAAGATCGAATCGCTGACAGCGCGAAAGCACCGTCACCGGCACTTTGCGTGTCTCCGTCGTCGCAAAGATGAACGTCACGTTGGACGGCGGCTCCTCCAGTGTCTTCAGAAGCGCGTTGAAGGCCTGGGTCGAAAGCATGTGTACTTCGTCAATGATGTAGACCTTCGTCCGCGCCATCACCGGGCGGTAGCGCACGCCATCCAGAAGCTCGCGGATGTTTTCGACGCCGGTGCGGCTGGCGGCGTCCATCTCCAGCACGTCGACGTGGTTGCCCTCGGCGATGGCCCGGCAGTGTTCGCACTGGCCGCAAGGGCTGGCCGCCGGGCCGCCCTTGCCGTCGGGCCCGGTGCAGTTGAGCGCGCGGGCGAGGATGCGGGCGGTCGTCGTCTTGCCCACCCCGCGCACCCCGGTCAGCACGAAGGCATGGGCGAGGCGGGCGGTGCGGATGGCGTTCGTCAGCGTCTTCACCATCGCTTCCTGGCCGATCAGCCCGTCGAAGGAGTCGGGCCGGTATTTCCGGGCAAGGACGCGATAAGAAGAAGCTTTGACGTTTGAATCCGGCATCGGGTGCAAAGAGAAAAAACAGAAAAAATTCGGGTGGGAGACCGGACAAGCGACCCGGACCAAAACTCGTTACGGCTGCTTCCTTCCGGACCTGACCGGGTTGGCGAGCGGTCCGCCCGCAAGCCGACCTCCCGATTGCACTATATCAGCTTTCCGGCTTCGCCGAACCTCTCCTTCGCCCCGGCGATACCCGCGCAGCGGTCTCGGAAGACCTTGGGTTTACAAGACGTTTTTCCATGTGTCAGGCTCACCGGATGAAAGCCCGCAATCTTTACGCCGGCGGCGCGGTCGATCGCGCCGCCCATCGCCGCAACGACGCCGACTGGATCGAAGCGCAACTCCACCATGCGGAGACGCGCATCCTGCCGGTCTGGCGCAACCAAAACCTGATTTTGGCGACGGACCCGCCGGCGGCGGGCCGCGTTTCTCTCAAGACGCTTGGCGCGGCGCGGCCGGCGGAAACCGCCGCCGCCTTTCTCGGCCTTTTCGAAGCCGTGCCTCATTTCGCCGTCGACGTCTCCCATCTCGACGACCCGGCGGACCTGGCAAGCGCGGCCGGGGCGCAGTTCGCCGATTTGCGCGAGCTTGGCCCCCTGCTCGACCCGGCGGAGGCCGGCCTGCTCGCCTATGCCAGGGGGCTTCTCTACTGGCACCGCCACCACGCCCATTGCGGGGCCTGCGGCGCGCGCACGGCGAGCGCCGAGGCCGGCCACATGCGCCGCTGCCAGAACCAGGCCTGCGGGGCCGAGCACTTCCCGCGCACGGACCCGGCCGTCATCACCCTGGTCACGGCCGGGGATGCCTGCCTGCTCGGCCGTCAGGCGAGCTGGCCCGAGGGCATGTATTCGACGCTGGCCGGTTTCGTGGAGCCGGGCGAAAGCCTGGAGGACGCCGTCGCCCGCGAGGTCTTCGAAGAGACCGGCGTTCGCGTCACCCGCATCCGTTACATCGCCTCGCAGCCCTGGCCGTTTCCCGCCTCGCTGATGCTCGGCTTCCGGGCGGAGGCCGAGCCGGGCGCCGCCATCGCACCAACGCTCGACGAGCTTGAGGCCGTGCGGTGGTTCACCCGGACCGACCTTGCGAACCGCAAAGCGATCGGCATGCGTCTGCCCTATCGGGGCGCCATCGCACGGGCCATGATTGAAGGGTGGCTCGAAACGGGTTGAGCGTTCAGCCCTCGCGGCGAAACGCGTTCGCCGGATAGACGCCAAGCAGCTTCACCTCGCGCGAGATGAAACCGAGCTCCTCGAAGGCCAACCGCACGTTTTCCTGATTCGGGTGACCTTCGATCTCGGCATAGAACTGGGTCGAGGTGAAATTGCCATCGACCATGTAGCTTTCGAGCTTCAGCATGTTCACCCCGTTCGTCGCAAAACCGCCAAGCGCCTTGTACAACGCCGCCGCCACGTTGCGGACGGAAAAGATGAAACTGGTGATGACGACGCCGGCGTCCGGGTCCGGGTCGGCCGGTTCCTTCGCCAACAGGACGAAGCGCGTCGTGTTGTGATCGGCGTCTTCAAGGTCGCGTTTCAGGATGTCGAGGCCGTAAATCTCGGCAGCGAGTTCGGAAGCGATGGCGGCAGTGCCTGGATCGCCCGCTTCCGCCACCTCGGCAGCCGCCGCTGCCGTGTCCGCGGTAACGACGGGCGTCAACCCAAGCTCGCGAACCGTCCTGCGGCATTGGGAAAGCGCCTGAACGTGGCTGTAGACCCGTTTCAACCCGGCAAGGGTCGCCCCCTTCGGCGCCAGCAGGCAATGACGGACCCGCTGGAAATATTCACCGACGATGTGAAGCGTCGAATGGGGAAACAGCAGGTGAATGTCCGCCACCCGGCCAGCCTGGGAATTCTCGATCGGCAGCATGGCGAATTTCGCCCTGCCCTCTTCGACGGCGGCGAAGGCTTCCTCGAAGGAGGCGCTGGCAAGTGGCGTCATTTCGGGATGCGCCGTCCGGCAGGCGAGGTCCGAATAGGCCCCGCGCGCACCCTGGAAGGCGATCGTCTTTGCCGGATCGGTGGTCGTCGTGCTCATCCTGGCCTTGGCCTCGAAGCTTCGAATGTCGGGAAAATCAGCCGCCCTTGCCCGATCCCATCCATTCCCGGACGCGGGCAAGGTCGGCGGGAGTATCGACACCGAGCGGAACCGTGTCAACGAGGGCCACGTCGATCCGCATGCCGGCGTCAAGGGCACGCAACTGTTCGAGCCTTTCCGCAAGCTCCCATGCGCTTTGCGGCAGCCCGACGAAGCGCTGAAGCGCCTCGCGGCGATACGCATAAAGGCCGATGTGGTGATAGAAGGGCCCCGCGTCCGGCGCCGGGTTGCGGGCGAAGGAAAGGGCGCGGCCCATGCCGGCGTTTTCCCCGGGCGCCATTGCCACTTTTACGACATGGGAATCCGCCATTTCTTCTGCGTCCGCGAGGGGGGCGGCAAGAGTTGCGATATCGACCTCGGAATTTTCGAGCGGCTGAAGGACGGTCCGGATCGCCTCGGGCCGAATCAAGGGAAGGTCGCCCTGCAAATTGACGACGACGTCGTGCGCGCCGTCCGGGTCGAGCGTCGAGACCGCCTCGAAGATGCGGTCCGAGCCACTGGCGTGGTCCGCCCGCGTCAGCACCCAACGCCCGCCCGCCGCTTCGACCGCGGCGCCAATCGCTTCGTCAGCCACCGCCACGATAGCGGGACCGATGGCCGCCTCCATGGCCCGGTACCAGACATGAACGACCATCGGCTCGCCCTGGATGTCGGCAAGCGGCTTGTTCGGAAGCCGCGTCGCGGCAAGCCTCACGGGGATCACGACGATTGGGTTTTGAACCTTCGCCATCTGAACGCCTATATAGCGCGAGGGGGTATAGGCGTCACTCGGATTTCCGAACCGGCGCGCCCGCAAGGGGGCAGGAATAGACGGGGCAAGGCGAAGGCGTTAGTCTGGCTACCCGGCCCACCGACCCAGGAGAAGAAGCGCATGCGTTCGTCGTCACTGCCAAGAATCTTCGGCTTGGTGATTCTCGTCGCCGTCCTGCAAACGGCCTGCGAGGAGGCCGACAAGAAGACCGAAGGCACGGCCGGCGATCCGGCGGCCGAAATGGAATCCATGCTGCAATCCTTCGAAAAAGCCGTCGAGCAGGAAGCGGCCGAGAAGACGGCGCCCGCCAAAGTGGCGGCAGCGGCAGCCACGGGCGGCGGCGATCCGGAAGCCGGACAGAAGGTCTTCCGGAAGTGCAAGGTCTGCCACACCGCCGAAAAAGGCGGCCCGCACAAGGCGGGGCCGAACCTCTGGAACGTCGTCGGCCGCAAGAAGGGGGGCGCCGAGGGCTTTTCCTATTCGACCGCCATGCAGGAGGCGGGCGGCACCTGGACGGAAGCGGATCTCAACGCCTACCTCGCTTCGCCGAAGCAATTTCTGCCCGGCAACCGGATGGCCTTCGCCGGCATACGCAAGCCGGAAGACCGGGCCGATCTGATCGCCTATCTAAAATCGCTCGCAGATTAGGGGGCAACCCTTGGCGGACCCCTCCACGGAGGAACTGCAGATTTTCGCGGAACAACTCGCCGGACTAAGCGGCGAGGTTGCCCGCCGTTATTTCCGCACGCCCGTCGACGTCGACCAGAAACCGGATGCAAGCCCGGTGACGGTTGCCGACCGGGAGATCGAATCCATCTTGCGCGAACGTATCGAGGCGGCCTTTCCGGCGCATGGCATCCTTGGCGAGGAATTCGGTACCGTTCGTGGTGAGGCACGCTACGTCTGGGTGCTCGATCCCATCGACGGGACGAAGGCGTTCATCACCGGCAAGCCGTTGTTCGGCACGCTGATCGGACTGCTGGAGGAACAAAAGCCGCTGTTGGGGCTGATCGATCAACCAATTTTGAACGAACGCTGGGTCGGCATCCGGGGACGGAAAACGTATTTTAACGGCAGGCCCGTGAAGACGCGCGCCTGTCCGGACATTGGTCTTGCCGCCATGTATTCGACGGCGCCCGGCATGTTCGAAGGCAAGGACGCCGAGACCTACGCGCGGCTGAAGCAGCGCGTCCGTTACCCGATGTTCGGCACGGATTGCTACGGGTACGGGTTGCTGGCACTTGGTTTCGCGGATCTGGTCGTGGAGGCGCAGCTGAAGACCCATGATTTCTTTCCGATCGTTCCCATCGTCGAAGGCGCGGGCGGGCGCATGACGGACTGGCAGGGCAAGCCGCTTGGCCCCAACTCGGACGGTCACGTGCTGGCCGCCGGCGATCCGGCCCTGCACGCAGCGGCCCTGGCCATCCTCAACGGGCACACATAGGTCGAAGCGGCGATGGGGCGTCTCCTTCTATATGGCTTCGCCGGGCTGCTGCTGGTTGCGGGTTTCGGCATGGCCCAGGCCGACGGCCTGTCCACCGGCCCCCGCCACGGCCTTTCCATGTTCGGAGACCTCAAATACGGGCCCGATTTCGGCCATTTCGACTACGTAAACCCGAACGCGCCGCAGGGTGGTGAGGTGAAGCTTGCCGCCATCGGCAGCTTCGACAGCCTGAACCCGAACGTGCTGAAGGGGATTCCGGCGGCAAGCCTCGGACTGACCACGGATACCCTGCTGGCCAGCTCCGACGACGAGGCCTTCGCCGAATACGGGTTGATCGCCGAAAGCGTCGAGATCGCCCCGGATCGCGCCGCCGTCACCTTCACGCTGCGCGCCATCGCGCGCTGGCATGACGGAAGCCCGATCACGGCGGAGGATGTCATTTTTTCGCTGAACGTGCTGAAGGAGAAAGGGCACCCGACCTATCGCGCCTACTACGCCGACGTGCTGGATGCCGAGAAGGTGGGCGAGCGAAAGGTGCGGTTCCGTTTCCGCGACGGTAAGAACCGCGAATTGCCGCTGATCCTGGGCCAGATGCCGATCGTCTCGAAGGCTTACTACTCGAAAGTCGATTTCGAAAAGACGACGCTGGAGCCGCCGCTGGCAAGCGGCCCCTACCGGATCGAGGCCGTCGATCCCGGCCGTTCGATCACCTATGCGCGCGTGAAGGATTACTGGGGGAACGACCTGCCGGTGAACCGGGGGAAATACAATTTCGAGCGCATCCGCATCGATTACTACCGGGACACCGTCGTCGCGGTCGAAGCCTTCAAGGCCGGCGAATACGATCTGCGCCAGGAGAACGTCTCCAAGAACTGGGCGACGGCCTACGACTTTCCGGCGCTGCAGCAAGGCTACGTCCAGAAGGTCGAAATTCCCCACGCGATTCCGACCGGCATGCAGTGCTTCGTCTTCAACACCCGCCGCCCGATCTTCGCCGACCGCCGCGTGCGTCAGGCGCTGACGCAAGTGTTCGACTTCGAATGGACGAACAAAAGCCTCTTCTACGGCGCCTATACGCGCACAGAGAGCTATTTTTCAAACTCCGAGCTTGCCTCGCGCGGGCGTCCCTCGCCCGAGGAACTGAAGTTGCTGGAACCGTTCCGCGGGCAAATTCCGGAGGAAGTCTTTACCGAAGAATACGCGCCCCCCGCCACGGATGGCAGCGGCGACATCCGAACCAATTTGCGGAAGGCCTTCCGCCTGCTGGAGGAAGCCGGCTGGGTCGTGCGCGATCACGTGCTGGTCAATGCCGAGACCGGGGCGCCCTTTACCTTCGAGATCATGTTGGTCGACCCCTCTTTCGAGCGGGTCGTGCTGCCTTACGTGCGCAATTTGAAGCGACTTGGCATCGAAGTCCGGGTCCGCACCGTCGACCCCTCGCAATACCAGAACCGGTTCAACGATTTCGATTTCGACATGACGGTTGCCGCCTTCGGCCAGTCCCTTTCGCCCGGCAACGAGCAGCGTGACTTCTGGTCGAGCCGGGCGGCGGAAACGCCGGGCAGCCGCAACCTGATCGGCGTGCGCGATCCGGTCGTGGACAGCTTGATCGAAAGCCTCATCAACGCGCCCGACCGGGCCAGCCTGATCACCCGGACCCGGGCGCTGGACCGCGTGCTTCTGTGGGGACACTACGTCGTGCCCCACTGGCACATCCGCCATTTCCGAGTGATCTACTGGGACCGTTTCGGCCGGCCGGAGCATCCGCCGAAATACGCGCTTGGTTTCAACGACTGGTGGATCGAACCGGAGAAGGACGCCGTCCTGCGCCGCCACCGCAATCAACCCGCCAAGCCGTAACATCATGTTCGCCTATATCCTTCGCCGGCTTTTCCTGATCGTCCCCACCCTGCTCGGCATCATGGTCGTCAACTTCGTCATCGTGCAGGTCGCCCCCGGCGGACCGGTCGAGCGCCTGATCGCCCAGATCCAGGGCATCGACATCGGCGCCACGGCCCGCGTGGCCGGCACCACCGCCGGCGAGGCGCCGATCCGCGACGCAGCGAAGGCCCGGGCCTCCGAGGACAGCACGGCCAGCAAGTATCGGGGCGCGCAGGGCCTGGACCCGGAATTCGTCAAGCACATCGAGAAGCTTTACGGCTTCGACAAGCCTGCCCACGAGCGCTTTCTCACGATGATGGGGGGCTATCTGCGCTTCGATTTCGGCGAAAGCTATTTCCGCAACCGTTCCGTCGTCGACCTGGTGCTCGACAAGATGCCGGTATCGATCTCGCTGGGGCTCTGGACGACGCTGCTGGTCTATCTGATCTCGATCCCGCTTGGCGTGGCAAAGGCGGTGCGGGACGGATCGTCCTTCGACGTCTGGACAAGTTCCGTCGTCATCATCGGCTATGCCATTCCGGGCTTCCTGTTCGCGATTCTCCTGATCGTTCTTTTCGCGGGCGGCAGTTTCCTCGATATCTTTCCCCTGCGCGGCCTCGTTTCCGAAAACTGGGACACGTTGGATTGGCCTTCGCGCATCCTGGATTACTTCTGGCACATTGCGCTGCCGGTGCTGGCCATGGTCATCGGCGGCTTTGCCGGGTTGACGATGCTGACCAAGAATTCCTTCCTTGAGGAAATCAACAAGCAATACGTCGTCACCGCGCGGGCGAAGGGGCTGACGAAACGCCGCGTGCTTTACGGTCACGTCTTCCGGAACGCGATGCTGATCGTGATTGCGGGCTTTCCAAGCGCGTTTATCGGCGTTCTGTTCACCGGCGCACTTCTGATCGAGGTCATCTTCTCGCTCGACGGGTTGGGGCTGCTTGGCTTCGAGGCGGCGATCAACCGCGACTACCCGGTCATGTTCGGCACGCTTTATTTCTTCACGCTGATCGGGTTGCTGATGAATCTTTTGGGCGATCTCATGTACGTCCTCGTCGATCCCCGCATCGACTTCGACACGCGCGAGGTGTAGGCGGCATGGAGGACCGGCTTCTCGGCATCCGCATCACGCCGCTGACGCGCCGGAGGCTGCAGAATTTCTGCGCCACCCGGCGCGGTTTCTGGTCGCTGAGGATTTTGCTCGTGCTTTTCCTGGCAAGCCTCGTTGCCGAGATCATCGCCA
>JAGWAR010000024.1:0-4743 GCA_021296325.1 Alphaproteobacteria bacterium
GGATCAGTTTGGTTGGTTCCCAAGGGCTAGGCAACCGCACGTGACACCGGAACTTAACGCTTTCTTGATGATTGCTCAGCAAAAATTCCCGAAATTCCAAGGTTTCAGGTGCCTGCCCATGCCAGCCATACGCTTCACGGCGCTTGCGCTTATTTTCGCCCTTGCCGGTTGCTCGCACGTCTTCAAGCCAACGGTCACGAAACAGGCGACGGTCGACGATCAGGGCCGGACGGCCGTAGTCTACACGAATTGCGATCCGACCCGCGTGATCCAAGGGGAAAACGAGTGCTATTCGGAGACCTATAGCGAAATGTATTGTTACAGGACCCTAAGCGACGTCGAATGTTATCCGAAACCGATCGCAAGCCGCGAGCCCTCCATCACGGAAGCCAAGAAAGAATAATCCCTTCCCGGCCTGCCCGGAATCCCGGCAAATTTTTCTTGCATTTCTGCCAATTTCCCTGATCTTTTCTACTCTGCAACGCGATCTTGGGGAGGAACGCTCCCATCGCCATCCGGCGCATGGGAGCGTAGGTTACCGCTTCTATGCTGAAGAAAATCATCCGTTCGTTTGCGCTCGCTGCCGTCCTGGTCGTTGGCTATTTTGCGGCCCGCGAATCCTACGAGATGACGCGCCCGCCCCCGCCGGAACCGACCTATCAATTTCTTATTCTCGGGGACAGCCCCGCCGCGCCGGCCCACGTGACTCGGGCTCAGGGCTGGCCGCAACAGATGATCACCATCTTCCGCGAGGAACACTTGCTGGTAAACGACCCGGACCTCATCGCCGAAACGGGGATGCAAACCGAACGTCTGGGCGTCGAGATCGACGACCCGAAATATCTGGGAAAATACAACCTCGTCCTGCTGCAGACCGGCGCGGATGACATCGTCGCCGGCGTGGATGCGGAAACTTACCGGGTTAAGTTCGCCAATCTCCTGATCAAGGCAAAAACCCTCGTTGACGGCGATTCCTCGCGCGTCATCGTCCTGTCGATACCGGACTGGACCGCCATTCAGGCAAAACCAGTATCCAATCGGGTAAAAACGAAGGCAACGATCGACCGCTTCAACGCGATCAATCTCGAAGAAAGCGGCAACGCGGCGGTGCGTTACATCGATATCACGAATCTTTCGCGTCAGGCATCCTACGACCTTTCTTTCCTAAGCGAGGATGGAAAGAACCCGTCGGACCGCATGTATGAAATATGGGCGCGCAAGGTCTATCCGGTCGCCTTGACGGCGCTTGGCCGCTAGCTCGCCTGAAGCCTCTCACGCAATCTCAAGAATAACTCGGTCGACTTCCTGGCCGGATTCCACCGCCTCCTGCGCCTCGACGATCCGGTCGAGCGGAAAGCCTTTCGTGCGGTGCTTGAGGATGCCTTCCTGACAGCACCGGGTGATGTCGGCGATGGCCTTCAGCCGTGCGCCATAAGGAATGGCAAAGACGGCCACCAGGCGTAGATTCACGTTTCCGAACATCAGGGGATAGAACGGCAGTTTTGGTTCCGGGTCTCCCATCGAGGCATAGGTTGCGATAACGCCGTTCTCTTTAAGAACGCGGCCCGACGTCTTGAGGTTGGCGCCGAAATCGACATCGACAATCCGGTCCGCGCCCCACCCATCGGTAAGCGCAGCAAGGCGCTCGACGACGTTCTCCGTCCGATAGTTGATCACGTGGTCCGCTCCGGCAGCGGTGGCGATCTTGGCTTTGGCATCGCTGCTGATCGTTGCGATCACCCTCGCTCCACCCCATTTGGCAAGCTGGATTGCATAAAAGCCGACGCCTCCGGCGCCCCCCGTCACCAGAATCGTTGATCCCGTCACCAGGCCATCCGAGAAAACGGCCCGGTGCGCTGTCATCGCCGGAATGCCGAGGCAGGCCCCTTCCATGAAGCTTGTGTTTTCCGGCAAGGGCACCGCCAGGGCCTGGGGCAGCACAATCCATTCGGCGGCCGTGCCCTGGGCGCGTTGCCATTGGGCGTTGAATACCCAGACCCGCTCGCCAAGCCGCGCCTCCGGCACGCCGTCGCCGATTGCGTCGATCTCACCGGCGCCGTCGCAATGGGGAACGATTCGCGGAAACGCCATCTTTTGGCGGAGGCCCTCACGAACCTTTACGTCATAGGGATTGATGCCCGAGGCGTGCAGGCGCACCCGCACCTCGCCGGGCCCGGCCGATGGCGTCGGCATCTCACCCAGTTGCAGGACGTCGCGGGCCGGACCGCATGCCTCATACCAGGCGGCGCGCATGACGTTCACCCCTCCGGTAGCTGGGCCGCAAAGCGCCGCTCCAGCCCTTTCGGATCGCTGGCAAGCTGGGCGTGCACGTCTTTGGCAACGCCATCCGGGTAAATTTCCTCGGCCTCCTCTTCGATCGCCTGCAGGGTGGCTTCCGTAATTTCGGAAGGCGGCGCCTTCGGAGGCGGGCGGTGGGACGAAATGGCCGTGTCGACCGGCCCTGCGAAGACGGCAAGCACCTTCGTTCCCTGCCCGGCCAGTTCGGCGCGCACGCCCTGGGTCATCGAGGATTCGGCTGCCTTCGAGGCGCTGTAGGGGCCGACCCTCGGAATGTGGACAAGCGAGGCAATGGAAAGGACGTTCACGATCATGCCGCCGCCATTCGCCTTCAGAACCGGCGCGAAGGCGCGGCACATGTGCAGCGTACCGAAATAGTTCGTATCCATGATGTCCCGGGCGCGATCGAGTGATGCAGCGCGAATGAGGCCAGTGTGTTGCGTGATAGCCGCGTTGTTGATGAGAAGATTGACATCCGGGCAACGCTTTGCCGTCTTTCCTGCGCTATCCTCGTCCCGGATGTCGAGTTTAACCGGAACAAGCCGGCTCTCGCCCGCCGCCTTTCTTTCAAGCCAGTCCATATGGATGTCTATGGCGTAAATTCTTGCCGCGCCCGCCGCCAGAAGCGTTTCGACGAAGGCCTGGCCAATCCCCTGATTGGCGCCGGTAACAAGCGCGATGGAGTCACGGACCTTCAATTTCTTCCCCCCAGCTATTCAGGCTTAGGTATTAACCAGCGTCCTTTGAAGCTGTGATAGCATATATGTATCCAAAGGGGGCCTTCCGTCATCCATATATACGGGAAGGAAAGACGCATGAACAACGCAGCAATCCAGAAAGCCGGCCTCGTCGGACTCATCGTTGTTCTTGGTGCCGTCCTCCTTTGGGGGCTCCTTGAAATGGGCTTTCTACCCAAGCGGCTTTTCGAGCCCGACCCGGCCGAATTTGCCGGCGCCGATATCGAAACCTCCCTGATCCCCTCCGCGGAGAGCGGCAATGTCCGGTCCCAGTGGCTGCTTGGCCTCGTCTACCTGACCGGGGAAGACGCGCCGCAGGACTTTGCGAAGGCAGCCGCGTGGTTCCGCCGGGCCGCCGAACAGGGGCACCCGGCCGCCCAGTTGAATCTGGGCCGCATGTACCAGCTTGGCGAAGGCGTCGAACGCGACCCTGTCCGGGCGTACAAGTGGATGAGCCTGGCAACCGATGGTTTTCCGGAAAGCGAAGGCCGCGGCCAGGCCGAATCCGCCCGCGACATTATCGGCCAGCAGCTGAAGCCCGAAGAGCTGGCCCGTGCAAAGGCGTTGCTTGCGAAGTGGAAACCGAAAACGGAGGGTGAAGGCAAATAGATGCCGAAGGCCATCTGGAAAGACGTTGTGATTGCCGAAACCGAGACCTTCGAAACGGTCGAAGGCAATACCTATTTCCCACCCGACACGCTGAAGCCGGAATATTTCCGTGAAAGCGAAACGACAAGCGCCTGCCCCTGGAAGGGAACCGCCCGTTACTACGACGTCGTCGTCAATGGAGAAACGAACCACGATGCCGCGTGGTACTACCCCGAACCCAAGGAAGCGGCGGCCAACATCAAGGACCACGTTGCATTCTGGAAAGGGATTACGGTCACCAGCTAAGGCCGGTTTTATCGCTTCATGTCGGAACAAACCGTAAAATCCATACCGGACATCGACCGGGACTCGCTTTACATCCTCCCCTTGGCGCTGGTCCCCTTCAAGACACCGGCCATGCAGGGCGCGCGGCTGATCAAGAACGTGCGGCTCAGCAGCGTCGTTGAAATCTACAAGGGAAAAGGCATCGGCAGCGGCCAGGTGCCGATCGAATCGGTCGGCAAGGCGTTCGGCTGGCCCGCCGAGTCCTCGCATCCGGACCGGGTCCTGCTGGACCGCCTCGCCGAGTTGCCAAGTTACGACGTCTACAGCCTTCGCATCCTGTTTCGCCATTACGGCATTCCGGTGACGGACTACACCGAACTCCGGCTTTCCGAACAAAAGAAGGAAGAGCTGACCGAATATATGCGCGAGTTTACCCGTCCCCTCATCGTGCAGGCCTATGGCGAGGGGGACATGGCGTTTCAGGATTACAAGGACGTCATCATGCTGTTCCGTAAACCTTCCGTCGAACGCGCCCGGGAAAAGCTCAAGGCGATGGCAAAGCAGCTTGAGATCGACCTTTCCGAGGTTCCCGACTTCCTCGAGGATTACGGGGACACCTTCCTTTCCGTCTCGTACTTTCGCCAATGCACGGACCAAATCCGGCCGACGGTGACGGAATTCCTGAAATCGATGGGGGACATCCGCGGCAAGCGGCAATTCAAGGACGACAAGACCCTGCAAAACGCCGCCGACAAGATCGAGCTTACGGTCCGCAAGCTCATGGACGCCGTCACCGACCGCTTCGAGGAGTTCGATGCCGAAACCAAGGACATGT
>JAGWAR010000024.1:4761-18545 GCA_021296325.1 Alphaproteobacteria bacterium
GCTGGTCAAGGGCTACCACACGGTGATCGGCGGCTCACTCTGCGCACTGACCGTGAAGATGAACGCCTGGCACGAACTCTTCCCCAACCGCAGCGCCGGCGGCCCGATGGAACGGGTCGCCTTCATCACGACGGAAATGGTTCAAGGAATCGAGAAAATCCAGGAGATCGAGGGCATCGCCGGCTTAGGTTGAGCGCCGGCCATCCTTGTCGTCCTTGTGTTTTTTCTTGCGGCTGTATTTCGTCTTGTCCGCGACGACCTTCGGGCGGTACCGCTTGGTGCGGAGCTTCTTGGCGACGGGGTTGCGGCGGCCGGCGGGCGGCATGAACCACCTCGAACGCTGGTTCGGTCCAGGCCCCGACTATAGCCCAACCCGGCGTAAAAAAGCCCGGTTTCGGGGAAGCTGGGGCTTCAAGAGTCCGGGTCCTTCCGTTATTCTTGGGCCTTGGTTAAAGGCCGGTACGGAGAAGCTCATGCAGAAAAGACCGCGACAACCCGGCAAGGCCCTGTGGCTGGCTACGGGCGCGGCGGTGGCCATGCTGGGCGCCACCGCGTTTTCGGCCGACGCCGCCCTGCCCCCACCCGCTCTCCCGGGTCCCGTCCAGACGAACCCGCAAGCGATACCGGGCCCACGCCTCGCCGAAGATGCGAACCCCTGCAGCCCCTGCAGTCCGGCCGAAGCAACGAAACTCTGCTTCGACCTGAACGTCGGACGTCCCGTTCCCTGCACCTCCATGCACAAGGAAGAGGCCGAGCCCGACGGCAAGGACTTCATGACCCCCCATTCCGGTCCGCGCGTCGATCCGGAATAAAATCAATCCACAACGAACTACGGAGGAATCCAATGCCCCGCTTTGTTATGATGGGCAAACACAGTGACGAGTGGCTCGGCCATCAGCCGGAACGCACGAACAAGGTCGCCGCCAAGGCCAAGGAGCTTGGCCTCGACATCAAATCCTCGAACTACACGCAAGGCATTTACGATTTCGTCGACGTCATAGACGCCGCCGACCGCGAGTCAGTGATGGCTTTTTCCATCTGGTACCGGACCCAGGGCTATGGCGACATCACGACGATGTCGGTTTTCCAGCGGCCCGACTTCGAGGCGATCGGCAAAACCGTCGGCGTCACCGGCGACGAATAAACACATCAGGGAGCGAACAAAACCATGCCAAGATACGTCATGCTCGGAAAACACCATCCGAAATGGGTCGGCCGGCAATTGGCCCGCACCGCCACCGTTTACGAGAAGTTCAAGGAACTCGGCATCAAGATGGAATATTCGAATTACGTCCAGGGGCCATATGACTTCGTCGGCATTGTCGAGGCGAAGGATCCCCAGGCGTTCCTCGCCTTCTCGATCTGGTACCGGATGAACGAGTTCGGGCACTTCATTACGATGCCCGCCTTCAAACGCGACGAATTCGAAGAGGCCGGCCGGCGCGCCGGCGTCAAGGGGCTCTAGCCCCGAAGGCACGGGCCCGGCAGGACGCGATGCCGGGCCGCCCGGATCCGGGCATTTCCGTTTCCCCACCGAAATCGACCTAGGCGGCCTTCACGGTTCGGCCAAGGGCTAGCCAACGGCTTTTTCTTGGCCCATCTTGGCGCGCATGTACGAACAGATCAGCGTCTTCACGATTCTAGGCGGCCTTCTGGTCGCTTTTGTTTGGGGCGGCTGGCGTTACGACGTCGTCGCCTTCGCCGGGCTGCTGGTGGCGGTGCTGGCCGGCGTCGTACCGCTGGAAGGCGCCTTCGCGGGCCTTGGCCATCCGGCCGTCGTAACCGTGGCCGCCGTGCTGATCATCAGCCGGGCGCTGGCCAATTCCGGCGCCATCGACATCGTCGCCCGGTCGATCGCGCCGACGACCGGCCACACCACGCTGCACGTGATCGCCCTCGTCGCCGTCGCCGCCGTGCTTTCGGCCTTCATGAACAACGTTGGCGCACTGGCGCTGCTGCTGCCCGTGGCGCTGCAATCGGCGGCGAAGGCCGGGCGCTCGCCGGCGCTGGTGCTGATGCCGCTTTCCTTCGGCTCGATCCTGGGCGGGCTTGCGACCCTGATCGGCACGCCCCCCAACATCATCGTCGCCGCCTACCGGGGCAAGGTGATGGGCGAGCCGTTCCAGATGTTCGACTTCACGCCGGTCGGCGGCTCCGTCGCCCTTCTCGGCGTGCTGTTCCTGGCCGTCGTCGGCTGGCGGCTGGTGCCGAAGGAACGCCGCGCCCGCAAGGCGCCCGAGGACCTGTTCGAGATCGAAGGCTACGTGACCGAGCTCAAGGTCCCGAAGGAATCGAAAGCCGTCGACATGCCGGTTCCCGAGGTGGAAAAGGCTGTTGGCGACTTTGAACTCATCGTCGTCGGCCTGATCCGGCGCAAACGCAACATCTTCGCCGCCGCCCGGCGCGAAACGGTCCGCGCCGGCGACATCCTGATCGTCGAGGCCGTTCCCGCCGCCATCGACAAGCTGGTCTCGAGCCTCGGGCTGAAGCTGGTCAGCGGCAAGCCCTTCGAGCGCGGCCTGCTGCGTTCGGGCGATGCGACGCTGATCGAGGCGGTGGTCCAGCCGGGCACGCGCATGACGAACCGTTCGGCCCTTGACCTTCGCCTGCGCGGGCGCGGCGTCAATCTGGTGGCGCTGTCGCGCCAGGGCCGGCCCATGCACGAACGCCTGCTTTCCACGCGCTTCCTGCCCGGCGACGTCGTCCTGCTGCAGGGCGAGGAGGAAAGCCTCGCCGAGGCGCTCGGCTGGCTCGGCTGCCTGCCGCTCGCCGGGCGCGGTCTGCAGATGGGCAAACGCCACAAGGCGGGGCTGGCCGTCGGCATCTTCACGCTCGCCATCGGCGCCGCCGCGCTCAACCTGCTGCCGCTGCTGTTGGCGCTGGCGCTGGCGGTGCTGGCGGTGGTCGTCTTCAACCTCGTCTCGCCGCGCGAGGCCTACGAGGCCGTCGACTGGCCGATCATCATCCTGCTGGCCTCGCTCATCCCCATCGGCGAGGCGCTGGAACGCACCGGCGGCACGGCGCTGATCGCCGGCGGCCTGCTGGGCCTGGCCGGGGACATGCCGGCCGTCGTTTTGCTGATGCTGGTCATGGTGGTGACGATGACGCTTTCCGACATCATGAACAACGCCGCCACCGCCGTCGTCATGGCCCCGGTCGCCTTCGGCATCGCCCAGGCGATGGGGGCCAACCCCGACGCCTTCCTGATGGCCGTCGCCATCGGCGCCTCCTGCGCCTTCCTCACGCCGATCGGCCACCAGAACAACATGCTGGTCATGGGGCCGGGCGGCTATCGTTTCGGGGATTACTGGCGGATGGGCCTGCCGCTCGAGGCGCTGATCGTGCTGATCGCGACGCCGCTTATCCTCTGGGTCTGGCCGCTTTAGCTACGAAAGGAATGGTGAGCCCGGAAGGATTCGAACCTTCGACCCTCTGATTAAAAGTCAGATGCTCTGCCAACTGAGCTACGGGCTCATCCGGGGGACAACCCCTACCCCCAAAGCGACGGGGATTTCCAGCTAATTCCCGGATTTCACGTCGGCCGCGACCTGCATGCGCACGATCTTGTCCGGGTCCGCCACCTTGCCATTGGCCCGCAGATCGCCGCGCTTGATCTGATCGACGTATTCCATGCCGGAAACGACCTTCCCCCACACCGTGTATTGGCCGTCCAGATGGGGGGCGGGTTCGAACATGATGAAGAACTGGCTGTCGGCGCTGTGCGGGTCGCGGGCCCGCGCCATGGAAAGCGTGCCCTTCACATGGGGTTCGTCCGAAAATTCCGCGGCCAGATTCTGTCCCGACCCGCCGGTGCCGTCGCCCCTCGGGTCGCCGGTCTGGGCCATGAAGCCCTCGATCACCCGGTGAAAGACCAGCCCGTCATAGAATCCCTCGCGGACCAGCGCCTTGATCCGGGCCACGTGGTTGGGAGCCAGGTCCGGGCGCAATTCGATCGTGACCCGCCCGTCCTCGAGGTCCAGGTAAAGCGTGTTCTCGGGATCGGCGGCTTCAGCAGGGCTCATGACGAGATACAACCCCGCAAGCAGGGCCAGCAATTTCCATGGTTTCATTTGTTCTCTCAAACAGTTGTCAGTTTTCCTCAAAAGTCTGGATGAGCTTTTTCGGGTCGCCGTTCTCGAAATGCACCTGCATATGGGCCAGCACCCTGGGCGAGACGAAATGGCTGATGTCGCCGCCCAGCCGGCCGACTTCTTTTACCAGGCGCGACGAGATGAACTGGTGGCGCTCGGACGCCATCAGGAAGACGGTCTCGATCGCCGGGTGAATGCGGGCGTTCATGCCGGCCATCTGAAATTCGTACTCAAAGTCGGAAACGGCCCGCAACCCGCGCAGGATCACCGAGGCCTGGTTCTGAATCGCAAAATCCATCAGCAGGTTGCTGAACGGTATCACCCGGATGTGGTTGCCGCCGCCGTTGAGGGCGGCGATCTCCTCCTCGACCATCTGGACGCGCTCTTCAAGGCTGAACATCGGGTCCTTGCCGGCGTTTTCGGCAACGCCGACGATGACTTCGTCCAGGAACTTCATGGCGCGGGTAATGATGTCGATATGCCCGTTCGTGATCGGGTCGAAAGTGCCGGGATAGATGCCGATGCGGTTCTTCCCCATCAGGCTTCCCCCGCCTCTTCCGCTTCTTCCGGCGCGTCCGACGGCAGCACTTCCTCGGCGTCCGGGTTCTCGTCCTCGGCGACGGCGCCTTCCTCCTCGCCCAGCCGGGTGACGGAGACGACGTGCTCGCCCTTCGCCACGTTGAAAAGCCGCACCCCCTGGGTCGCCCGGCCGGCGATCCGGATGTCGTCCACCGGGCACCGGATCAGTTTGCCCTTGTCCGTCACCAGCAGGATCTGGTCCCGCTCCATCACCGGGAAGGTGGAAACCACCTGGCCGTTGCGCTTCGAGGTGTCAATCCCGGTTACCCCCACCCCGCCGCGGGCGGTGATCCGGTATTCATAGGCCGAACTGCGCTTGCCATAGCCGTTCTCGGTGACGGAAAGCAGAAATTCCTCTTCCTTCGCCATCCGGGCGTGCAGGTCCGGGTCCGACGGCTCCGACGCCTCGCCCTCGCCGTTCGTCTCGCCCGCCATGCGCCGGCGGAAACTGGCGACCCGTAGATATTCCTCCCGCATCGCCGTCTCGACGTCCGTGTGGCGCAGGATCGACATGTCGATGACCCGGTCCTGCTTCGCCAGCCGGATGCCGCGCACGCCAAGCGAGGCGCGCCCGGTGAAAATCCGAACGCCCGTCACCGGGAAACGGATGCATTTCCCCGACCGGGCGGAAAGCAGCACGTCGTCATCTTCCTTGCAAATTCTGACGCTGACCAATTGGTCGCGCTTTTCCAGCTTCATGGCGATCTTGCCGTTCGCCATGACGTGAACGAAATCCGAAAGCCGGTTGCGGCGCACGTTACCGCCGGCGGTGGCGAACATGACGGTCAGGTTCTCGACGTCCGCCTCGTCCTCCGGCAACGGCATCAGGGTCGAAATCGTCTCGCCCTCGGCCAGCGGCAGCAAATTCACCATCGCCTTGCCAAGCGACTGGGGCGAACCCAGCGGCAGCTTGTAGACCTTCAGCTTGTAGACCTTGCCGATCGACGAGAAGAACAGGACCGACGTGTGCGTGTTGACGACGAAGACTTGGGTGACGAAATCCTCCTCGCGCGTCGACATCCCGGCCCGCCCCTTGCCCCCGCGCCGCTGGGCCCGGTAGGTGCTCAACGGCACGCGCTTGACGTAACCATTGTGGCTGACCGTGACGACCATCTCCTCGCGGGGAATCAGGTCCTCGATATCCTGCTCGAACTCGCCTTCCTCCAGCGTCGTCCGCCTTGGCGTTGCGAAGCGCTTTTTCATTTCCTGCAATTCGTCGCGCAGAATCTTCAAAAGCTTGTCGCGCGAGCGCAGCACGTCGAGATAGCCGCCGATCTGCTTGACCAGCGCCTTGAGTTCCTCGGAAATCTTGTCGCGCTCAAGCCCGGTCAGCCGTTGCAGCCGAAGTTCGAGGATGGCCTTCGCCTGCTCTTCCGAAAGCTTGTACTTGCCGTCCTTGACGGCGCGGCCCGGCTCGTCGATCAGCTTGATGACCTGCTCGACGCCCTTCACCCCCCAGGCCTGCTTCATCAACTGCTCGCGGGCGACGATCGGGTCCTTCGCCTTGCGGATCAGCGCGATGACCGGGTCCAGATTGGCCACCGCGATGGCCAGCCCGACGAGGAGATGGGCGCGCTCGCGCGCCTTGCCAAGCTCGTAGATCGTGCGCCGGGTGATCACCTCTTCCCGGAAAAGCAGGAAGGACTCGAGCACCCGCCGAAGCCCCATCAGTTCGGGCCGGCCCTCGTTCAGCGCCAGCATGTTGACGCCGAAGGTCGTTTGCAGCGGCGTGAACCGGAACAGCTGGTTCAGCACGACCTCGCCCTGGGCGTCGCGGCGAAGCTCGACGACGACGCGCACGCCGTGGCGGTCCGACTCGTCGCGCAGCTCCGCGATGCCGTCAATCTGCTTGTCGCGTGCCATTTCAGCGATGCGCTCGACCATGCGCGCCTTGTTCACCTGATAGGGAATCTCGGTGATGATGATCGCCTCGCGATCTTTACGGATTTCCTCGATGGCGACGCGGCCGCGCACGATGATGGACCCCCGCCCCGTGTCATAGGCCGAACGCACGCCGGTCCGGCCCAGAATCGTGCCGCCGGTCGGAAAATCCGGGGCCGGCACGATTTCCATCAGTTCCTCGACCGAAATGTCCGGGTTGTCGATCACCGCGCAGGCGGCGTCGATCACCTCGCCCAGATTGTGGGTCGGAATGTTCGTCGCCATGCCGACGGCGATGCCGCCGGCCCCGTTCACCAGCAAATTCGGGAAGCAGGCCGGCAGCACGACCGGCTCCTGGCTTGAATCGTCGTAGTTCGGCTGGAAATCGACGGTTTCCTTGTCGATGTCCTCCAGCATCGTATGGGCGGATTCGGCCAGGCGGATTTCCGTGTAGCGCATCGCCGCCGGCGGATCGCCGTCCATCGAGCCGAAGTTCCCCTGCCCGTCCAGCAGCATCAGCCGCATGGAAAAGTCCTGGGCCATCCGCACCATGGCGTCGTAGATCGCGGCGTCGCCGTGGGGATGGTACTTACCCATGACGTCGCCGACGACGCGGGCGGATTTACGGTACGGCCGGTTCCAGTCGTAACCGGCTTCCTTCATCGCATAGAGGATTCGCCGATGCACCGGCTTCAGCCCGTCGCGCACGTCGGGAATGGCGCGCGAAACGATCACGCTCATCGCGTAATCGAGGTAGGAACGCCGCATTTCCTCTTCGATGGCGACGGGCGCGATGTCGAGCCGAGCCTGTTCCGGAGGTGTCACTAAAAAACAAGCCCTTTCAACTGGTTACAGCGATATTCGCTGGCGCATTTCGAGGTTGGATTATAGCAGATTTCGCCGTCACCGGTCTATCGGCCGATGCGGCGGACAGGAACTTTTAACGGTATGGACTAGAAAGGAATTTCGTCGTCGAATTCGGCGCCCCGGGACGCCTCGCCGGAGCCGCCGCCCATCTTGGTCCCCTCCGATTCCAGCGCCGGCGCATCGCCCCCGCCCCCGCCACCGCCCCCGCGGGTGTCCAGCATCGTAAGCTCGCCCCGAAACCGCGGCAGCACGACCTCCGTCGTATAGCGCTCGTTGCCGTCCTGGCCCGTCCATTTGCGGGTCTGCAAATGCCCCTCCAGAAAGACCTTCGAGCCTTTCCTCAAATATTTCTGGGCAACCTCGCCAAGGCGGTCGTTGAAGATGACAACCCGGTGCCACTCCGTCTTTTCCCGGCGTTCGCCGGTGGTCTTGTCCTTCCAGCTATCCGATGTGGCGACGGAAAGATGAACGATCGGGTGCCCGTCCTGGGTCGTGCGCACCTCGGGGTCGCGCCCCAGATTGCCGACCAGGATCACCTTGTTGACGCTGCCTGCCATGCCGTTCCTCCCTCTGTCGGGATCGTGCTTGATCCAACCTTTCCGTCAAAATACGGGCTTCCGTCGCCCCCCGCAATGCGTTCCGCCAGGGTCCGGTTTGGGAGTCGCAAGACCGTCTCAAAGTCCTTATATTCCGTGGAAAATCCATCTCTCATGAGCGAGGCGCCACCCCGCTATGATGTCGAAAATCGTCATCCGCGGCGCACGGGAACACAATCTGCGGAACGTTGACCTCGATCTGCCCCGCGACCGGCTGATCGTGATCACCGGGCTTTCGGGTTCCGGCAAGTCCTCCCTTGCCTTCGACACCATCTATGCCGAGGGCCAGCGCCGCTACGTCGAAAGCCTTTCGGCCTATGCGCGCCAGTTCCTCGAGCTGATGCAAAAGCCGGACGTGGACACGATCGAGGGCCTGTCACCGGCCATTTCCATCGAGCAGAAAGCTGCCTCCCGCAACCCCCGCTCCACCGTCGGCACCGTCACGGAAGTCTACGACTATCTCCGCCTGCTTTACGCCCGCGTCG
This sequence comes from Alphaproteobacteria bacterium, assembly GCA_021296325.1. Classification (GTDB taxonomy): domain Bacteria; phylum Pseudomonadota; class Alphaproteobacteria. Next base: position 13,261 of record JAGWAR010000024.1, read on the forward strand.
GCGTTCCCTATTCGCCGGCGACCGGCCTTCCCATCGAAAGCCAGACGGTTTCCCAGATGGTCGACCGCATCCTCGAAATGCCGAAGGAAAGCCGCATCTACCTGTTGGCTCCCATCGTGCGCGGGCGCAAGGGGGAATACCGGAAGGAAATCGCCGAATTGCAAAAACGCGGCTTCCAGCGGCTGAAGATCGACAACAAGTTTTACGAAATCGACGAGGTGCCGGCGCTGGACAAGAAGCGCAAGCACGACATCGCCGTCGTTGTCGACCGCCTCATCCTGCGCAAGGGAATCGAAACGCGCTTGGCCGATTCGATCGAAACCGCGCTCGAGCTTGCGGACGGGCTGTTGTTCGTCGAAGAGGCGAAGTCGAAGGAAACGGCGATCTTCTCGGCCAAATTCGCCTGCCCCGTTTCGGGCTTCACGATCGAGGAGATCGAACCCCGCCTCTTCTCCTTCAACAACCCCTTCGGGGCGTGCCCGGCCTGCGACGGCCTGGGCAACAGCCTGTATTTCGACCCGCTTCTCATCGTGCCGGACGAATCGAAAAGCCTGCGCGACGGCGCCATCGCCCCCTGGGCCGGAGCGTCCACCCAGTACTACAACCAGACGCTCGCCAGCCTCGCCCGGAAGTACAAGTTCAGCCTCGACACCCCCTTCGAGGAACTGCCGGAACGGACGCGCGAGGCCCTGCTCTTCGGCAGCGGGGACGAGGCCGTCACGATGGAATATGACGACGGCTTCCAGACCTACAAGACGCGCAAGCCCTTCGAGGGCATCGTGCCGAACACGGAACGCCGCTTTCACGAAACCGACGACGGCTGGCTGCGGGAAGACCTCTCCCGCTATCAGAGCGCCCGCCCCTGCGAGGCGTGCAACGGCTACCGGCTGAAGCCGGAGGCGCTCGCCGTCAAGATCGGCGAGCGTCACATCGGCGAAGTGACGGAACTGTCGATTCTCGAGGCGAACCGCTGGTTCAGGGAACTGGGGACGAGCCTGCCGAAACAGAAGCAGGAGATCGCCGCCCGCATCCTGAAGGAAATCCGCGAACGGCTCGGCTTCCTGGTGAATGTCGGGCTCGAATACCTGACCCTTTCGCGGGCGTCCGCCACCCTTTCCGGCGGCGAAAGCCAGCGCATCCGCCTCGCCTCCCAGATCGGCTCCGGCCTCACCGGCGTCCTTTACGTGCTGGACGAGCCTTCGATTGGCCTGCATCAACGCGACAACGCCCGCCTGCTGGAAACCCTGAAACGGCTCCGCGATATCGGCAACACGGTGATCGTCGTCGAACATGACGAGGAAGCGATTCGCAGCGCCGACTACCTGGTCGATCTCGGCCCCGGCGCCGGCGTTCATGGCGGGCGGGTCGTGGCGGCCGGCCTGCCGGAGAAGGTCTTCGCGAAAACGGCCAGCCTCACCGCCCAGTACATCACCGGCAAACGCCGGATTCCGCTTCCCTCCGCCCGGCGCACCGGGCGGCGCGGCCAGACGATCACCGTCGCCGGCGCCAAGGCCCACAACCTCAAGAACGTCACCGCCCACTTCCCGCTCGGCACCTTCATCTGTGTGACCGGGGTTTCGGGTGGCGGCAAATCGACGCTCTTGGTCGAAACCCTCTACAAGGCGATCGCTCGGCGCCTCAACGGCGCGCGCGAGCATCCCGGCGACCACGACCGCATCGAGGGGCTCGAATTCCTCGACAAGATCATCGACATCGACCAGTCCCCGATCGGGCGCACGCCGCGCTCGAACCCGGCCACCTACACCGGCGCCTTCGCGCCGATCCGGGAATGGTTCGCCGGCCTGCCCGAATCGGCCGCCCGCGGCTACAAGCCGGGGCGTTTCTCCTTCAACGTAAAGGGCGGGCGCTGTGAGGCCTGCCAGGGTGACGGCGTCATCCGCATCGAGATGCATTTTCTGCCCGACGTCTATGTGCGCTGCGACACCTGCAAGGGCCAGCGCTACAACCGAGAAACGCTGGAAATTAAATTTAAAAACAAATCGATAGCCGATGTTCTTGAATTGACGGTTGATGAGGCGGCCGACTTCTTCAAGGCCGTCCCGGCGATCCGCGACAAGCTCGAGACCCTGAAGCGGGTCGGCCTCGGCTACATCCATCTGGGCCAGGCGGCGACGACGCTTTCCGGCGGCGAAGCCCAGCGCGTGAAGCTCTCGAAAGAGCTTTCCCGGCGGGCCACCGGCCGCACCCTCTACATTCTCGACGAGCCGACGACGGGCCTGCATTTCGAGGACATCCGCAAACTGCTCGAGGTCCTGCACGCGCTGGTCGACAACGGCAACACCGTCATCGTCATCGAGCACAACCTCGACGTCATCAAGACGGCGGACTGGATCGTCGATCTGGGGCCGGAGGGCGGCAACGGCGGCGGGCGAATCGTCGCCGAGGGCACGCCGGAAGCCGTCGCCGGTGTTGCGAAAAGCTACACCGGCCAATACCTGAAGCCCTGCCTCGTCCGGCAGGAGCCGCCGCGGAAAAAACTGCGGAAACGGGCATGACGGACGTACACGTCATCGGCGGCGGACTGGCCGGCTCGGAAGCCGCCTGGCAGCTGGCGAAAGCCGGCGTTTCGGTCGTTCTTCACGAAATGCGCCCCGGGCAGGAAACCGCCGCCCATCAGACGGCGGACCTCGCCGAACTCGTCTGCTCGAACTCCTTCCGCTCCGACGATGCGACCGGCAACGCGGTCGGCCTCCTCCACGAGGAGATGCGCCGCGCCGGCTCGCTGGTCCTCGCCGCCGCCGACCGCCACCGGGTGCCGGCCGGATCGGCGCTGGCGGTGGATCGCGAGGGCTTTGCAAGGGAAGTGACGGCGGCGATCGAAGGGGAGCCCGGGATCCGCGTCGAGCGGGGCGAGGTTAAGGGCCTGCCGCCCAGGGCGTGGGGCCCGACGATTATCGCCACAGGCCCCCTTACCTCCGCCGAACTTGCCCAGGCAATTCAAGAACTTACCGGCGAAGATTCCCTTGCTTTCTTCGATGCGATCGCGCCGATCGCCTACCGGGAGACGATCGATTTCGGCCAGGCCTGGTTCCAGTCCCGCTACGACAAGGGGGACGGCGCCGACTACATCAACTGCCCACTCGACCGTGCAGTTTACCTGGCCTTTATCGAGGCCCTGCTCGCCGCCGAGAAGACGGAGTTCCACGACTGGGAGCAGACGACCCCCTATTTCGAGGGCTGCCTGCCGATCGAGGTGATGGCGGCGCGGGGGCCCGAGACGCTTCGCTTCGGGCCGATGAAGCCGGTCGGGCTTACGAACCCGCACCAGCCGGACACCAAGCCCTACGCCGTCGTCCAGCTGCGCCAGGACAACGCGCTCGGCACGCTCTACAACCTGGTCGGCTTCCAGACGAAGCTGAAGCATGGCGAGCAGAAGCGCCTGTTCCGCATGATTCCGGGGCTGGAAAAGGCCGAGTTCGCGCGGCTCGGCGGGCTGCACCGCAACACCTTCCTGAACAGCCCGAAGCTTCTGGATGGCTTCCTCCGGCTGAGGCAGGCGCCCCACATCCGTTTCGCCGGCCAGATCACCGGCGTCGAAGGTTATGTGGAAAGCGCCGCCATCGGCCTTCTGGCCGGGCGCTTCGCCGCCGGCGAGGCGAACGCCACGCCCCTCGCCACGCCCCCGCCGACGACGGCGCTTGGCGCGCTGCTCCACCACATCACCGGCGGCGCCGATGCCGGCACCTTTCAGCCGATGAACGTGAATTTCGGATTGTTCCCGCCGCTGCAAAACGAGACGGGCCGGAAGGCCCGCAAGGGCGCGATGTGCGAGCGCGCGCTGCGCGACATCGACGCCTGGCTCGCCCCGGCGCCAGCGGCCGCCGAATAGCGGCCAAACCGCGAATGGACGGTCAGTACTTCCCGCGCCGCGCCCGCAGCCAGAGCCGCAGCTCGCGAAAGGGTGGCGGCTTCTGCACCCGCGGATCGAACGGGTTGTAGCCGGCCTTCTCAAGCACGCCGAGATGGCCGTCGGCCAGCGCCCCCAGCAGCAGGGCCGGCCGCGCCGTGGCCGGCACCTCCGCCGCCACCTGGCGGGCGGCGCGCAGACAGGCCCGCGCCTCGTCGGCCAGGGAGTGGACGAGCCCTTCGAGGGCGGGCGTTGATTTTCCGGAACGGATCTGCCGCACGCTCACGCCGGCCGTCTCCATGAGGTCGCGCGGCAGGTAAAGCCGTTCGTCACGCCCATGAAAGGGAACGGCCCGCAGCAGACCGACCAGCGCCCAGGCGACGCCGATCGCCAGCGCCGCCTTCTCCGTGGCCGCGTTTTTCGGCACGCCCAGCACCTCGAGCGCGAGACGCACCAGATTCGAAGACGTCGCTTCCGCATAAATTTTCAGCTCGTCGGCAGAGGCCGGAGGCCGGCGTTCCTGGTCGAACGACCGCGCATCCAGCAAACGGTCGAAACAGCTTCGCGTCAGGCCGTGAGTCCGGATGGTTTCGGCCAGACAAGCCGCGACGGCGTGCTCGGGAGGGGTCCCCTCATAGGCGGCGGCAATCGTTTCCCGCCACCATTCCAGCCGAATCTCGCCAACCAGGGGTTCCCGTGCGATTTCCGGGATTTGGGCGATTTCCAGATTAAAGGCGTACAGGGCATATAGCCCTTGCCTGCTTTCCTCCGGCGCAAAAAGTGCGGTAAGATAGCGGTCTTGGTCAAATTGCCGAACCCGCTTCTTGCAATAGGTAAGATGGCCGGGAGTTACCATTTGCCCAAACTTGACGCATTTACTAATTTAGTGGAAATAAATTGGGAGATTGCCGGAATGCAACCCATGGAGGATGCCATGAAAAGGGGCCTGGTTAGCCTAGCTGCGGTTACGTCACTGGTGGCAATCATGGCACTCGCGGCATGCGAACCAAAAGAGCCTGCTGGAGAAATTTCCTTCATCACTCCGAAGGATGGGGCAACCATACGGCCCACATCTGCCATCGTTTCAAGAGTGAAGGACATCAAGCGCGTTTCGGCGGGAACTGCGAGCGATGAGAACGTCGGTTACGTCGTCGTTCTGATCGACATGGAGGCGCTGCCGCCGCTTGGCCAGCCCGTCCCGAAAGGCGCCGACGTCGACAGGAAAGCCCACGCCAATCTGACCAATGGCACGGTGGCAGATCCGGTCGGTGACGAGATGGTCGAGAATCTCGTCCAGATCACCTCCGGGGAAGCGGACGTTCGCATCACGGTCACCCCGGGCCCGCACACCATCCAGCTACTGATGGTGGATCCCCAAGGCGTTCCCCTTGATCCTTATGTGATTTCACCGAAAATC
>JAGWAR010000025.1 GCA_021296325.1 Alphaproteobacteria bacterium
CACGCTCCATTCGAACGGCATGTTGACGCTTAAAATGATCGACCCCGAGCCGTTCACCCAAAAGGAAGACCATGCTCAGAAAGACGGGGTGCAGGGTGTGCCGTTGGACGAGACCGGGGCAAAATTTTATTTCGGCCTCTACGGCGTGGCGGGCAGGGACGAGAAGGGCGAAGGGGGCATAGCCGACGTCATTCCCTTCTTCCAGCCCGACAAGGAACAATTCGTCGAATACGATATCACCCAGATGATCTTTGGTCTGGGCAGAACGAAGAAGCCCGTCGTTGCCGTCATCGGGGCGCTTCCCATCAAGCATGGGGCGGTCACCATCGCCGCCGTCAAGCGCGGCGGATCGAAGCCTTACGCCATTCTCGCGGACATGGAGAAGTTCTTCGATATCAAGTTCATCGACGATATGCGTGAAATCACCGGTGCCGACCTGCTGATGATCGCGCATCCGCGCGAGTTGAGCGACCGCGCCCTTTACTTCATCGACCAGTACGTTCTTCGCGGCGGCCGTGCGCTCGTCTTTGTCGATCCCTTCGCGGAATTCGGAACGCCGCCGACAAAATACGGCGAGTTGCCCGCAATGACGGATCGCGGCTCGAGTCTAGACAAATTGTTCGGCGCGTGGGGAATCGAATACGACTCCAGCAAATTCGTCGGCGACCGGCGGAACGCCGAAACGGGCACGACCGGCTTCGAGATCAATCAGAAGGCAAACGAAGACGTCATCCATTATCTTCCCTGGCTGAAGCTGGGGCGAGAATATCTGAACGAAATGGACCCGGTGACCAGCGGGCTCGAGCATCTTATCTTTGCGACCGCCGGGGCGTTGCGCCCGAAGGCGGGGGCAACGACGACGTTTATGCCCCTGATCGCCAGCTCGCAGGATTCGCAGCTTTTCGAGACGAAGACTCTGGTGGGCAACATGGACCCGGAACGCTACCTCCGCGACTTCCAGCCGGCCGGTGAGAATTTCATTCTGGCGGCGCGGGTTACCGGACCGGTCAAATCGGCCTTCCCGGACGGGCCGCCGCCGATCGAGCTTCCCAAGGAAACGGAAGAAGCGGAAAAGAAGGCAGGGGACGGAAAACAGGCGGAAGAGAAGAAAAAGCCGAAGATGCCCTCGGCGGAAGACATCCAGAAATGGACCTATCCGCCGATCGGGGAATCGGTCAAGCCCGTCAACGTCATCGTCGTGGCGGATACGGACGTGCTGCACAACACCCGCTGGACGATGGTCGGTGATTTTTACGGCCATCAGGTCCACACGCCGGTGGCTTCGAACGGCGAATTCACCATCAACGCGCTTGAGAATCTCAGCGGCACGGAAGACATGATTTCGCTGCGTAGCCGCGGCACCTCCTTCCGCCCCTTCGTGCGGTTCCACCAGATCGCCCAGGATGCCGAAGAGCGCTATCGCAGCCACCTGAAGGCGCTGGAAGACAAGATCAAGGACAGCGATCTGGAGGTCGAAAACCTCCGCAGCCAGAATCTGTACGAGAAGAAGGCCGAGAAGTCGCTTGAGCGCGAGCTCATGATCGAGCAGCTGAACCGGGAGAAATTCCAGACCCGCAAGGAAATTCGCGAGATTCAAAGAAAGCTGCGCGAGGACATCGATTCGCTGGCCGCCAAGCTGCGGTTCGTAAACATCGGCTTCATGCCGCTTTTGATCGGGTTTTTCGCGATCGGCATCGGGGTCTACCGATATTTCCGGCACGGTACGCGCTGGTCGGCCAGAAAAAGCCTTTCTTCCTCCTGATTTCTCCCGCCTTTGCCCCCTCCGTTTGCGAGCGGGGAGACCCCTGCTAAACTCGCGCCTGCCCTGCCAGGGAATAGCTCTCACCAGAAAAGTGACGCGAATGGCGAAGAAACAAGAGGCGAGCCGGATAACGCCCGTCCTTTTGTCCGGGGGTTCCGGCATGCGTCTGTGGCCGCTTTCCAGGGCGCTCTATCCGAAGCAGCTTTACCCGCTGGTGGGAGAGAGCAGCCTGTTGCAGGAAACGGCGTTGCGGGTTTCCGATGGCAAGGCGTTCGCGCCGCCGCTGGTGATCGGCAACGACGCCCACCGTTTCGCGATTGCCGAACAGTTGCGACAGGCGGGCCTTCAACCGCAGCGGATCGTGCTGGAACCGGTCGGGCGCAACACGGCGCCCGCCGTCGCGGTAGCGGCCTGCCTGGCCAGCCGGCAGGATCCGGAATCCCTGCTTCTGGTGCTGCCGTCCGATCACGCGATCGCCGATCCGAAACGCTTTCTTGCGGCGGTTGCGACCGGCAGGGAAGCCGCGCGTTCGGGCAGCCTGGTGACTTTCGGCATCGTGCCGACCGCGCCGGAAACCGGCTATGGCTATGTCCAGCGTGGCAATCCCTCGAAGGGGATAAAGGACTGTTTCGAGGTTTCCCGTTTCGTCGAGAAACCGGACCGTGCCACCGCCGAAACCTTTCTCAAGGCGGGCGACATGTACTGGAACAGCGGCATGTTCCTGTTTCGCGCCGACCGCTACCTCGAAGAGCTTGAGCGCTTGCAGCCGGCGATCGCCGCCGCGGCCCGGAAAGCCGTCGAGGATGCCGACACGGACCTCGATTTCCTGCGGCTGGACAAGGCTGCGTTCGAATCCTCGCCTTCCATCTCCATCGACTACGCGGTCATGGAACACACGCCCGCCGCCGCCATCGTGCCCGCCGACATGGGGTGGAGCGACGTGGGTTCGTGGACAGCCCTGCAGGGGATCAAGAAGGCGGATGCCCAAGGCACGGTGACGGTTGGTGACGTCATCGTCGAGGACGTTCGCAACGCCTATCTGCGAAGCGAAGGGCCACTGGTGGCGGCACTTGGCGTGGAGAACATCGTGGTGATCGCCACCAAGGACGCCGTGCTGGTCGTTGACCGAGACCGTGCCCAGGATGTGAAAACGATCGTCGAGAAACTAAAGACCGAGGAACGCAAGGAAGCGGAATCACATCCCAAGGTCTATCGCCCTTGGGGCAGCTTCGAGACCATCGACGCCGGTGCGCGCTTTCAAGTGAAGCGAATCACGGTGAAGCCCGGCGAAAAGCTTTCCCTGCAAAAGCACCGGCACCGTGCCGAGCACTGGGTCGTCGTGGATGGCACGGCGCTTGTGCACCGTGGCGGCGACTCCTTCCTGCTGAAGGAAAACGAATCGACCTATATTCCGCCTGAAACCGTTCATCGGTTGGAAAACGCCGGCGAGGAACCGCTGCATCTGATCGAGGTGCAATCCGGAAGTTACCTTGGTGAGGATGACATCGTTCGTCTGGACGACGTCTATGGACGGAAAAACGACTAGGCAGGGGCCGGGAAGACGTCACGGAAAACGTGGCGCGCATGAGGACAATCGTGTTAACGGAAGGCGGGACAAACGCCTTTCCAATCCATGGGATGCGGGGGCATGGCGGACAAAATTGCACTGATTACCGGGGCAACCGGGCAGGACGGCGCCTATCTGGCCGAATTGCTGCTGGAGAAGGGATACGTCGTTCACGGCGTGAAGCGGCGGTCGTCGTCCTTCAATACGGGGCGGGTCGATCACCTCTATCGGGACCCGCACGAGCGGGACGTACGTTTCGCGCTGCACTATGGCGACATGGCGGATGCGACGAACCTGATTCGCCTCGTGCAGGAACCCCAGCCGACGGTAATCTCCAACCTCGCGGCCCAAAGCCACGTGCAGGTCAGCTTTGAAACTCCGGAATACACCGCCAACACGGACGCCCTGGGTGCGCTTCGCCTGTTGGAGGCCATCCGGATTCTGGGACTTGAGAAGCGGACTCGTTTCTATCAGGCTTCGACGTCCGAACTGTACGGCAAGGTGCAGGAAACGCCCCAGACGGAAAAGACCCCCTTCTATCCGCGCAGCCCTTATGGCGCGGCCAAGTTGTATGCCTACTGGGTGACGGTGAACTACCGGGAGGCGTATGGATTTCATGCGTCGAATGGCATTCTTTTCAACCATGAAGGGCCGACGCGAGGCGAAACCTTCGTTACGCGAAAAATCACCCGCGCCGTCGCTGCCATTCACCATGGGCTTCAGGACCGGGTGTTTCTCGGCAATCTGGACGCCAAACGCGACTGGGGCCATGCCAAGGATTACGTGGAAGGCATGTGGCGCATCCTGCAGCAGGCGGAGCCGGACGATTACGTGCTTGCCACCGGCGAGCAGCACAGCGTGCGGGAATTCGTCGAACTTGCCTTCCGCCACATCGATCGCGAGATCGCATGGAAGGGGAAAGGCGTGGACGAAAAAGGCGTCGACGCCAAAAGTGGCGACGTGCTCGTCGAGATCGACCCCCGCTACTTCCGCCCGGCGGAGGTGGAAAGCCTGCTGGGCGATCCGACCAAGGCGCGCGATAAGCTTGGCTGGCAGCATCGGATCGGTTTTTCGGACTTGGTGCGTGAAATGATCGAGTCGGACCTGAAAAACGTTGCCGGAGGCAAGCGGTGAGCGCACCGGGCGAGCTTTTTCCGTTGAAGGGAAAACGGGTCTGGGTGGCGGGGCACCACGGCATGGTCGGTTCGGCGCTGGTCCGCCGGCTGGCCGGTGAGGAATGCGAAATCCTGACCGTTTCCCACGCCGATCTCGATCTCGTCCGTCAGGCGGCGGTCGAGGACTGGCTTTCCCGGATGAAGCCCGACGCGATTTTCCTGGCCGCCGCCCATGTCGGTGGCATCCTGGCAAACGACACGCGCCCGGCAGACTTTCTCTATGACAACCTCGCGATCGAAGTAAACGTCCTGCACGCCGCCTACAAGGCGGGGGTGAAGAAGGTGCTTTTCCTGGGCTCGTCCTGCGTTTATCCGAAACTCGCCCCGCAGCCGATACCGGAGGAGGCGCTGCTGGAGGCGCAGCTGGAGCCGACGAACCAATGGTATGCCATCGCCAAGATTTCCGGCCTCAAGATGGCCCAGGCCTACCGCCGGCAATATGGCGCGGACTTCATCTCGGCGATGCCGACGAATCTTTACGGCGAAGGCGACAATTTCGACCTGCTTTCAAGCCACGTCATTCCGGCGCTGATCGCCAAGATGCACACGGCAAAGGTGGAAGGCGCCGCCGCCGTCGAAATCTGGGGCACCGGCGCGCCGCGCCGCGAATTTCTTTGCGTCGACGATTTGGCGGACGCGCTGGTGCATTTGATGAAAGTCTATTCCGACGAGATTCATATCAACGTCGGCACGGGCGAAGATGTCACGATCGCAGAACTGGCGAAGCTGATCGCCGATGTCGTCGGTTTTTCGGGAGACATCGTGTACGATGCGAGCAAGCCGGACGGCACGCCCCGGAAGCTTCTGGACGTTCAGCGCCTCAAGGCATTGGGGTGGCAGGCGAAGATCCCGTTGGAAGAAGGCCTGCATAAAACCTATCGGTGGTACTTGAAGGAAACGGAAAGTTACCCCTCGGCGGCAACCTGATGCGCGCCGCGCAATCCAGCGAGTTTTGGAAGATGTATCGCCTGCGCCTTCACCGCGATGGATGGCCGTTTCTGATCGCTTTTGCGGCGGCCGCCCTGCTGCTTGGCAGTTTCTACGGTCCCCTCGGCTGGATCGGGCTGGTCTGCACGCTGTGGTGTGGCTGGTTTTTCCGCGATCCCGACCGGGTCGTGCCGACGCGCGAGGGGCTGGTGGTAAGCCCGGCGGACGGAGTCGTCCATGCCGTCCAGTCCGTCGAGCCGCCTGCCGAATTCGGCCTTTCGACGGAAATGCATACGCGAATCAGCATCTTCCTCGATATTTTCAGCGTGCACGTCAATCGCATACCGATTGCTGGTACGATTACGGAGCTTGTCTATCGGCCTGGAAAATTCTTCAATGCGAGCCTCGACAAGGCGAGCGAATTCAACGAGCGCCAGGTCGTTCGCATCACGATGGCGGAAGGGCAGGCCATCGGGCTTGCCCAGATTGCCGGCCTGGTTGCCCGGAGGATTCGATGCGATCTGCAACGCAACCAGCCGGTCGAAACCGGCGAGCGATTCGGGATCATTCGTTTCGGCAGCCGGGTCGACCTTTACCTGCCCCAGAATGTGAACGCGTTGGTTGCAGCCGGGCAGAAGGTGGTTGGCGGGGAAACGGTCCTTGCCGACTTGCGGTCGGATGAACCGGCGCGGGCGGGAGAAATTCGCTAGATGTTTCGTGGAAAGCGCGATCGCCTGAAGGGTTATTCCTTCAACCGGATGGTGCCAAGCATCCTTACGGTGCTTGCGCTTTGCGCCGGCCTTACCTCCATTCGCTTCGGTTTTCAGGAACGCTGGGAGCCTGCCGTCTTTGCGCTGCTGGTGGCGGCGTTTTTCGCTGCACTGGATGGCCGCATTGCGCGGCTTATGAAAGCGACGAGCGAGATGGGGGCGATGCTGGACTCGCTTTCCGATTTCGTGAGCTTCGGGGTGGCGCCCGCCATCCTGCTTTTTTTCTGGACGTTGCAGGAATGGGGCGTCGTCGGCTGGGCGCTGGTTCTGCTGTACGGGGTGTGCTGTGCGCTGAGACTGGCGCGATTCAATACGCAGAACGGAGGCGACGGCGAGAACGAGGAAGCCCACCCTCCCTGGGCGTACAATTTCTTTGTCGGCGTGCCTTCGCCCGCGGCCGCTGCCCTGGTGCTGTTGCCAATGATGTTGAGCTTCGTCTTCGAAGGCTGGGGGCTGGACCGTCCGGTGGTGGGGGCCTTTTTCTTGCTTGGCGTTTCGGTCCTGATGATCAGCCGGGTGCCGACCTATTCCTTCAAGAATTTTCGGGTGCCGCATAAATACGTGCTGCCGACCTTCCTGTTCTGCGGTCTGGTGGCGGCCTTCGTTGCCAGCGAGTACTGGGCGACGCTTTCGGCGCTGACCGTCCTTTATTTGGCAAGCATTCCGCTTAGCGTGCGATCGCACCGCATTTTAAAGCAGGAAACCGAGCGCCTTCAGGCTGGCGAGGAAGAAAACAGGCCCGAATTCCTGGACCGGGACGCGGGCTAGAGGCTTGCCGGCAAGCTGGCTGGGGGACCTGGATTCGAACCAGGGCTGCTCGGGTCAGAGCCGAGAGTTCTACCGCTAAACTATCCCCCAGGGCGCCAAGGGCCGGTCCTAGCACGGGATGACGCGTTTGAATAGTCCCACAGCCCGAAACCCGACGAGGCTTTTGCCCGCGCTTCAGGTTTGGCAAGATAGGGACTTCGCTCGAGGGGGAGGGGTGATTCTGGGGAATTTGCGTTCATTCGACCGTTCGGAAGGGCTGGTGCGGCAGGCGGTCGGGGAAACGCCGAAGCTTCCGCGTTTTGGCGCGCTTGATCTTGGCACGAACAACTGCCGCCTTCTAATTGCCGAACCCGAGGGAGAAGGTTTTCGTGTCGTCGATTCGTTTTCCAGGATCGTGCGCCTTGGCGAAGGATTCGCGGTCAACCGGCAGCTTACGCGCCGCGCCGCCCGGCGAACGATCGCCGCCCTGAATGTTTGCGCACGCAAGCTTCACGACCGGGGCGTGGGGGAAGCGCGGTGCGTCGCCACCGAGGTGTGCCGCCGCGCCCGAAACGGGGATGCCTTCGTGGACCGGGTCCGCAAGGCGACCGGGCTTAGGCTGGAAATCATTTCGCCGGAGGAAGAAGCCTCCCTGACCTTTGCCGGATGCGGCGATCTTCTCGAAGCCCGGGAAGGATATGCCCTTGTCTTCGACATTGGCGGCGGAAGCACGGAGGTGATCTGGGTGCGCACGGAGGCTTCGGGGGTTACCCGGATCGAAGGCTCCGTCTCGCTTCCCATCGGCGTCGTCACCCTGGCCGAAGAAAGCGGCGATATGCACGTTACATCCGAGGCCTATAGCGACATGGTCCGCAAGGTAAGCGCGTTGCTCAGCGATTTCGAAACGACCCACGGCATTACGCGCCACATCGCAAAGGGTGACGTGCAGATGCTGGGCACTTCCGGCACGACGACGACCCTTGCCGGCGTCGCGCTCGACCTGCGGCGGTATGACCGGGCACGGGTGGACGGGTCCTATCTCGACCGGGCGCAGTTCGATGGGCTGATCGCCCGGCTTCTGGCCACGACGCTTGAGGAGCGGGTGGCAAATCCGTGCATCGGCAAGGGGCGCGCCGATCTCGTCATCCAGGGCTGCGCCATTCTGGAGGCGATCTGGTGTGCCTGGCCGTTACCCCGGCTGCGGGTGGCCGACCGCGGCATCCGGGAAGGTATCCTGAAGAACCTGATTCGGGCGGCCGGCAACGCCAAGCCGTTGCCCTGACCGATCATGGCGGGACGTAACAAAGGTGGCCGTGGATCGGGCAGGCGCCGTCTCGCCACGCGGGTGAAAACGGCCCGCGGGCGAAAGCCGAGCTCGACCCGCTGGTTGCAGCGGCAACTCAACGACCCTTACGTGGCCGAAGCCGAACGGCGGGGCTTTCGCTCCCGCGCCGCCTTCAAGCTGATCGAGCTCGACGACCGGTTCCATTTCCTGGCAACGGGCCGGCGGGTTGTCGATCTGGGCGCGGCGCCCGGCGGCTGGACCCAGGTGGCGGTCCGCCGCGTCGGGCCCAAGGGCCGGGTCGTTGCGATCGACCTGCAGCCGATAGACGCCATCGAGGGGGCCACCATCCTCGAAGGCGATTTTCTGGACCCGGATGCGACGACCTGGATTCTGCAAGCCCTGGCGGGGCCGGCCGACGTCGTACTGTCGGACATGGCCTCGCCGGCGACCGGCCATGCGTCGACCGACCATCTGCGGATTGTGGCCCTTTGCGAGGCGGCCTTCGCCTTTGCCGAAGAGGCTCTGGCACCGGGCGGAACGTTTCTGGCAAAGGTGTTCAAGGGGGGGACGGAAGGGGAATTGCTGCACCGGATGCAGCAGCGTTTTCGCACCGTCCGTCACGCCAAGCCCGCCGCAAGCCGCCCCGAATCGGCGGAAAGCTACGTGATCGCCATGGGATTCAAGGGCGGGGACGAGGCGCCCTCCTGAAGGCCCGCTAAAAACCCTATATTTTCTGCGGTTTTCGTGGTCCCGCGGGCGGCAGGCCGCGAAGTCCGGCCGGATCGCCGAATGGCCTTGGCAAGACGCTGGGGATGATTATATTACCCGCCAATCAGCCTGGGAGTGGATATGAGTTTTAGGGAAGCGCTTTCCTTTGATGACGTATTACTAAAACCCGCCGAATCCCAAGTCTTGCCGGCTGCCGTTGACACGAGCACGCGGCTAACCTCCACGATCCAACTGCACATTCCGCTTCTTTCCGCCGCTATGGACACGGTGACGGAAAGCGCCATGGCGATCGCCATGGCGCAATTGGGCGGGCTTGGCGTCATTCACAAGAATATGGAAATCGAGCGCCAGGCCGACGAAATCCGCAAGGTCAAGAAGTACGAATCGGGAATCGTCTTCGATCCCGTCACGATCACGCCGCAGCGCCCCCTGGCGGATGCCCTGCAATTGATGGCGGAACACAAGATTTCAGGCATTCCCGTCGTCGAGGGCGAGACGAAACGCCTGGTCGGCATTCTCACGAACCGCGATGTCCGTTTTGCCAGCGATCCGAAACAGCCCGTTTCCGAATTGATGACCCGGGAAGGGCTGATCACGGTCCGCGAAAACGTCGACGTCGACGAGGCAAAGCGGCTGCTCCATTCGCACCGGATCGAGAAGTTGCTCGTCGTCGATGACGATTACCGCTGCATCGGCCTGATTACCGTCAAGGACATCGAAAAAAGCCAAGCCTTCCCCCATGCGAACAAGGATGCGCAGGGACGCCTTCGGGTCGGCGGCGCGACCGGCGTCGGGGATGCCGGGGTTGCCCGTGCCGAAGAACTGGCCGGCGCCGGCGCCGACGTCGTGATCGTCGATACGGCGCATGGCCATTCGAAAGGCGTGCTGGAGACCGTTCAACGCATTCGCCAGCTTCCCAATGTGCCGGCCCTGATCGCCGGCAACGTCGCCACCGCCGAAGGGGCGAAAGCGCTGATCGACGCCGGTGCGGACGCCGTCAAGGTGGGCGTCGGTCCGGGCTCGATCTGCACGACGCGAATCGTCGCCGGTGTCGGCGTGCCGCAATTCACGGCCATTCGCGATGCAATGGAGGAATGCGGAAAACAGAACGTGCCGGTCATCGCCGATGGCGGCATCCGTTTTTCCGGCGACCTGGCGAAGGCGATGGCGGCCGGTGCCTCGGGCGCGATGATCGGCGCACTGTTTGCCGGCACGGAAGAAAGCCCGGGCGAGGTCTTTCTCTATCAGGGACGGTCCTACAAATCCTATCGCGGCATGGGTTCGGTCGGTGCCATGGCCCAGGGTTCGGCGGACCGCTACTTCCAGCAGGAAGTGGCGGACCTTCTGAAGCTGGTGCCGGAGGGGATCGAGGGGCGCGTGCCCTACAAGGGCCCGGTCGCCGGCGTCGTTCATCAGCTTATCGGGGGCCTGCGCGCCGCCATGGGCTATACCGGCAACCGGACGATCGACGAGATGCGGCAAAATTGCGAATTCCTTCGGGTCACGGAGGGGGGTCAGCGCGAAAGCCACGTACACGATGTCACCATCACCCGCGAGGCGCCGAACTATCGGCAAGATAACTAGAGCCTTGTTCCGGCAGAAGGTTCCAGGGACAGGGTTGCGCGATAGGGACGCGAGCGGATGACGGACCGCGTACTCATCCTCGATTTTGGTTCACAGGTTACCCAGCTGATTGCGCGGCGCGTCCGCGAAAGCGGCGTCTATTGCGAGATCCATCCCTACAATCGGGACGGCAAGACGATCGCGGCCTTTCAACCGCAGGCGATCATCCTTTCCGGCGGACCGGCCTCCGTCACTGGCAACGAGACGCCGCGCGCCGATGCGACCGTTTTCGAGCTTGGCGTGCCGGTGCTTGGCATCTGCTATGGCGAACAGGTGATGTGCGCCCAGCTGGGCGGTGAGGTGGCAACGTCGGAGCAGCGGGAATTCGGCCGGGCCTTTCTCGACGTGGTGGATGGCTGTGCGCTGTTCGATGGCCTGTGGCGGAAAGGGGACCACAAACAAGTGTGGATGAGCCATGGCGACCGCGTCGTTCGCCTGCCCGAAGGCTTCCGCGTCATCGGTACCAGCGAAGGCGCGCCCTTTGCCGCCATCGCCGACGACGAACGCCGTTTCTACGGCCTGCAATTCCATCCCGAGGTCGTTCACACGCCGGACGGGGCGGCGCTGTTAAAAAATTTCACCCACCGGGTCGCCGGCTGCAAGGGCGAGTGGACGATGCACGCCTTTCGCGAGCGCGCCGTGGCGGCGATCCGCGAGCAGGTGGGGAAGGGGCGGGTTATCCTCGGCCTTTCCGGAGGCATCGATTCCTCGGTTGCAGCGCTGCTTCTCCATGAGGCAGTTGGCGAACAGCTGACCTGCGTCTTTGTCGATACCGGGCTTTTGCGCGAAGACGAGGCGGACGAGGTCGTCTCGCTGTTCACGCGCCACTACAACCTTTCGCTGGTTCACCGCAACGCGGCCGATTTGTTCCTTAAAAAACTGGATGGGGTGACGGATCCCGAACAGAAGCGGAAAATCATCGGAGCCACCTTCATCGACGTCTTCGAGGAAGAGGCGACAAAGGCGGGCGGTGCGGATTTTCTGGCCCAGGGTACGCTTTACCCGGACGTGATCGAATCGGTTTCCTTCGCCGGCGGGCCAAGCGCCACGATCAAGTCCCACCACAATGTGGGCGGGTTGCCGGAACGGATGCGGATGCAGCTGGTCGAACCCTTGCGCGAACTTTTCAAGGACGAGGTCCGGGAGCTGGGGCGGGAACTCGGGCTTCCGGAGGAATTCGTTCGCCGCCATCCGTTTCCGGGACCGGGACTTGCCATCCGCGTGCCCGGCGAAATCTCGGCCGAGAAGCTCGCAATTTTGCGGAAGGCGGATCGGATCTTTCTCGACGAGATTCACAAGGCCGGCCTTTACGATGCGATCTGGCAGGCCTTTGTCGTGCTGCTTCCGGTGCGCACCGTCGGCGTGATGGGGGACGAACGTTCCTATGATTATGTCTGCGCGCTGCGCGCCGTCACCTCTACAGATGGCATGACGGCCGATTATTTCTCCTTCGAGCACGAATTCATGGGACGCGTGGCGAACCGCATCATCAATGAGGTAAGGGGAATCAACCGGGTCGTCTACGACGTGACCTCGAAACCGCCCGGCACGATCGAGTGGGAATAATCACCACTCCCAGAACTGCCACCAGGACGACGTTTCCTTTCTTGTCTCACGCCATTCGAGGACAAGCTCCCCTTCCGCCCTCTTGGCGTCACTCTGGCTGAAAAAAATATGAATTTGCATACGTCCCGTGGCTTCGACGGAAATGGCCTGGACGATGCCCTTGTACTGGGTCGGTTCGCCGGCGGCGTCCCTCCAGTAGGTGAAGGTAATGGGGTTGCCGAAACTCAGGAGCTGGCCGGGCCGCATCTCGGCCATGTAGGGGGTTGGCTCACCGTAGAAATTTGCGACACCTTGCCACTTCGCCGCGGCGGGTGCCGCCGCGGTGAGGAAAAGAACAAGGGAAACGGCAAGAAGACGTTTCATGACCGGCCAGGTAAAAGGCTAGCCGATTCAGGCTCCGAAAGCCAGCGAATGCCGGAATCAACGGAGAAGTGCGCCGGAGGGAAACGCGATCAATAAGCCCGCGTGCGGAAACGGTCCGAACGGCCCCGAAGGCGCCTTGCTTCCTTGCGCTCTTTCGGCCCCATCTCGTTCCAGAGCCGTTCGCGCATGTTTTTGCCTTTCGCTGTCGAGGACGCCATGTGGTACCAGAGATACGCCTTTGGCCGGTCGCGCTGGACTCCGTGACCCTGTTCGTACATCCGGCCGATATTGATATGCGCATCCAGGCTGCCGCCTTCGGCGGGCTTCATGAACCAGCTCATCGCCACCTTCGGGTCACACCCATCTTGTTCTGGGCCTTCGAATCGCCCTGTTCCGCGAGCGGTAGCCACTCGCGATAGGCGATCTGGTAATCCCCTTGTTGGTAGGCTTCGTTCCCTTCTTCATAACCGGCGAGCGCCGGAGAGTTGAAGAAAAGGAAGCAAATCAGCGCCGCCAGCAGCGTATTGCGCATGCTTCTCCTTTCTGGCCGTGGCCGGGAAGCTAGCGCGTTTTCGGAAGCAAAGGCAACCTTAAGCACGGAATTTATTGCGACGCGCAATATTCACGCACGGCCCGCATAAAAAGCGGCCCTGCCGGATTCGGCCATTCCTCGGGGTGTGCCTTGATCCATTTCAGGAAGTGTTCCTCGAGCTGGACCGCATCCATCGGCTCGATGCAACGGTGCCAGGCCACGTCGCCACCTGCCTGACGGCTGAAGGCGATCAGCAGGTCCGAAGCGCCGGCCACGTAGACCTGCCGGTCCAGCTCCGTGGAATAGCGGTAGGCGTCTCCGGACAGCAGACCTTCGCCGATGGTGTCGCCCACATCGGCTCGGGCCGGGACGAGGGCAAGGAAAGAAAACAGCAGAAGAAAAACGAACACGGCCCGGCAAAAACCGGTCATTGCGAATGGTTGGGTCATCGGAATCCCGTTTTCTTTGCGGATGAGGTTACAGGCGCAAGCCAGCGAGAATGCCCCCGAAAGAGGGACGGTATCTCGCCAGGTCGCGGGCCAGGTTCTTGGTTTCGGCTTTTTGCACCGGGGACAGCTTGCTTTTCAATTGCCGAAGGGCAAGCGCGTTTTGCGTGCTGGTCCGGCCAAGGTAATACCACTTGAAGGCGAGCACGTAGTCCTGCTCGAGACCAAGGCCTTCCTCGTACATCCGTCCCAGGTTCCAATAGGCGCGTAAAAAACCGTCATCGGCGGCCTTCCGAAACCAGGCGGCCGCCTCTTCGTAGTTTTGATCCGTGCCCTTGCCATCCCGGTAAAGTTCGCCAAGACGGTTCTTGGCAAATCCGCTGCCCTGTTCAGCCAGGGACTGGAACCCCTCGAAAGCCGCGTGAAAATCGCCCCGGTCGTAGGCGCCTTCCGCCGAGGCAAGGTCGGCGTGCGCGACGGCGGGAAACAGCAGGCCAAGCAGGGCAAGGCCAAGCACAATCTTTCGCATGACGATCTCCTTTGTCCCCGCTCTTTTACATAAGTCTAAAGAAGGCGTTGGCAAGGCAGGAGAGAAATGCGTTCACAATCTCTTGAAGAGGCTTGCGCTACGAGCCGTTTCCATCCGGCTTGAGCTTGAGGCCCATTTGCCTGCGGACCGCGACGTTTCGCAGAATGACCTCGAGGGAACGATCGTCCCCGACGACGGGAGTCGCCGCCTTTGCATAGCGAAGACGCAATTCTTCGAAGATTTCCTGCTCGGGCGGCGCCAGCTCGTCCTGCAGGGCCTCGATTTCGTCGAGCAGGCGGCGGATGGTATCCGGATCCGGCATCTCGAAGCGAAGGAGGCGCCAGACACCGGGATCTTCGAGGAAGGCGCGAACCTCCCGAAGCGTTGTTTCCGGAAAGGTGCCCTCGCGGCTTGCCGCTTCCAGCACGTCCCACCAGGTGGCCAGCGCGTGCAGAGTGATCCCCGCCGCCTTCAGGGCGGCGACGCCTTCCGGAAAAATGCCGTAGTGAAAGACGACGAAAGCATGGGAGATTTCCGCTCCGGCGGCGCGAAGCGCCTCGCAGAAATGCAGTTTGCTTTTGCCGTCCGTGGCGAGGTCCTCAACCAGAAGGACGCGGGCGCCCGGCTCGAAATGGCCTTCGATCTGGGCCATACGCCCGAAGCCTTTCGGCTTTTTCCGGACGTAGAGCATCGGCAGGTCCATGCGTTCGGCCAGCCACGCGGCGTAGGGAATGCCCGCTGTTTCGCCGCCGGCAATGGCGTCAAAAGCGTCCTTGCCCACGGCCCCGGTCAGGGTTGCAACCGCAAGGTCCAGAATCCGGCGTCGTTCCTCGGGGAAGGAGATGAGTTTCCGGCAATCCACGTAGACGGGACTTGCCCAGCCGGAGGTCAGTTGGAACGGTTCTTCCGGCCGAAACCCGATGGCTTCCAGGCGCAGCAGGATTTCCGCCGTGATCTTTCCGGCCGATTCCGTGGATGGTTTCAACTATGCCTCCTCAAGCCGCCGGCGGGCAGTGCCGGCAATCACCGTGCGGTCGTTGACGACACAAGCCACGTCGCAGACAGCATAAACGCCCTCGTCGCCAACCTCAAAAGCCGTGACCGTGCCGCGGACCGTGACCTCGTCATCGGGGTAAACAGGCCCGAGAAAGGTAATATCAAGTCCGCCACCGGCCGCCCATCCCTTCCAGTCCCAGGCCGCCATCGCCTGGGAAAGAAAGGAAAGCGTCAGCAACCCATGGGCGATCGTGCGCCGGAAAATCGTCTGTTTTGCGAATTCCGGGTCGGTGTGAAGCGGATTGCGATCGCCGGAAGCTTCGGCGTAGCGGTTGATTTGTTCCTGGGTCACCTTGTACCGGCGTTCCGGAATGGCATCGCCGATCCGGAGTCCGCCGAGGCTTTCCCCCGTGTTCCCGCTCACGTTTCCTTCCCCCAGATCCGCGCGATCTCGGCCGTCGTAACAAGATCGCCCGCCTGATTGCGGGCCTCGAGCGTCATCACCACATGGTTGCGCCTTTTCTTGACGAATTTGTCGAGGATACGCACTTCTATTGTAAGCCGGTCGCCGAT
>JAGWAR010000039.1 GCA_021296325.1 Alphaproteobacteria bacterium
CGGTGCCCCAGGCCCCCTATGGCGCGTTCCCGGGCGATACGTTTCTTTCCCTGCTGGTGCCGCACGGCCTGATCGCCGACATCAAGGGCATGTGGCGAAAGACGACGCTGCCGGAGGGGGTGCGTCGCTGGCAACTTTGAGCGCGCCAGCGGCGGGTTCGTGAAATCAACGATTTGTGACTTGAACGAAGCGGCGGTTTGCCCTACGTAATCCAGGCAAATTCTCGTTCTTCACCAAGTGGTTGTGAGGCAACCGTCAGCGATTCCGTGGGTTTCGCGGCGCCGGTGACGGACGGGGAGGGATGCTTGTAGATGGAAGCGATGATTGAAATCCAGAGCCTGACGAAGCGGTTCGGCCTCTTCACGGCGGTCGACAACGTCTCGTTTTCGGTTCCCCGCGGCGAGGTTCTGGGCTTTCTGGGTCCCAACGGCGCCGGCAAGTCGACGACCATGCGGATGATCGTCGGTTTCCTTCGCCCGACATCGGGCACCGCCCGGATCGGCGGGCACGACATCCTCAGGCAATCGATCAAGGCAAAGGCCATGATGGGCTACATGCCGGAAGGGGCGCCCTCCTATCCGGACATGATGCCGCGCGCCTTCCTGAATTTCGCCGCCACGATCCGCGGATTGCGCGGCGCGGAAAAACGCAAGGCGATCGATTCGGCCATCGCGAAGCTGGGGCTGGAACCAGTGCTGAACCAGCCCATCGAGACGCTTTCGAAGGGCTTTCGCCGCCGCGTCGGCGTCGCCCAGGCCATCCTGCACGATCCGCCCGTCCTTATTCTCGACGAGCCGACGGACGGGCTGGACCCTAACCAGAAACACCAGGTGCGGACCCTGATCCGCGAGATGGCGCCGGAAAAGGCGGTCATCATCTCGACCCATATTCTCGAAGAAGTGAACGCCGTTTGCGACCGGGCCATCATCATCGATCATGGCAAAATCGTTGCTGACGGTACGCCAAGCGCCCTTGAGTCGCGTTCGAAGTTCCATAACGCCGTGACCATTTCGGTAACGGCCGACGCGGCGGCGGAAGCGGAAAAAGTGCTGAAGAGCCTGCCGCAGGTGGCCCGGGTCGAAACCGGGCACAAGCTGGACGGGTTGCAGGATTACCTGCTGTTTCCGAAGGACGGCGCCCCGATCGTAACGGAAGTGGGCGACCTGGCGCGCGAACGCGGCTGGCGGGTCGAGGAACTCTACGCGGAACGCGGGCGTCTCGACGAAGTTTTCCGCAACCTCACCATCGGTGATGCCGTTGCCATGGGCCGCCGGGAAAAAGGAAAGCGGGCGCGGACATGAGCAAGACCTTCATCATCATGAAGCGCGAACTGGCAAGCTATTTTGCGACCCCGCTCGCCTACGTGTTCATCGTCATCTTCCTGTTTCTGGCGGGCGTCTTCACGTTCTACCTAGGCCTCTTCATCGAACGCGACCACGCCGATCTCCGCGCCTTCTTCGATTTTCATCCATGGCTTTACCTGCTTCTGATGCCGGCCATCTCAATGCGGCTTTGGGCGGAAGAGCGCAAGGCCGGCACGATCGAATTCCTGATGTCGCTGCCGATTCCCTTCGGTGCGACGGTCCTTGGCAAGTTCCTTGCCGCCTGGGCCTTCACCGCTATCGCGCTGGCGCTGACCTTTCCGATCTGGCTGACCGTCAATTACCTGGGGAACCCGGACAACGGGATCATTTTCGCAGGCTATGTCGGCTCGCTCATCATGGCGGCGGGTTATCTCGCCATCAGTTCCTGCATTTCGGCGATTACGAAGAACCAGGTAATCGCCTTTGTGACTGGCGTCGGCGTCTGTTTCATCTTCACGATTTCCGGGCAGCCGCTGGTGACGGACTTCTTCAGCGCCTGGGCGCCCCTGTGGGTGGTGGAATTGATCGCGTCCTTCAGCTTCTCGACCCATTTCGAGGCCATCGTTGAAGGAGTCATCGACATTCGCGACATCATCTATTTTTCGACATTGATCGGGTTGTTTCTCTACGCCTACGCGGTCGTGATCGAATTCAAGAAGGCGAGTTAGGGACCGGGAATGAAGCGCGGATTTTTAACGGTAAGTGGTCTTTTCGTCGCAGCGGTTCTTTTCTTCTGCGTCAACGCCCTTACGAACGCCGCCTGGAAGTCGGCGCGCTACGACTTCACCGAGGACAAGCTTTTCACGCTTTCGCCCAGCACCCATGCCGTTCTTGAAGAGCTGGGGCGGCCGGTCGAGCTGCACTTCTACTATTCGAAGGGCATGGCGGATGCGGTCCCGGAAATCCGCACCTATGCGAAACGGGTGCGGGAACTGCTCGAGGAATACACGCTCCATTCGAACGGCATGTTGACGCTTAAAATGATCGACCCCGAGCCGTTCACCGAAAAGGAAGACC
>JAGWAR010000026.1:0-11903 GCA_021296325.1 Alphaproteobacteria bacterium
TTTCGTCGGCATCAAGACGATGCCCGCGCTTGCCTATGCGAATTGGAGCGCCGTCGATGACTTCAAGCTGGTCTACGGTTCCTTCTCGGTTCTCTTTCCGGTATGCCTGAACTTCTCCCTCGCCGCCGGTAGCCAGGACCCGGAAACCCAGGCAGCGGGCGACGACGACCCCATGTTCTGGTGGGCCAAGCTCGGCTGGCAGACGAAAATGTTCCCCGATCTCGGCAAGACCTCCTTCTCGGTCGACTATGGCGAGGCGGACGATTTCGGCTCCCAGGGTGATGAGTTCGAATCGGTCGGCGTTGCCGTCGTACAGAAGCTCGACGACTGGGGCACGGAAGTTTTCGTAAGCGGGCGTAACTACAGTCTCAAGCAGCCGACGCAGGACTACCAAGACATCTTCGTCTTCGTCAGCGGCGCCCGGATCAAGTTCTAAGAAGCGAAGCGCAACAACCTGTTCCCTAAGGTGCAACGAAAGGCTTCCATGACTCTGACTCTACCTGCCCTACCCGGCCTCCCCCACGACGGGGCTAACACACCCGTCGGCCATAGGTAGAGAAGAAGGACAACGTCCAACTCAACCCCCTCTCGATCCCGAGAGGGGGTTTTTATTTGCCGCCTCATTCCCCCTCGAACTCGACCAGCGTACGAACCTTCTGTCCCATCGCCTCGAGACGCGCCTGGCCGCCAAGGTCGGGCAAGCCGATCACGAAGCTCGACCCCACGACGACGCCGCCGGCCCGCTCGATCAGCTGGATGGCCGCCGCCGCCGTGCCGCCGGTCGCGATCAGATCGTCGACCAGAAGCACCTGGTCCCCCTTCTCGATCGCGTCGGCATGGATCTCGACGCAGTCCGTCCCGTATTCCAGCTCGTATTCCTGACCGATCGTCTTCCCCGGCAGCTTCCCCTGCTTGCGCACCGGCACGAAGCCGATGGAAAGTTGGTGCGCCACGGCGCCGCCAAGGATGAAGCCGCGGGCCTCGATGCCGGCGACCTTGCCGATGCGTACGCCCGCATGCGGCTGGACCAGTTCGTCGACGGCCTTGCGAAAGCCGGCGGCATCCTGCAGCAGCGTCGTGATGTCCCGGAACAGAATGCCCGGCTTCGGATGGTCCGGGATGGTGCGGATCTTCGCTTTGATGTCCATGGGGGTCCGGCTCCTTTTCCTGACGGCGGCTGACGCAGTGTAGAAGCTCGCCCTCCCGAAGCCAACCGGCTGGATGCTCTACAAGCATTTGATTCGGTGTCATAAAACGCTTTCCGAAAGGCGTTCGTAGGATTAGGGTTCGGCCATGCGTCACGATCGAAAGGCGAAAATTGTCGCCACCCTCGGGCCCGCCTCGGACGATGCGGCGACCATCCGCGCCCTCGCCGAGGCCGGCGTCAGCGTCTTCCGGATGAACTTCAGCCACGGCACCCACGCCGACCACCGCCGCCGCTTCGCCGCCATCCGCAAGGCCGAAAAAGCCATCGGGCGCCGCCTCGGCACGGTGGCGGACCTTCAGGGACCGAAACTTCGGGTCGGCGAATTCCGGGAAGGCCAGGTCACGCTGCAGGCGGGCAAGCCTTTCCGTCTCGACCTTTCGAAACGCAAGGGTGACGCGACCCGTGCGCCGCTTCCCCACCGCGAGGTGTTCGCGGCACTGAAACCGAAGATGGACCTGCTGCTCGACGACGGCCTGATCCGCCTGCGGGTGCTGAAATGCGGCCGCGACTTCGCGGAGACCCGCGTCATCACCGGCGGCACGCTCAGCGACCACAAGGGCGTCAACGTGCCCGGTGTCAAGCTGGCCATCTCCTCGCTCACGCCGAAGGACCGCGAGGACATGAAGGCGGCGCTGGCCCTCGGCGTCGACTGGGTTGCGCTTTCCTTCGTCCAGCGGCCCGAGGACATCAAAAAGGCGCGCAAATGGATCAACGGCCAGGCGGCCGTCATGACGAAGCTCGAGAAACCGGCGGCGATCGCCTATCTCGACGACATCGTCGCGCTGTCGGATGCGATCATGGTGGCCCGCGGCGACCTCGGCGTCGAATTGCCGCCCGAGGACGTGCCCAGCGTCCAGCGCCAGATCGTCCGCGCCTGCCGCAAGGCGGGCAAGCCGGTCGTCATCGCAACGCAAATGCTGCTTTCGATGGTGGGTTCGCCGACGCCGACCCGGGCCGAGGCCTCCGACGTCGCCAACGCCGTCTATGAAGGCGCGGACGCCGTGATGCTGTCGACGGAAACGGCGGCCGGCGCCTACCCGGTCGAAGCGGCGAAGATGATGGACCGCATCATCGCCCGCGTCGAACAGGACTCCCACTACCAGGCCATCATCGACGCCGAACGCGCCCTGCCCGAGGCAACGCCGGCCGACGCCATCACGGAAGCCGCCCGCCAGGTAGCCCACACGATCTCGGCCGCCGCCATTATCACCTACACGACGTCCGGTTCGACGACGCTGCGCGCCGCCAGGGCGCGGCCGGACGTTCCGATTCTTTGTCTGACGACGCGCCCCCAGACGGCGCGGCAGTTGACGCTCGCCTGGGGCGTGCACAGCGCCGTCAGCGAGGAAATCCGGGACTTCAACGACATGGTTGCGAAAGCGGCGCGCGTGGCGCGCCAGGAAGGCATCGCCAAGCCGGGCCAGAAGGTCGTCGTGACGGCCGGCATGCCCTTCGGCACGCCGGGCAAGACGAACATCCTGCGCATCGCCACCGTGCGCCACCGCTAGGCCCTAGATGGCGCCGCCAAGTCTTTGTTTTAAAACTTCAATTTGACGACTGGCCTGGGTGAGGTGGGGATTGACCGCCAGCGCCCGCTCGAACGCGTGCAGGGCTTCCATGTCCTCGCCCATGTCCACATACATCATGCCAAGGCCGACCAGCGCGCCGAAATGGCGCGGCTCGAGCTGAAGCGTCTTCTCGACGTCCTGGATCGAGGATTCGTAATCGCCGATCGCGTAAAAGATCGTCGCCCTTAAATTCCAGCCTTCCGCATGGTTGGGATCGATCTGGACGATCTCGGACGCCAGGTCCAGCGCGGTGCCGTAATCGTCGCGCAGCATCACCTCGCGGGCGCGGGCGAACAGATTCATGATCGCCTCGTTCTCCGTCTCGATCCAAAGCTGCCAGATATGTTCCTGCAGGTTCTCCGCCTCGACCGGGTCCTCCGTCGTCTTGAGGCGCTCGAACAGCTCGTCAAGGCGCGGGTCGGCCTGGGTGGCCGAGGCAGGGACGGCCGCCAGCAAAACGCAGACGGCGAAAAGGGAGGCAAGCAGGCTTTTCATGAAGGCAGCCGTGAGCGGGGTGGTTGTTTGTCGTTAAGACGCTTCGTTAACTCGTCCATGATCTGATGGGCCTGGGTAAGGTGCGGGTCCACGTCCAGCGCCTGACGGAAAGCCATCAGCGCCTCCTCGTCGTGGCCCTGCTGCAGATGGATGACGCCGATCCCCATCAGGGCCGGAAAGTGGCGCGGTTCCAGCTTGATCGCCTTTTGCGCGTAGCGCAGCGCATGATCGACGTTCCCCATCTGGTAAAGGATGGTCGAACACATGTACCAGCCTTCCGCGAAGTTCGGTGCCCGTCCGGTGATTTCCGTGCCGATGGCAAGGGCGATTTCCATGTCGCCCCGGATCAGCGCCTCCCGTCCCCGGTCGAACAGCCGGTCGGTACCGGCATCCCCCGACTCGATCCACAGCAGCCAGATGTTGTCCTCGATGGTGCGCGCCTCTTCCGGGTCCGTCTCCGCCTTCAGCTGAACGAACAGTTCATCCAGGCGCGGATCGTCCTGGGCCGCCTTCGACGGGGAAGGCAGTACCACCAGACCCAACACCAGAAGCGCGGCCAGGAAATTTCGCACCCGACGAGCATAGGCCCGCCCCCGGAGGCGGCCAAGCAAATCTGATCACGTGGCTGTGAGCCCTCGCCCGAGGGCGGCGTTCAACCCTGGCGGGCCTTGAAGCGGGGGTTGCGCCGGTTGATGACGTAGATGCGGCCCCGCCGGCGGACAAGGCGCGAGTCCTTGTGCCGGTTCTTCACGGTCTTCAGCGAATTGACGATCTTCATCTCGAATGGCTTCCCGCTGGAATGGCGCCCCGAAAGGCGCGGCAAACATAGGAAAACCGGGCCTTCCTGTCAATTTATGAAACGCCCCTTCCGGGGCCCGGCCGGAAACGGCCAAAACGCCCGCGAGTGGCCATCGGCCGGGCTTTTGGCTATAGGTAAAGGCAATGGGCCAGGAAGACGGATTGATCTACGCGTATCGGCTCGACGGAAAGGGCGGCGGCACCCGGCTCGACTGGGACACGCTGCCGGCCGACGCCGATGCGCGCGACACCTGGATCCATCTCGATCTCAAGACGGAACGCACGAAACGCTGGCTCGCGCATGAAAGCGGCCTTTCGCCGGTGGTCGCGGCGGCGCTGCTCGACGAGGAAACGCGCCCGCGCGCGACCGTCATCGACGACGGCGTGCTGATCAATTTGCGGGGCGTCAACCTCAATCCCGGCTCAGACCCCGAGGACATGGTCTCCGTCCGCGTCTACATCGATAAGGACCGCATCGTCACGACGCGCCGCCGCCGCCTGATGGCGGTCCAGGCCATCCGGGATCGCCTCGACGCCGGCACCGGCCCCCGCGATTCGGCCGGGTTCCTGATCGAGCTTTCCGGCCAACTGCTCGACCGTATGGGACCGGTGATCGCCGATCTCGACGACGAGGTGGACGCCATCGAAGACCGCGTACTTACCGAAACGCGCGCGGCACTGCGCGGCGATCTGTGGCATGTGCGCCGGCAGGCGATCCTGCTGCGCCGTTACGTCGCGCCCCAGCGCGAGGCAATGACCCGGCTCACCACCGAACCGATCAGCTGGATCGACCTGCCGGCCGCCCAACGGCTTCGGGAAATCGCCGACCGGGTCACGCGTTACGTCGAGGATCTGGACGCCGCGCGCGAACGCGCCGCCATCGTTCAGGACGAACTCGCCTCGCGGCTCGGCGAACAGATGAACCGCAACATGTACATTCTGTCCGTCATCGCCGGCATCTTCCTGCCGCTTTCGCTGATCACCGGCCTGCTCGGCATCAACGTCGCCGGCATGCCGGGCAACAGCTGGCCGTGGGCCTTCACGGTCGTCTCGATCGGCCTCGTCATCGTCGGCGCGATCGAATACTTCCTCTTCAAGCGCCTGAAGTGGATCTAGCGGGCGGTAGCGACACCCGTTTCTTTAACGCACAACACACAATGGAAATGGTGGGCACGGCTGGGATCGAACCAGCGACCCCTACGATGTCAACGTAGTGCTCTCCCGCTGAGCTACGCACCCTTGAAGGCCGCGTGGGTCTGGCCGCGGCGGGGGGGATTATGACGGAACGAAACCAGTTTTCAAGGCTTGGCGCACGCCCCGCGCCGGGGCCTCAGGCGGCCAGGATCGTCTCGATCTCGTCGATCAGGTCTTTCAGGTGAAAGGGCTTCGACAGCACCTTCGTGCGGTTGCCGAAGGCCTCCTTGGCGCGCACGGCGACGGCGGCAAAGCCGGTGATCAGCATGATCCGCACGTTCGGATATTCGCCCGAAACCCGTTGGGCAAGTTCGATGCCGTCCATGCCGGGCATGACGATGTCGGCCAGCAGAAGATCGAAATCCTGCTCGCGCCGGACCAGGTCCAGCGCTTCGCTCCCGTCACCCACTTCCTCGACGGTGTGGCCGGCGCGGCGCAGCGAGCGGCCCAGAAAATTCCGCATCGAATCGTCGTCTTCGGCGAGTAGAATATAAGCCATGACTGCTTTCTGTTTTCGCCGGGCGTTCCCGGCAGGCGGGCATGCTGCCAAGATAAGCCCTCGCCCCCGATTGGCAAGTCTTTCGAAGGCGCGCCGTTAACCATGCAACCGGTCTAGGCCTGCAATGACGCTGCCGAATCAAATCTGGATCGCACCCGACGCCGACACGGCGCCCCGGCCCTGCGACGTGCTGGAACCGGCGTCGCGGACGCTGCCTTTCGTCTTTGCTTCGCCCCACAGCGGGGCGAACTACCCGGAGGAATTCCTCGCCGCCTCGCCGCTCGATTCCTTGCGCCTTCGCAGCACGGAAGACTGCTACGTGGACGAGCTGTTCGCCGCCGCCCCCGCCCTTGGCGCGCCCCTGCTCCGCGCCCTTTTTCCGCGGGCCTGGCTGGACGCCAATCGCGGGCCTTACGAGCTGGACCCGGCGATGTTCCGGGACCCGCTGCCGCCTTACGTCGAAGTCCAGAGCCGCGCCGTCGCCAGGGGGCTTGGCACGATCGCGCGCATCGTCGCCGACGGGGCCGAGATTTACCGGCAGAAACTTTCCTTCGCCGAGGCGCGGCGGCGCGTGCAGGCGTTCTACCGTCCCTACCACGCCGCCCTTGAACGCCTGATCGGTGAAACGCAGGCGCGTTTCGGATGCTGCGTGCTGATCGATTGCCATTCGATGCCATCTTCCGACATTGGCGGCGAATCGAAACCGGTCGATTTCGTGCTGGGCGATTGCTTCGGCACGTCGTGCGATTCTTCCGTGACGGAATGCGCTGAAACGTTTCTGCAGGGCTTCGGCTACGCCGTGCGGCGGAACCGGCCTTACGCAGGCGGTTTCACGACGCGCCATTACGGCCACCCGAAACGGGGCGTGCACGCGCTGCAGATCGAGATCAACCGCGCCCTTTACGTGGACGAGCAAAGCCTGCAACGCCGTTCCGGCTTCGCCCTGCTCCAGGCCCGCCTCGAGGGGTTGATCGCCCGCCTGGGTGACCTGCCGCGGGCGCGGCTGGCGCTTTGAGGAATCCGCTAAAAAATTGGGGGCCGCATTGCGCGGCCCCCAAGTCGTTAAGGGAGGATACTTCTAGATGAGGTCTGGGTGCCATATGTCCAGGGGGAGGAGGAGGGCATCCCAAGACCTTGTGCGGCGCACCATATCAGGCGCATTGGTGCAACGCAACAAGAAAAGGCGGTCCCCGGCACCGGAAAAACCCCGGAAATAGCCGAAAACCCCAGTGTTTATAGGGGTTTTCCAGGTGCCCGCGCGGCCCCCGGCCACTTATATTGCGCTGCAATAGCAGGGCCGGAAACCGGGCGATGCCGGAAGGGGGCAAATTTCGCTACACTGCCCTCCCCGACCCGGAAGGCAAGGCCCCGTGAACGCACCCGAATCCCGCATCCAACCGGCCACGACGGCGGCCCTCAAATTCGCCGGCAAGCGGCTGCGCGAAGGCGCCCTCGTCGCCTTCCCGACGGAGACCGTCTATGGCCTTGGCGGCGACGCGACAAACGGGCAGGCCATCGCCCGCATCTTCGCCATCAAGTCCCGCCCCTCCTTCAACCCGCTCATCGTGCATCTCTACGACCTGGCGGCGGCCGAGAAGGTGGCCGGCTTCGACGACCGCGCCCGGGCGCTGGCCAGGCGCTTCTGGCCGGGACCGCTGACCTTCGTGCTGAAGCGCCGTGCCGACACGAAGGTGTCCGAGCTCGCCAGCGCTGGCCTCGACACGGTCGCCGTCCGCGCGCCCGCCAACGACGTCGCGCGTACGCTCCTCAAGGCCGCCGGCCGGCCGATCGCGGCACCCAGCGCCAACCGCTCCGGCCATGTCAGCCCGACGGCGGCCGAGCACGTCGCCGCCTCGCTCGGCACGGCGGTCGACCTCATCCTCGACGGCGGCACCTGCACGATCGGTATCGAATCGACGGTGCTCGATTTGAGTGGCGAGCGCGCCGTACTGCTTCGCCCCGGCGCCGTCACCGCCGAAATGCTGAACCGGGAAATCGGCGCCATCGACCTGGCCGACGCCAGCGACGAAAAACGGCCCCGCTCGCCCGGCATGATGGACCGCCACTACGCGCCCTCGATCCCGGTCCGGCTTGACGCAACCGCCGTCGAACCGGGGGACGCGCTGCTTTCCTTCGGGGCGCACGCGATCGCCGGTTTCGCGGCGGAACGGAACTTGAGCGAGAAGGGCGACCTCACGGAGGCGGCGGCGAATCTCTACCGTTACTTGCGCGAACTGGACTGGTCGGGCTTCCGCACGATCGCCGTCATGCCGATCCCCGAAGAAGGGCTCGGGCTTGCCATCAACGACCGGCTGCGCCGGGCCGCCGCGGTGACGGAAGGCGCGGCGGCGATCCGGCCAAAACCGAAACGGCGGCGCCGAAAGCAGGAGGCGAAAACCGGATGACGGCGGCCAGGGCAGCGATGGACGAGCTTCGGGCGGCGCTCGGGCCGAAGGGCTGGTCCGAGGACGCCGAGCGCCTGGCACCGCTGCTGACCGACGCCCGCGGCCGCTACCGGGGCCGCGCCCTTGGCCTCGTCCAGCCGGCCACGACGGAAGAGACGGCGGAAGCCGTGCGCATCTGCGCACGCCACCGCCTCGCCATCGTGCCCCAGGGCGGCAACACCGGGCTGGTCGGCGGGGCGACGCCGGAAGGGCCGGACGCGGCGATCCTGCTCCAGATGGGCCGGATGCACCGGATCCGCGAGCTCGACCTTGCCAACGACACGCTGACCGTCGAGGCCGGCGCCATCCTCGCCGACGTCCAGGCCGCCGCCAGGGAGGCCGGCCGCCTCTTTCCCTTAAGCCTCGCCTCGGAAGGCAGCGCCCAGATCGGCGGCGTCCTTTCCACCAACGCCGGCGGCAACGCCGTCCTGCGCTATGGCAACGCCCGCGAGCTGGTCCTCGGGCTCGAGGTCGTGCTCGGCGACGGGCGCGTCTGGAACGGCCTCCGGGGGCTGCGCAAGGACAACACCGGCTACGACCTGAAACAGCTTTTCATCGGGGCCGAGGGCACGCTCGGCATCGTCACCGCCGCCGTGCTGAAACTCTTTCCCGCCCCAAGCGCGACGGCCACCGCCCTTGTCGCCGTGCCGGACCCCAAGGCGGCGGTGGCGCTTCTCGGCCTTGCCAGGCAGGCGGCAGGCGAGGCGCTGACCTCCTTCGAGCTGATGCCGCGGATCGGGCTCGACTTCGTGCTCGCCCACATCGACGGCACGCGCGACCCGCTGGCCGCCCGTCACGACTGGTACGTCCTGCTCGAGCTTGCCGCTTCCGGCGCGAATGCGCGCCTGCAGGCGCTGCTCGTCGCGCTGCTGGAAAACGCCATGGCCGAAGGCCTGGTTGCGGACGCCGCCCTTGCCGAGACGCTCGACCAGCGCAACGCCTTCTGGCGGCTTCGCGATTCGCTGCCCGAAGCCCAGAAACACGCGGGTGGCAGCATCAAGCACGACGTCGCCGTGCCGGTCTCGAAAATTCCCGACTTCCTTTCCCAGGCCTCGGCCCTCGTGCGGGAGCGGCTTCCGGGCGTGCGCGTCTGCGCCTTCGGCCATCTGGGCGACGGCAATCTGCACTTCAATTTGAGCCAGCCGGAAGACGCCGACACGGAGGCCTTCCTCGCCCGCTGGGACGAGGTGAACGGCTGGGTCCACGATCTGGTGGTGGGCCAGGGCGGCTCCTTCGCCGCCGAGCACGGCATCGGCCAGATGAAGCGCGATGCGCTCACGCGCTACAAATCCGCCGTCGAAATCGAATTGATGCGCCGGCTGAAAACCGCCCTCGACCCGGAAGGGATTCTCAACCCCGGCAAGCTTCTTTCCTGATCCTTCAGGCGATCACGTCGTCGGTGGCGAGGAACAGCCCGCCCAGCTCGACCCCGGCGAAACCGCCCGGGTTGGCGTTGTAGCCCTCGACGCGGAAGATCGGCTGGAACAGCACGAAGGCGGCGGCCGGATCGTGGGTGAAGACGGTGAGATCCCCGTTGCCATCGACGCCGCCGACGACCTCCGTGGTTGCCGTGAAACCCTCAAGCCTTGCCGAATTCGCGCCCCCGGCGTCTGCGATGATATCGAGGCCGGCCTCGTCCCCGTAGAACAGGTAAACGTCGTCGCCCGCGCCGCCGTCGAGAAAATCGTCGCCCGCGCCCCCGGCCAGGCTGTCATCGCCGCCGGCGCCGTAAAGAAAGTCGTCGCCGGCGCCGCCCCAGATGGCGTTGGCGCCTTCATTGCCGGTGATCGTGTTGGCGTCCGCGTTGCCGACGGCGTTGGCCGCCGCCGCGTCCAGCAGCGTCAGCGCCTCGACGAAACTCGTGATGAAAAACAGGTGGTCCCCGTCGACCTCCACCCGCGCGTCGATCTCGGCGCCGGAGAAGGCGATGCCCGCCGGCGCCGTGCCGGCCCCGATCGCCGCGATCAGGGGCGCGCCCGCCTCGACGGTGTCGGAACCGCCGCCGTCGGCGGTCGGCAGCTCGACGATGGCATCGTCCAGGTCGCCGAGCCGGTAGGTGTCGTCGCCCGCGCCCCCTTCCAGCCAGTCCATGCCCGGCCCCCCTTCGAGAACATCGTCGCCCGCACCGCCTGCGAGCCGGTCGTTGCCGTCGCCGCCTGCGAGCCGGTCGTTGCCGTCGCCGCCTTCGAGCCAGTCGTCGCCGCCAAGACCCTCCAGCACGTCGTCGCCGCCAAGGCCATAGAGAAAGTCGTTCCGCGGGCTTCCTTCCAGTGCGTCGGCACCGTCGCCGCCGATCCGTGTCACGCCGGGCGGTGGCGGGGCGGCGGTGACGGCAACCGGGGCCAGGAACAGATTCGTCGTGGTGAACGGGCCGGGCTCGCCGCGGAGCATGCCTTCGGCGAAATATTCGGCCTCCGCCGGCGTCTCGAAGGTCGAGGAAAAGCCGGGCGCATCAGCCGGCGCGGCGGTGGTGGCGTCCAGGACCTCGGGGGCGGGCGTCTCCGGCGCCGCCTCGGTCCTTGTCACCGCTTCCGGCAGGATGGCCTCCCGGCCGCGCCCGGCCCCGAAGGCCGTCTCGCCCAGCAGGGGATCCAGGAAATCCGCACCCCCCAGCGGCGCGTCCATCCCCTCGGCCGGCAACGCGTCAAGGAACGCCGGGACCGGTTGCAGGGGATCGGGGACCGCCATGATCGTCACCCTTGGCCATAAAGAAAAGGCGCGCCCAAAAGGGGCTTTCTACCTAAGGTAGAAAAAGTAATTTTAAATAAAACCTATGGTGGATACTTTTCATCTACTTGCGATTTCACGTCTTTTTCTTTGAATTTAGGCAATAACACTTTTCGGCCTGCTCCCCCACCCGTCAAGTTCTTTGTCTTTCTTTTTGCCATCCCGCCCGCCCGGACGGGCCGCCCCCTTGCCGGAGCGGCGGACACCCCCGCCGGGGACGCGCCGGTTCCCCTTGCCAAGGTTTCGGGAAGCGTGCAGATTTTTGTCTTGCGTTCCGCCCGGCGATAAGCGAAACAACGCGGCCAATTTCAAGGTTCGACTGGGAGGTGCTTGCAATGGCACGAAGGGCATCCGTTGCAAACATGGTGGTTTCCTCCGGGCAGGAGCGTGCGGACGCGACGCCCTTGAAGGCCGCCAACACGGCGGACTACTTCATCGAAAAAGACGGCCTCGCCTTTGCGGGCCTGCATATCCTTCTCGACTTCTGGGGCTGCGAGCGGCTGGACGATCTCGAAGCGATCGAGCGCGCGCTGCGCACGGCGGTCGCGGCGGCGGGCGCCACGCTTCTCAATCTGCACCTGCATCACTTCGCATCCAGCGGTGGCGTTTCCGGCGTTGCCGTACTTGCCGAATCCCATATCAGCATTCACACTTGGCCGGAACGCGGTTACGCGGCGCTTGATATCTTCATGTGTGGCAGTTGCGATCCCTACAAGGCCATCCCCGTGCTTCGCGAGGCCTTCCAGCCGACCACCGTGCAGCTGCACGAACAGCGGCGGGGACTCACGGTTTGACGGATCAGTGGTTTGAAGAAACGCTGTATGCCGACTTCGGTCAGCGGCTGAAGATTTCCAGCGTTCTCCACCGCGAAAAGACGGACTACCAGGACCTCATCATCTTCGAGAATCCCGAGTTCGGGCGGGTGCTGGCGCTGGACGGCGCCGTGCAGCCCCCGGCAGGCGCCGAGTTGT
>JAGWAR010000026.1:11944-15815 GCA_021296325.1 Alphaproteobacteria bacterium
TCGGCGGCGGCGACGGGGGCGCGCTGCGCGAGGCGCTGAAGCATCCCATCGAAAAGGCGACGATGGTCGAGATCGACCCCTCCGTCATCGACCTTTCAAAGAAATACCTGCCTACCCTTTCCGCCGGCGCCTTCGAGGATCCACGCACCGAGCTCGTCATCTGGGACGGCACGAAATTCGTCGCCAAGACGGACGAGCGCTTCGACGTCATCATCGTCGATTCGACGGACCCGGTCGGTCCGGCCAAGGTCCTCTTCCAGGAAGACTTCTATACAAACTGCAAGCGCTGCCTCACGGAACGGGGCATCCTGATTACCCAAAGCGGCGTGCCCTTTCTCCAGGGCGACGAAGCGCGCCACGTCCACCACCGCCTGCGCTCCCTTTTCGCGGACAACGGCTTCCTGCTGGTGCCGGTGCCCACTTACGTCGGCGGGTTCATGGCGCTCGGCTGGGCAAGCCTGAGCGAGGCCAACCGCGCCCGATCCCGCGACGCCATCGAACAGCGCTACGCCACCGCCCAGATCCGGACGCGCTACTACAACCCGGACATCCACCTGGCCGCCTTCGCACTGCCCAATTACATACGCGAGTTGATGGGCTAGGCGTTCTGCGCCATCCTTGCAGCGATCATGGCAGAACCCTCCGAACGGCAAGACCCGCTTCCCGGCATCCGCGCCGTGCTGGCGGTTGCCTCCGCCAAGGGCGGCGTCGGCAAGTCGACGACGGCCGTCAATTTGGCGGTTGGCTTGGGCCTGCGCGGTAAGCGGGTGGCGATTCTCGATGCCGACG
The DNA here is from genome assembly GCA_021296325.1 of Alphaproteobacteria bacterium. Classification (GTDB taxonomy): domain Bacteria; phylum Pseudomonadota; class Alphaproteobacteria. The sequence continues at coordinate 12,734 of JAGWAR010000026.1, forward strand.
TCTACGGGCCGTCGCTGCCCAGGCTGCTCGGCCTGCGCGGCCAGCCCGAGACCCAGCGGGACGGCAAGCTCAAGCCGATGACGGCCCACGGCGTCGGCTGCATGTCGATCGGCTTCCTGGTCGAGGAGGCGACGCCGATGATCTGGCGGGGCGCCATGGTGATGGGGGCGATCGAAAACCTCATCCGGGACGTCGCCTGGGGCGACCTCGACGTGCTCGTCCTGGACCTGCCGCCCGGCACCGGCGACGCCCAGCTCAGCATCACCCAGCGCATTCCCTTGACCGGCGCCGTCATCGTCTCGACGCCCCAGGACATTGCCCTGATCGACACCCGCAAGGGCATCGCCATGTTCGAGAAGGTGAACGTGCCGATCCTCGGGCTGATCGAGAACATGAGCACCTTCGTCTGCCCAAGCTGCGGCGGACGTTCCGACATTTTCAGCCATGGCGGCGCCCGCGAGGCGGCGGCGGAACTCGGCATCGAATGCCTCGGCGAAATTCCGCTGCACCTTTCGATTCGCGAGGCTTCCGACGCCGGCACCCCGATCGTCCTCGGCGCCCCGGAAAGCGCGGAGGCTGCCGCTTATGGAAAAATCGTCGATCGCCTGATCGAAAAGCTCGACGCCGCCCTTGGCGACGCGGCGCGCAAGGCGCCCCCCATCGTCGTTCAGTAACGCCGCTTCCTAAGGCTCGCGGCGCAACCCTTCCTGCTCCAGACGGTCGAGATAGGCCTGCCACAGCTCGTCCCGGTGGCTGCCCAGCTCGTAGAGGTAGTCCCAGGAATAGATGCCGGTGTCGTGCAAATCGTCGAAGGAGATCTGGACCGCGTAATTGCCGACCGGCTCGACCTTCAGGATGCCAACGTGCTTGCGCCCGCCGATCAGCTTGCCCGGCCCAACCCCGTGGCCGCGCATCTCGGCGGACGGACTCTGGATGCGCAGGAACTCGGCCGGCAATGCGAAGGTCTTGCCGTCGTCGAAGTCGATCTCGAGGACCTTCTCCTTCGCCTTCAGCCGGATCTCGCTTGGCCACGGACGGGCCATCACGATGCCCACCCGCCGCAAAACGGAATAAGCTGGCTGGTGATGAAGTTCGACTCTTCCTTGGCGAGGAAGGCAATCAACGCGACCATTTCTTCGGGCGTTGCATAGCGTTCGATCGGACATTCCTCCTTGATGAGCTTCCGCATGAAGGGCTTGCCAAGGATGTGCTTTGGAAAATAGGTCGGGTTCTCCGCGTAGTTCGGCCCGATCGCATTCACCTGGATATTGAACCGGCCGACCTCCTGGGCCAGCGCCTTCATCAACGCCGTCGCCCCGCCCCGCGCCGCGCAGTAGGTGGAAAGGTTCGGCAATCCCTTCATCGGCCCGGCCGAAGTCATGAAGACGATCTTGCCCGACTTCTGCTTCTTCATGTGGGGCACGGCGGCCCGCGCCGCGCGGAAAGGCTCGATCGTCAGCCCCTCCAGATAGTCCCGGTAGACATCCAGGGCGGCCGTTTCCACCGCCGATGGGTAAAGCGGTACAAAATTGTTCGAAAAAAGAAGGTCGATCCGCCCGGCCTGCTTGACGACGGCGCCGACCGCCTTCTCCGGCTCCAGCGCGTCGAGGATCTTGACCTTCGGATTCGCTTTGGCAAAGGCCTTGCACTGCTTCGTATCCGAGAAACCGCGATCGTTGCAGAACACCTTCCAGCCACCGGCCAGCAATGCCTTGACGGCCGAAGGCCCGCCATAGCCGGTCGCCAGCGTCACGAGGGCGATTTTCTTTTTCATCGTCGCCTCCCCCTAGATCCAGCCACCGGCAAAGGGGATCACCTCGCCGATCAGGAAATCGGACCCTTCGCCCGCCAGGAAGGCGACCAGCGCGCCGGCTTCCGCCGCCTTTGCCTTCCGCATGCCTTTCCCCTTCTTGACGATCACCTTCTCGGCGGTTGTTTCGCCCATCATCTCCTTCGGGAAATAGGTGGGGGCGACCGTGGCAGCTGGCGCGATTGCGTTCACCTGGACGTTCGCCCCGGCAAGCTCCTGGGCAACGGTGCCCATCAATGCGTTCGCCGTGCCTTGAGCCGTGCAATAAACCGTGTGGTTGGCAAGCCCGTAACGCGGCGCGTCCGAGGTAACGAAGATGATCTTGCCGGACTTCTGCTGCTTCATGTGCCGGCTTGCCGCCTTCGCCAGCCGGAAAGGCTCGATGGCCAGCACTTCCAGCGCCTCGCGCAGCTCCTTGACCTTCGTCTTCTCGATCTGGGCCGGCTTCGGAGCCAGCGAGGCGTTGGCGACGATGACGTCCACCCGCTTGTGGCGGGCCACGGTCTCTTCGACCAGCAATTCCGGATCGAGGGTGGCGGTGACTTTGAGGCGGGGATGTGCCTTTGCATAGGCTTCGCGCTTCTTCGCGTCCGCAAAGCTCGCATCGCTGACGACGACCTTGGCGCCGGCCTTCGCCAGCGCGTCGGCGCCCGCTTGCCCGATCGAAGCGGTGACATGGGTAACGATGCAGACCTTTCCCCGCACGTTTCCTCCCTCTGCCGTGTTATCCGGCTTGAGTAAAGTCTGACGGCAGGACGGTGAAATGGCAAGGCAGAGCTTCTAGACGAACGCCCTCAAGCCTTTCGCGGCCAATGCGCCAGCACGGTGTTCATGAGCCATACCTGCTCTGCAAACGGCCCCTCTTTGCGGGTTTCTGTCACTAAAAACCCCCAAGCCATTGGCGTTCATAACTCTTTGTAATACATGATATTATTGGTTGCGGGGATGGGGTGCCAACTTTGGCGAACAGCTTTATATCCAGGATAACCGACATTTAACTTGTCAGCTTTCAGGAAAAAGCAGGTGAACATTTCCACGCCTGCTAACGCTCCCCGCGATCAGAAGGAATGAAATATCCAATCATCGCGCTAAACCCCCAAGAGCTGATGTAGCGGCAAATCCCGGGCTTCTGCCTCCGGGCGGGAAAGATAAAACTCGGCAATAAGCGTACCTTCCGATTCCAGCCCGTTCGGATCAATTTCCTGATCTTCAAGCTGTTCTAACACCTGGCTTCTCTCTTTTTGAGAAGCAAATTTTCGCTGTGAAAAATAA
>JAGWAR010000027.1 GCA_021296325.1 Alphaproteobacteria bacterium
GGCGCGACGCTGACGTTCGAGAATTTGAGATTTATGTGATCCGCCGCCGCCAGTGCCCCGCCCAGCCGCCGCGCCATGTCGAGCCGGCTGATCAGCAGGCGGCTGGCGCCAACCGTGCCGAACGCTTCCCCGATTTCCCGCATCTCTCTGGGGTCGCCCCCGGCGGACAGGACCAGGACCGGCTCGGCGCCGCTTGCTTCTATGAACGAGCGAAGAACGGCGAGTTCCTGTTCGTCGAAAGGATTGGTGCCAGCGCTGTCGATATAGGTAAGCGCGTGCTTTCCTTCGAGGTCCATCAGGTCCTCAAGCGCTCCCGGGTCCTGGGCGATATGAAGGTCGATGCCCATGATCTGGGTAAAGGCTTCCAGCTGTTCGATGCCGCCGGCCCGCTTGATATCCGTCGTCACGACGGTAACGGCCTGTTTTTTCAGAACGGCGCGGGTGATCAATTTGGCCACCCCGCTCGTTTTGCCGGCACCGGGTGGCCCGATCAGCATGATCGGCCGGTCGGGCGCCCGCTCGGAAAGGGGCAGAAACTGAAAGCGCGAATCGAACCCTGCCGCCAGGCGCAAGATAGGGTCCTTTTCATCGACCGTCCCGGCCACCGCCAGCAGTTCCGCCGCTAGGTCTTCCGGGACGCCGTGATAGGCCAGCGCCGCCGCGATCGGTTCCGGCTCGGCGCCGCCATTGCTTCGGGCGCGCGGGGACGGGGCGTCCGGGGTTTCGACGGCGACGCTAACCCGGAAGGCGCCCTCCGCGGCATCCTCCGCCGTCGCAACGATCACCGCATCCTCGCCCAAATCCTGCCGGGCCAGATGCATGGCCTCTGCCATCGTTGTCGCGGTGAAGGACTTCAGGCGCATGCTGCAAACCGTTCCCTATATCTGGCCAAGCGTCTTGATTCTTGCTTTCGGGTGAATTTCGTTTTGCGACAGGATCGCCGTCATTGGACGAAAACGCTCGATGATCGAGCGAACGTATGGACGAATGGCGGGACTGGTAAGTATGATCGGCTCCTCTCCAAGCATGGCGTGGCGCTCGAAGGTCTGGCGGACCTTTTGAATGAATTCCTGCAGCCGGCTCGGAGACATGGAAAGCTGCCGTTCATCCCCCTGACCGGCGATCGATTCCGCAAAAGACTGCTCCCATTCGGGAGTCAGGGTCAGAATGGGGATGTGGCCGCCTTCGCTCGTATGTGCATCGCTGATCTGTCGGGCGAGGCGGGAACGAACGTGTTCCGAAATGGCGGGGATGTTCTGGGTAAAGCCGCAGGCCTCGGAAATCCCCTCGAGAATGGTCGGCAGATCACGAATTGAAATGCGCTCGCGGAGGAGGTTTTGCAGAATCCGCTGCACGCCCCCGAGAGAAATCTGATTCGGTATCAGGTCGGCAACGAGTTTCTGCTGCTCGGAATCCAGGTCGTCCATCAGTTTTTGTGTTTCGCTGTAGGAAAGCATCTCGGCCATGTTTTCTTTCACGACTTCCGTCAGGTGAGTCGTGATCACGGTGGCCGGATCGACGACCGTGTAGCCCCGGAAAGAAGCCTCCTCGCGGTAATTTTCGGCAATCCACATGGCAGGTAGCCCGAAGGTCGGCTCCACGGTTTCTTCACCGGCAAGCGGGATCTTGTCGCCTCTTGGGTCCATAACCAAGAGCATGTTTGGCCGAATATCGCCACGGCCTGCCTGCACTTCCTTGACGCGGACGATGTATTCGTTTGCCGTCAGTTGCATGTTGTCCTGAATGCGAACGGAAGGCATGACGAATCCCATTTCGCTCGCCAATTGCCGGCGAAGCGCCTTGATCTGTTCCGTGAGCCGCGGCCCTTTTTCGTCGCTGATTAGGGGCAGCAAGCCATAACCGAGCTCAAGACGGATGTTGTCGATGTGCAGGATCTTCGCAATCGGCTCTTCCGCCACGGGCGCTGTCATCGCCTTGGCCTCGGCCGCTTCGGTGGCTTCGGCGGTGATCTGCCGCTGGGACAGGTACCAGGCGGTGCTGCCGGTGATGGAAGCAAGCAGCAGGAAGGGAAGCATCGGAATGCTGGGAAGCAGCGCCAGTGCCACCATCAGCGAGGCGCTCACGCCCAATGCCCGGGGGTAATTTGCGAACTGCCCGAAAAGGGCCTTGTCGGTGGACCCGACAATGGCCGATTTCGAGACCAGCAGACCGGCCGCCGTTGAGACGATCAGGGCCGGAATCTGGGTAACCAGTCCGTCACCCACCGTCAGCATCATGTAGGTTTCGCTTGCGTCGCCAAGCGTCATCCCCTGCTGAGCGGTGCCGATGATGATGCCGCCGACAATATTGATGAAGGTGATCAGCAGGCCCGCGACCGCATCGCCCCGGACGAACTTGGCAGCCCCGTCCATGGCGCCGAAAAAGGTCGTTTCGTCCTCAAGGGATTTCCGGCGCGTCTTTGCCTCGTCTTCGTTGATAAGCCCTGAGGACAAATCCGCATCGATGGCCATCTGCTTGCCGGGCATGGCGTCTAGGCTAAAGCGGGCAGATACTTCGGCGATCCGACCGGACCCCTTCGTGATGACGATGAAGTTGACGATGACGAGAATGGCAAAAACAATCATCCCGATAACGAAATTGCCGCTCATGACAAAGCCGCCGAAGGCCTGAATGACATCTCCAGCGGCGTGGGTCCCTTCGTGCCCGTGGGCAAGGATAAGCCGCGTCGAGGCAAGGTTGAGAGATAGGCGCAGAATGGTCGCGATCAGGAGCACCGTTGGAAAAGAGCTGAATTCCAATGGCTTGGCGATGAACAGGGTCGTCATCAGAATGAGGACGGAGAGCGTAATCGAAATCGCAAGGGAAACGTCGAGAAGCCAGGGCGGCATCGGCAGGACAAGAACGACCAGGATGCAGACGATGCCAAGCGCAAGCGCAATATCGCCCCGGCGCAACGTCTTGCCAAGACGGTCAAGCGGGCTGTCCAGCGCCGCTGTCGTTTCGGTCGTTGGTTCTGCCATGCGTTTGTTCCTAGACGTTTCGCCGCCCGAGTGCGTGGAGGCTTATCTAAACGCGCGCCGTGTCAAAGCCACCGGGGGTTGGCACGGTCGTTCCTTCCTCGTTGTATTGTTTTAATTTGTTGCGGAGAGTCCGGATTGAAATCCCTAGAATGCTGGCGGCCCGGGTGCGGTTGCCAAGACAATGCTGAAGCGTGTCCAGGATCAGTTCGCGTTCGACTTGTGCGACCGTGCGGCCGACAAGATGCGTAGTTCCGGCCTGCTCGTCGAGTTCTCCGGCGGCCTCTTCGGACGCGGCCTCAGACGCGACACTGGTATGGGCCTTCAGGATGATCGCTGCCGCTTCAATTTCGGACTCTTTCGCGATAAGGACCGCCCGATGAATTGCATGGCCAGGAATAGGTGAACAACGAATTGCGCGCCGCTTCCGAAAGCAAACGCCTTGGAATGTCGTTTAGATCCGCGAATTTCTCAGCGAAATATTCGGCCAGGGCCTCGATATCCTTGGGGCGGGTCCGCAAGGGAGGGATCGCCAGATTCATGACGTTTAACCGGAAGTAGAGATCCTTCCGGAAATTGCCGAGCCGGACTTCTTCCTCCAGATCGCGGTTGCTCGTTGCGATCAGGCGAATATCTACTTTCACGGGCTGGGCGCTGCCCACGCGGTCGATCTCCTGCTCCTGGATCGCGCGAAGCAGCTTGGCCTGCAGATGGGGCGCCATTTCGCTGATTTCGTCGAGCAACAGCGTGCCGTCATTCGCTTCCTCGAACTTGCCGATGCGCCGGGCGATGGCCCCGGTAAAAGCCCCTTTTTCGTGACCGAACAACTCGGATTCGAGAAGATTCTCCGGAATCGCAGCGCAATTGACTGAGACGAACTTCTTGTCCGACCGGCGACTCTTGCGGTGGACAAACCGCGCCAGCAGTTCTTTGCCGGTCCCCGATTCGCCGGTGATAAGCACGCCGGCATTGCTGGGCGCGATCTGCTCGGCGAGGTTTAGGGTTTCCTCCATGGCCGGATCGCGGCAAATGATGGCGTTGTTTTCTTCCGTAACGGCTTCAAGGACGGCGGCGATCAGATCGGCGTTTGGGGGGAGGGGGACGTATTCCTTTGCTCCCGCCCGAATGGCGTTCACGGCGGCTTCCGTATCCGAGCCGATGCCGCAGGCAACGACCGGAACGTTGATATGCTCGGCCTTCAGGCGCTCGATCAGGGAGGCAATGTCCAGTTTGACGTCTGCCATAACCAGTTCGGCACCACGGCCGGAGCGAAGCGCATTGAGAGCGGCGTCAATCGTTCCCGCGTGATCGACCATGGCGCCGCGATCCATCGCGATCTTGCTTGCAGCGCCGATTTGGCCGTCCAGCGTGCCAACGATGAGAAGTCTCATGCCGTAATCTCCTATCGGTCTTAATCGAAAAACTGCACACGTTTCGCAGGTGGCAGGACAGTGTTGATTTGCGTTTCCAGTCGCCGCGGGTTTTCCTGGCGGCTTATGGAAGAGGTGCCGAGCAGGTACACGCTTCGCGTCAGCAGCTCCTCCGCGGAATTGCGTTCCAGTTTCGAGGCGAGCGGTGAAAAGACGACGTTGGCGAGCACGGCGCCGTAAAACGTCGTCAAAAGAGCGATGGCCATGCTGGGGCCAATCGTGGAGGGGTCGTCCAGGTTACCAAGCATCTGCACGAGCCCGACAAGTGTTCCGATCAATCCCATGGCCGGCGACACTTCGGCTGCCTTGCGTAGAATGCTGGTGCTTTGGGTATGCCGCGAGGCGGTTGCCTGGATATCCTGACGCATGATCTTCTCAACCTCTTCCCCAGGCGTCCCGTCGACGACCATCATCAGACCCTTGTGGAGGAAAGGTTCGCCCTCCAGCTCTTCGATCATCGACTGAATGTTCAATAGGCCCTGTTTGCGCGCCATGTCGGCGAGTTCCAGGACACGATTTGCCGCATCCACGGGACTCTGGCCGTGTTTGAACATGGCCTTCGCAATGATCTTGCCGGCGCCAAACATTTCCGGCAGGGAAAAGCAGGACATGGTTACGGCAAAGGTGCCGCCGAGCACGATCAGGACGGAGGGGATATCGACGAAGGCGAGCGGCGACCCGCCAAGAACCATGGCTATGATGATAAGCGTAAAGGCGCCAACAAGACCGGCGATTGTAGCAATATCCATAGCGGTTTCTTCTCGCTTAATTCAGATCAGGTCACAGTTCGTTCAATGTCGGTCGGACTTGATGATCTCGGTCATCGTAATGCCCAGCCGTTCGTCCAGAACGACGACCTCGCCTCGAGCCACGAGGCGGTCGTTAACGTAGATGTCGATAGCCTCGCCGACCTTGCGGTCAAGCTCGACAACGGCACCGCGTCCCAGCTTCAATAGCTGGCTTACCTGCATCGTCGATCGACCAAGGACGGCGGATACCTGGACAGGAATGTCGTAGACCGCCTCGAGTCCGGAAATGACTTCGCCGATATCGTCCTCGTCCGAGGCATCCTCCGAATCCCCGTCTGGTAATGCCTTGGCCTCGGATTCCTCCGCGCTCTCTTCCGGAGGCGGGGTTTCGTCTTTGAGCTCTTCCAAATTTAGGTTTTCTTCATCGCTCATCGTTCTCTCCTGGGCTTTCTGCCTGGATTTCTGCTGAATCTTTGGTTTCGGTGATTTTGTCCGGCGTTTCGTCCGGCGCCGTTTCCTCTGGGTTTTCCGGCGCTGCTGCCGCGGGCGCCTCGACGGTCTCCGTCGTTGCCCCGTCTGCAGTTTTCTCTGCGGCCGGTGGGGGGGCGGCTTCCGTGGCGGCTGCTTCCGGTTTTTTGGCCGTGGGGGCGCGGAAGGAGCCGTCCTTTTCGAATTGGCCGATCAGCCGCCGCGCCGACTCCTCGATATCCTTCCAGATACGCTCCTCGTCCCGTTCGGCACCGCCATCCGCCCATTCGACCCGGCAGTCCGCGTCGTGAAGGGCCTCGTCCGCAAGCAGGATAAGTTTTCCGGGGAAACCGGCATTCTCCGCGACGGCATCAATTCGCGTACGCAAATTATCGAGAAGGCTGTCATGGACACGAATCACAACGCGAGGCTCCTCAAAGCGGTCCGCGAGGCATTGGCGAACCATCGCCTCAATCTCGACAAGCGCGCCATGCTTGGAAATTTCAGGAATCACTTTTCGTGCGACGGTCATGGCAAGCTCGGAGGCCTCACGTGCGTTCGATTTGCTGGCTTCGGACTGGGCGGCGTTCAAGGAAGCAAGGTGCTTGCTGATTTGCTCCAATGCGTTGACAGCCTGCCGGTCGGTTTCGGCTTCGGCTTCCTTGCGGCCCTCGCTCTTTCCTTCGTCAAAGCCCTTCTTCTGTGCAGCGGCGAGATCTTCTTCCGTGAAAGCCCGCACGGGCTCTTCCCGCAGATCGTTCAGCGGGTTCTCGAAATTGGCTTCAAAAAGAAACTTCTTTGCCTGCTGCATGTTGTTTCACTGTCTAGTAAACAAGCTCGTCTTCTCCGGAAGAATCGGCAATGACGATTTCGCCTCGGGCCGCCATGTCTTTTGCCGTGTTCACCATGTAGGTCTGGGCCTCGTCAACCTCGCGAAGCCGCACCGGCCCCATTGCCTCCATGTCTTCGCGCAAGATTTTGCCGGCCCGTTCGGACATGTTCTGGAAGAAAAGATCCCGAATCGTTTCGGAGGAACCCTTCAGGGCCAGGGCAAGCTTGTCCTTTTCCACGCTGCGCAAAAGGGTTTGAACGCCGCTCGGGTCGAGCTTCCCCAAATCCTCGAAGGTGAACATCAACGCCTTGATGCGCTCGGCGGCATCGCGGTTGCGTTCTTCCAGCGAGCCCATTAGCCGGGATTCGGTAGCCCGGTCGAAACCGTTGAAGATCTCTGCCATCATTTCGTGAGCATCGCGGCGATTCGTGCGCGCCAGATTGCTCATGAATTCCGTGCGTAGTGTTTTTTCGATCCCGTCCAGAATGTCTTTTTGCACGACTTCCATGCGGAGCATCCGCAGGATGACTTCCATGGCGAATTCCTCCGGCAGGATTGCCAGGACCCGCGCCGCGTGGTCGGATCGGATTTTCGAAAGAACAACGGCAACCGTCTGCGGATACTCGTTCTTGAGATAATTCGCGAGAACCTCTTCGCTGACATTGCCAAGCTTGTCCCACATCGTCCGCCCGGCAGGGCCGCGGATTTCGTCCATGATGCCATCGACACGGTCCTTGCCGAGGGCTTTCGTCAAAAAGCGTTCGGCGCTGTCATAGCTGCCGACCAAGGACCCCGTTGCCGACATCTGCGAGATGAATTCGTTGAACAGGCGCTCGATCACGGTCGAACTGACGTTGCCGAGATTGGCCATTGCCTGGGAAATATCCTTGATTTCCTCGTCGTCCATTAACGAAAAGACGCCCGACGCCTGTTCTTCGCTGAGAGACATCATCAGGATCGCCGCCTTCTGATGTCCGTTGACGTTCTGAAAGTCGTCCTTGATGCGAGTGCCGGTTGCCATCGCTGCTTAGTGCTCCTCGGACATCCAGCCGCGGACGACGCTGACCGCTTCTTCCGGATGTTTCTCAACGATTTCACCAATCTGTTTCTCGGTCCATGCGCGGACCCGCCCTTCGACCTGGTCCATGTCGATCATGGTTTCGGGCTCTTCATCCTCGCCCGCGTTCATCGCCATCCCGGCGCTGGGTTCCATCCCGGCTTCTTCGCCCGGGCCGGCCAGGGCGGGGGCCATGGCCTCACGCTGATCGGCCAGCAGTTTCTGTCCTTCCGCCATGGCCTCGGGAATGACGCGAATGGCGTGCGTAATCAGCGGCCGCACGACGAGAAGCAACACAAGAATAGCCACCACCGTCAGCACCATGATCTCGGCCATGCGGAAATAATCCGATTTCGTCAGGCCAAGAAATTCCAGCGTAGGAGGCTCTTCGGGCAGCGTCTCCGGCCGAGCAAACTGCATGTTGACGACTTCGACCTGGTCGCCGCGTTCGGCGCTGTAGCCGATAGCCGAACGGACGAGCGAAGCAAGCTTCTCCAGTTCTTCGGCGCTGCGGGGCTGGTAGATCGGATCGCCGGCCTCGCTGCTTTCGTAAATGCCATCGACAAGCACGGCGACGGTAATTCTCTGCACGGTTCCGCTTTCCCGCGTGTGGGTCTGGATCGTCTTGGTAATTTCGTAGTTGACGGTTTCCTCAAGCCGCGAGGACTGGCTGACATTCGACGGCGAGCTTTCCTTACCAACCGCTTCCGCATCCGGTAGGTTGCTGGTGACGGACACTGCCGTCTCCGCCTGATTTTCGAGATTGGAGGCATTTTCCTCGACCGTTTGGGTCGAGCGCACAACTTGGCTATCCGGATCGTAGCTTTCGGAATTCGTCGTGATTCGGTCGAAGTCCATGTCGACGGAAACCTCCGCCTGCACCTTGCCGGTGCCGATGGACCGCTCGAGCAATTCGATGATCGATCCGGCGAGACGGTCCTCGTAGGACTGCTTGGCTTCCGATGCGCGCGCCGCCGTGAAGCCGGCATCGCCTTCGCCCTCCACCACCCCGCGGGCAAGAAGCGAGCCGTGATTGTCCACGATGGAGATGTTGGTCGGCTTCAGGCCAGGCACCGCTGCGGCGACCAACTGCTGAATGGCTAGGATGGCCTGTTGGCCAAGCCGGTGGCTGCTTTGCATCTTCAGAATGATCGATGCGCGCGGATCCGCTTTCTCGCGGCTGAAAAGCTCGCGTTTCGGTATGACGAGATGGACCCGTGCCGATTGAATCATGGAAATCGAACTGATCGTGCGGGCCAGTTCTCCCTCCAGTGCGCGCAACAAATTGACGTTCTGAACGAAGTTCGTGACGCCGAGGGATTCGGAGCGGTCGAAAATTTCGTAGCCGATCGACCCGCCCCTGGGCAGGCCCTGCTCGGCCAGTCCGACGCGCAGGCGCAGCACCTGGTTCGATGGGACCATGACTTGGGAGCCGTTTCCGACAAGCTCGTACGGCACCGCCATGCCTTCCAGCTTGGTGATGATCTGGCTGCTGTCCTCGGCGCTGAGATCGCCATAGAGGAGTGCCATATTCGGTGAGGTCAGGCGCGACGTCAGGAAGAATAAAAACCCGACGAGCGCAAGGCCTACGGCAAAGAGCAGAAGGAGCCGCCCCGTACCGATTTTTTGCAGAGTTACCGCTAGCCCGTTCACAATGATGTCTCTGAGTGCCTGTCTGTATTAGTTAGGCATGTGGCTGTCTCCGGAAAGCTAGCGTGGATGAGTGAATAGGAGGTTAATTAGAGGCAAAAATTGCCTACCAAAAATTAAGGATATGGATTTGAGAAAAGGGCCGTCGTGCCGGGGAGGGCGTTAGGAGGATCAACCCCCGGACTTCTGGGGAGAGTTGCGATATTCCTGAAGCCGCGTAACACGAAGGCCGTGCACGCCGTGACTGTCGAACAGCCGCTGCCAGGATAAAAATTCTTCGATGGAAAGCGAATAGCGGTTGCAGGCCTCGTCCAGGCTAAGCACCCCGGTCCGCACGGCCTCGACGACCTGTGCCTTGCGGCGGATCACCCACCGCCGGGTATTTGGCGGCGGCAGATCGTTCAGCGATATTCGCTTGGCAATCGGCCTTACGTTCGTAGTGGTGTCCCGCATTCGTCCGTCTTCCGTCCCACTCGGTGAGGGAAAAATGGTTAATCACATGACGCGGTTATAGACCCCTGGCCTTAAAAAACCGCTAAGGGATAATTCGATTTTTAGAGAGTTTGGCGGCCCCGGCCGCAGCGAGGGACTAAGGCCGGGACCGCCGAGGGGAAAAGGTTACCTAGCGCTTAACACGGATTAGTTCGTCCAGCATTTCGTCGGCGGTCGTGATGATTTTTGCGTTTGCCGAGTATGCACGCTGGGCAATGATCATATTGGTGAACTCTTCCGCTAGGTCTACGGTAGAAGCTTCAAGGGCCGAAGCCGCAACCTTGCCGGCCGTTCCTGTATTGGCGTGATTGAGGAAGAAGCTTCCGGAATCGTCGGTCTGGGAAAAGGCGTTTCCGTTCCTTGGGTCAAGCCCGTTCGGGTTGGCGAAGGTGGCAATCGGGATCCGGAAAATCGCGCGCGAATCCCCGTTGTCGAATTGCGCCGTCACGATGCCTTCCTCATTGATGTTGACGCCGGTAAAACTGCCGAAGCTCACACCGTTCTGATTAACGAAGGAAACGAAGAAATTGCTCGAGAACTGCGTGATGCCATCCGTTTGGCCGGTACCAAGCGGCCCGGCCGTCCCAAGATTAAGCGCGATCGTGCTGTCCGTGGCGCCATTCGCCCAGTCGACGACGGCAGACGCGATGTTGAAGCTGTTTGGCGTGCCGTCTCCGTTAAACACGGCGCCCGCACCCGTCGCCGACGTTGCGGCCACGGTGAAGGGGTCAACCTGGGCGACGAAAGGTGCCGTCGCCACCGCCGGACCGTCCGCCACCGCCACCGCCGCCCCGGTGGACGACTGGGTGATGAATAGGGAGTTGATGTCGGCTCCCGTTCCCACCGTAAAGCGACCGGTTTCCGGAACGGCCGAGCCGTCGATCGCCGTTTTCAGTGCGCCAAGAACTTGGGGAATCGTAACCGCGGCGCTGATATCAACCTCGACGTTACCGCCGCCCACGGCGCCGGCGCCATCGGTAAACTCGAACGTTACCCCGCCCAGCGTGATCGTATCACCCAGCACGGCACCGCCGGTGCTTTGGGTCGGAAGGCGGCTGAAGTCCAGCCGGCCGCTTGATGCGTAAACCTGGCCGGAAGCGTTCAGCAGCGTCACGACCGAAGTATCCGGAATGGCCGTTGCCGATATATCCCATTCGTTGGGGGTTGCCTGCTTGGTCCAGGTCATCTGCATATTGTGGTCCACGCCAAGCGAGTCGAAGACCAGCAGATTCATGACATGACTGTCGTTTACGACCGCTTCGGCCGGCAAATTGGCACCGACCGTTACGCTCGACGTTGCCGAAGCGCTACCGGCCAGACTGGAGATGTTCACCGTCGTAAGATCGGTCAGCAGGTTGTTGTTGACCCCGGTGGGATTTCCCACCGTGTCCGTGACCCAGCCCTGGAGATAGAAGCCGGCGGCATTTCTGAGAGCACCGGTTTCATCCACCGCAAACTGGCCTGCCCGGGTAAAGAGGCGTTGGTCGTTCGCTCCCGGAGTGACGTTCGACGTGACAACGAAAAAGCCGTTTCCGGAGATGGCCATATCCGTGGCGGCGGTGGAATTCTGCAGCAGTCCCTGCCGCTCCACCTGATAGAACGGGCTGGAAGTCACGCCGCCAGGCGCGTAAGAGGATTTCAAGGCCTGGTTGACAACCAGGGTCTGAAACCTGGCTTGGACGGCCTTGTAGCCCACCGTGTTCATGTTCGAAATGTTGTCCGCAATCATCCCAAGGGCCTGACCTTGTGCGTCGAGGCCCGAAACGCTTGAGAACATTGCTCCAAAAACGCTCATCTCTCATCTCCTATGACTTTGCCCGCTTTTGGGCAGGCTTTATTAATTTCCTACAAACTGTCTTATTCGGATGTATCCGGGCTCACCGATACGATGTCCCCGATCGGTACGCCGATCCCATTCAGGGAAAGCAGAACGGAACCATCCGCTGTCGTTTCAAATCCGGTAACGGTGCCGATAACACCGGTCTCTACGCCGATCGGTTCGCCGTTTTCATTCAGCGAAGTGACAACGATCGAATATTTGCCGTCCGGCTGCGCGATGCCATTGTTGTCGTTGCCATCCCAGCTATAGGTATGGTGGCCGGCCGCGGTCTCGCCTGTCGTGCTGAAGACGACCTGGCCCACTTCGTTGAAGATGGATATCTGCGTCGTGTTCGCATTTTCGCCGAGGCCATAGCTGAACGTCGCCGATCCGTCTGCAAGAACGTTTGTGTTTCCAAAGGCTTCGATTTTCGTCCCGATAAAGTCAACGGCGGTAGCAATCTGGCCAGCCCGCTGCAGATCGATCAGCTTGGCAAGGTTGCCGTTCGTGTTAATGGCCTGTTCGACCGCGCTGAATTGAACCAGCTGCGACGTGAATTCATTCGCCTCCAGGGGGGAAAGCGGATCCTGATACTGCATCTGGGCGGTAAGCAGCGTCAGGAAATCGTCGAAATTCTCCGCCAGCGCCGCGGCAGAACCGCCCGCTTGAAGGCCGGCTGTGCTGGTTCCGATGCCACCAAGTTCCATCCCCTAAATCCTCCTATACGCGGATGTCGACGATGCCATCGCCGACGATCCAGGTGTCATAATCCATCAACGGTGCTACTTCCGCTTCTTCGGAGAGTCCCTCGGAATTGTCCGTTGGCGCGTTGCCGGTGGGGGAATGCTCCGTCGTTTGGCCGTTCTCCTGGCCACGCAGCTGGAAGTTCAGGCTGTTCGAGTCCGTCTGCAGGCCGGATCCCAGAAGCGCCCGTTCCAGCGCCCGGGCATCCCGTTGCAGCAGGTCAAAGGTTTCCGGCCGCTCAATCGAAATGACCGCCATGACCTTGCCGTCCTTCGCGATCTCCATTTTCACGTCGATATGCCCGAGACTGGATGGCTTCAGCTGGATGCGAATGTGATCCAAGCCGTCTGCCGCCGCCTGTTTCATGTGAACGGCCACCTGATCGATCAGAGGCGGGGCGGCGGCGGGCGTACGTCCGTGCATCGGCATGGTCAAGCCCGCGGTCCGGGTCGCTGCCACGTCGCTTGCGTTCAATGGGGCAAGACCGCCGGACGGCGCTTCGCCGGTCGGGGCAGGGGTCAGATTGGCCGTAAGGGTCGGAATGCCGATGTCCATGCCGGCGTTCGGCAGGACCGGCGGTGCGCTTGGAGCCGGCATCTGGGAAAAGGGCTTTGCACCACCCGGGAGCGGTTGGCCGGTTCCGGCCTGGGATGTCACGAGCCCGTCCTTGCCTTCGCCGTTGAAAACGAGGGGGCCTGCTGCCTTCGTCGGGCTGCTGGTGTTATCCTTGGTGGCAAGGGTCTCTTTGCCAGCGGCCAGGCGCGCATCGACTGCCGGGAGTTCGCTGACAACGGTCAGGCCCTGCGGCAGCAAAACGGCGCTGGTTGCTTGCGGGCCCGCTGCGGGGCCGGCGGCTTTACTGGGGGCGGCCGTGACGGAAGCGGCCGGCTCAATCCCTTCCTCGGCCAGCACGACGGGGCCCGTTGGGAAAGCTGGCTTTGCAACCTCGGCCGTCTGCGGGACCGCGATCGCGTTCTGGGTTACCGCCGGGATTTCGGGTTTCACGCCGGGAAGGGCGAAGATCTGCGGCTCCGACTCAGGGGCGGGTTTCCCATCCTTTGCCTTGGCCGCCTCCGCCGTTTTGCTCACGCCTTCCTCGTCCCGCGAGGCGTTGGGTGATTCCGTTTCGTTCTCTGGCGAAGTGGCGAGCGTCTCATTCTCGCCGTCTTCATTTTCGGTTTCGTGTTCCGTCCTTTCATCGCGCTTGGCGTGGACGTCCGGTTCCTTCCGTTCTTTCTTCTGCGTCGGGCGGGCCGGTTCGGGCGATTCGATGGCCGGTCGCGACTCCTCATGCCTGGAAGCCGTGCTTTCCAGCTGCAGGAAATCGACAAACGGAACAAGCGGCGTCTTCCCTTCAAAGCGTGCCTGCTTTGAAGAATACACTGAGTTCAGTTTCACCAGTTCTGATGGCGAGAATTCCATTCGTAGTCGTCCTGACTTTAGGTTGTCGTCCTGACCTTAATTAGAGTCGTTTAGGGTCGTACCTTTGTTGATGTGCGATATCTGTATGTCCAAATTTTCCCAAGAGGTAAGCAGGGGCTCGAGCAGGCTTGCGCTTTCTTGTGCAGGACCCGGGTCGTTCTTGAGATTGATGTCCGGCAGCCGGCGTAAAATGTAGGTGTATATCCGGCTTAGGTTTCTTGCGACGTCGCCGCCTCGCTCGAGATCCAGCGTTAAATAAAGATGGGCAATGATGTTCGTTGCCTTCGAACTTGCCCGCCAGCGCATCTCGATATCTCCACGCTCGATGGCCACGGTACTGGCTTTGAGCGCCGCCAGGGCCTCGCGGTACAGCATGACCAACAGATGGGGCTGCGATGCCGTCATGACCTCGTCGTACCCATAGTTCATGCTGCCTTCGAAGGGCGTCGCTACCCATCTGCGTTTTCTACGGCGTTTCGTTGCGTGCAGTTTTTCCATGACCCTGAAGAAGGAGCAAAGTCCGGGCCAAGTCTGACACGTAATTAACTTATTGATATATATTGAAAAAATATGGGAACTGGCGCTGGTGGTCCAGTCGGACCGGGATAATCCTGCAGAGAAGAGGCAATTTCTGCCTAGGGAGAGGAAAGAAGGGTTGCCCGTGGGCGGGGCCGAGAAGCAGGAAACCGGCCTCAGGCCGAGACGGCGATCCCTTTTCCCGAATCGGCATCGGACGGCGCGGTGGCGCCGGCCTCGTTGGGGGGCTTGTCTGCCAGCTCATGCCAGGACTGGCGAAGCGGCTCCAGCAGTCCGATCACTTCCTGGGCCGGTGCCGCGTCGTTGTTGAGGTCGACCCATAGAAGCCGGTTCCGCATGATGCGATAGAGCTGGTCGAGATTCATTGCAATTTCGCCACCCTGTTCGTGATTCAATGTCGAGGCA
>JAGWAR010000008.1 GCA_021296325.1 Alphaproteobacteria bacterium
AGCGTGCTGGAAGAAATGGCCGCCGAAGAAGAGGCCGAGACCGCCACCGAAACCGAGGCCGAGACCACCGCCGCCGAGGCGGCCGAGGAAGCCGAAAACCCGCAAGAATCCTGACCCTTTGCCCGGCTGACCCGGGTCGGCCGGGCAGGCCCATATCTCCCTTTACAAAATAGGGTTTCTTTCCCTTAAAATATCCCATTCCCCAGCCCTCGAAGCCGGGGCGATCGGGACAAACGGGAAGCGATCGGGAGGAACGGTCGGGATAGGGCTTCGAAATGCCACTGCGCTTCTTGCTGAAACCGGTGATTCGGGTCGGTGCACTTCGCGTCATCGGTGCCACGGGTAAGGTTCAGGAGTTCCGGGGTACCGCGGGACCGGAAGTGACGATTCGGCTGCACGATCGCCTCACGCCTTTCAAGATTTTCCTGAACCCCGGCCTGCACACGGGCGAGGCCTATATGAGCGGGGCCCTTACCGTCGAACAGGGCACGGTGCGGGACCTGATCGACCTTTACACGCGCAATCTCGAATCCGTGCCGCCTCGCTTCCTCGATCGCCTCTACCGGTCCCTGCGGCTGGCTTCCCGCGCCTTCCAGCAATACAACCCTGTTCCGCTGGCGCGCCAGCACGCCGCCCATCACTACGACCTTTCCGGCGCGCTCTACGACCTCTTCCTGGACGAAGACCGGCAATATTCCTGCGCCTATTTCCTTAACGAGGACGAAAACCTCGACCAGGCCCAGACGAACAAGAAGCATCACCTCGCCGCGAAACTGCGGATCAAGCCGGGTATGAAGGTGCTGGACATCGGCTCCGGTTGGGGTGGGCTTGGACTCTACCTCGCCGAAACCTGCGGCGCTGACGTTACGGGGATCACGCTTTCGAAGGAACAGCACCGGGTTTCGAACGAACGGGCGAAACAGGCCGGCCTCGCGGACCGGGTGCGCTTCCATCTCCGCGACTACCGGGAAGAAGAAGGTAGCTACGACCGCATCGTTTCCGTCGGCATGTTCGAACATGTCGGCACCCACTACTACCGATCCTTCTTCGAGAAGGTGAACGGCCTGCTGACCGAGGACGGCCTGGCGCTGCTGCACTCGATCGGCCGCAAGGGGCCGCCAAGCGCCACCAACCCCTGGATCCGCAAGTACATCTTCCCCGGCGGCTACAGCCCAGCGCTTTCCGAGGTCTTCTCCGAGGTCGAGAAGACCGGGCTTTGGGTCACCGACCTCGAAATCCTCCGCCTGCACTACGCGGAGACCCTGAAGCGCTGGTACGGGCGCTTTCAGGCGAACCGGGAACGCGCCGCCGCCATCTACGACGAACGTTTCTGCCGGATGTGGGAATTTTACCTGGCCGGCTCCGAGGCTGCCTTCCGCCACCAGGGGCACATGGTCTTCCAGATGCAGCTCACCCGCCGCCAGGAGGCCGTGCCGCTGACCCGCGACTACATGACGGACTGGGAACACGCCCAACGGGGCTTCCGCAAGACGGCGGCGTAATTATCCCCGCCATTCACATGCTTTTGCTAACCGGTTCCACAGGCCGGATCCGCAATTACCCATGACTTTCCGGGGCCCGCTTCTGCTATGGTAAGCGCATGGAAGCCTCCGGTTCCGATTCGAAAGTCACCCCCCTAAGGGAAAAGAACGAGCTAGACCGGCTTCGTACCCTGCCGCGCAATTTTGAGGTTGAACAGGCCCTGCTCGGCGCCGTGCTGATGGAAAACCGGGCCTACCTGAAGGTTTCCGAGTTTCTCCTTCCCGAACATTTCGCCAACCCGGTGCACGGACGCATTTACGCCGCCGCCGCCCATCTGATCGAGCGCGGCCAGCTCGCCGACCCGATGACGCTGAAGGCCTATTTCGAACAGGACGACGCGCTGGACGACATCGGCGGCACCGCCTATCTGGCCCAGCTTGCCGCCGCCGCCGTCACCACCTTCAACGCCGGCGACTACGGCCGCACCATCCACGATCTCTACCTCCGGCGCCAGCTGATCGCGCTTGGCGAGGACATGACCGAAGAGGCCCACCGCCCGGACATCGAAGTCTCCGCCGTCGACCAGATCGAACAGGTCGAACAGCAGCTCTACGACCTGGCGACGACCGGCCAGATCGAAGGCGGCTTTCAGCCCTTCAAGGGGCCGCTGACGGAAGCCATCGCGGCGGCCGAAATCGCCTACAAGCGCGAAGGCAAGATGATCGGCATCAGCACTGGCTTTGTCGACCTCGATAAGCTGCTTGGCGGCATGCACAATTCCGACCTTTTGGTGCTGGCCGGGCGGCCTTCCATGGGGAAGACGGCGCTGGCCACGAACATCGCCTTTCACGCCGCCAAGGCGCGGGCCAGGGACACCCGCAAGAAGCCGCTGGACGGCGCCGTCGTCGGGTTTTTCTCCCTCGAAATGTCGGCCGAACAGCTGGCCACCCGCATCCTCGCGGAAGAAGCGAAGGTGCCCTCGGAAAAGATTCGCCGCGGCGAGCTTAGCCACACGGATTTCGAGAAGGTGGCCATGGCCGCCCAGGACCTAGCCACCGTCCCCTTCTTCATCGACGACACGCCGGCGCTGACGATCGGCGCGCTGCGCACCCGTGCCCGGCGCCTCAAGCGCCAGCACGGACTTTCGTTGATCGTCGTCGACTATCTGCAGCTCCTGAGCCCGTCGCGGACGCGCCAGGACAACCGGGTGCTGGAAATTTCGGAAATCACGCGGGGCCTGAAGACGCTGGCGAAGGAACTGAACGTGCCGGTGCTGGCCCTTTCCCAGCTTTCGCGCGCCGTCGAACAGCGCGAGGACAAGCGGCCGCAACTGGCCGACCTTCGCGAATCGGGTTCCATCGAACAGGACGCCGACGTCGTCGTCTTCATCTACCGCGAGGAATACTACCTGGCGCGCCAACAGCCGCCGGAAGGGACGGACAAGCATATCGAGTGGCAGGAAAAAATGGACGACGTCCACAACAAGGCGGAAATCCTGATCAGTAAGCAACGTCACGGTCCGACCGGCAAACTTCGGCTTTTCTTCGACGGACGCTTCACGAAGTTCGCGGATTTGGACGAACGGCCTGCGGATGCCCCCTTCTGATCGCGCCCATGCGCGTCTCACGATCGACCTCGACGCCATTGCGACCAACTATCGCCTGCTCGGCAAGCGGCTGGAGCCGGCCGGTCTCCACGCCGTCGTCAAGGCGGACGCCTATGGCTTGGGACTGGAGCCGGTTGCCCGCACGTTGCGCGGCCAGGGCTGCCGGCACTTCTTCGTGGCGACCCTGGACGAAGGCATCGCCCTTCGCGCCCTTTTGTCCGACGTCGAAATCGGTGTCTTCAACGGTGCGCTGGCCGGCGAGGAAACCGCCTTCGCTGCGCACCGCCTCACCCCCTGCCTGAACGATCTCGGCCAGATCGAACGCTTCCGGGCCCTCGCCCCTTCGGCGCCGGCCGGCCTTCAGATCGACACCGGCATGGCCCGCCTCGGCCTGCCGCCGCAGGAGGTTGAACGCCTGGCCGCGGAACCGCAGCGCCTTGCCGGTCTGTCGCTGTCGTTCCTCTTTTCGCACCTCGCCTGCGCCGATACGCCGCCGCATCCGAAAAACGCCGAACAGTTGCGTCTCTTTCGCACGCTCACCCAGCAGCTTCCAGCCACGCAACGAAGCCTTGCAAATTCGAGCGGCATTTTTCTGGGGCCGGAATACCACTTCGATTTCGCCCGCGCGGGCGCCGCTATCTACGGCGTGAATCCGCAAGCCTCGCACCCCAATCCGATGGCGCAAGTCCTTCATCTGAAAGGTAGAATCCTGCAAGTGCGTGACGTTGACAGTCCCCAGACCGTTGGCTATGGTGCGACCTACCGCGCGAGCGGGGTTAGCCGAATCGCCACGGTGGCTGTGGGTTACGCCGACGGTTATCTGCGCACTCTGGGTAATCGTGGCAGCTGTTTCGTCGGTGACCGGCAGGTGCCAGTCATTGGACGCATATCGATGGATCTGATCACGATCGACGTCACGGAAATCCCACCGCAACAACTTACGCCTGATACCTTCGTGGAACTTGTTGGTCCCAACCATTCCGTCGATGCCCTGGCGGCGGAAGCCGGCACAATCGGTTACGAGATTCTGACCAGCCTCGGGCATCGCTACCATCGCAACTACATCGGGAAGGGTTCCTAAGGCTCATGGCGATCCTCGATGCACTCGCACTGCTGGGACGCACCTTCCTGAAATTCCTGGAGGCAACGGGCCGGCTTGCCCTGTTCGTGGGCCGCGCCTTATCGCGCGCCTGGCGCCCGCCCTTCTACTTCCGCGCCGTCGGCCAGCAGATGATCGACATCGGCTACTATTCGCTGCCGATCGTCGGCCTCACCGCCATCTTCGCCGGCATGGTGCTGGCGCTGCAAAGCAACATCGGCCTGGCCCGTTTCGAGGCGGAATCCCAGATTCCGGAAATCATCGCCTTCTCGATCACCCGCGAACTCGGCCCCGTACTGGCCGGCCTCATGGTGGCCGGGCGTATCGGCGCCTCGATGGCGGCCGAGATCGGCACGATGCGGGTAACCGAGCAGATCGACGCCCTCGTCACCCTGGCGACGGATCCCTTCAAATACCTGGTCTTCCCGCGCCTGCTGGCCGGTATCGTGACGCTGCCCCTGCTCGTGCTTGTCGCCGACGTCATCGGCATCTTCGGCGGCTTCGTGGTCAGCGTGCAGAGCTTTGAATTCAACCCAGCCAACTTCATCTCGAAGGTGTGGGACTATCTCGTCATCGACGACGTCATCGACGGCATGGTGAAATCCTCCGTCTTCGGTTTCATCGTCACCCTGATGGGCTGCTACCAGGGCTTCTACTCGCGGGGCGGCGCCGAAGGCGTCGGCCGGGCGACGACGAACGCGGTGGTGACCGCCTCCATCCTGATCCTGGTCGCCGACTACTTCCTATCGGCGCTGATGTTCAACTGATGACAAGCGCACCCCCGAAAATCCAGATTCGCAACCTGCACAAGGCTTTCGGCTCGAACCGGGTCCTGCAGGGGCTGGACCTCGACATCGAGGTCGGCGAATCCGTCGTCATCATCGGCGGCTCGGGCACCGGAAAGTCCGTGCTGCTCAAATGCATCCTCGGCCTGCTGACGCCGGATCAGGGCAGCATCAAGGTCGATGGCGTCGAAGTCGTCCGCATGAAGGAAAACGAGCGCGAGGAGCTGCTCCGGCAGTTTGGCATGCTGTTCCAGGGCGGCGCGCTCTTCGACAGCCTCAGGGTCTGGGAGAACGTCGCCTTCGGGCTGATCCAGGCCCACGGCATGGCGCGCAAAGAGGCCAAGAAAGTGGCGCTCGAGAAGCTCGCCTCGGTCGGCCTCGACGCGCGGGTGGCGGAACTGAACCCAGCCGAGCTTTCCGGCGGCATGAAAAAGCGGGTGGGCCTGGCGCGCGCCATTGCCGGTTCGCCGAACATCATCTTCTTCGACGAACCGACGACCGGGCTTGACCCGATCATGGGCAGCATCATCGACCGCCTTATCGTCCACTGCGTGAAGGAACTTCAGGTCACGGCGCTCTCCATCACCCATGACATGGCAAGTGCTAGGCGCATCGCCGACCGGATGGCGATGCTTTACGAAGGCAAGATCATCTGGGACGGCCCCGTCGCGGACATCGACAAGGCAGACAACCCCTATGTCGATCAGTTCATCCGCGGCAAGGCCGAAGGCCCCATCAAGATGCAGGTTCGACAGCCTTAGGGTTTTTAAGGCTTCCACCCGCAACCGAAGGCGGAAGCATTGGCTCGAAACGCGGCTCATTACGTCTGTCAAAGTTGTGGCGCCAGCCACCCGAAATGGAGCGGGCGTTGCGACGCTTGCGGCGCCTGGAACTCCATCCTCGAGGAAACCCAGAACGAATCGGTGCCCGGCGGGCTTGGCAAAAAAGGCGCGCGCCGCCATGCGCGGGTCGATTTCGTCGGCCTCGAAGGAAACGAACCGCCCTTCCCCCGCCTGAAGACCGGCCTTGAGGAATTCGACCGCGTCGTCGGCTCCGGCATGGTGACGGGCTCCGCCATCCTGGTCGGCGGCGATCCTGGCATCGGCAAATCGACCCTTCTTCTCCAAGTGGCCGCCGCCGTCGCGGACGGGGTGCGCGCCGTTTACATTTCCGGAGAAGAGGCGGTCGATCAGGTGCGGCTTCGGGCCAGCCGGCTCGGGCTTTCCGGTGCCAAGGTCGGGCTGGCGACGGCGACGAACCTGCGCGACATCCTGGCCAGCCTCGACGTCGCCGACGGGCCGAATCTGGTCGTTGTCGATTCGATCCAGACGATGTACGTGGACGCGCTTGATTCGGCGCCGGGCACGGTCACCCAGGTCCGGGCCTGCGCCCAGGAACTCATCCGGCTGGCCAAGCGCCGCCAGATGATTCTGATCCTCGTCGGCCACGTCACGAAGGAAGGCACGATCGCCGGTCCCCGCGTGCTCGAACACATGGTCGACACCGTTCTTTATTTCGAGGGCGAGCGCGGCCACCAGTTCCGCATCCTGCGCTCCGTGAAGAACCGCTTCGGCCCGACCGACGAGATCGGCGTCTTCGAGATGACGGACCGCGGCCTGCTGCAGGTGCCGAACCCCTCCGCCCTGTTCCTTTCCGAACGCCCCGAAGGGGTAAGCGGCGCCGTCGTCTTCGCCGGCATGGAAGGCACGCGGCCCATGCTGGTCGAGATTCAGGCGCTCGTCGCGCCTTCTTCCTTCGGCTCACCCCGGCGCGCCGTCGTCGGCTGGGACGGGGGCCGGCTGGCCATGGTGCTGGCCGTGCTGGAGACTCGCTGCGGCCTCGCGCTCGGTGGACAGGACGTTTACCTGAACGTCGCCGGGGGCCTGCGCATCGCCGAGCCGGCCGCCGACCTCGCGGTGGCGGCAGCGCTCGTTTCCGCCTTCCGGGACGCGCCCTTTCCGCAGGCCGCCGTCGTCTTCGGCGAAATCGGCCTTTCCGGCGAAGTCCGGGCCGTCAGCCAGCGGGACGCCCGCCTCAAGGAAGCGGCGAAGCTCGGCTTTCGTGAAGCCTTCGCGCCGCCGGCCCGGAAACCGGCAAAAGGCGCTGGCAAGCTTCCCCTGCCTCTGCGCGAGATTCGCCACCTTTCCGAATTGCCGGCGGCCCTTTCCCACAAACGGCAGAACGCCCCGAACCAGGCGAAGCTGCCCTCATAAAGAAAACGGACGATGGAAAACCTGCCCTTCACGACGATCGATTACGTAATCCTAGGCGTGCTTTTGCTTTCGGCCATCTTCGCCTGGGGCCGCGGCTTCGTGCGCGAGCTGCTTTCGCTGGTCGCCTGGGCGGGCGCCGCGCTCACCACGATCTACGGTTTCAGCGCGGCCAAGCCTTACGCCTACGACATCCTCGTCGTGCCCGTTTTCGCCGATGTCGTCCTGGCGCTGGTGCTGTTCATCGCCTCCTTCTTGCTGTTCTCCTTCATCGCGCGGGCGATTGCCGGGCGCGTGAAGGAAAGCAAACTGAAGCCGATCGACCGCGGGCTGGGGCTTTTCTTCGGCTTGGTGCGGGGATATGTCGTCGTTTCGCTGGTCTACCTCTTGACCGTCTGGGTGATCTCCGAGAAGGTCCCCCCCGAATGGTTCGCGCGTTCGACCCTGATTCCCTTCGTGGGCTTCGGCGCCGGCCTGCTGACGGACCTGGTTCCGGATGCGGAAGAAGAAGCCGGAGAAGAAGCGCTGCAAAAGGCGAAGGAACAGGCGCTCGATGCGTTCACAATGGCCAAATTTCTGCGTATTTTCACGGACCCCGACCCGAAATCGGCTGATACGGAAAACGAATCCGGCTATAACAGGCAGGAACGTGGCGCGATGGAACGACTGATCGAAAATCATCAATAGTCCCAGGTGGGTAGAAGAAATGCTCGGGACGAATCCTTTCGACGACGACCACCTCCACGAAGAGTGCGGGGTGTTTGGCATCTACGGCCATGACGACGCGGCCGCCCATGCCGCGCTGGGACTGCACGCGCTCCAGCACCGCGGCCAGGAAGCGGCCGGGATCGTCACCTTCGACGGCAAGCACTTTCACAACCACCGCGCCCTTGGGCTGGTCAGCGACAATTTCGGCGACGGCAAGGTCATCCAGAACCTCAAGGGCTATGCCGCCATCGGCCATAACCGGTATTCAACGACTGGCGAGACGGTGCTTCGCAACGTCCAGCCACTGTTCGCCGATTTTGAATCGGGCGGCTTTGCCATCGGCCACAACGGCAATTTGACGAACGCACGCGCGCTGCGCCGCCAGCTCGTGCATCGCGGCTGCCTGTTCCAGTCGACGACGGATACCGAAGTAATCGTCCATCTGGTGGCGACGTCGCTTTATTCCACCGTCATCGACCGGTTGATCGACGCGCTCAAACAGGTCGAAGGCGCCTACTCCTTGATCGCGCTGACCAACGAATCCCTGATCGGCGTGCGCGACCCCCACGGCGTGCGCCCGCTGGTTATCGGCGAACTGGACGGCGCCCACATCCTTGCTTCCGAAAGCTGCGCGCTCGACATCATCGGCGCTACCTTTATCCGCAACGTGGAAGCCGGCGAAATCGTCATCATCAACGAGGACGGCCTGCACAGCATCCGGCCTTTCCTCAAACGGCCGCAACGCTTCTGCATTTTCGAATACATCTACTTTGCCAGGCCCGACAGCATCGTCGAAGGCACGGACGTCTACGAAACCCGCAAACGCATCGGTGCCGAGCTTGCCCGCGAGTGCCACGTCGATGCCGATGTCGTCATCCCGGTTCCCGATTCCGGCGTGCCGGCAGCCATCGGCTACGCGGCCGAGGCGGGCCTTCCCTTCGAGCTTGGCATTATCCGCAACCACTATGTGGGGCGGACGTTTATCGAACCCAGGGACCAGATTCGCCATCTTGGCGTCAAGCTCAAGCACAACGCAAACGCCCGGCTGATCGACGGCAAGCGTGTTGTGCTGATTGACGACAGCATCGTGCGCGGCACGACCTCGACGAAGATCGTCGAGATGGTTCGCCAGGCGGGCGCCAAGGAAGTCCACATGCGAATCGCCAGCCCGCCGACGACGCATTCCTGCTTCTACGGCGTCGATACGCCAGAGCGCGACGAGCTTCTGGCCGCGCAGCACAGCCTCGACGAAATGGCGCGGCTGATCAAGGTGGACAGCCTTGCCTACCTCTCGATCGACGGCCTGTATCGGGCCATGGGCGAAGCGGGCCGCAATTCGGAAACGCCGCAATATTGCGACGCCTGTTTCAGCGGCGACTATCCGATCCGGCTTGCCGACCAGGAAGACGGGGAATCGACCGCCCAGCTGTCGCTGCTTGCCGAACTCGGCTGAAAACGTGACGGATCGTTCCGAACGGCGCCTCGAGGAACGCGTCGCGTTGATTACGGGCGCCTCGCGCGGCATTGGCGCCGCCGTGGCCCGGCATTTCTCGCGCGAAGGCGCCCATGTCATCCTGGTCGCGCGCACGACCGGCGATCTCGAGGCCGTCGACGATTCCATTCAGGCGGACGGCGGCACGGCGACGCTGGTGCCCCTTGACCTTGCCGAGTTTACGGCCATCGATCAGATGGCGGCGGCGATTGCCGAACGCTTCGGCCGGCTCGACGTGCTGGTCGGCAACGCGGCGGTTCTCGGCGCGCTTGCGCCGGTGGGCCATTGGGACCCGGACATGTGGGAACGGGCTTTTGCCGTCAATGTCACCGCGAACTGGCGCCTCATCCGCGCCTTCGACCCGTTGCTGCGGGCATCCGTCTCGGGGCGCGCCATCTTCGTCACCTCCGGCCTCGGCAGCCGCGTCATCCCCTATTACGGCGCCTATTCGGCCAGCAAGGCGGCTCTCAACATGCTGGTCGAGACCTATGCCGCCGAGGTGGCGAAGACGTCGCTTCGGGTCAACCTTATCGATCCCGGCATCGTGCGCACGGCGCTGCGGGCCGAGGCCTTCCCCGGTGAGGACCCGGCCGGCCTCACGCCGCCCGAGGCGGTGACCGAGGCGTTCGTCCGGCTGGCCGAGGCAGGCACGCGCACCCACGGCGAGATCGTTCGCGCCTAGGCATAGGGGTTGTCGCCCTTGCGCAGGCGAAACCGGATCGGCGTCCCCGGCAACGCAAAACTTTCCCGCAAATCGTTGACGAGATAGCGTACGTAGCTCTCCGGCAGTTTCTCGGGACGCGAGACGAACAGCGCGAAGGTCGGCGGCCGCGCCTTGACCTGGGTGAGGTAGCGTAGCTTCAGCGGCCTGCCCCGCACGGCGGGCGGCGGGTGACGGTCGGTCACGTCGCCAAGCCACCGGTTCAGCCCCGCCGTCGGCAACCGCCGGTTCCACGTCTCATAGGCCTCCAGCACCGCCGGCATAAGGCGTTCGACCCCGGCGCCGGTCTTGGCGGAAAGGGGAAGGCAGGGAAGCCCGCGGGCCTGGGGCAGCGAGCGCTCCAGCCGCTCGTTAAGCCCGGCCATCACGGCAGCGGGATGTTTGGCAAGGTCCCACTTGTTGACGGCAAGGACCAGCGCGCGGCCCTCCTCGATCGCCTGGCCGGCGATGACAAGATCCTGCTTTTCAAGCGGGCGTTCGGCGTCCAGCACCAGCAGGACGACCTCGGCGCGGCGGATGGCTTTCGCCGTCGCCTCGACGGAAAGCTGTTCCAGCTTTTCCCCGACCCGCGCTTTCCGGCGAAGCCCCGCCGTGTCGACCAGAAAGACCGCCTTGCCGCCATATTCCCAACTGACCGGCACCGCGTCGCGCGTCGTGCCGGCCTCGGGGCTGGTCAGCAGCCGTTCCTCGCCGATCAGGCGATTGGCCAGCGTCGACTTGCCGACGTTCGGCCGGCCGACGATCACCAGCCCCAAGCGGTCGGGTGCATCGGCCACTTCCGCTGGCGTTTCTGCCTCCACAAGGGGGGCGAGACGCTCGTAAAGCTCGGCCATGCCCTCGTTGTGCTCGGCGGAAATCGCCACCGGCTCGCCGAAGCCAAGCTCGAAAGCCGCGTAGTAGCCGTCCTCGCCGGACCCGGCCTCGCATTTGTTGGCGACCAGCAGGACCGGCGTGTTCTGCTTGCGAAGCCAACTTGCGAAACGCTCGTCCAGCGGCGTGACGCCGGCGCGCACGTCCATCAGGAAAAGGGCAACGTCGGCTTCCGCCAGCACGCGCTCCGTTTGGGCGCGCATCTTCGCTTCCAGCTCGCCGCGGGTCTCTTCTTCGAAGCCGGCGGTGTCGATGGCCCGAAAGACAAGACCGCCAAGCGAAGCGGCGCCCTCGCGCCAGTCGCGCGTCACCCCCGGCGTGTCATGGGTAAGCGCCGCGCGTTCCTGAACCAACCGGTTGAACAGGGTCGATTTGCCGACGTTTGGCCGGCCAACGATGGCGACCGTCTTCATCATGGGACGTTCCAAAAACCTAGCGGAATGCGACGAGGTCGGCGTCGGTCGTCAGAAAATAAATCACCCCTTGGGCAATGACCGGCGTAACCGTTGCACCATCGTCCAGGGTCATCCGGCCGACGACCTTCCCCCGATAGGGCGAAACCGCCAGCACGGTGCCGTGGGAACCGGCGATCAACAGGCGGTCGCTTGCCAGCACCGGCCCGTTCCAGACGATGGGATCCGCGCGTTCCTCCGGATCCATGTATTGGGGCAGCTCCAGGACCCAGACGACCCCCCCCTTCTCCCGGGACAGGCAAACGATTTCGCTGTTCGTCGTCAGCAGATAGATATAGTCCCCGGCAATCCATGGCGTCTGGATGCCGCCGATTTCCTTTTCCCACAGGGGCTCGCCCGATTTCACGCCCAGCGCGACGATGCGCCCGCTGTGCGACACGGCGAACACCTGGTCGCGGTCGATGACCGGATCGCCGCGAATGTCCGCGATCGAGGAAATCGCATCGCCCCGCCGCGAAGATGCCAGCGAATAGGACCACAGGATTCGCCCGGTGTTCGCCAGCATGGCGAAGACCTCGCCGGAGGTGTAGGGCACGATGACGACGTCGCCATCCACGGCCGGGCTGGCCCCGCCAAGGATGCCGGCGCTTTCCTCGAACCCCTTGTGACTCCAGAGCGTATCCCCGCTCCGCACGTCGATGGCAAAAAACTGGTTGTCGACCGTCGTCACGAAAAGCCGTCCGTTGCTCACGGTCGGCGCCGAACGCATCGGCGAGGGAAGCGCGCGCCGCCAGGCCGGCTCGCCGGTTTCCGCGTTCAGCGCGACAACTTGGGCAAAGCCGGTGCTGACGAAAAGATGTCCGTAGGCATAGGCGATACCGCCGCTCAAGGTGACGTCGTCCTCGTCGTCCGGCGTCAGATCCGTGCGCCACAACCGATCGCCGTCCTCGACGCTGAAGGCGCTGATCCGTCCCGCCGCGTCCGCGACGTAAACACGCCCGCCGGCAACAACCGGCGGCGTGATCAGCCGGCGTTGATCGCTCGACCCGCTGCCGATGTCCGAAGACCAGATTTCCTGCGGCGCATCGCCGATCGCCAAATGATGCATGGCGTGGTTCGGATAGCCGCCAGACTGCGGCCAGGCCGGATTGACCTGCGGGCGCGGCAACTGGATGGCGGGCCTTTCGACGTCCGGCTTCAGTTTCTGTTCGAGCAGCATGATGGGGATGCGCTCGCCTGGAATCCGGATCTCCTCCGGATCGAAGGGCGATTCGGCGCAGGCCGCAAGCCCGGCGGCGAACAGGAACAAGAAAGCGTGACGAAGCCCGCGCCTCACGATTCCCCCTCAAGGGCGCTTGCCATGTCCTGGGCGCGCTGCCGCAACGCCTGCGGTGTGTCCGGGTCCTCGGCAAGCCCCATGTATATCTCCCGTGCCTTCGGTTTCTCGCCGGAACGAATCGCGACAAGGGCGGTGATCTCAAGGGCCGAATGGCGCCAGGGGCTGTCTTCCGCCGTCAGGGGCTCGACTTCGGAAACGAGCGTCGCTGGCTCTTCCCGGTCGATCCGCCGGTAGGCTCCCAGAATACGGGCAAGACTGCGAAGCGTCGCCGGCGTGTCGCCGTCTTCGGCGACCGCGTTATAAATCCGGATGGCGCCTTCCGTATCCCCCTTCGCCGACAGCAGGGCCGCCTCGTGAAGACGGGCCAGCGTGGCATAGCCTTCCCTGCCGTCTTCCGCGATCAGGACGAACGCCGCCCGCGCGGCGTCCTCGTTGCCCTGCTGCAAAAGCTCGGTCGCGGTGTAGTAACGCAGACTGGCCTCCAGGCCGGCGCGCCGATCGTATTCCCCCCAACCCACCTTGGCGGCAACGACGACGACCAGCGAGACCGCGCCAACGATCACCAGGCGCCCATACCTCTGCCATAAGGCGAGAAGTCGATCGCGTCGCAGCTCCTCGTCGATTTCACGGAAAACGTTGTCGTTCACGGATTACCTCTGACCCCGGCCGGCGGCTAAGATAAACCGCGGTGGGATTGAAGGCAAACCCTTGAAAAGTGCGGGCTTCCGGCCCGCCCGGCGGCGGTCGGCCTAGGCCCCTTCCCGCCATTTGATCGAACAGCCCATGCTGGCCACCTGCGTGGCGGGCCCCGCGCCCGTTTCGGCGATAGCCACCATCGCCTCGAAAAGTTCGCGCCGCGCGCCCGGCACCTCCTCGCGCCCCCCTTCGTCGACGCGCCCCCGGTATTGCAGTTCGAGCGCCTGGTTGAAGCCGAAGAAATCCGGCGTGCAGATGGCATCGTAGGCGCGCGCCGTGGCCTGGGTCTCGTCGATCAGATAGGGAAAGGGGAAGGCGTGGGCCTTGGCAAAAACCTTCATGTTCTCGAACGAATCGTCCGGATAGGCGACCACGTCGTTCGGCATGATGGCAACGGTGCCGACCCCGTGGCCCTCCAGCTCGCGGGCGTCGCGAACGATCCGGTCGATGGCCGCCTTCACATAGGGGCAATGGTTGCAGAGGAACATGACCAGTGTCGCCTTCGGCCCCTGAACGTCCGCCAGGCCATAGGTCTTGCCGTCGATGCCGGGCAGGCGGAAATCGACCGCCTTCCAGCCAAACGCGCAGATAGGGGTGTGCGTCAATGCCATGCAGGCCACTCCCCGCAACCGGCCCGATCCAGGGAAAACCTATCCGGTGGAACGGGGTTGCGTCGTCTCCGGCCGCTTTCCCTCCGCGGATGGCGGCTCGCGATGCCGGTCGGGCTTGCGGTTCAGCTGTTCGAGAACCTCCCGCCGATAGGCGGGGTCGCGAACGGCCTGCTCGAGATCAATCCTGTCGTCCATGCGCGGCGCCCGGCCCGACGTAATGATCCGGGTGAATCCCGGAAGGCCTTTATTGATTCCACCTTGGCGGCCGAAAATGAAGGCTATTCTGGCCAAACCGCCTGATTTTCTGGGGAAAAAGCTGGGGACAGGGCGCGCGCGCCCTGGGGAAAAGCTGGGGATAACCAGAACAAGAGGCGGCCGCCGGTTGCCCGGCCACCGCCCCTCGCTGACCTAGGCACAAGCCCTATTCGCGGGACTTGTTGTACAGATAAAGAATGATACCCAAGGCGATCAGCCCAACCAGGCCGTTGTCGCCCAAGGCACGGATCAGGGCAATCAGATTGCCCACGATATCGCCGGTAAGAAAGGTGGCCTTGGCGCCGAATAGGATCTGAACGACGATCCCAAGAGCAATGAGGCCGAGGCCGACCTCGGTGATCTGGCCAACCCATCTCACCACGCTTTTAAGTGCATCCATCGGTGTATCTCCCCCTCAACGATGCAACTTCACCCAACGGCCGGAGGTCCGGCGCCGGGTCGAGGCATACAATATCTATATGCCTCGGCTTACTAGGCTACCACATCTTGTAAGATAAGGAAAATAATCATTATTTTCCGAAGCGCCTGGCCAACCCCTTGTAAAGCCACGCGAAACGGCTAGGCTGGGGCCGGTCTTTATCCGTCGGCCCACCGCCGGCCACGGGCGGGCGCGGCCGGCTGCATTGCCGCCACCGGGCGCACAAAAGGGGTCGTCGGCGCCACGACAATCCTTTAAGTAAGAGCCACCGAAACCAGATAAAAACCGAAGCGCCCGAACGGGTTGGGTTTGTACCCGCACAAGCGCTTCGTGCTAAAATGCTTCGTGGAAGGCGCCGAAAGAGCGCGGAAATCCGGGAGAAATATCCTGATGGACTACGATCGCTACTTTGCGGAAGCCATCGCCGGGCTGAAGGCGGAAGGCCGCTATCGCGTCTTCGCCGACCTCGAGCGGACGCAAGGGTCCTTTCCACGCGCCTTCAAGCATCTCGATGACGGCAAGACGAAAGAAGTCACCG
The DNA here is from genome assembly GCA_021296325.1 of Alphaproteobacteria bacterium. Classification (GTDB taxonomy): domain Bacteria; phylum Pseudomonadota; class Alphaproteobacteria. The sequence goes on from JAGWAR010000008.1 coordinate 15,265, forward strand.
TCTGGTGCAGCAACGACTATCTCGGCATGGGGCAGCATCCCCAGGTGCTTGAGGCGATGCAGGAGGCGCTCGCCACCCATGGCGCCGGCGCCGGCGGCACGCGGAACATCTCGGGCACACACCGCTACCACGTCCTGCTGGAACGCGAACTGGCCGATCTCCACGCAAAAGAAGGCGCCCTGCTCTTCACCTCCGGCTACACCTCGAACGAATCGGCGCTTAGCACGATTGCCAGGCTCCTGCCCGACTGCGTCATCTTCTCCGACGCGCTCAATCATGCCTCCATGATCCAGGGCATCCGCCACAGCGGGGCGCGCCGCCAGATTTTTCGCCACAACGACGTCGCCCATCTCGAACAGCTCCTGCGCGAGACGGACCCGGCAAGGCCGAAGCTGATCGTCTTTGAATCGATCTATTCGATGGATGCCGACATCGCCCCCATCCGCGAGATCTGTGATCTGGCCGAAACCTATGGTGCGATGACTTATCTCGACGAGGTGCACGCCGTCGGCATGTACGGACCGCGCGGCGGCGGCATCGCCGACCGCGAAGGCGTCATGGACCGCGTCACCATCATCGAAGGCACGCTCGCCAAGGCTTTTGGCGTCATGGGCGGCTATATCACGGGTTCCGCCCCGCTCATCGATGCGGTGCGCAGTTTCGCGCCCGGCTTCATCTTCACGACGGCGCTGCCGCCCGTGATCGCCGCCGGCGCACTGGCCAGCGTGCGCCACCTGAAAGTCAGCGATTCGGAACGCCGGCAGCACCAGGAACGGGCCGCCACCTGCAAGCGGCTGCTTGCCGAAGCGGGGCTTCCCGTCATGTTGTCCGAAAGCCACATCGTGCCCCTGGTCGTCGGCGACGCAAGGCTTTGCAAGCGGGCCAGCGACCTCCTGCTCGAAGCGCACGGCATCTACATCCAGCCGATCAACTACCCGACCGTGCCGAAAGGCACGGAGCGACTGCGCATCACGCCGTCGCCACTGCACACGGACGCGATGATGGCCGAGCTCGTCTCGGCCCTGCTCGACGTCTGGAATCGTCTGGAATTGCAGCTCGCCGCCTAGGCGGGCGCCGTCAGCTCCGGTTCTCCGGCAACCCAAGCAGAACCTGCAACCACCGGCTCGGCCCCTGCCGCGGCGGCGGGTAGTAGGGCCGGTACTCCATGACGCCCTCGGGGTCCTCGTGGATGAGAATCTCGGCCTCCGGATAGGCCTCGGCGATCTTCTTCTCCACCGCTTCCGAAACCTCATGGGCATGGCGCAGGGTCATGCTGCCGTCCAGTTCGAGATGGAACTGGATGAAGACGGTCGTCCCGGATTTCCGGGTGCGCAAATCGTGCAGATCCCCCACTTCCGGATGGGCGCGGACGAGGTTGCGGATGCGCTCACGGTCCTCTTCCGCCAGCTCGCGGTCCATCAGCTGGTCCACGGAAAGAAAGGCGATCTTGCCGGCCGTCCGCAGCAGGTAAAGCGCGATCGCCGCCCCGAAGATCGGATCCGCCAGGCCGAAGTGGAAATTCGAAGACAGCACCAGCGCCAGGATGACGCTGCCGTTCAGCAGGATGTCACCCTTGTAGTGCAGGGAATCGGCGCCAATGGCGACGGAGCCGGTCTTGCGCACGACGTAGCGCTGGAAGAAAACAAGCGCGACCGTGACGACGATGGCAAAAGCCATGACGGCGATCCCCACCTCTCCGTGGAGAACGGCTTTCGGATGCACCAGCCGGTGGCTGGCCTCGATCAGCAGGAACACGGCCGACCCGGCGACGAAGGCGGCCTGGCCTAGTCCGGCCAGCGACTCCGCCTTGCCGTGCCCGAAACGGTGTTCGTAATCGGCCGGCTGCAAGGCGTGCCGCACGGCAAACAAATTCGCAAGCGAGGCCCCGAAGTCCAGCAGTGAATCGATCAGCGAGGAAAGCAGGCTCACCGAATTCGTCAGCCACCAGGCGCCCACCTTGACGACGACAAGCAGCAGCGCCACGCCGACGGCCAGCGTCGTCGCCAGCCGCATGAGGTCCGCGTTCGTTTCGTCTATCGCAAGCGGTTTACTGGAAGCTTCGGCCAAAATCTTTTCCCGTGGATCAGGGATAGAGTCGCTTCATCTGCCACCCATCTCCGTCCCGATCATACACCAACCGGTCGTGCAGGCGGAACGCCGCCTGACTCCAAAACTCGATCCGTTCCGGCACGACGCGATAGCCCGACCAGAAATCGGGACGCGGCACCGCGCCGACCCCGAACTTCAACGTGAATTCGGCGACCCGCTTTTCCAGCTCGAGCCGGCCTTCCAGCGGACGCGACTGTTTCGACGCCCAGGCGCCGATCTGGCTCAACCGGTCGCGGGTGGCGAAATAGGCGTCCGCCTCCCCCTCGCTCACCGGCTCGACGCGGCCGCTCACGCGCACCTGGCGATCCAGGGATTTCCAGTAAAAACAAAGGGCCGCCCGGGGATTTTCCCGAAGCTCGCGGGCCTTGTCGCTTTCCAGATTCGTGTAGAAGACGAATCCGCGCCCATCGACCGCCTTCAGCAGCACCATGCGGGCGGAAGGTGCCCCGTCCTTGCCCACGGTGGCCAGCGCTACCGCGTCGGGAATCTTCGGCTCCGATGCGCACGCCTCCTCGAACCACGCCGTGAAAAGGGCGATGGGATCCTTTTCCTCTTTTTCAAACATGTTGCCGCCTCGAAACCCCCTCCGGTCGCTTGCCGAGGTTAAAGTCCGATTCGCAGTGAATCGTCAAGGCGTCTCCGGCGAGCCCTTGCGCCAATCCCCGATGGCCGCCGCCACCAGCCCACCGGCCAGCACGGCAAACCACGAGACGAACATCCAGATCAGGAAGATCGGGACGGCTGCGAGCGCGCCATAAATTGCTTCATAAGTCTGGAAGGTGGCGAGATAAATTCCAAAGCCTTTCTTCGCCACCTCGAAAAGAAACGCCGCCACGGCGGCACCGATCAGCGCGTCCCGCCAGTTCACGTCGCGGTTCGGGATGACGATGTACAGAAGGGCGATGGCGCAGGCCTCCAGAACGAACGGCAGGAAGCGCAGGAACAAACGGATGTTCTCCACGTACTCGCTGTCGAACCATTCCGTCGCCGCATAAAGATAGCCCGATATGGAAAGACCGGCGCCGATCAGGATCGGGCCAAGCGTGATCGCCGCCCAATAAGCCAACAGTCGCGGCACCAGCTTCCTCGGTACGGTCACGCGCCAGATCTGGTTGAAGGTCTTCTCGATCGTGGAAAGCAACATGACGGCGGTGGCAAAAAGCACCAAAAGCCCCACCGTCGTAAGCTTGCGGGCGTTTGCCGCGAAGGACGTAAGCTCCTCCTTGATCGTACCCTCCATATGGGGCGCGAAGTTCTGAAAGATGAAGCCATACACCTCGTCCCTGGCCTGCTCGAGGCCGGGGAAAATGGCAAACATCGAGAAACCGATCGCCATCAGGGGCACGGTGGCAAGCAGCGACGTGTAGCTGAGCGCGGCGGCGGCCTGCTCGACGCGGGTTTCCGAAAACCGGCGGCGCAGAAAGCGAAGGAAAGGCCGAAGCTGTTCAAGGAGCGGCGTCTGCATCGCCCTAGCATAGGCTGCTTGGCCTTCCTGGAAAAGCCGCCGGCGACGCTTGGCCATGGCTTGGACCCTTTTCGGCTTTCGTGTAGGATAGCCCCCAAGTTCCTGTGGACCCTGCCGAATCCGCCCCCTGTGCACTATCCGAAAACGTGGGAAACACCGAGAGAGAGAGAGAGAGAGACGATGAACAGCGAAGCGCAAGTGATGGCCGGAAAGAAGGGGCTCATCATGGGCGTTGCCAACGACCGCTCCCTTGCCTGGGGCGTCGCCAAGGCCGCGGCCAAGTATGGCGCCGACCTGGCCTTCACTTATCAGGGCGAGGCCCTGGCGCGCCGGGTCGGCCCGCTCGCCGAATCGGTGGGCTCCGATTTCGTCATGCCTTGCGACGTCACGGATGACGCCAGCATCGACAAGGTGTTCGCCGACATCAAGAAGCGGTGGGGCAAGATGGATTTTCTGCTGCACGCGATCGCCTATTCGGACAAGAACGAATTGAAAGGCCGCTATCTCGACACCTCGCCGGACAATTTCCGGATGACGCTGGCAATCTCCTGTTATTCCTTTACCGCCGTCTGCCAACGGGCCGTGCCGTTGATGACGGATGGCGGAAGCCTGCTGACCCTTTCCTATTCAGGGGCCGAGCGCGTCATGCCGCACTACAACGTCATGGGAGTCGCGAAAGCGGCGCTTGAGGCAAGTGTGCGCTACCTGGCCGCCGATCTGGGCCCCCAGAACATCCGCGTCAACGCCATTTCGGCAGGGCCGATCAAGACGCTGGCCGCTTCCGGCATCGGCGACTTCCGCTATATTCTCAAATGGAATCAGTACAATGCGCCGCTTCACCGCAACGTGACGATCGACGACGTGGGCGGCGCCGGCCTGTACTTGTTGAGCGACCTTTCCTCCGGCGTGACCGGCGAAGTCCATCACGTCGACAGCGGCTATCACGTTGTCGGGATGAAGTCACCGGACGCGCCGGACATCTCCGTCGTTTAGGATAGAAAACATGACCGGAAACAGCTTCGGCACCCTCTTTCGCTTCACGACCTGGGGGGAAAGCCACGGGCCTGCCATCGGCGGCGTCATCGACGGCGTACCGCCGGGCCTTGCGCTCAACGAGGCCGACATCCAGGTCTGGCTCGACAAGCGGCGGCCGGGAAGCTCGCGCTTCACGACCCAGCGCCGTGAGGCCGATCAGGTCAAGATTCTCTCAGGCGTCTTCGAGGGAAAGACGACGGGCGCCCCGATCAGCCTCCTGATCGAGAACACGGATGCGCGCTCGAAGGACTACGACGCCATCAAGGACCAGTTCCGTCCGGGGCATGCCGACTACACCTATTTCAAGAAGTATGGCATCCGCGACTACCGCGGCGGCGGCCGCGCCTCGGCGCGGGAAACGGCCGTGCGCGTCGCCGCCGGCGCCATCGCCCGCAAGGTTCTGGGCGCCGGTATCGTTATCCGGGGGGCGCTCGTCCAGATCGGCCCCCACAAGGTGGCCCCCGATCGCTGGGACTGGAAGGCCGTCGGGGAAAACCCCTTCTTCTGCCCCGACGCCAAGATGGCGAAGGAATGGGAGATTTATCTCGACGAGATCCGCAAGGCCGGCAACTCGGTTGGCGCCATCATCCACCTGGAAGCCACCGGCGTGCCGGTGGGCCTCGGCGCACCGGCCTATGACAAGCTCGATGCCGACCTTGCCAAGGCGATGATGAGCATCAACGCCGTCAAGGGCGTCGAGATCGGCGCCGGCTTCGCGGCCGCGTCGCTGCTTGGCGACGAGAACGCCGATGAAATGCGGATGGAAAAGGGCGAAGTGACGTTTCTTTCCAATCAGGCCGGCGGCGTCCTGGGCGGCATTTCTTCGGGCCAGCCGGTCGTCGTGCGCTTCGCCGTGAAGCCGACAAGCTCGATCTCGCTCGCGAAGCGTTCTGTCGACCGCAAGGGCAAGAACGTCGACGTCGCAACGAAGGGCCGCCACGACCCGTGCGTCGGCATTCGCGCCGTGCCGGTGGGCGAAGCGATGCTCGCCAACGTGCTGGCCGACCACCTGCTCCGCCACAAGGCGCAGTGCGGCTAAGCCATCCCTAACCCGTCCGGCGCGCTGCGATCAGGAATTCCTTGTTCCCTTCGGGGCCGAGGATCGGGCTTTCCGTCACCCCCAGCACGCCCCAGCCCGGTTGCGCGGCAAGCCAGTCTTCGATCCGCGCGCAGACTTCTTCATGCAAGGCCGCGTCACGGACGACGCCCTTCTTGCCGACCCGGCCTTTGCCTACCTCGAATTGCGGCTTGATGAGGGCGATCAGCACGGCGCCGGGCGCCGCCAGACGCAAGGCGTTGGGCAGGATCGTCTCGAGCCCGATGAAACTCGCGTCGCAGACGATCACATCGACCGGCTCCGGCACTTCCTTTTCCGTCAGGTGGCGCGCGTTGACGCGTTCCAGCACCACGACGCGGGAATCGTTGCGCAGCGTCCAGTCGAGCTGCCCGTGCCCCACGTCGACGGCGTAAACCTTGCGCGCCCCCCCCTGGCAGAGCACGTCCGTGAAGCCGCCATGGGCGGCCCCGATGTCGAGCGCCGTCCTGCCGGCCGGATCAATGTTGAAATGGGCAAACCCGTGGGCAAGCTTGACGCCGCCGCGCGACACCCAGGGATGCGCCGGCCCGCGCAACTCGACCGGGGTGTTGGCCGCGATCGGCATGCCGGGCTTCTCTAGGCGGCGCTCGCCGCTGAAGACGCGGCCCGCCAGCACGACGGCCTGGGCCTGGCTTCGGTTCTCGGCCAGGCCGAGGCGAACCAGCAGGGCATCGAGGCGGAGCTTTTCCGCCGGCTTCGGCATGGGATCAGGCGCGGGCGGAGACGATGTTGTGGCCAAGCGCGGCGAGCGCGGTGTCCACAATGTGGCGGGCGTCGAGACCGGCCTGTTCGTACTGCTTGGCCGGAGCATCGTGTTCCAGGAAGAGGTCCGGCAGCACCATCGGCCGCACCTTGAGACCGGTATCCAGCAGCCCGCCCAGCGCCAGCGATTGCAGAACGTGGGAAGCAAAACCGCCGATGGCGCCTTCCTCGATCGTGATCAGCACTTCGTGCTCCAGCGCGAGCTGGCGAATCAGCTCCTCATCCAGCGGCTTGGCGAACCGGGCATCCGCCACCGTCGTCGAGAGGCCCTTGGCGGCCAGCTCGTCGGCCGCGATCAAGCATTCATGAAGCCTCGCACCGAGGGAAAGGATGGCCACCGTCGTGCCTTCCTTGAGGATGCGGCCGCGGCCGATCTCGAGGGGGATGCCGTGGCTCGGCATGTCGACGCCGATCCCTTCGCCGCGCGGATAACGGAAGGCGCAAGGCCGGTCATCGATCGCAGCGGCCGTCGCTACCATGTGCACGAGTTCCGCCTCGTCCGCCGCCGCCATGACGACGAAGCCCGGCAGGCAGCTTAAGTACGTGACGTCGAAGGCGCCGGCATGAGTCTGGCCGTCGGCGCCAACCAGCCCGGCGCGGTCGATGGCAAAGCGAACCGGCAGTTTCTGGATTGCGATGTCGTGGACGACCTGGTCGTAGGCCCGCTGCAGAAAGGTCGAATAGATAGCGGCAAAGGGCTTGAAGCCTTCCGTCGCCAACCCGCCGCAGAACGTGACGGCGTGCTGCTCGGCAATGCCGACATCGAAGCAACGCTCGGGGAACCGTTCGGCAAAGAGGTCAAGCCCGGTCCCGGACGGCATGGCGGCGGTGATGGCGACGATTTTCTCATCTTTCTCCGCCTCCTGGATCAACGCCTTCGCAAAGGTCTTCGTGTAGTTCGGCGCCTTCGCCTGCGACTTCTTCTGGGTGCCGGTGACGACGTCGAACTTGCTGACCCCGTGATACTTGTCGGCGGACGCTTCGGCCGGTGCGTAGCCATGCCCCTTCTGGGTCACGACATGAACGAGAACCGGTCCCGGCTCGGGATCGTCGCGGACGTTCTTCAACACCGGCAGCAAATGGTCGAGGTTGTGCCCGTCGATCGGGCCCACGTAATAGAAGCCCATCTCCTCGAACAGCGTGCCGCCGGTCACCAGCCCGCGGGCAAACTCCTCGGCGCGGCGCGCGGTGATCTCGATCGGGCGGGGAAACTTCTTGGCGATCATGCTGGCCAGATGCCGGATCGACCGGTAGGGCTTCGACGAAATCAGCTTCGAGAGATAGGCGCTCATGGCGCCGACGGGGGGCGCGATCGACATGTCGTTGTCGTTGAGAATGACAATCAGGCGGCTGTCCATCGAACCGGCGTTGTTCATCGCCTCGTAGGCCATGCCGGCGCTCATCGCGCCGTCGCCGATGACGGCGTTCACGTTGTTCTTGCGTCCTTCGAGGTCGCGCGCCACCGCCATGCCCAGCGAGGACGAAATCGACGTCGAGCTATGCGCCGCGCCGAACGGGTCGTATTCGCTTTCGGAACGCTTCGTGAAACCGGAAAGGCCATCGCCCTGGCGCAACGTGCGAATGCGGTCGCGCCGGCCGGTCAGAATCTTGTGGGGATAGCATTGATGCCCCACGTCCCACACCAGGCGGTCCTCCGGCGTATTGAAGACGTAGTGGATGGCGACCGTCAGCTCGACGACACCAAGCCCCGCCCCCAGATGGCCGCCGGTATGGGAAACCGCGTCGATCGTCTCGGCGCGCAATTCGTCGGCCACCTGACGAAGCTGCTTTTCCTGCAGCTTCCGAAGATCAGCCGGCAAGGCAACCGTATCGAGCAGCGGCGTTTTCGTGCCCGGATTCGCTTCGTTATTCTCCGACAACGTCTTTCTACCCTTACCCCAGACCCATTCAATGCCGCCGGGTGACGACGAAATGGGCAGCCCTGGCTAATAATTCCGCTTTTTCACCGAAAAGATCAAGGTGCGCAACGGCTTGATCTGCCAAAATTTTTGCCTGCTCCCGGGCGCGCTTGACGCCGAGAATCGACACAAAGGTCGCCTTTCCGGCCTGTTCGTCCTTCTGGACGGCCTTTCCAGTCATCTCTGAATCCCCTTCCACATCAAGGAGATCGTCCTGAATCTGGAAGGCAAGCCCCAGATCGTGCGCATAGGCGTGCAGCGCATGGCGCTCGGTCGCCCGCGCCTCGCCCAGAATGGCCCCCGATTCGCAGGAAAAAGCGATCAACGCGCCGGTTTTCATCCGCTGAAGTCGGGTAATGGCGCCAATATCCATCGGAATGTTCTCGGCCAGCAGGTCCAGCATCTGCCCCCCCACCATGCCGCCCGCGCCTACCGCCTGGGCCAGCGCGCGCACCAGCTCGGCACGCACCCGGGATGTCGGATGGGTCTCGGCCATGGCCAAAATCTCGAAGGCAAGCGATTGCAGGGCATCGCCGGCCAAAATCGCCGTCGCCTCGTCGTACTTCACATGACAGGTCGGCAGCCCCCGCCGGAGCGCGTCGTCGTCCATGGCCGGCAAATCGTCATGGACGAGTGAGTAGCAATGCATGAGTTCGACGGCCGCCGCCACGCGAAGCGCGCGCGCTGGCGGCACGTCGAAGAGCGCCGCGCTCGTCATCACCAGAAAGGGGCGAAACCGCTTGCCGCCATTCAGGGCCGCATACCGCATCGCGTCGCACACGCGAACGTCCGGCCCTTCGCTTGTCGGAAGCAGCCGGTCGAGCAACTCGCTCACGGCATCGGCGGTTTCCGTCAATGCCGTTTCCAGGGAAGGCCTGTCCAGTTTATTCAATGTCGACGTCTTCCAGGCCGGCCGGTCCCTCGTCGCCGAGTTGGATGCGGCTGACCTTCGACCGGGCCTCGCGCAGCTTCGCTTCGCAGTGCCGCTTCAGCGCCGCGCCGCGTTCATAGGACGTGATCGCCTCGTCCAGCTTCCCCTTACCGGATTCGAGCCGGGCGACGATCTCTTCCAGCGCCGCCAGCGCCTGTTCGAAGCTCATCCCCTGGATATCCTTGGGAATTTCCGGCTTTGTCATGGAATCCGCCATGTTTTCGAGGAGTTGCCAAGTTAGCCCAGGCCCTTCCTGGAAGGCAAGCTGGCCGCACGATCCGCTATTTAATGGCAAAAAAACATTTAAAAATGCATTGAAATCGGCTAGCTTTAGCCCCGCGTTCAGACAGGCGTCCGCAACGCCTGGGAGAAAGGAACGGGCCGGATGAATCGCAGCCCTTATCCGACACGGAAAAAAGAAAGCACGGAACCAGCCATCAGCCGGCACGCCCTTTGGCGCCTGCCGATCGCTCTGCTGCTGTTTGCCGCTGCAACGCTGCCGGCGCTTGCCCAGAAGGGACCCCCCAAGGGAGAGGCCGCCATGCCGGTCACCCGCGTCATCGTCGATGAAGTGCGGGCCGAAAAGATGGCCCAGACGATGCCGGTCATCGGCCGTCTTGTCGCGTTGCGCGCCGGCGACGTCGCCACCCGCATCGCCGGCCGGATCGGTGCGTTTCCGGCCGAGGTCGGCGACCGGGTAAGAAAGGGCGACGTGCTGGCCATTCTCGATTCGGACCGGCTGCGGCGCGCGCTTGAGCGCGGCCTGGCCTCTGTCGCCGAAAGCAAGGCCGCGCTGGAAGCCGAGAAAGCCTCCCTTACGATCACCGAACAGGAATTGCGCCGGCTTGAATCCTTGCGCGAATCCGCCGCCTTCTCGAAGGCCCGCTACGAGGACAAGCAACAGGAAGTGCTGCGCGCCCGCACCCGCGTCAACATGGCCGAAGCAGCGGTCGAGAACGCAAGCGCGCAGCTTGCCCTCGACCAGCTGGACCTTGAGGACGCGAAGATTCGCGCGCCTTATTCGGGCGTGGTGACGGTGCGCTACACGGAAATCGGCGCCTACGTCCAGCAGGGGGATGCCGTCGTCGCGATGGTCAATGACGAAAACCTCGAGATCGAGGCGGACGTCCCCTCGCAACGTTTGAGCGGCCTCAAACCCGGCATCGTCGTCAAGATCGAGATCGACAACCGGAACGACTACTTCGCGGCGGTGCGCTCCGTCGTGCCGGAGGAAAATCCGATGACGCGAACGCAGCGCGTGCGTTTCGTTCCCAACTTCGACGCCCATGCGCAGAACTTCGCCGCCAACCAAAGCGCGACCCTGCACCTTCCCATCGGCCTGGCCCGTGACGTGATAACCGTTCACAAGGACGCCGTCATCCAGCGCGGCGGCGCCTCGCTCGTTTTCGTGGTGGTGAAGGGTGAAGCGCAGATTCGTCCCATCGTCACCGGCGAAGACGTCGGCAACCGCTTCGAGGTCCTGAACGGCCTCGCCCCCGGCGAACTTATCGTCACGCGCGGCAACGAACGCCTCGCGCCGGGCCAGAAAGTCCTGTTCGAACGGGCCCCATAGATGGACCTTACCCGCCTCGCCCTCGACCGGCCGATCGCCGTCATCGCGGCGGTGCTGATGGTCGTGCTGTTCGGCTTCGTTTCCCTTCAGCTCATCCCCATCCAGCTGGCCCCGGACCTTCGCCGGCCGATCCTCACCATCACCACCTACTGGCCCGGCGCCGCCCCGGCCGAGATCGAGCGCGAAGTCATCGCACCGCAGGAAGAAAAGCTGAAAGGCCTCGAAGGCCTCAAGGAGATGATCAGCAAGTCCGAGGATGGGCGCGGCGAAATCACGCTGGAATTCCAGGTCCAGCAGAACATGGATCTGGCGCTGCTTCTGGTGGCGAACCGGCTGGACCGGGTCGAATCCTATCCGAACGAGGTGGACGAGCCGCTCGTCCAAACCTCCTCGGCCGAGGACAGCCCCATCGCCTGGTTCATCCTTTCCCGCCTGCCCGGCAACGAACGGCCGATCGAAAGCTATGGCGACTACGTCGAGGACGTCATCCAGGACCGTCTCGAACGCGTGCCGGGCGTCTCCCGCGCCAACGTCTATGGCGGCAGCGAACGGGAACTGCAGGTCATCGTGGACCCGGAGAAGATGGCGCGCTACGGCCTGACGGTTCCGGAAATCACCGAAAAACTCCGCCGCGAAAACGCCTCGATCTCGGCCGGCGACGTCGAGGAAAGCAAACGGCGCTACGTCGTGCGCACGGAAGGCAAGCTTACCACGATCGGCCGCGTCCGCTCGATCGTGCTGCGTTCACAAAACGACCTGCGCTCGGGGAGGCTCGGCCGGGTAACGGTCGGCGACATTGCGCAGGTTCGTTTCTCCTATCGCGAACCCGTAGCCTATATTCGCCACATGAGCCGGCCGGCCATTGCCATCAACACCGTCCGCGAGAAGGGTGCCAACGTCATCGAAACGATGGAGGGCATCCGCGAAGTCATGGCAGCGCTCGAGCAGGACGTCCTCCCGGACCAACTGCTGACCATCAAGCAGGTCTATGACGAAACCGTCTATATCGACTCTTCGATTCAACTGGTCACCCAGAACATCTATGTCGGCGGCACGCTTGCCATCATCATCCTGACGCTGTTCCTGCGCTCCGGCATGGCGACGTTGGTCATCGCCCTTGCCATTCCGGTTTCCATCGTCGGCACCTTCGTCGCGATGGCGGCGATGGGGCGTACCATCAACGTCATTTCCCTTGCCGGGATCGCTTTTGCCGTCGGCATGGTCGTGGATGCCGCCATCGTCGTGCTCGAAAACATCTTCCGCCTGCGCCAGACGGGCGTGCCACCGAAGGAAGCCGCCCACCGGGGGGCACGGCAGGTGCGCGGGGCCATCCTAGTTTCGGCGCTGACGACGGTGCTCGTTTTCATGCCGATTCTGGTCATGGAACTCGAGGTAGGCCAGCTCTTCCGCGACATCGCCGTGGCAATCTCGGTCGCCGTCCTGCTCTCGCTGCTGGTTGCCATCACGCTCATCCCGGCGCTTGCAAACCGGATGCTGAAAAACATTCCGGACTCGGAAAGCCGCCGCATTCCGCCGCTTGACCGCTTCGCCCGCAATTTCGTCGCCTTCTTCGTCATCCGGGCGCGCCGCGTCCTGGAGAACCGGCGACGGGCCGCAAGCTTTGTCGGCGCCATCTGCGGGATTGCCGGTCTCGCGACGTTTCTCTTGTTGCCGAAACTCGAATATCTGCCGGAGGGCAACCGCAACCTCATTTTCGGCATCATGTTGCCGCCACCCGGCTACAACCTCGCCACGACGACGCGAATCGGCGAACGCATCGAAGCGGCGGTGAAACCCCTATGGGTGGATGCGGCAAAAGAAGACGGTGCCGAACCGCTCGAGGAAGGCCCCTTCGCCGGCCTGCCCCGCATCGATCACTTCTTCTTTGTCGCCATGCGCGCCCAAACCTTCCTTGGTGCCACCAGCGTCGAGCCCTCGCGCGTGCGCGCGCTGATCCCGGTTCTGCAACAGCCGATGTTCGAGGAACCAGGCACCTTCGGCCTGGTGAATCAGCCCTCGCTGTTCGGGCGGGGCATCGGCGGCGGCCGGTCAATCAATCTCGACATTTCCGGCGCCGACCTCGATGAAATCCTGAGCGTTGCCAACCAGGCGGTGCCCCTCATCCTGACGGTGCTGCCGATGCACGAAGGCAATCAGTTTCGCCCCATTCCCGGCCTCGAACAGGGCGCGCCGGAAGTGCGGCTTTACCCGAACGCGGTGCGACTCGCCGATGCCGGGCTCACCACGGCAGACCTCGGCATGACAATCGACGCCTTCAACGACGGCCTTCGCATCGACGAAGTCACGATTGCCAATCGGCGCGTCGATCTCATGCTGAAGGGGCCCGAGAAGATCGTTTCGCAAACCCAGGGCATCCGCAGCCTGCCCGTTGTCACGGCCTCGGGCCTGATCCTGCCGGCAAGCTCCCTCGCCGACATCAAGATCACAGCGGGCCCGACCGAGATTCGCCACCTCGAACGCGACCGCACGGTGACGCTGGAGATCCGTCCGAACCCCTATTTGCCGCTGGAAGCCGCCATGCAAATTCTCGAACAGCAGGTCATAACCCCCTTGACCGAGCGCGGCCTTCCGAAGGGAATCAAACTTGGCATCTCCGGCACGGCGGACGAATTGACGCAGACCTGGAACGCGATGTCCTGGGACCTGCTGCTGGCGGTGATCATCGTCTACCTCGTCATGGCGGTGTTGCTGGAAAGTTTTCTCTACCCGTTCCTGATCATCTTTTCGGTGCCGCTGGCAACGGCGGGAGGCGTGTTGGGGCTCGCCTTCCTCAATCTCTTCACCTATCAGGCGCTCGACATGCTGACGCTGCTCGGCTTTGTCATTCTGATCGGTATTGTCGTCAATAATGCGATCCTAATCGTCTATCAGACCCTGCATCACCAGCGCGAAGACGGGATGCACGCACGTCATGCAATCCTGCGCGCGACTCAAAATCGTATTCGCCCCATCTTTATGTCGACGCTGACATCCGTCTTCGGTATGTTGCCGCTCGTTCTTTTTCCCGGTGCCGGCTCGGAAATTTATCGGGGACTGGGGTCCGTCGTCGTCGGCGGCCTTTCCCTTTCGGCGGTGTTGACCCTTGCGATCATTCCGCCCCTGCTGGCACTGGCGATCCGGGACAAACCCCACGGCGCGTGAATAAGGGCTTGATATTAAAGGCTTGGCGTCGAGGGATAATTTGCATAAGAATTGGACGTCTTAATAAATATGCTTAATAATTAGGCAAATCTTCGGGGAGGAACGGGGGAAACACCATTTGCCCCATGCTCGGAGGTTAGGTTTAACACACTCATTTACCTGACATTTTCCGGGTTGGCATCCGCCGGGGCGAGTGGCACGGGTCTTGCGTTAACAAGATCAGGGCGCCGTCATTTCCGTGACGGCATGGCTTGGTAAGGAAGGAATAAACCATGAAGAAAATCTACCTAGTTGCAATGACCGCAGCGTGCATTACCGCTGCTTCCGGGGCTGCCCTCGCCGAAGAGGGCGCACCTGCCGAGATGGAAATGGAAAAGGCGTACAGCCTGTCGGCGAACGTCGCTTTCGTCTCGGACTACATGTTCCGCGGCCTTTCCCAGCTGGATGGCGAACCGACCCTTCAGGGCGGTTTTGACTTCGGCTACGACGCGGACGGACCGGTCGACCTTTACCTCGGCGTCTGGGGCTCGGGTGTGGACTTCCAGGACGCGACCACGGAATTCGACATCTATGGCGGCCTGACCGGCGAGATCCAGGGCGTTTCCTGGGACCTCGGTTTCATCTGGTACACCTATCCCGGTGCCGATAGCGCGCTTAACTATGACTTCGTTGAAGGCGCGTTGGGCCTTGGCTACGATTTCGGCCCCTATGCGGTGTCCGTCGGCTTCAACTATTCGCCGGAATATTTCGGCGATAGCGGTGATTCCGTTTACTGGTCGGGTGGGGTTGACGTGCCGTTGCCGGAAGGCTTCGGGCTCGGCCTACACGTCGGCTACCAGAGCATCGACGACAACGCCGCCTTCGGGCAGCCGGACTACACGGACTGGAGCGTGACGGTCTCGAAGGAATTCGAGGGCTTCGGCTTCTCCGTCGCCTACATCGATACGGATATCTCCGACGGTACCTGTGGCGACGTCTGCGACACGAAGGTCGTCGGCACCATCTCCAAGGAATTCTAGGCGGCGCTTAAGCCCGGATTCCTTCCCCAGGCTTGTTCCTTGGGGGCACGAAAATCCCGCCATCCAGACCAGGTGGCGGGATTTTCACGCGTTCAAAAGCCGCGAAAGAACGCGAATTCGGAAGCCGGCGCCCGTTCCGTCTCCAGATGGTTTTCGGGTGCCGCCTCGTCGATATAGCCAAGCGACATGCCGCACACGACCATCTCCTCTTCCGGAATGGGCAGGTGCTTTCGGAGGATCCGGTGAAACGGCGGCCAGGACGCCTGCGGACAGCTGTGCAAGCCCTTCGCCCGGGCGATCAGCATGACGTTCTCGACGAACATGCCGTAATCGAGCCAGCTTCCCACCTCGAGATGCTTGTCGATGGTGAAGAACAGACCGACGGGCGCGCCAAAGAATTCGTAATTCCGGCCCTGCTGCCTGCGCATGCCTTCCTTGTTTTCCCGCGTCAACCCCAGCAGGCTGTAGAGATCGAGCCCCACCTTCTGGCGCCGCGACTTGTAGGGTTCGACCCATTCGTCCGGGTAGTATTTGTATTCCGGCACATGGGCCTCGGCCTCCGTGGCGATCGCTGCAAGCGTCTCCTTCGTCAGCTTCTCCTTCGCGGCACCGGCCACGGCATAGACCTTCCAGGGCTGCATGTTCGTGCCGCTGGGCGCCCGGGCAGCAAGGTCCAGAATCTCGGCCACCGTTTCCTTCGGCACCGGGGTGGGCAGAAACGCCCGGATCGAGCGTCGCGTCAGAATGGCTTCAATCACGTCCATTTTCGCCGCTTTCCTCCGTCTCTTCAGGCGGATTGCTTAACCGTGGCTGCCGGCACCAGCTTGGCCAGCCACGAACCTGCGATCAGCGCCGCCAGGAACACCAGCGTCTCCGGCAGCCCGTAAGCCAGGGAGGCGATCGCCGGGCCCGGGCAAAACCCGACCAGCCCCCACCCCACGCCGAAAATCGCGCTGCCCAGTATAAGGCGCGCGGTCAGGCTTTTCAGCGTCGGCAGCGAGAATTTTCCTGCGAACACCGGCTGGGGAAGTCTCAGGATGGGGCGGAAGGCGACGAAGGTGACGAGCACCGCTCCCAGCATCACCAGCGCCAGGCTCGGGTCCCAGTCGCCGGCGACGTCGAGGAAGGCCAGCACCTTCGCCGGGTTCACCATCTGGGAAAGGCCGAGCCCGACTCCAAAGAGAAGTCCGGCCAGGAAGGCGGCGATAAGCCTTGCCATGTCAGCCCCCCAACCCGTGCCGCACAAGGGCGACGGTCACCACCGCCGTCGCCAGGAAGGTCAGCGTGGCGACGATCGAGCGCAGGCTCAACCGCGCGATGCCGCAAACGCCATGACCGCTGGTACAGCCGCCGCCAAGCCGGGTGCCGAACCCAACCAGCAACCCCCCGGCAATCAGGACGGGCAGATCCGCCGCGATCGCGATCCCGCGGTCCATCGGGTCGAAAAGACGGAAGAAAAAAACGCCGAGAACAAGGCCGGCAAGAAACAGCGCCCGCCAGGCCGCGTCCCCCTTCACCGGTGGCAGCAGCTGGCCGAGGATGCCGCTCACCCCGGCGATCTTGCCGTTCAGCCAAAGCAGCAGCGAGGCGGCCGCGCCGATCAGGAGACCACCAATAAAGGCCGAATAGGGGGTGAAGTTCGCCATCGGGCCCGCCTTCGGGGAATGAAAAAACGCCCTTGCGTTTATGGGGTGCGGCGGGACCGGACGCAAGGGCGATGGCCCGTCTTTGCGTTTTCCCCTAAGGTTGAGCCCGATGAACGTCTTCTTCTTCGCGATCGTTCTCCTGTCCTTTCTCCTCGCCGCCTGGCGGGAGGTGACGTGGGCTCCGGCGGCGGACGCGCTTTCCCCGATGGAATTGCTCGCCGCCGGCATGATCGAAAAGGCGGCCGATTCGGTAACGCTCGCCATCGGGCTTGTCGGCGTCATGGCGCTGTTCCTGGGCCTCATGAAAGTCGCCGAAGCGGGTGGCCTTCTCACCATCATCGCGCGAACCGTGCGGCCCCTGATGGTGCGCCTCTTTCCCGACGTGCCGGCCCACCACCCGGCGATGGGGGCGATGATCCTGAACATGTCGGCAAACGCCCTTGGCCTTGGCAACGCAGCAACGCCCTTTGGCATCCGCGCCATGCAGGAACTCGACAAGCTGAACCCCGTGAAAGGCACCGCGACGAACGCGATGGCGCTGTTCCTCGCCATCAACACCTCCAGCGTCACCCTGCTTCCGACCGGCGTCATCGCGTTGCGCGCGGCGGCCGGTTCCACGGACCCGGCCGGCATCCTGCCCACTACGCTTTTCGCCACCATTTGCTCGACGGCGGTGGCGATCCTGGCCGCCAAGCTTTACCAGCGCTACGCCGCCGCCCCGGCGCCCCTGCCCGGCGCCCCGCCACCCGACGCCACGGTCGAACCGCCCTCACCGGAAGCAACCCAGGATGCCTATCCCGGCTGGGTTTCCGGCCTCGTGCTGCTTGGCATCGCCAGCTTCATCCCGATCACGATTCTTTGGGGAAAGGCGATCTCGCCCTGGATCATCCCGGGGCTGATGGTCCTGCTGCTTGGCTTCGGATTCGTCCGCGGCGTGCGCATCTACGAAGTCTTCGTCGACGGCGCGCGCGACGGCTTCAAGGTGGCGGTCCGCATCATTCCCTACCTCGTTGCCATCCTGGTCGCCGTCGGCATGCTGCAGGCAAGCGGGGCGATGGCGATGCTCACCTCCGCCATCGGCCCGGTGACGGCGCTCTTCGGCCTGCCGGCCGAGGCCCTGCCGATGGCCATCCTGCGCCCGCTTTCCGGCTCCGGCGCCTATGGCATATTGGCCGCCATCATCCAGGACCCGGCCATCGGGCCGGACAGCTACACGGGCTACCTGGTCAGCACCTTCCAGGGCTCGACGGAAACCACCTTTTACGTACTGGCCGTCTATTTCGGCGCCGTCCAGATCCGCCGCGTCCGTCACGCGCTGGCGGCGGCGCTGACAGCCGACGTCGCCGGGATTGCCGCCGCCGTCGTCATCTGCCTGATTCTCTTTACATAAGGAGGCCCGGATACGGCGTCCCCGCGGACGGGCGGGGAACCGCCAACCCGATCCTGGCATTGCCTTTTACCAGCCGATATTTATGTTCCGCATTGGCCCCGCTCCCTCGCAAACCTGTAAACCAGAAGGCTTGCGCGCGTAGGACTGGCTAGGGTTAACCCCTTCCTTTCCACCGGGGTCACACACCTTCTCCTGTACGCGGACGGCGCCTATGGGTCCACCGCCCCGGTTCCAAAATCGCCCATTTTGAGATAGGCTGGTTGCAAGAGGGCGGGGGGAAGACAAGAAACTCTAGGAGGAGGAAGGCGATGCTCCAGACAATCGGGCAGATATTGCCCGCAAGCGCTGCGCGCCATGGCGACAAGCTGGCGCTGGTGTCCGGCGACCGCACCTTTACCTACAACGAACTCGAGCAGCTCTCGAACCGCTTTGCGAACGCCCTGCGGGGCCTTGGCATCAAGCAGGGCGACCGCGTCACGATCTACGGGCCGAATTGCTGGGAGTGGGAGATCGCCTACCACGCCATCGCCAAGCTCGGTGCCGTCATCAACCCCATCAACGTCATGTTGACCCCGGAAGAGGTCGCCTTCGTCGTCAGCGACTGCGGGGCAAGCGCGCTGATCGCCTCCCACGACAAGGGAACGGCGGTGCTGGAAAGCAAGGGCGCGCCGCAACTCGAGAACATCGTTCTTTTTGGTGGCGAGGCGCCGAAAGGCACGCACAGTTTCAAGGACCTGATCGCGAAGGAAAACGACCGGTTCGAGCCGGTCATCGTGCCCACGGAAGCGCTGTCGACGATCGGCTACACCTCCGGCACGACGGGGCATCCGAAAGGCGCCATGCAAAGCCACCGGGCCGTGCTGATGAACCTGGCACTCACCGCGAACATGCACGTCAAGACCGCCGCCGATACTGTCGTCACCGCCCTGCCCTGTCCGCACGTTTACGGGAACATCGTCGTCAACGGCGCCTTCTATACCGGCATGACGGCCGTCCTGCTGGCCCGTTTCGATGAGAAAGCCACATTCGACGCCATTCAGAAATACAAGGCCACCATGTTCGAGGGCGTGCCGACCATGTACATGTACATGCTGAACAGTCCCGAACTTGCCACGCACGACATCTCTTCGCTTACCCGCTGCACGGTCGGCGGCCAGACGATGCCGACCTCAAAAATGGAAGAGGTGGAAGCGAAGTTCGGCTGCCCGCTTCTGGAACTCTGGGGCATGACGGAACTGGCTGGTGCCGCCACAACGAATCCCTTCTACGGCGAAAATCGCCACGGTTCGATCGGGCTTCCCTATCCGGGTACTTTCGCCCGCATCGCCGACGTCGAAGACGTGAACAAGAACCTGGAGGCCGGCGAAGTTGGCGAATTGATGATCAAGGGGCCGCTCGTCATGCAAGGCTATTACGGCAACGAAGCGGCAACGAAGGCAACCATCGAGCCCGATGGCTGGATGCACACCGGCGACGTCGCCAAGATGGACGAGGACGGCTACGTCTACATCGTCGACCGCCGCAAGGACATGATCCTGACGGGTGGCTTCAACATCTACCCGGCCGAACTCGAACGTGTCATCGCCGCCCATCCGGACGTCGCCCTTGTCGCCGTTGGCGGCCAGCCGGACGAGGCGAAGGGCGAGATCGCCAAGGCCTACATCGTGCTGCGCGAAGGCGCGAAGGGGGATGCCGATTCGATCATCGCCCATTGCCGGGAACACATGGCCGCCTACAAGGTGCCGAAACGCGTACAGTTCGTCGACGACCTACCCAAGACCAGCACCGGCAAGGTCATGCGGCGCGAGCTAAAGACCCTCGATCCGCCCGAGGAACGGGACAGCAGCGCCGCCGAATAAGGCGATCAATGCAGCTCGCGGGAAGGGCCCGCCTCTGCTTCGGGTGAGGGCGTCATCAGACTTGCCTGGTGATGGACCAGCCGCCAGGAATCTGCCTCCAGGACGAAGATATTCGTCGCCGCCAGGCGCATCTCGCCAATCACCTCTTCGCACAGCACGACGGCAGCGCCCCCGTGACGGATCACCCGCTCGTTATGGCAAAGGACGGGGGGTGGGTTGGTGAAAATTTCCCGCCAGCTTTTCAGCACCTTTTCGCGCCCGAAGATGGGGCGCCAGCCCGGATGGATGCAGGTGACGGTCGAGGCTTCGGCCAGGATCAGCGTCATTGCCGCCAGGTCGCCGGCCGCGAAGGCGCGGTAGAATTCCCCGTTCGCCGCAAGCACGTCTTCCGATCCCGTCATGACGGCCTCGCTTGCCTTCAGGATGCCTTTCGCACCGGAATTTTCAAATAGGAAACGCCGTTCGATTCCGCCGGTGGGAAGTGGCCGGCCCGCATGTTCACCTGAATGGCCGGCAACAGCAGGACGGGCGCATCCAGCTTGGCGTCCCGCTCTTTTCGTGCCTTCACGTAGTCGGCTTCGGAAACGCCTTCGCGCACAAGCACGTTCTTCTCGCGCTCGTTGGCCAGGGTCGTTTCCCACACATATTCCTTCCGTTCCGCCGTGCCGTAATCGTGGCAGAGAAAGACGCGGGTTTCGGGCGCAAGCTCCTCATAGAGACGGTGGATCGAGGCATAAAGCGTTGCGGCGCTGCCGCCTGGAAAATCGGTGCGCGCCGTCCCATAGTCCTCCATGAACAGCGTGTCGCCGACAAAGGCCGCATCGCCGATGACGTAGGTCACGCAGGCCTCCGTGTGACCGGGGGTATAGAGGACGCGGCCTTCCAGCTCGCCGAGCTTGAACGTCTCGCCGTCCTTAAGCAGGCGATCGAATTGCGAGCCGTCCGCCTTGAAGCCGGTATCGACGTTGTAGACCTTCTTGAAATGGGCCTGCACCTTCGTGACGTTCGCACCGATGCCGACCGGCACGCCCAGCTTTTCTTTCAGATAGGCGACGGCGCTCAAGTGATCGGCGTGGACATGGGTGTCCAGAATCCAGACAATTTCGAGGCTCTTTTCGTCAATGTAGCCCAGCATGGCGTCGGCCGAGGCCGTCGCCACCCTGCCCGACCGGGGGTTGTAATCGAGCACCGGGTCGATGATCGCCGCTTTTTTTGTCTTTGGGTCGGTGACAACGTAGGAAATCGTGAAGGTCGCCTTGTCGAAGAAGCCTTTCACCTCGGGCGCCATGCCTGTCTCCTTCCCCTTCCGCCAGCAGGAACGCTGCTTGACATTATATAAGGGCTGCGCGGATCCTCGATATTCTTTACGATTTTCCCGATTCCGGGAAGAAGGAAGCAGGACAGGCATGGATGACCGCGTAAAAGAGCTGGACCCGGCGACGGCGAAGGCGTGGCTGGACAAGGACGAGGCCATCCTCGTCGATGTCCGCGAAAAAAGTGAATTCGAGGAAGAATCCATTCCGGGCGCCCACTTGCGTCCCCTTTCCACCTTCAATCCCTTCGAATTGCCGAAGGCGGAAGGCAGGAAGCTCATCCTCCACTGTGCCATCGGCCAGCGTTCCCTGCAGGCAGCCGAGCTTTGCCTCGCCGCCGGCATCGGGGAGCTTGCCCATTTGACGGGCGGCATCCAGGCCTGGAAAGAGGCGGGCCTTGAGACCAAAAAGCGGTCAGGCGGCGGGGACTAGGCGGCCGACATGGACGTCTTCTTCTACGGGGCGTTTCTGGACCAGGACATCCTCAAAATCGTGTTCTGCGAGCCCGAAGGCCGAGAGGGCATGGCGGAAGCGACGCTGCATGGCTATCGCCGGGTGTGCGTTCCGGGGGAAACCTATCCCTACCTGATCCCCTTTCCCGCAAGTTCCGTCGACGGCCTGGTCCGTCTCGCACTTGACGAGACGGCGATGGCCCGTCTGCTGCACTTCGAAGGCAGCGATTATCGGCTTGCGCCGGTCACCGTCGAACACGCCCCCAAGGCAACGCACACGACGCTGATGGCGTTTTTGCGGGCAGGCCGGCAGCCCCCCGTTTTCCGTCCCTGGCATATCGATAGATGGCGGCGCTTCCAGAAGCGCCCGGCGCTGACGCCGGCCCGCGCGCACAAGAAACGCTACCGGC
>JAGWAR010000009.1 GCA_021296325.1 Alphaproteobacteria bacterium
CCCCGCTTGATCGCGGGCTACTAGCGTTTTTCGATGGGCACGAAGGCGCGTTCCGTGGCGCCTGAATAAAGCTGCCTCGGCCGGCCGATCTTTTGTTCGGGGTCTGCAATCATTTCGTTCCACTGGGCGATCCATCCGACCGTGCGCCCCAACGCGAACATGACGGTAAACATGGAAGTCGGAATGCCCAACGCCTTTAGGATGATGCCGGAATAGAAATCCACGTTCGGGAACAGCTTCTTCTCGACGAAGTAATCGTCCTCAAGGGCGATGCGTTCAAGCTCGATCGCCAGTTCCAGCAGCGGTTCGTTCTTGACGCCGAGATCCTCCAGCACTTCATGGGCCGAACTGCGCAGCACCGCGGCCCGTGGGTCGTAGTTCTTGTACACCCTGTGGCCGAACCCCATCAGGCGGAAGGGGTCGTTCTTGTCCTTTGCCCGCTTCACGAATTCCGGCACTCGGTCTTTCGATCCGATCTCGTGCAGCATGTTGAGAACGGCTTCGTTTGCACCGCCATGTGCCGGGCCCCACAGCGACGCGATACCGGCCGACACGCAGGCAAACGGATTAGCGCCGGTCGATCCGGCAAGCCGCACCGTCGAGGTCGATGCGTTTTGTTCGTGATCGGCGTGCAGAATGAAAATCTTGTCCAGAGCCCGAGCCAGCACCGGGTTCGATTTATAGTCTTCACAGGGAACCGCAAACATCATGCGCAGGAAGTTCGCGCAATAGCTCAACTCGTTCCTCGGATAGATGAAGGGCTGGCCGAGGGAATATTTATAGGCCATCGCCGCGATCGTCGGCAGTTTTGCGATCAGCCGGTGCGAGGCAATCATCCGCTGGCGCGGATCGTAAATGTCGAGATTGTCGTGGTAGAAGGCAGAAAGGGCACCGACGGTGCCGCAGATCACCGCCATCGGATGGGCGGCGCGGGGGAAACCCCGGAAGAAAAAGAGAATCCGTTCGTCCAGCATCGTGTGATAGGTGATGTTGTGGACGAATTCGTCCTTTTCGGTTGCGTTCGGAAGTTCGCCATGAAGGAGCAGGTAACAGACCTCCAGGTAATCACTCTTTTCGGCCAATTCCTGGATCGGGTAGCCGCGATAGCGAAGAATGCCCGCTTCGCCGTCGATATAGGTGATCTTGGAATCGCAGCTCGCCGTCGAGGTAAATCCGGGGTCGAAGGTAAAGCAGCCGGTCTCGGCGTAAATTTTGCGGATGTCGATGACGGATGGCCCGTCCGTTCCGTCCTGAGTCGGAAGTTCATACTTTTTGTTCGTTTTGTTATCGATGAGGGTATAGGAGTTACCCGACCCCGATTCGGTGTTTTTTTTGTTCATTCCATACGTCCTTCCCGAAGGAACTCCCGCCCGGCCACGTTCGCATGGCGGCGCTTTCCCACGCAAACGCCCCCACCCGGAGGGTGCGGTTTTTCTGGCTGATTCCGGCCTATAAACTATCCCAGGGGGCTACGTCGCGCAAACGGTCTAGAGTTTCAACCTTTCCAAGAATTGCCATAACCTCGAAGATTCCCGGCGATATTGTGCTGCCGGTGAGTGCCGCCCGAAGCGGCTGGGCAACCTTTCCGAGCTTCAAATCTTCGGCTTTGACGAGTTCCTGGATCGTGGCTTCCAGGGCGTCTTCCGTCCAGGAATCCAACGCCTCGAGCCGGGCGCCGACGTTGGAGATCTGCGCGCGCGTTGTATCATCCAGCAACTTGGCCGCCTTTTCATTCGGCACGATGGGCCGCTTGCAAACGTAAAACGTGGCGTGCTCGGCAAGCTCGTTCAAATCCTTGGCGCGCGCCTTCAACCCTGGCATCGCCCGGTGCAGGATCGCCTCGTCCCTGTTCTCGAGCTTCTGATCGAGGGCGCCTTCGATTTTTGGGGCGATCAGGCCCACCAGGCGCTGGTCCTCCGCCTCCCGCAGATAATGGCCGTTCAGATATTCCAGCTTCTGCATGTCCACGCGCGCGGACGAACGGCCGGCCGCGTCGAGGTTGAACCATTCGATGGCACGCGCCGTCGGGATGATCTCGTCGTCGCCGTGACTCCAGCCAAGGCGCAGCAGGTAATTGCGAAGCGCTTCGGGAAGAATGCCCATCTCCCGGTAGGCGGCAACGCCGATGGCGCCGTGACGTTTGGAGAGCTTGGACCCGTCCGGCGCGTGAATGAGGGACATATGGGCGAATGCGGGCACCGCCCATGAAAGCGCGCGGTACAGATGTGTCTGGCGAAACGCGTTCGTCAGATGGTCGTCGCCGCGGATAACGTGGGTGACGCCCATGTCGTGATCGTCCACGACGGCGGAAAGCATATAGGTCGGCGTGCCGTCCGCGCGTAACAGCACCATATCGTCGAGCTGCGCGTTTTCGACTTTCACTTCGCCCTGAATCAGGTCCTTGATCAGGGTCGTGCCTTCAAACGGGGCCTTAAAGCGAACGGTGGGCTTTACGTCTTGTGGTGCGGTGGATGGGTCCCGGTCACGCCAACGGCCGTCATAGCGCATCGGCTTGCCCTGCTGTTTTGCCGTCTCGCGCATGTCGGCGAGTTCCGCTTCCGTGCAATAGCAGTGATAGGCCAGCCCCTCGGCAAGCAGTTGCTTCGCCACCTCGACGTGCCGGTCCATCCGCGACGTCTGGTAGACGGGCTCTTCGTCGGGGTCAAGTTCCAGCCAGTGCAAGGCGTCGAAAATAGCGTCGATGGCCTCTTTCGTCGAACGCAGGCGGTCCGTGTCCTCGATTCGAAGGAGAAAGGTGCCCTCGTGATGGCGCGCATAAAGCCAGTTGAACAGCGCGGTTCGGGCTCCTCCGATGTGGAGGTAGCCGGTTGGGCTCGGCGCGAAACGCGTGACGACGGACATGCTTTTCAGTATGCGAAGGAGTTCATAAAGTGGATAGGTTTTGGGTGTTTAGCACATTCAGGGCGTGTATGCAGTAGGTAGCCTGGGATGGAATCGTATGACGCCGGCCAAACCGTGGAAGCCGCGACAGGGGCGCGGCGGGTTTGGCATGCTTTCCATCGCCTCATCGCTGCGAATTTGAGCCGGGAACGGGAGAACTGGCCGCTGTGGCTGCCGGTCGGGCTTGGCCTTGGCATTGCCGTTTATTTTCTGCTGCGGACCGAGCCGCCGCTCTGGCTGGCGCTGCTGGTGGCCGGCGTGCCGTTTCTGGCGCTTGGCTTCACGTGGAAATACGAGCGCCTGTTTCTTCTCGTTCTGGCCCTGGCCATTGTCGGGACCGGTTTTTCCGCTGCCAAGATTCGAACCCTGCTGGTGGCGGCCCCCGTTCTTGAAAAGAAAACCGGGGTGGTCGCTATCGAAGGCCGCATCGAGCATTTCGACACGCTGCCCACCGCCTATCGCGTGACACTGGGCGCGCCCCGCATCGAAGGCATCGCCGAGGCGCAAACACCGGGCCGGGTTCGCGTCCGCCTGCGCCGGGACCAGGAACGCGAGGCTCTCAATATCAGCGACAGGGTGCGGGTGCGGGGCATGCTTCTGCCGCCGGGCGCCCCCACGGCGCCCGGCCAGTTCGACTTTCAGCGCTACGCCTTCTTCAACGGGTTGGGGGGCGTCGGGTTTGCCATTGGGCCGCTGGAGCAAATCGAACCGGCGAAAGGAACCCAGAACGCCTCCGCCGGCCGGATCGAACGCGTTCGCCAGCAGGTCTTCGACCGGGTGATGGCCGCGCTTCCCGGCCAGCCCGGTGCCGTGGCCGCCGCGCTCATGACCGGCAAGCGCGGCGCGATCGACGAAAGCGTCCTCGCCGCCATGCGGGATTCGGGTCTGGCCCATCTGCTGGCCATTTCGGGCCTGCACATCGGGCTGGTCGCCGGTATCCTGTTCTTCGGCGTGCGGGCGCTGCTGGCGTTGGCGACGCCCCTTGCCGTGCGGTTTCACATCAAAAAATGGGCCGCCGTCGCTGCCATCTTCGGTGCCTTCCTCTACCTCCTCATCTCGGGCGCGACGATCCCGACCCAACGCGCCTTCCTCATGATGGGGCTGGTGCTGCTGGCCGTACTGCTGGACCGGACGGGAATCTCGATGCGCCTGGTCGCCTGGGCGGCCTTCGTGGTGCTGTTGCTGCAGCCCGAATCCTTGTTGGGGGCTTCCTTCCAGCTTTCCTTTGCCGCGGTCGTGGCGCTCGTCGCCGTCTACGAAGGCATTCGCCAGCCCTGGATTCGCGGCAAGGCGGCCGGCGGGCTGGTCCGCCGGGCCGGCCTTTACGTGGCGGGAGTGGGGCTGACGACGCTCGTCGCCGGTCTGGCCACCGCGCCCTTCGCCATCCAGCATTTCAACCGCTTTGCCGAATACGGCCTGGCAGCCAATCTGGTCGCCGTGCCGATCACCGCTCTATGGGTCATGCCCTGGGCAGTGGTGAGCTTCCTGCTGATGCCGTTCGGGCTGGAGCAGGCGGCCCTTGTGCCGATGGGGTGGGGCGTTGAAGGCGTGATCGAAACGGCGGGGACGGTCGCCGGCTGGCCCGGTTCGGTGGCGCTCGTGCCGTCCATGCCGGCAGCGGGGTTCGTGGCGTTCGTCCTGGGCGGGCTCTGGCTCTGCCTGTGGCGGGGCAGATGGCGCTATGGCGGCGCGGTCGGCATCGTTACGGGGCTCCTGACGATCGCCTTCGTGCGGCCGCCGGACGTGCTCGTTTCCGGCGACGCCAAACTCTTTGCCGTCCGGGCGGAAGAGGGCGGCTACCGGCTTTCCTCCCGCCGCGCCGGCAAGCTTGCCGGGCGGGACTGGCTGCGCCTTGCTGGTGATGCCCGCTCCCTCCCATGGCCGAAAAGCGGCCAGAGCGAGGACGGTCGGCTCACTTGCGATGGGCAGGGCTGCATCTACCGGCTGCACGGCCAGGTCGTCGCCCTGGCGTTCGCGCTTGACGCGCTGGTCGAGGATTGCGGTCGCGTCGACGTCAACGTCGTCGTCAGCCGCGAGCCGGCGCGCGGGCGCCTGTGCGCGGGGACGCCGGTCGTGATCGACCGTTTTGATCTGTGGCGCATGGGCGGCCATGCGATTTGGCTGGGAGAGGACGGCGCGCGGGTTCGCAACGTGCGCGAAACGCGGGGGGAGCGGCCCTGGGTGTTGGTGCCCGACGGGCGCGATAGGAAGACGGATTAATACTGGCGGTAAAGGCCGATCAGTTTGCCCTGGATGCGCACGCGATCCTTGCCGAAAATCCGCGTTTCGTAGTGCTTGTTGGCGGGCTCGAGGGCGATCGAGGCTCCCTTGCGGCGAAGCCGCTTCAGCGTGACTTCTTCGTTGTCGATGAGGGCGACGACGATGTTGCCGCTTTCGGCGATGTCGCATTCCTCGATCAGCGCGGTGTCGCCGTCGTAGATGCCGGCCTCGATCATCGAATCGCCGGCGACTTCAAGGGCATAGTGCTTGCCGGCACTCAGCAGGCTGGCGGGCACGTCGATCGTGGCGGTCGGGTCGCGCAGCGCCTCGATCGGGGTGCCGGCGGCGATGCGCCCGAACAGGGGCAGTTCGACGGCGGTGGCGGTGTTTTCTTCGATCTCGCCGCCATGCAGCGGGCGGAAATTGCCGCGGATCACTTCGGCGGAACCGCCTTTCTTGGTGGCGAGCGGGCGCGGCCCGGCCGCCGTTCCCGGCAGTTTCAACACCTCGAGTGCGCGGGCCCGGTGGGGCAGGCGGCGGATGAAGCCGCGCTCCTCCAGCGCCGTAATCAGGCGGTGAATGCCGGATTTCGATTTCAGCTTGAGCGCCGCCTTCATCTCATCGAAGGAGGGGGCGACCCCCGTTTCGGTCAGGCGCTTGTGGATAAAGGCCAGGAGTTCATGTTGCTTGTTCGTCAACATCGCAAGACCCCTTGTCGAACCGGTCAGCCGGAATAGAACAAAAGGAAAACCTTCTCCATGTTCTACTTTGGTTCCGGTATGGCGTCAAGGGATCCGAAGGATTTCGACCCAGTCCCCGGCCGCGGCGTCGGGCGCGTGAGGGGCGCGCACGACCAGGCAATCGGCGGCGGCGGCCTGGGCCAGCATCGAGCTGTCCTGCTGGGCGAAGGGCGTGACGGTGGGGGTGCCGTCGGCCTGCCGCGCGCTTCTGGCACGAAGATAGGCCTGCCGCGCCCCGTTCCTTTCAAGCGGCGCGGCAAGTTTCGCCCGTTCCGTCGTCTCCGTCTCGGCGTCCATGCCGAGCAGGGCCTCCAGGGCCGGACGCAGGAACAGCAGGCCGCCCACCACGATCGAGACCGGATTGCCGGGCAGGCCCAGAAGCGGCGTGCCCTTGAGGCGCCCGAAGAAGGTGGGCTTGCCGGGCCGGGCCGCGACCCCCGAGAAATCCAGCGCCAGCCCTTCCTCGCCAAGCACGCTTCGCACCAGGTCGTGATCGCCGACCGAGGCGCCGCCGGAGGTCACCAGCAGATCGGCTTTTTCCGCGCCTTTCACCAAGGCGAGCAGGGATTCCCGGCTGTCCCTGGCGATGCCCAGATCGACGGGCTCGCCGCCCAGCGCCCGGACATAAGCGCCAAGCGTGGCGGCGTTCGCATTCACGTTCTGGGCCGGTTGCAGGGCGCCGCCCGGCTCGACCAGCTCGTCGCCGGTCGAAAGGATGGCAATGACGGGTCGCCGCCGCACCGCAAGCGTCGCCCGGTTCGCCGCCGCCGCCAGGCCAAGGGCGCGGGGAGTCAACGCCGTTCCTGCCGCAAGCAGGACGTCGCCGGCGTGGAAATCCAGCCCGGCCGGCCGCACAAAGTGGCCTTCGGGAGCGGCTTCCTTGACGAGGACACCGGTATCGGTCCGTTCCGTGACTTCCTGGATGACGATGGCGTCCGCCCCCTCCGGCAGTGGTGCGCCGGTGAAGATGCGAACCGCTTCCCCCGCCGTGACCCGGCCCGCGAAGCCACCCCCGGCCCGGCTTTCGCCGATCAGCGCAAGGGTGGTGGGCGGGGACACCGTGTCGGTGGCCCGAACGGCGTAGCCGTCCATGGCCGAAACGGCGACCGGCGGCTGATCGTGGCCCGCCGCAAGGTCCTCGGCAAGGACGCGGTTGAGCCCGTCGGCAAGGGCGACTTCCTCGGCCGGAAGGGGTGCTAGGCCGGCCCGGATCGTCGCCACGGCTTCTTCAACTGATATCATCAAGATGCTTCGTAAATACCGGATTTACCGCCGGATTTATGAATAAGACGAATGTCGGTCAGGCGCATGCCGCGGTCCAGCGCCTTGCACATGTCGTAGACGGTGAGTGCCGCCACCGAGACCGCCGTCAGGGCCTCCATCTCGACCCCTGTCCGGGCCTTCAGCCGGCAGGTCGCGGCGATGTCGACGGCGTTGCGGGCCGGGTCGCAGGTGAGCTCGATCTCGATCGAGGTCAGGGGCAAGGGGTGGCAAAGCGGGATCAGATCCGCCGTCCGCTTCGCTGCCTGAATGCCGGCCAGCCGGGCGACGCTCAACACGTCGCCCTTCTTGACGACGCCTTCCTGAATCTTGGCAAGCGTTTCGGGCTGCATGAGGACGGAACCCTTGGCGGTGGCGCGGCGCTCGGTCTCCTCCTTTTCCGTGACGTCCACCATGGAGGCGTTGCCCTTCGCGTCGAAATGGGTGAAGTCCTTCGCCATCGCTTAAGCCTCCGCCGGTGTGCTGGTCACGGCCGGGCCCAGCAGGTTCCGGGTGGTGGCGGCGACGTCGTCTTCGCGCATCAGGGCTTCCCCGATCAAGAAGGTCGTCACCCCCGCCTTGGCCATGCGGGCAAGATCGGCGGGCGTGGCCAGGCCGCTTTCACAGACGGCAAGGCGCTCGCCATGCACCTTGGGGGCCAGCTTTTCCGTCGTTTCCAAGTCCACCTTCAGGGTTTCCAGATTGCGGTTGTTGATGCCGATGAGGGCCGAGCCCATGGCCAGCGCCCGGTCGAGTTCGGCCTCGGAGTGCACCTCGACCAGCGCGTCCATGCCAAGCGCGAAGGCGGTCTTTTCAAGAAGATCCGCCTCTTCCTCGTCCAGCGCCGCCAGGATCAGCAGCACGCAATCCGCGCCCAGGGCACGGGCCTCGTAAATCTGATAGGGGTCGAGCAGGAAGTCCTTGCGCAGCACCGGCAGGGCGGTGGCCTCCCTTGCCGCCGTGAGATAGGCGTCCTCGCCCTGGAACCAGGGCGTGTCCGTCAGCACGGAAAGGCAGGTGGCGCCGCCCGCCTCGTAGGCCTTGGCCAGGGCCGGCACGTCGAAATCCTCCCGGATCTGGCCATGGCTCGGCGAGGCGCGCTTGATCTCGGCGATCAGGCCATAGCGCCCGGCGGCTTTCGCTGCGTTCAATTGTCGCAGGAAGCCGCGGGTGGGTGCAGCGGCCTCGGCCAGCGCAATCACCTCGGGCAACGGGCGCGCCTCCCGGCAGCGGGCGACGTGCTCGCGCTTTTCGGCGCAAATGCGGCTAAGGATTCCTGTCACCTAGTGCTTCCCGGCGTTCGTGATCTCGACGAGCTTCGCGAGACTCCGTTGGGCCTTCCCAGTATCGATCACATCCGCGGCCAGGGTCACGCCCTGTTTCAGGTTCCTGGCCTTCTCGGCAATGACGAACGCTGCCGCCGCGTTCAGCAGCACGACGTTCCGGAAGGGGCCCGGCTGGCCTTCCAGCAGCCGCGCGATCGCCCTTGCGTTCGCGGCCGCATCGCCTCCCTTCAACTCGCCCGGTTTGGCCCGGGGAAGATCGGCGTCTTCCGGCGCCACCTCGAAGCTGCGCACCCGGCCCTTGGAAAGGGCGGCGACGTAGGTCGTCGTCGTCGTCGTCAGTTCATCCAGGCCATCCTTGCCGTGGACGACCCAGGCGCGGGTCGTGCCCAGCTTGTTCAGGACCCGAGCCATCGGTTCGACCCAGTCCCGCGAATAGACGCCAAGCAGCTGGCGTTTCGCGCCGGCCGGATTGGCCAACGGGCCCAGCAGGTTGAAGATGGTGCGGATGCCAAGCTCCTTGCGCACGCCGGTGACGTGGCGCATGGCCTGGTGGTGGCGGGGCGCGAACAGGAATCCGACCTTCGCCTCGCGCAGCGCCCGCTCGACCCGTTTCGGGTTGGCCTCCAGCCGGACGCCTAGCGCCTCCAGCACGTCGGCCGAGCCGGATTTCGAGGAAACGGCGCGGTTGCCATGCTTGGCGACCGGAACGCCGCCCCCGGCCACGACTAGGGCCGTGGCGGTCGAAATATTCTGGGTGCCGGAGGCATCGCCGCCGGTGCCGCAGGTATCGATGGCGCCCGCCGGCGCCTTGACCAAGACGGCCATCTTGCGCAGCACGCGGGCCGCCCCGGTGATCTCGTCGATGGTTTCCCCGCGTTGGCGAAGCGCCATCAGGAAAGCGCCGGTCTGGCCGGCGGTCGCCTCGCCAGCCATCAGGACCCGGAAGGCTGCGGCGGTTTCCGCCTCGCTCAGGGCGTCGCCGTCGGCAACCTTCACAAGCAGGGCGCGAAGCGGGCTTGCCGGTTCCGCCATTTCAGGCCGCCCCCCCGGCCAGCGTCAGGAAGTTCCGAAGCACGGTGTGGCCATGCTCGGAGGCGATGCTCTCTGGGTGAAACTGGACGCCGTAAATCGGCAATGCCTTGTGGGCGAGCCCCATAATCAGACCGTCCTCTGTCTTCGCCGTCACCGTTAGGCAATCCGGCAAGGTTTTACGCTCGACGATCAGGGAATGGTAGCGGGTCGCAGGGAAGGGGTCGGGCAGGCCCTGAAAAACGTCCGAACCGGCGTGGTGAATTTCGCTTACCTTGCCGTGCATCGGCACCGGCGCCCGGATGACCCGGCCGCCCAGCGCTTGGCCGATCGCCTGATGGCCAAGGCAGACGCCTAGAATCGGGAATTTACCGGCCGCCGCCTCGATCAGGGGAAGGCAGATCCCCGCCTGGTCGGGGTCGCAGGGGCCAGGGGAAATCACGATTCCCTCCGGTTTTAGGGCCAGCGCCTCAGCCACGGTGATCGCATCGTTGCGCTTTACCTCCATCTCGGCGCCCAGCTCACCGAAATAATGGTAAAGATTGTAAACAAAGCTGTCGTAATTATCAATTAATAGATACATATCAATAGATTAAATCATATTTCTTATACTATAACCTGAATCATCTAGTGATTCATTTCGGCCTTTTTCCCGACCTAAAAGTACAAAAAACTACCCTATGGTCCGAGCGCGGTATTCAAGTCCGTATTGAAGGACAGGGAGTCTGGCCTTCTAATAACTGGAAACATTGCCTTGACCTTCCAGTAACTGGAAGGTGTACATGGGGCGTTATGACGACGTCCCTTCATGCAAAGGTCCGGGAGCTTACGCCGAAAGACGCGGCGGATGAAGGCCGGGAATTGTCCCTGCCCGTAAAAGGGATGACTTGTGCTGGCTGTGCCAACCACGTGGCCAAGATGCTGCGGGCGCTGCCCGGCGTGTTTGCCGCAGAGGTAAGCTTCACGCTCGAGCAGGCCGATCTCCGCTTCGATCCCGGCTTGCTTGATCCCGCCCGGATCGCCGATGCCATCCGCGCGATCGGCTATCAGGTTCCGCCGGCGAACGCTACGGCGAAAAAAGAGGCCCACGCCCATTACGCACACCACGCCAGCTCACCCTGGCAGTCGCGCCTCCTGATTCTCTCGGTCTTGCTGACCGTACCGTTGGCCGCTCAGATGGCGGGCGAGGTCGCGGGCCTACCGTTTCATCTGGCACCCCTGGTGCAGATGGCGATTGCCAGCCTCGTGCAGTTCGTCGTCGGCTGGCACTTCTACAAGGCAGCATGGACGGCGCTTCGCCATGGCAATGGCACGATGGACCAGTTGGTCGCGCTCGGCACCTCGGCGGCCTATGGCCTAAGCGCCTATCGGACCCTGTGGCCGGAAGCGGAAGGCGCCGATGCCCTCTATTTCGAGGCATCGGCCATCATCATCACACTGGTGCTGCTCGGCAAATGGCTGGAGAACCGCGCCAAACAGGGAACGTCGGCGGCCATCCGCGCGCTGATGCGGCTTCGGCCCGAAACGGCCCGGCTCGTGAAGGACGGCAAGGAAATCGAGGTTCCCGTCGAGACCCTGGCCGTTGGCGACGTCGTGCTGGTCAAGCCCGGTGAAAAGTTGCCCGTCGACGGTGAGGTCGTCGCGGGGGCAAGCGAAGTGGACGAATCGCTGATCACCGGGGAAAGCCAGCCGGTCGAAAAGGAAAAGGGCGCGTCCGTCACCGGCGGTTCGGTGAACGGCTCCGGCCTTCTGCGCGTGGTCACGACGCGGGTGGGGGCCGAAACGACTCTGGCCAGGATCATCCACCTGGTCGAAGGGGCCCAAGCCAGCCGCGCGCCCGTCCAGAAACTGGTCGATCAGGTCAGCGCCGTTTTCGTCCCGGCGGTGCTGTTCGTCGCCGTCTTTACCTTCGCCGTCCAATGGCTTTTCACCGGCGCCATCGGCCTGGCCGTCATTGCCGCCGTTTCCGTCCTGGTCATTGCCTGTCCCTGCGCGTTGGGCTTGGCGACCCCGACGGCGATCGTCGCTGGCATGGGAATCGCGGCACGTCACGGCATACTGATCAAGGATTTGCAAGCGCTGGAACGGACCCGCAAGGTCACGGTCATGGCCCTCGACAAGACCGGCACGCTGACGGAAGGCCAGCCCCGGGTCTCTCGCGTCCTGCCCGCCGAAGGCGTGGACCGGGAGACGTTGCTCCTGCTTGCCGCCTCGGCCCAGCAGGGCAGCGAACACCCGCTCGCCCGTGCCATTCTGGATGCGGCGGGGGGCGAGACGCTGAAACCGCTTGAGCATTTTCAAAGTTTCACCGGCCGCGGCCTCGAGGCCGTCGTCGCCGGCGAACGCCTGATCATTGGCAGCCGCCGGCTGATGACGGAATCCAAGATCGCGACGGCCAGCCTCGATTCCCAGGCCATTGCGTGCGAGTCGGAAGGGAGCACCGTCATGTGGGTGGCGCGGGCAGGGGAGGCGCCCCGTCTACTTGGAGCCATCGTGGCAAGCGACCCGGTCCGCCCGAACGCGGCGGAAGCGCTCGGCCGGCTGCAGGCGATGGGAATCGCCATCGTCATGATGACCGGCGATAACCAGCGCACCGCCGCCGCCGTCGCCGGAAAGCTTGGGATCGACCGGGTCCTGGCCGAGCTGTTGCCGGAACAAAAAATTGCTGAAATCCTGCGGCTTCGCGAGGCGGGCGAGACCGTCGCCATGGTCGGCGACGGCATCAACGACGCGCCGGCCCTGGCGGCCGCGGATGTCGGAATCGCGATGGGCACGGGAACGGACGTCGCCATGGCGGCGGCTGGCGTCACCCTGATGCGGGGCGAACCGTTGTTGCTTGCGGAAACCATCCGGGTTTCGCGGGCGACGGTATCGAAGATCCGGCAGAACCTTTTCTGGGCCTTCATCTACAACGTCGTCGGCATTCCATTGGCCGCGACCGGCCTCTTGAGCCCGATCATCGCGGGCGGTGCCATGGCTTTCAGCAGCGTAAGCGTGGTTTCGAATTCCCTGTTACTTGCGCGCTGGCGGCCTTTGAACGAAAACGCGGAGCAAAAAGCATGAACATCGGCGAAGTATCCAAAAAATCCGGTCTTCCGGCGAAAACGATTCGTTACTACGAATCGATCGGCTTGCTCCCGAAGCCGCATCGTTCCGAGGGCGGTTACCGGGTATACACGTCAAACGACCTGATGACCCTGCGGTTCGTCCAGCGCGCGCGGCGATTAGGATTTTCGGTAGGAGACGTTGAAAACCTGCTGGCCTTGTGGCGAGATCAGCATCGTTCAAGCAGCGAGGTAAAAAAACTTGCCATTCAGCAGATCGGAAGTATTGATCAGCGCATCCGCGCGTTGGAGAACATGCGCGGGGTGCTCATCGATTTGACGGAACGGTGTCACGGCGACGAGCGTCCGGACTGTCCGATTCTGGACGATCTTGCCGACGACGAAACGGAAGACCGGTTTGCCGACGAAACGAAAACATAGTCTCGGAAAAACGCTGGCGCGGCCCTGGATCGCCGCCGTCCTTGCCCTTGGCGTCGGTCTGGCTCTTGGTGCCGGGCTCACGCTCTTTTTGGGCGAAACGCCGTCCGCGTCGAAAATCGAAACGACCCACAAGGAAGCGGCCCGGCGGCCCGTTCCCAAGGTTGCAGGGCTGCCGGCGGCAAAGCCTGGCGATTTTTTGCCGGGCGAAGCGTCGAAGCCGCAATGGATACGCAACGCCGTCGCAGTTCCCGAAAACGGCGAACGGCCGCTCATTGCCATTGTCATCGACGACCTCGGCTTAAGCCCAAAGCGTTCAGCCATGGCGATCGGGCTGCCGGGACCGCTGACGTTGGCTTTTCTTCCCTATGCCGCGAAACTGCCGGAACAGGCCCGCCGGGCGCGCGCCGCCGGCCATGAACTGCTCGTTCACGTGCCGATGGAACCGGAAGGCAAGGTGGCCGATCCGGGGCCGCGGGCGTTGATGACCCGCATGTCGGTGGAGGAAATTCTGGAGCGGCTGCGTTGGGACCTTGACCGGTTCGATCACTATGTCGGCATCAACAACCACATGGGCAGCAAGTTCACGAAAAACCCTGAACGCCTGGCCCTGGTTTTTCAGGAACTGAAGTCGCGTGGTCTTCTGTTTCTCGATTCCCGGACGACCAGCGACACCGTGGCCAGGGAACTGGCCGGGGAAATGGGCATCCCTTTTGCGGAGCGTCAGGTGTTTCTCGACAATTACCTGTCGGCCAAGAACGTTCACGAGCGCCTGGCGCGACTCGAGGAGATTGCGCGTAACGAAGGCGTTGCCGTCGCCATCGGCCACCCGCACGAAGTGACGATGGCGGCCCTTCGGGAATGGTTGCCGACGCTGGAAGAAAAAGGTTTTGCGCTGGTGCCGGTAAGCGCGGTGGTGCGCAAGCGGCTCGACGGGCAGGGGGCCGTCACCGGGCGCTAGGGCCCGATCTATTCGTTTGAGGCGTACCGCATGGCTTCTTCCGCCGCCCGGATTAGCGCCATCGCCTTGTTGCAGCTTTCCTGATATTCCGCTTCCGGCTTGCTGTCGGCGACGACGCCGCCTCCGGCCTGCACGTACATTTTCCCGTCCTTGACGATGGCCGTTCGCAGCGCGATGCAACTGTCCATGGTGCCGTTCGATGCGAAGTAGCCGACGCAACCGCCGTAAATGCCGCGGCGATCCGGCTCCAGTTCTTCGATGATCTCCATGGCGCGCACCTTCGGCGCGCCGGAAACGGTGCCGGCGGGAAAGCCTGCGATCAGGGCGTCGATCGCGTCGAATTTCGGGTCCAGCCTGCCCTGAACGTTAGAAACCAGGTGCATGACGTGCGAGTAATATTCAACGTTCATCTCTTCCGTAACCTCGACGCTGCCGATGTCGGCCACGCGTCCGACATCGTTCCGCCCCAGATCCAGCAGCATGAGGTGTTCGGCCCGTTCCTTCGGGTCGGCCAGCAAGTCTTCGGCCAGACGCTTGTCTTCCGCGGCATCCTTGCCGCGCCGGCGGGTGCCGGCGATCGGCCGGATCGTCACGACGCCGTCGCGAACCCGAACCATGATCTCCGGAGACGAGCCGACGACGGCGAAGCCTTCGAAGTCCAGCAGGAACAGGAAAGGCGAGGGGTTGAGCCGGCGAAGGGCGCGGTAAAGCGCGATCGGGGGCAGGGTAAAGGGAACCTGGAAGCGCTGCGACGGCACCACCTGAAAGATGTCGCCAGCTAGAATATATTCCTTGGCGCGTTCGACCATCCCGTAATAGGCCTCGCGCGCCATGTTCGAGACTGGCTCCGGCGGCGTGCCCGGTGTCGAGGGCGCCGCTTCAGGAGGAAGGCGCGTATCCAGGTCGGCGATGCATTGCTCAAGCCGTGCCTGCGCTTTCCCATAGGCCGTTTTCGCATCCACGCCTTCCTTTGGGCGCACCGGCGTGACCAGGATCGCCGTGTCCTCGATGTTATCGAAGATCGCCATCACCGTGGCCCGGACGAACATGCCATCCGGCATGCCGGTCACACCTTCCGGGTTCGACGCCGGCAGGCCTTCCATCAGGCGAACCATGTCGTAACCCATGTAGCCGACGAGGCCGGCCGCCATTGGCGGCAAGGCGTCGGGAAGATCGACGGCCGATTTCGCAAGCAGCTCTCGAAACGAACGAAAGGCGCCGCCCGCAGCTGGCACGAAGGCGTTGGCATCGTGGCTGGCGTTTTCATTAATCTCGGCCCGGTCGCCGAAACAGCGCCAGATGACGTCCGGGCGGATGCCGATGAAGGAATAGCGCCCGCGCATGGCGCCGCCTTCGACCGATTCGAGCAGGAAACTGTTCGGCGCGTTGCGAGCCAGTTTCTGCATCGCCGAGACGGGCGTTTCCAGGTCCGCAACCAGCTTCGTCCAGACGACCTGCGGGCGGCCGTTGTCGTAGGTGTCGGTAAAGTCGGAAAGGGCAGGGTTAATCCGCATCGCCCGGACTAATAGGCCGATTCAATGGCCGAAGGATAGATTTTGACCGGGTATTTCTTTCGAAGAGCGGCGATGTATTGATCCAGGATGTCGTTCGCCATGGATTGCACGACCTGCGTGCGCACGTTTTCCAACGCTTCCGTATCCTTGCCGATATCCGCTTCCAGGATCTCCTTGACCTTGGCAACCGCGTAGCCGTCGTCCGTCGGCGCCATGACGACCCCGTCGGCCTTCGCCGCAAAGAGCTTGTCGATCAGCTCGGCGGTCAGGTTTTCGTCGCTCTCTTCCCCATCGCGGGTAAGCGGGCCGATGGCCTTGACCCGCAGCCCGGAATTGGCGGCAAGGCTTCGCAGGCTTTTCCCCTGGCTGCTGTCTTCGATGATCTTCACGGCCAGGGCTTCCGCCTTGCGGGTGCGCTCTTCCGCCTGCCAGTCGGCAACGGCTTGTTCGCGAATTTCCTCAAGCGGGCGCAGCGCCGTCGGGGTAATGGCATCGACCCGCAGAATGAAGAAGCCGCCTTCCTTCGTCTCGATCATCGTACTTTCTTCACCGGCCGCCGTTTCATAGGCGACGGTCAGAAAATCATCGATATCGGGAAGCGCCTCGGCCGGTTTCCCCTCCGGGGTTTTTCCGTCGCTGCTTACCTTTTCAAGCCGGACGATGGGAAGATCCAATTCCTTGCTTGCTTCCTCGAGCGTGGCGCCGCCGGCGAGGCGGTCCTCAAGCTGCGTCGAGATGGCGTACAGGCTGTCAATAGCCTGGCCGCGCGTGATTTCATCGACGATCTGTTCGCGCACATCTTCCAGTTTGGGAATCGAACCGGGCGTGATTTCCTTCACACGCAGGATATGCCACCCGAAGGAGCTTTGAATCGGCTTGCTGATCTCGCCCTTCTTCAACGCGAAGGCCGGTTCGGAAAGTTCCGAGATCAATTCGTCGCGGGCGTGACTGCCGAGGGATAGGTTGGCGTTTTTTTCAACCCTTCCAATTTCCTGCGCGACCTTCTCGAAAGACGTTCCGGACGTCAGCAGGACATCCGCCTTGGTGGCGCTTTCCTCGTCGGAAAGCAGGATTTGCTCGATCTCGCGGCGCTCCGGGGTGGAGAGTTCCCCAAGCCGGGCGTCGTATTCGCGTTGAATTTCCTCTTCGGGAACCTCGATCTCGCTCAGGAAGTCGTCCGGTGCAAGAACGATGGCCGTGACGCCGCGATATTCCGGCGACATGTAATTTCTGGAATGTTCCTCGTAATAGGCGGTCAGCGCTTCCGCATCCGGCTGGCCGACGCCCTTCATCCGGCTGGCCGGCACCGCGATCATGTCTGCGGTGCGTTCTTCCTTCAGGAACTTGAACAAAATCGTTCCCAGCCGTTCCGGCACGACCGTGCCATGGGTAACGGCTTCCGCAAGCTGGTTGCGGGTGATGCCGCGGCGCACGAGCTCCGTGAACTGTTCTTCCGTGTAGTCGTTGTTCAACAGCAGCTGATAGAAGATCTGCCGGTCGAATTCCCCGAAACGGTCGCGAAAGGCGGGATTGTCTTTGATCCTAGCCGCGACGAGCGAGTCGCTCGCTATGAGATGCAGCTCGTGGGATTCCAGGTCGAACACCGTTTCGGCGATCATGCGGTCGAGCGCACGGTCGAGCAGGCCCATCTCCCGCGCCTGTTCCGAAGTCAGCGCGTTTTCGAAAACGTGCTGAATCCGATTCATTTCACGCCGGAATTCGCGGTTAAGCTGGCGATTCGTGATGTTGATGTCATCTACGGTGGCGACGGTCTGTTCACGCCCGCCGCGAAAAATATCGCCGATTCCCCACACCGCAAAACTCAGCACGAGGAGAAGCAGCAATGCTTTGACGACCCAGGAGGCCGTACGTTTTCGAATCGATTCAAGCATGCGAAATCGTAGATCGGCGAGTTGAAAAAAGGCCGGAATTCAAGCCGTTGCCAGCCGCATGATAAAGAGGGCGCCAACCCCCCGCAACCCGAGAATGGGGCCGTTTTGCCTCTCGGCAAGGCTGGAAACGCGACCGGCCCTATGCTACGCAAGCCCGAAGACCGGGCGTCTGAAAAAGGCATCGAAATACACATGGCAAACGCACCGCGCCCGCTGGTAGCCGGCAATTGGAAAATGCATGCACTCGGCGAGGCGGGTGACGCGCTTGCGCGGGGCATCGTTGAACGTTGGCAGGCGATGGGGCGGCAGGACGTGGACGTGGCACTCTGTCCGCCGGCCACGCTTCTGGGCAGGGTAGGGCGGCTCCTCGAAGGCAGCGGTCTTCTGCTCGGCGCACAGGATTGCCACTGGGAAGCCGAGGGCGCGCATACCGGCGACATTTCGGCGCCGATGCTGGCGGATGCGGGCTGCCGCGTTGTCATCCTTGGTCATTCGGAACGCCGTCAGAGCCATGGCGAAACGGATGAAGAGGTCGCCGCCAAGACAAGGGCCGCGCACGCGGCGGGGCTGAAAGCCATCGTCTGCGTCGGTGAAAGCAAGGCCGCGCGCGACGCCGGCCAGACCGCGACCGTTGTCGAAACGCAGCTTGCCGCTTCCCTCCCGAAGGGCGTTTCGGCGGCGAACACCGCCATCGCCTACGAGCCGATCTGGGCCATCGGCAGCGGCAGGACGCCGGACATGGATGAAATCGGCGCCGTTCACGCGCGAATCCGAACGCTTCTTGCCAATGCCTTCGGGGCCTCGGAGGCCTTTTCCGTTCTCTATGGGGGTTCCGTTGCGCCCGCCAACGCGGCGGAGATTATGACCCTTGATGAGGTAAACGGGGTTCTGGTCGGCGGCGCCAGCCTGGATGCCGGGGCCTTTTGCGAAATCATCGAAAGTTGTGGCTAGCATGGCGGCGGTGGATTCGGTAAAAGGCGGGGGCCATGGA
This sequence comes from Alphaproteobacteria bacterium, assembly GCA_021296325.1. Classification (GTDB taxonomy): domain Bacteria; phylum Pseudomonadota; class Alphaproteobacteria. The sequence goes on from JAGWAR010000009.1 coordinate 18,277, forward strand.
CGCGGGCAAACCCTGGAAAAAGCGTAGAAACAACCCACGATGACGACGATTCTTCTCGTTATTCACCTGCTGCTTGCCATTGCACTGGTTGGCATGGTGCTTCTTCAGCGCAGCGAGGGCGGCGGGCTTGGAATCGGCGGCGGCGGGGCTGGCGGGGGCCTCTTTACGACCAAGGAAACCGCCAACCTGCTTACCCGGACGACGGCGATTCTTGCCGCCTGTTTCATGGCGACCAGCCTGACGCTGGCCATTCTCGCCAATAAATCCTCCAAGCCGACGTCGATTCTCGACGTGGAGACCCCGGAGACGACCCCTTTCGAGGCAATGCCGCCGGAGGCCCCGGTTGAACCGGCCCCGCCGGCCAAGCCAAGCGCGCCTTTGGGCGAATGACGGTCCGGAAGCGGCGGATCCAAATCCGAGGCGGCGATTTTGTCGCCTCTTTTAGTTTCGGAATCCGATCGTTTTCGGGTAAGCTGTAGGTCCATGACGCGGTTCATCTTTATTACCGGCGGCGTGGTCTCCTCACTTGGTAAGGGAATTGCCTCCGCAGCGCTGGGCGCTTTGCTGCAGGCGCGGGGATTCAAGGTGCGCCTGCGCAAGCTGGATCCCTATCTCAACGTCGACCCGGGCACGATGAGCCCGTACCAGCACGGCGAGGTTTACGTCACCGACGACGGTGCCGAAACGGACCTCGACCTCGGTCACTACGAACGCTTCACCGGTGTTTCGTCGAAAAGCACGGACAACGTCACAACCGGAAAAATCTATTCCTCGGTGATTGCCAAGGAACGGCGCGGCGATTATTTGGGCGCCACCATTCAGGTCATTCCCCACGTTACCGACGCCATCAAGGAATTCGTCCTGGCCGACCTCAAGGACGACGACTTCGTGCTATGCGAAATCGGCGGCACGGTCGGCGACATCGAAGGCCTGCCGTTCCTCGAGGCCATCCGCCAGCTCGGCAACGAACTGGGACGCGAGCGCGTGATGTACGTTCACCTGACGCTCATTCCCCACATTCCGTCTTCCGGCGAGTTGAAAACAAAACCCACCCAGCATTCCGTCAAGGAGCTGCTAAGCGTCGGGATTCAGCCGGACGTGCTGCTGTGCCGAAGCGACCGGGAAATTCCGCCTGCGGAAAGGCGGAAAATCGCACTCTTCTGTAACGTGCGCGAAGAAGCCGTGATTCCGGCAACCGATGTTTCCTCGATCTACGAAGTGCCGCTCAGCTACCACGCGGAAGGTTTTGATGATCAGGTCTGCCGCCACTTCGGCGTCGCCAGGGAACAGGGGCCGGACCTGCATGGCTGGCAGGAAATCGTCAAGCGTATCCAATCGCCGGAAGGCGAGGTGACAATCGCCGTCGTCGGCAAGTACGTGCACATGCTGGACAGCTACAAATCCCTGATCGAGGCGCTCAGCCACGGCGGCATCGCCAACCACGTGCGGTTGAACCTGGACTGGATCGATTCGGAGGTCTTTGAAAAGGAGAACGCCGTCCGCCAGCTTGGGGATGTCAACGGCATCCTGGTGCCCGGCGGCTTCGGCGAACGCGGCGCGGAAGGAAAGATCGCCGCCGTCCAGTTCGCCCGCGAAAAGCGGGTGCCCTATTTCGGAATTTGTTTCGGGATGCAGATGGCTGTCGTCGAGATCGCCAGGCACCTCGCCAACCTTGAGGAGGCGAACTCGACCGAATTCGGATCGACGAAAGACCCCGTCGTGGGCTTGATGACGGAATGGATGCACGGCGACTCGCTTGAACGGCGCAGCGAAGATGGCGAGCTTGGCGGCACCATGCGGCTTGGGGCATATCCATGCGATCTCGAGCCGGGAAGCCGGGTACACGAAATCTACGGCGGGGCGGGGCATATCAGCGAACGCCACCGGCACCGCTTCGAGGTGAACATCAACTACGTCAACCAGCTTGCCTCCGTGGGCCTGCGCTTTTCCGGGATGTCCCCGGACGGGAAATTGCCGGAAATCATCGAGATGGCTGACCATCCCTGGTTCATCGGCGTCCAGTTTCACCCGGAACTGAAATCGCGCCCGTTTGAGCCGCACCCTCTCTTTACTTCCTTTATCGAGGCGGCCGTGAAACAGTCGCGCCTGGTGTAATAGGATGGTGAAATGACGACGCCGCGCCACGTACCGATCGGCAGGATCGAGGTCGGTAACGACCTGCCGCTGACCCTGATCGCGGGGCCTTGCGCCATCGAAAGCCAGGCCCACGCGCTGGAGACGGCGGAAGCCCTCGTTACGCTCACGGACAAGCTTGGCATCGGTTTTATCTACAAATCCTCCTACGACAAGGCGAACCGGACCAGCGGGCAAAGCCCACGCGGCATCGGCATCGACGAGGGACTCCCCATCCTGGCCAATGTCCGCGAGAAGCTCGGTTGCGCCGTGCTGACCGACGTGCACACGGCCGATCAGTGCGCGCGCGCCGCCCAGGCCGTCGACGTATTGCAGATTCCGGCGTTTCTTTGCCGGCAGACGGACCTTCTGCTGGCCGCGGCTGAAACCGGGCGGGCCGTCAACGTCAAGAAGGGGCAGTTCTTGGCCCCTTGGGATATGGCGAACGTCATCGGCAAGCTGGTCGAGGCCGGCAATACGAACGTGCTGGTCTGCGAACGCGGCGCCAGTTTCGGATACAACACGCTGGTTTCCGACATGCGCGCGCTGCCAATCCTGGCCCGAACGGGTTTTCCGGTCGTTTTTGACGCGACCCATTCCGTCCAGCAGCCGGGCGGGCAGGGCGCGACCAGCGGCGGCCAGCGCGAATTCGTACCCGTCCTGGCTCGGGCCGCGGTCGCCGTCGGGGTCGCCGCCGTTTTCATGGAAACCCATCCCGATCCGGACAACGCCCCTTCCGACGGCCCGAACATGGTGCCGATGGCGGCCTTGCCGGCGCTTCTGGACGAACTCATGGAATTCGACCGGGTGGCGAAGGCTCGCCCGCTTGCCTGAACGCTTCTGGAGAAACGTTGAATGAAGCCGATTACCGATATTCATGCCCGCGAGATCATCGATAGCCGTGGCAATCCCACCGTTGAAGTGGACGTCGTGCTGGAAAGCGGGGCCCAGGGCCGCGCCGGCGTGCCGTCGGGGGCCTCGACCGGCACCCACGAGGCGGTCGAGCTTCGGGATGGCAACGCCGCCCGCTTCGGCGGCAAGGGCGTGCAGAAGGCCGTCGATGCGGTAAACGGCGAAATCTTCGACGCGCTTTCCGGCATGGACGCCGAAGACCAGGTGGCCATCGACCGCGTCCTCATCGAGCTCGACGGCACCCCGAACAAGTCACGCCTTGGCGCCAACGCCATCATCGGCGTCAGCCTGGCGGTGGCCAAGGCCGCCGCCGCGGACGCCCGGATGCCGCTTTTCCGCTACATCGGGGGCGCCCATGCCAGGACCCTGCCGGTCCCGCTGATGAACGTGCTGAACGGCGGCATGCACGCCGACAACCCGCTCGACATGCAGGAATTCATGATCATGCCGGTGGGCGCGGCCGGCATGGCGGATGCCATTCGCATCGGCGCCGAGGTGTTTCACGCGCTGAAGGGCCAGCTCAAGCAGGCCGGCCACAACACGAACGTCGGCGACGAGGGCGGCTTCGCCCCCAACCTGAAAAGCGCGGATGAAGCTCTCGGCTTTATCGTGCAGGCCATTGAAAAGGCCGGCTACCGGCCGGGCGAGGACGTAGCGCTTGCCCTCGACGTGGCAGCGAACGACCTTTACCGGGACGGCGCCTACGAGCTTCGCGGCGAAGGGAAACGCTTCGATGCCGCCGGGCTCGTCGCTTTCTATGAAGACCTCGTGAAGCGCTATCCGCTCGTTTCGATCGAGGACGGCATGGCCGAGGACGATTGGGAAAGCTGGGAGGCGCTGACGAAGGCACTGGGCAAGCGCATTCAGCTGGTCGGCGACGACCTTTTCGTGACGAATCCGCTGCGCCTGCAGGAAGGCATCGCGCGCGGCGCCGCCAATTCCGTCCTGATCAAGGTGAACCAGATCGGCACCCTTTCCGAGACGCTGGAGACCATCGAAATCGCCCACAAGGCCGGCTACACAGCCGTACTGTCTCACCGCTCCGGCGAGACGGAGGACGCCACCATCGCCGACCTTGCCGTGGCGACGAATTGCGGCCAGATCAAGGCAGGTTCGCTTTCCCGCACGGATCGGCTTGCGAAATACAACCAACTCATCCGCATCGAAGAAGAGCTCGCCCCCAATGGCGAGTACGCGGGCGCGCGCTTTCAGCGCGCCATCGCCTAGGCAGGCTTTCCGCAAAAAACGTTGACGCGGTGGAATCGCCGTGATTCCATCGCCGCCATGCTGCTTTTCAACGAGCTTCGCGCTCGCGCGAAACAGGTCATTGCCCCGGCGCTTGGGATCGCGGCCATCACCTATTTTGGCTACCACACGATTCAGGGCGATCACGGGATTCTGGCTTGGGTTCAGCTTGCCGGGCAGGTGAACCAGGCCCAGGCGACGGTGCTTTCCCTCGAGGCGGAACGCGTCCGGCTTGCCAACCGGGTTCGCCTGTTGCACCCGGATCATCTCGACCTCGACATGCTCGACGAACAGGCCCGCCGGCTTCTCAATGTCGGCCGCCGGGACGAAATCCTCGTCCTGGTGGCGCCTTCGGTCGAAAAGGACGGTGGGGGAACCGCCCATTCTCCGTACAATAATTAACTGAAATTCAGTTTATATTAATTTTTTTCAATAATATGAATACGTTGTAACGTCGTCCCTCTTGCAATTAGCGGCCCGGGCGCGTAGGTCTAACGGCATGCGCACCCATCGGCTGGCATAGCATGGCGGCGAAACGACCCACCAAAAAGGCAACGGAGAAGCGGCAACCCGCCCGCAAGGCGCGGCGGCGCGCCGTGCCGAAGAAAGGCGGGAACGGGGAACGCGACAAGCTGCTCGGATTCTACCGGCGCATGCTGCTGATCCGCCGCTTCGAGGAAAAGGCCGGCCAGTTATACGGCATGGGCCTGATCGGGGGCTTCTGCCACCTCTATATCGGGCAGGAGGCCGTCGTCGTCGGCGCGCTTTCCACTATCGACCCGCCGAAGGACTCTTTCATCACCGCCTATCGCTGCCACGGCCACGTTCTTGAATCGGGTGTGGAGCCGAAAACGGTCATGGCGGAACTGACCGGGCGCGCCCCTGGCCTGTGCAAGGGCAAGGGCGGTTCCATGCATTTTTTCGCGCCCGACAAGGGCTTTTTCGGCGGCCACGGCATCGTCGGCGCCCCGGCGCCACTCGGGACCGGGCTTGCCTTCGCCCACAAATACCGCAAGGACGATGGCGTCGTGCTCGCCTTCTTTGGGGAAGGGGCGGCCAATCAGGGCCAGGTTTACGAGGCCTTCAACATGGCCTCTCTCTGGAAACTGCCCATCGTCTACATCATCGAGAACAACCGCTACGGCATGGGCACCGCCGTCGAACGCGCCTCCGCCATTGCCGACATGTACAAGCATGGCGAAAGTGTCGGTATTCCCGGCAAGCGCATCGATGGCATGGACGTGCTGGCCGTCGAGAAGGCGGTGAAGGCGGCGGTTGACCATGCCCGCGGCGGCAAGGGGCCGGTGCTTCTGGAAATGCGGACCTACCGCTACCGCGGCCATTCCATGTCGGATCCGGCCAAGTACCGAAGCCGCGAGGAGGTCGCGAAAATTCGGGAAAAACGTGATCCTATCGACCACTTAAGCAAGGAACTTCTATCAAATTCTAAAGTAAAGGAAGAGGATTTGAAGGCGATCGACCGCGAGGTGAAGGCGATCGTCGCCGAGGCCGCCGACTTTGCCCAGGAATCGCCCGAACCCGACCCGGACGAGCTGTTCACCAACGTTCTGGTCGAGGCGTAGCCCATGCCGAAACAGGTCCTGATGCCCGCCCTAAGCCCGACGATGGAGGAGGGCACGCTCGCCAAATGGCTGAAGAAGGAAGGCGACGCCGTTGCCTCTGGCGACGTGCTGGCCGAGATCGAGACCGACAAGGCGACGATGGAACTTGAAGCCGTGGACGAGGGCACGCTCGGCAAGATCTTGGTGGCGGAAGGCACCGAAGGCGTCAAGGTGAACGCGCCGGTCGCCTGGATTCTGGAAGAGGGCGAAGACGCATCCGCCTTGAAGGACGCCAAGGCCGCACCACCGCCGAAGAAGGCCGAGCCGAAGGAAAAAGACAAAGAAGAAAAAAACGCGCCGGAAAAGCCCGAACCAAAACCCAAGACTGAACCCGAATCCGCGCCTGCGCCGGCCGTCACTTATGAGGGTGAAACGACGACCCAGACCCTGCGCGAGGCGCTTCGCGACGCCATGGCCGAGGAAATGCGCCGGGACGAAAACGTGTTCCTGATGGGTGAGGAAGTCGCCGAATATCAGGGCGCCTACAAGGTAAGCCAGGGGCTGCTGGAAGAATTCGGCGCAATGCGCGTCGTCGATACGCCGATCACCGAAATGGGCTTCGCCGGCCTCGGCGTCGGCGCCGCCTTTGCGGGCCTGCGCCCGATCATCGAATTCATGACCTTCAACTTCGCCATGCAGGCGGTCGACCATCTCGTCAATTCGGCGGCCAAGACGCTCTACATGACCGGCGGGCGGGTTTCGGTCCCCATCGTCTTTCGCGGGCCAAACGGGGCCGCCGCCCGCGTCGCCGCCCAGCATTCCCAATGCTACGCCAGCTGGTACGCCCACATTCCCGGCCTCAAGGTCGTCGCGCCCTATTCCGGCGCCGATGCGAAGGGGCTGTTGAAAGCGGCGATCCGGGACCCGGACCCGGTCGTCTTTCTCGAAAACGAATTGCTGTACGGGCAAAGTTTCGAGGTGCCGACGGACCCGGACTTTCTCGTACCCATCGGACAGGCCAGCGTGCTGCGCGAAGGCGGCGACGTCACGATCACGGCCTTCTCGATGACGGTCGCGCACGCGCTGGCGGCGGCGGAAACCCTTCATGAAGAGGGAATCGAGGCCGAGGTGATCGACCTTCGCACCATTCGCCCGTTGGACCTGCCGGCCATCGTCGAATCGGTAAAAAAGACCAACCGGCTGGTCAGCGTCGAGGAAGGCTGGCCCTTTGCCGGCATCGGTGCGGAACTTGCGGCCTCCGCCATGGAAGAACTCTTCGATCACTTGGACGCGCCGGTCACCCGCGTTACCGGCGCCGATGTGCCAATGCCCTACGCCGCCAATCTCGAGGCGCTGGCCCTCCCGGATGCGGCCCGCGTCGTCGCGGCGGCGAAAGCCGTCTGCTACCGGGACTGACGCCATGCCGAAACAGCTTCTGATGCAGGCCCTAAGCCCGACGATGGAGGAGGGCACGCTCGCCAAATGGCTGAAGAAGGAAGGCGACGCCATTGCCATCGGCGACGTCCTGGCGGAGGTCGAGACCGACAAGGCGACGGTCGAGATGGAAGCCCCCGAAGAAGGCGTGCTTGGCAAGATCCTGGTGGCGGAAGGCACCGAAGGGGTCAAGGTGAACGCCCCGATCGCCTGGTTGCTCGAGGAAGGCGAGGACGCCTCTGCCCTGAAGGACGCGAAAGCCGCCCCGCCGCCTGCGCCGAGGAAAAAACCGAAGGAGGCGAAAAAAGAAGCCGTAGCCGAAAAGCCGCAACCGAAACCATCTGCATCGCAACCCCAAAGGCCCGCGGCACGGGGCGACGGCCGCATCTTTGCCTCCCCCCTGGCGCGCCGCATTGCCGGCGATGAAGGCATCGATCTCACGCAGATTCAAGGCTCGGGCCCGAAGGGGCGGATCGTGCTCCGCGACCTCGAATCCGCGCCCAGGGGCGCCGCCTCGGGCAGGTCCTCCCGCCAGCGCATCCGGCGCACGCCGGGCGAGCTTCCCTCCTTCAGGGAAATGTCCAACACGAACATCCGCAAGGTCATTGCCGAGCGCCTGACCCGTGTCCATCAGGACGTGCCGACCTTCTTCCTATCGATCGATTGCGAAATCGACGCCTTGCTCGCCCTTCGCAAGCAGGCGAACGAAATGGTGGCCGAAAAGCTTTCCGTGAACGACTTTCTGATCCGCGCGGCAGCACTTGCCCTGATCGAGGTGCCGGCGGCGAATTCCAGTTGGGACGAAAAAGCGATCCGCCAATACAAGGCGGCCGACGTCTCGATGGCGGTGGCGACCGATCGCGGCCTGATCACCCCGGTCATCCAAAGCGCAGACGCAAAAACCGTTCAGGAAATCGCCGCCGAGGCAAAAGCGCTTGCCGAAAAGGCGCGGGCGGGCAAGCTCCGTCCCGAAGAATTCCAGGGCGGGACCTTCACGATCTCAAACCTCGGCATGTTCGGCATCCGCCAGTTCGATGCCATCCTCAACCCGCCCCAGGCCTGCATCCTGGCGGTGGGGGCAGGCGAGCCGCGCGCGGTTGTCAAGAACGGCCAACTCACTTCCGCCACCATGATGAGTTGCACGCTCACCTGCGATCATCGCGTCGTCGATGGCGCCGTCGGCGCCGAGTTCCTCGCCGCCTTCAAGCGCTACGTCGAGGAACCGGCCCGTATGCTTCTGAAAGAGGCGGGCTATGGCTGATCCGAAATACGATCTCGTCATTATCGGCAGCGGGCCGGGCGGCTATGTCGCGGCGGTCCGCGCCAGCCAACTCGGCCTCAAGACGGCCATCGTCGAGGAAAAGCACCTCGGTGGCATTTGCCTCAACTGGGGCTGCATCCCGACGAAGGCGCTGCTGCGCTGTGCGGAAATCCATCACTTGCTGCACCATCTCGATGAATTCGGCTTCTCGGCGAAGGACGTGGGCTTCGACATCGGAAAAATCGTCGCCCGCTCGCGCGCCGTGGCCGACCAGCTTTCGAAGGGCGTCGGCTACCTGATGAAGAAGAACAAGATCGACATCCTCGAAGGCCGCGGCCGGCTTGCCGGGAAGGGCAAGGTTGCCATCGAACAGGCGAAGAAGAAAGTAGGAGAGGTCGAGGCGAAACACATCATCCTCGCCACCGGGGCCAGGGCAAGGACGCTTCCGGGCCTGGAACCCGACGGCAAGAAAATCTGGACCTACATGGAAGCGATGGTGCCCGAGAGTTTTCCGAAATCGCTGCTGGTCATCGGTTCCGGCGCCATCGGGATCGAATTTGCGAGCTTCTACCGCAACCTCGGGGCAGAGGTCACCGTCGTCGAGATTCTCGACCGCATCCTGCCGGTCGAGGACGCAGAAATCTCGAAACTCGCCCAAAAGGCGTTCGAGAAACAGGGCATCCGCATCCGCACGCAGGCAAGCGTCGAGAATTTGAAGGCGACGCAAACGGGCGTCACGGCGACGGTCAAAACCGGCGATAGGGAAGAAGAGGTCGAGGCGGAACGCGCTATCCTCGCTGTCGGCATCACCGGCAATGTCGAGGACATCGGCCTCGAAGGCACGAAAGTCAAAGTCGAGAAGGGGCACGTCGTCGTGAACGAGTGGCTGGCGACGGACGAGCCCGGCGTCTACGCCATCGGCGATCTTGTCGGGCCGCCCTGGCTCGCCCACAAGGCAAGCCACGAAGGCGTCGTCTGCGTTGAAAAGATCGCCGGCGTGAAGGGGGTCCACCCGCTCGACGTGACGCGGGTGCCGGGCTGCACCTATTCGATGCCGCAGGTGGCCAGCGTCGGCTTCACGGAAGAGGCGGCGAAGAAAGCCGGCCGCGAGGTGCGCGTCGGCCGCTTTCCCTATCGGGGGAACGGCAAGGCGATCGCGCTCGGCGAGGCGGAAGGGCTCGTAAAAACCGTCTTCGACAAGAAGACGGGTGAGCTTCTGGGCGCTCACATCCTCGGCGCCGAGGCGACCGAGATGATCCAGGGCTACATGATCGCCCGCACGCTGGAAACGACGGAAGCCGACCTGATCGAGGCGATTTTCCCGCACCCGACACTATCGGAAATGCTGCACGAGTCCGTTCTTGACGCCTACGACCGCGTCATCCATTTCTAGAGGCCCGAAAAGGAACCCATGGGCGACGTCAAAATTCTTCAGGATCACGAGCCACTCCGCAAGCCGCCCTGGATTCGGGTGAAGGCGCCGGGCTCGAAAGCCTATGTCGAGACTCGCGACCTCATGCGCCGGTTGAAGCTGAACACGGTCTGCGAGGAAGCGGCATGCCCGAACATCGGGGAATGCTGGTCGCAGAAGCACGCGACCGTCATGATTCTGGGGAGCGTCTGCACACGGGCCTGCGCCTTTTGCAACGTCGCCACCGGCAAGCCGGACCTTCTGGACCCGCACGAACCGGAAAACGTCGCGAAGGCCGTCGCCGAACTCGGCCTTCGCCACATCGTGATTACGTCCGTCGACCGTGACGACCTGGCAGATGGCGGGGCCGACCATTTTGTCCGCTGCATCGGGGAAATCCGCGCCCGCGCGCCGGAAACGACGATCGAGGTGTTGACCCCGGATTTCCTGCGGAAGGAAGGCGCGGTCGAGGCGGTCGCGGCGGCCCGTCCCGACGTCTTCAACCACAACCTCGAAACCGTGCCGCGCCTTTACACCCGCATCCGCCCGGGTGCGCGCTATTTCCATTCGCTGCGCCTGCTTGATCAGGTAAAGACGCTGGATGCATCCATCTTCACGAAATCCGGCATCATGGTCGGCCTTGGCGAATCGCGGGACGAGGTGCTGCAGGTGATGGACGACCTGCGTTCCGCCGATGTCGACTTCCTCACCATCGGCCAGTACCTGCAACCGACGCCCAGGCACGCGCCCGTTGCCGAATACGTCACGCCGGAAACGTTTGACGAATACCGCAAGCTCGCCCTTGCAAAGGGCTTCCTGATGGTTTCTTCCTCGCCCTTGACGCGTTCCTCCTATCACGCCGATCAGGATTTCGTATCGCTTCGGAAGGCGCGCAAGGCCAGGTCCGCCGGCGACTAGGCCCGCGCATGCCGACCCACGCGGAAAAACGCCATCTCCCCTATACGGCCGAACAGCTTTTCGATCTTGTCGCCGATATCGAACGCTACCCGGAATTTCTGCCCTGGTGCCTGGGTGCGAGAATTCGCAAGCGGGAAGGGAACACGGTCCACGCCGACCTCGTGATTGGCTTCAAGATGTTCCGCGAGCGTTTTTCCTCCGTCGATGTTTTCGACCGGCCGCACCGGATCGACATTCGTTACACGAAAGGCCCGCTGCACTACCTCAACAATCACTGGGTGTTCGAGGCGGCCCCGGATGGCGGCTGCAACCTCGATTTCTACATCGACTTCGAATTCCGCTCGCGTCTTTTCCAGAAGATGATCGGCGCACTTTTCAACGATGCCGTCCGGCGTCTCGTTCAGGCCTTCGAGACCCGCGCCCACGTCATCTATGGCGAGCCGCAAGCGCGCGCTTAAGGCAGATATTTACAGCTAAAGGAAAGGAATGCCTATAACAGCGTATTTCTTACTGCTCTAGGAATCCATTGCCTATTGCTTCGTATATATGGAGTGGGTTGTTTGGTGTTCCTGAAAAGTCCTTGTTATATGGAATATTCAACCTCTCTATCCTTTGCCGCAAGCCTAAATGGCCGTTGAAGTTTAGACAGAACACACCCTCTTTTTGTGGGGTTTTTTGCAAACCTATCGCCGATACGTTGGAAGGATCAAAGTCAAAACCCATCACGTAGCTCCTCTCAGCATCAAAAACGGCCCTTTGTGATCTCTCCCGAGCAGCATGCACGTGCGAGGCGGCCTTCTCTTCAACTAAGTGGAAATCTTTGGCACATTCTAAGATGAACTTTCCAACGTCCGACACGGTTTTCGGCAATTCGGACGGCGACCCATTTACATGGAAAATGTTTACAACCTCCCGGTAATCTGCCCCCTGATGTATCTCGGTATCACCGAGACTTGTATCAAGGGCTCTTTCCAATGAATGGTCGTAATTAAACGTTACTATATCTAGCTTGTTGTTTAATAGCTCTTCTGTGTTTTGTGCGCCTCTACGAATAAGATTTATTAGTTGTTGGTACCAAATCCGCCGCCCATTAATTTTCCCTTCCGCAAAAGATTTTAGGCACAGGCAGTCTTCATCTTTTTCATACATCCCAACCATGACTTGTTGGGATAAAAGCACTTTTCCAATAAAATTATAACTTGGATTTTCTCTGATAAATTGATCGAGAGTGTCTTGCGTCTGTCTTTTAATGTATTTATGAAAGTCATATAGTTGGTGCATAAAAGAATCCTGAGAGATGTTTTCAGGAAGATGGGGCTGTCCGAGCGAGCCCTTGATGTAGGATGCTAGTGCACCAAACGGGTCGTTCCAAAATATATCAACGTTGTGCGCTCCGACCGGTTGAAGCATAAACTCTTCATTTGTGAGTCTATTTTTTAATTGACCGATCCCGGCGATAAGATTGACTCGCAGTTGTGCCCCAAGCGGGAACCCGAAAGGGGCACTGGCACCAGCGCCAAGCACAATCACAGTTTTTCGATCAAACACTGTTTCTAAATCCGCCAAAAAATAGAAAAAGTTTGAACTCGCATAAGCGTTCTTAAACTTTAAACGTTTTCGCCTGCTTCAAAAGAAGCTCGATCGCCGCGTGCACGGTCTTCATGCGGATTTCCGTACGATCCCCCTTGAAGATCTGCCGGACGTGCAACGTTCGCGCATCCTTCGCGGCGGCGGCCATGTGGACCAGGCCAACCGGCTTTTCCCGGGTCCCGCCGTCCGGTCCGGCGATGCCGGTGACGGCAATCGCAAGATCGACGCCTGCCGCCTCAACGGCACCTTCCGCCATGGCCAGGGCGACCGCTTCGCTGACCGCTCCTTCCGTTTCGATCACTTCCTTCGGCACGCCAAGCAGGGCGGTTTTCGATTCGTTCGAATAGGTGACAAAACCACGCTCCAGCACGTTCGAGGCGCCGGGAATTTCCGTGAGACACCCCGCGATCAGGCCGCCCGTGCAGGATTCGGCGGTGGCGAGGCGAAGCCCCGCCGCGTCGCAAAGGCGCAGCAGCTCTCCGGCCCGGTCCAACAACTCCCTGGAAAACATGTTCCTACCCGATGACGAATTTTACGATGTAAAGACCGGCCAGCGCGTAGGCTGCCGCCAGCCAGTCGTCGGCCATGATGCCGATGCCGCCGGCGACGCGCCGCTCGAACAGGCGGATCGGCCAGGGCTTCAGAATATCCGCCGCCCGGAAGAAAAAGAAGGCAAGGCCGTAGGAAAGCGTGTCCTGCGGCACGAAGGCGAGGATCGCCCAAAGGGCCACGACCTCGTCGATGACGACGGCGGAGGGATCCGCCTGTTCCGATGCGCGCTCATAAACGTCGGCGGCCCAGATGCCGATCGGAATGAAAAAAAGCGTCACAAGGGCAAGGCCGCCATGGCCAAGCCCCTCGACGAGGAACCAGCCGATGAAAAGCGCCGCAAGCGAAGCCCAGGTGCCCGGCGCCAAGGGTAGGCGGCCAATCCCGAAAAAGGTGCCGAGCCAGAATGCCGGATGCGTGAAGGGAAGGGCAGGGTTTTTCATGGTTAGGCCGGAAGGGCGATCATGGCGACGGCCTGGGCGGCGATGGCTTCCTTACGGCCCAGAAAACCCAGGCCTTCCGTCGTCGTCGCCTTCACGCTGATGGCGTTTTCGGCAAGGCCGGTAATGGCGGCAAGACGGGCCACCATCGCCTTGCGGTGGGGTGTGATTTTCGGCTCCTCGCAGATCAGCGTCACGTCGAGATTGTGGATGCGCCCGCCGCGCTGGGCGAGCCGGGTCAGCGCCTCGTGCAGGAAGACGGCCGAATCGACGCTTCGCCATTTCGGGTCCGATGGCGGGAAATGGGTGCCGATGTCGCCATCCCCGATCGCGCCAAGGATGGCGTCCGTCAGCGCGTGCAGGCCGACGTCGCCATCCGAATGGGCCTCGATCCCGCGGTCGTGGGGAACCGAAACGCCGCAGATCATGACGTGATCGCCGGGGCCGAACCGGTGAAGGTCAAACCCTTGCCCGACGCGAAGCAATCCTGTCGCTCCGCTTGCCAGGCGTTCGGCGCGCGCAAAGTCTTCCGTCGTCGTGACCTTGAAATTGGCTTCCGTTCCGCCGACCAGCCCAACCGGAATGCCGGCTGCCTCGGCGACGGCGGCGTCGTCGGTAAAGGCGTCATCCTTCGCCGAACGATAAGCCGCCAGAATGTCCGGAAAGCGAAAGCCCTGCGGGGTCTGTGCCCGCCACAGGCCGCTTCGGTCAACCGTTGCGGCAATGTGGCTGCCTTCTTCGCGCTTCAGCGTGTCGACGACGGGAAGCGCGGCGATCGCCGCCCGTTCCTCGGCCAGTGCGTCCACCACCCGCGCGATCGTGGCGGCATCGATGAAGGGCCGGGCGGCGTCGTGAATTAAAACGGTTGTGGGCGCCTGGGCGTTCAGCCTTTCAAGGCCGAGGCGCACCGATTCCTGGCGGGTCTCGCCACCGGCGACCGGGTCGGGGAGGGCAAGGCCCGCCACGGCCTCGTCGTAAAAGACGCGATCGTCGGGGTGGATGACGATCTGGGTGATGTCCACCTTCGGGTGGGAGGCGAAGGCTTCGGCGGCATGGCGCAGCACGGCCTTGCCGCCCAGCGGCATGTATTGCTTCGGCCGTTCGCCGCCGAGGCGGTGACCGCGGCCGGCGGCAACGATCAAGGCGGCACAACCGGTCATGATCTTGGCGTTCTCCATCGGGATGGACGGCGCCAACCTAGCGGCGCGCCACGGCCTTGCCAAGGCCGCTCGGGCAAATCTAGCTTGCATAAGAATTATGCAACTTTTACTCTGCCTAAAATATATTCATATTTGCCGGTTAGGCGGTAACACCCCTGGGTCACAAGGGTTTTTTGGAGCATGACGGATCCCCTTCTTCCGCTCCGGCGGAAAGAAACGGACGACAGACTGGAGATGGAGAAGGTCCTGGCCAGCCTTCCGAACCCGCTGTTGGTGATCGGGCCGGAGAACGAAATCCGTTTTGCCAACCCGCCCGCCGAGCAGTTCTTCGAGGCCAGCGAAACCTACCTCTATGGCCGCCCCCTCAACGAATTGCTGCCGCCGGACAGCCCGCTTTTCACCCTGATCGGACAGGTGCGCGAGGAGGAAAGCGCCATCTTCGAATACGGGCTGAACCTAAGCGGCCCGCGCCTCGCGCCGCGCCTGGTCGAAATACAGATTGCCCCGGTCGCCGAACGGGAAGCCTTCCTGCTTCTTTCCATTCACGAACGCAGCATTGCCGAGAAGATCGACCGCCAGCTCGTCCACAAGAAAGCGGCGCGCTCCGTTACGGCCATGGCCGCCATGCTGGCGCACGAGGTGAAGAACCCGCTTTCCGGGATCCGCGGCGCGGCCCAGCTTCTGGAATCGAACGCCACGGAAGACGACAAGTCCCTGACGCGTCTTATCTGCGACGAGACTGACCGCATCTGCAGGCTGGTCGATCGCATGGAGATCTTCTCGAACGCGCTGCCCATCGAACGCGGCCCCGTCAACATTCACCTTGTGTTGAATCACGTTCGCAACGTAGCCCAGACCGGGTTTGCCCGTCACGTGCGTTTCGTCGAGCATTACGACCCCTCGTTGCCTCCGGTTTCCGGCAGTCGCGATCAATTGATCCAGGTGTTCCTGAACCTGATCAAGAACTCCGCCGAGGCGGTGCCGGCCACGAATGGCGAGATCATCATCACCACCGCCTACCAGCATGGCATGCGGCTCGGCTCGCCCAGCGGGCATAACCGCGTTCTGCTGCCGCTGGTCGTCACCGTTCAGGACAACGGAACCGGCATTGCGGACGAGCTGCGCCCGCATCTCTTCGACGCCTTCGTGACCTCGAAGGTCAACGGCAGCGGCCTCGGCCTTGCGTTGGTTGCCAAGATCGTTAACGACCATGGCGGCGTCATCGAATTTGACAGCGAACCGAAGCGCACGGCCTTCCGTGTCATGTTGCCGATCGACCGTGAAAGGATGGAAGACGCATGACGAACACCACGATCCTGCTTGCCGATGACGACCGCGCCATACGCTTGGTGATCGAACAGGCGCTTAGCCGTCAGGGCTATGAAGTGCGCTCGACAAGCAATGCGGCAACGCTTTGGAAATGGGTCAGCAACGGGGAAGGGGGGCTTGTCATTACGGACGTGATTCTGCCGGACGAGAACGGCCTCGACCTCATTCCGCGAATCAAGAAAATCCGGGCCGACCTGCGCATCGTCGTCATGAGCGCCCAGAACACGCTGATGACCGCCGTTCGGGCCACGGAACGGGGGGCCTTCGAATATTTGCCGAAGCCCTTCGACCTCAAGGAACTGGTAAACGTGGTCGAACGCGCATTGGCCGCGCCCGCATCGCCGGCCGCGGTCCTGCCGGAACACATCGAAACGGAAGAACAACTTCCCTTGATCGGGCGTTCGCCCGCCATGCAGGAAATCTATCGGGTGCTGGCGCGTCTGATGGGCACGGACCTGACCGTCATGATCACCGGCGAATCGGGAACCGGTAAGGAACTCGTCGCGCGCGCCCTGCACGATCTCGGCAAGCGGCGCAACGCGCCCTTCGTCGCCATCAACATGGCGGCCATTCCGAAGGAACTGATCGAAAGCGAGCTTTTCGGTCACGAGAAGGGCGCCTTCACGGGGGCCGCTGCCCGTCACACGGGACGTTTCGAGCAGGCGGAAGACGGTACGCTTTTCCTCGACGAAATCGGGGACATGCCACTCGAGGCGCAAACGCGGCTCCTGCGGGTTTTGCAGGAGGGCGAATTTACGACGGTGGGCGGGCGAACGCCGATCCGGGCGAACGTGCGAATCATCGCGGCCACGCACCGCAATTTGCAGCAGCTTGTGAATCAGGGACTCTTCCGGGAAGACCTCTTTTACCGGCTCAATGTCGTTCCGATGCGACTGCCGCCGCTGCGCGAACGGATCGAGGATATTCCGGCGCTCGTTCGCCACTTCCTGTCCCAGGCCGTGTCGGAAGGCCTGCCGATGAAAACGCTCGAGCCGGCCGCGATGGAACGGCTAAAGGATTATTCCTGGCCCGGCAATGTGCGCGAGCTTGAAAATCTGGTGCGCCGGCTGGCGGTGCTTTATTCCCAGGAGACCATCGGGCTTGACGTTATCGAATCCGAATTTTCCGAATTGCGCACGCCGCCCGCGCCGGCCCCGGCCGAAGACGAAGGGCTGGGCACCGCCGTCGAGCGGCACCTCATGCACGCCTTCGGCGCAAAACCCGATGAATTGCCCTCTGGCCTTTATGAGCATATCGTTCGCGAAGTCGAAAAACCGCTGCTCGCCTATACCCTTGCCGCAACCCGGGGAAATCAAGTCAAGGCGGCGGAGATCTTGGGGCTTAACCGGAATACGCTCCGCAAGAAAATCCGCGAGGTGGACATTCCGGGTGTTCGGGGCATAAAATAATGGCATCGGAAAGTGGGTTTCCGGTTTCCTTCCATTGCACTTGTTCTCGTGTCCCGGAAAATTTTAGGGCA
>JAGWAR010000028.1:0-15345 GCA_021296325.1 Alphaproteobacteria bacterium
GCCAAGGAAGACGATCTGATCCTTGCCGATTTGCGACCGGAACCCTGCAGGCTGACGCCGGAGAAGCTGGAAGACATCCGACAGATCGCACTTTCCGAGCCGCAGCTTGTCCGCCGTCTTGTCTCGTTGCAGGGCCACGTTACCGGCATCAACGTAACCGTCTACCTGAAACAGCGCGACCCGAAGGCCGAGGAAGCGACGGTCGCCTTCGCCCGCGAGCTGGCCGACAAGATCCGTGAAGCCCATCCGAACGCCCACATTTACCTTACCCGGCTGGTTATGCTGAATCCCGCTTTTGCGGAAGCCAGCATCGCCGACATCGACAACCTGACGCCACTCATGTACGCCATCCTGCTTGTCATGATGGTCGTTATGCTGCGTTCCTTTGCCGGTGTCGTCGGAACGGTTAGCATCATCCTTCTTTCTGCAGTTACCGCGATGGGAATCGCGGGATGGATCGGGATTTTGCTCACCCCCTCGTCGGTGGGCGCCCCCACCGTGATCATGACGTTAGCCGTCGCCGACAGCGTGCATATCCTGATTTCGATGTTCAACGCCATGCGCCGGGGCATGACGCGCAACGACGCACTGATCGAAAGCATGCGCATCAACATGCAGCCGATTTTTCTCACCAGCCTGACGACCGCCATCGGCTTCCTGAGCATGAATTTCAGCGACGCTCCCCCTTTTCAGGATCTGGGCAACATCACGGCCATGGGGGTCGTGGCGGCCTTTTGTTATTCCGTTTTGTTCCTGCCGGCGCTGGTTGCCTCGCTTCCCGTTCGCGCGCCCTCTAGGACAGACCGGTTTCGGGAATCACTGGAGAAACTGGCCGGCTTCGTCATTCGGCGGCAACGGCCTCTGCTCTACGGAATGGCGGCGTTGATCGTGATCGTCAGCGCCATGATCCCGCGCATCGAATTCAACGATGAATGGGTGAGCTATTTCGACGAAGAACTGGCCTTCCGCCATGATACCGACTTCGTGATGAACAACCTGACGGGAATTTCGATCATCGACTATTCGATCGAAGCGGGGGAAAGCGGCGGTGTCTCGGAACCAGGCTATCTGCAAAACGTCGAGCGTTTCGCCGAATGGTACCGGAAACAACCGGGCGTCATACACGTCAACACTATCACGGATGTCTTTAAGCGCCTGAACAAGAACATGCATGGCGACGACCCCGACTGGTATCGCCTGCCGGAAAGCCGCGAGTTGGCAGCACAATATTTGCTGCTTTATGAACTGTCGCTGCCTTTCGGGCTTGATCTGAACAACCAGATCAACATCGACCGTTCCGCCGCGCGCTTGGTCGTCACGACCGAGAACATGAACACGGAAAAGCTGAAGGAACTTGCTGCCAGATCCGAGGCCTGGCTACGGGAAAACACGCCGGAATACATGTGGGCCGAGGGAAGCGGTGGCTCGATCATGTTCGCCCACATATCGGAACGAAACATCCGAAGCATGATGCTTGGCACTTCCATTGCAATCGTGCTGATCGCGCTGACGCTGGTGCTGGCCCTGCGAAGCGTCAAGATTGGAACGCTAAGCATGATCCCGAACCTGGTGCCGATGCTGCTTGCCTTCGGTTTTTGGGGCGGCATCATCGGGCAGATTAACGTTTCTTCCGCTATCGTCGCGGCGATCTGCCTTGGGATTGTCGTCGATGATTCGGTCCATTTCCTGAGCAAGTACCTGCGTGCGATGCGGGAAATGAAGCTGAGCGCCGAAGACGCCGTTCACTACGCCTTCTCGACGGTCGGCAGAGCGATGGTGACGACTTCCGTTATTCTGATAATCGGGTTTCTTGTTCTTGCCTTGTCGACCTTCCAGGTCAACGTCACCTTCGGCCTGCTGTCGGCAATCACGATCGGCCTTGCCCTGCTTGCCGATTTTCTGTTCCTGCCAGCGCTGCTGCTGTGGCTCGTGGAGAAAAGAGCATGAGGCGCGTGGGATGGATCGTCTCGGTTTTCCTGGTGGCGCTGACACTGGCCACGCCCGCCCGGACGGAAACGCCGGAGGAGAAGGGCCTTGCGATTGCCAAGGAAGCAGACCGCCGCGGCATCGGCTATCGGGACAGCACGGCGGAAATGGTGATGACCCTGCGCAACCGCCATGGCGAGGAAAGCAAACGGTTCATGGAGGTGCGCGGCCTGGAAATTCTGGACGACGGCGACAAGAGCCTGATCACTTTCGAACACCCCGCCGACGTGAAGAACACCGCGCTTTTAACCTTCAGCCACAAGTTCGATCCGGACGACCAGTGGCTTTACCTGCCGGCGGTGAAACGGGTGAAGCGCATTTCATCTACCAACAAATCCGGGCCCTTCATGGGAAGCGAGTTTGCCTACGAGGACCTTTCCGACCAGGAAATCGAGAAATACGCCTACCGCTACCTTACCGACGAAACGATCGACGGGATGGACTGCTTCGTCATCGAGCGTGTCCCGGTTTATGAGCATTCCGGCTACACGCGCCAGATCGTCTGGCTCGACAAGGCCGAGCACCGCATCTGGAAAGTGGATTATTACGACCGCAAGAACTCGCTTCTGAAGACACTCACCTTCAGGAATTATCACCTATACCTGGACAAGTACTGGCGGTCCCACGAGATGGAGATGGTCAACCACCAGACCGGAAAGAGCACACTGCTTCTTTGGGATAACATTCGGTTCCAGACCGGCCTCACGGATGGGGACTTTACGAAATCGAGCCTGATGCGCGGCCGCTAATTTCAGGCCGCATCGTCCAAACGGCGAAGAACGTAGTGCAGGATGCCGCCGTTTAGGAAATATTCCGCTTCGTTCGCCGTATCAATCCGGCAAAGCAGGGACAGGGTCTCGCTGGATCCGTCCGTTCGCGTGATTTGGCATTCGACCTCCATGCGGGGCGCGATCCCTTTCTCGATACCGAGAAGATCGATGGTCTCGCTGCCATCCAGCCGCAGCGTTTTCCGGGTAACCCCCGTTGGAAAGCAAAGCGGCAGCACGCCCATGCCAACCAGGTTCGAGCGGTGGATGCGTTCGAAACTTTCGGCAATCACGGCCAGCACGCCGAGAAGGCGCGTTCCCTTCGCCGCCCAGTCGCGGGACGAGCCGGTGCCGTATTCCCTGCCGGCCACCACCACCAGCGGCACGCCTTCCTGCTGATAGGTCATGGCCGCTTCATAGATCGACATTTCCCTGCCGTCCGGCATATGACGGGTCACGCCGCCTTCCGTCCCCGGCGCCATTTCATTGCGAAGACGGATGTTCGCAAAAGTGCCGCGCATCATCACCTCGTGATTGCCGCGCCGCGCCCCGTAGGAGTTGAAATCCGTCTGCGTCACGTGATGCCCGAGCAGATATTCGCCAGCGGGCGACGCTTTCTTGATGGCGCCGGCCGGCGAAATGTGATCCGTCGTCACGCTGTCCCCCAGCACGGCCAGCAACCTGGCTCCGCGGATATCACCGACGGCACCCGGCCGCTTCTGCAGCCCCTCGAAAAAGGGCGGCTGTTTCACATAGGTGCTGGCATCGTCCCAGCGATAGGTCGCCCCGGTGGGCGTAGCGATTCCCCGCCATTCCTCCGGGCCTTCGAAAACGTTGCCATAGCGCTTGCGGAACATCTCCGGGTTCAGCACCCGTTCGATGACGGCGTGAATTTCCTGGTTTGTCGGCCAGATGTCGCGCAGGAACACCGGCCCGTCCTTGCCTTCGCCAAGCGGTTCGCTCTTGAGGTCCACGGCAACGGAGCCTGCCAATGCATAGGCCACGACCAGCGGCGGCGAGGCGAGGTAATTCGCCTTCACCTGCGGATTGATGCGGCCCTCGAAATTGCGGTTGCCCGAAAGCACGGAAGCCGCAATCAAATCCTGCTTTTCAATCGCGGCGGCGACCGGTGCCTCCAGTGGCCCGGAATTGCCGATGCAGGTCGTGCAGCCATAGCCGACAAGGTTGAAGCCAAGCTGGTCGAGCGCCGTCTGCAAACCCGCCGCTTCCAGATATTCCGTGACGACCTGCGAACCGGGCGCAAGCGAGGTCTTTACCCAGGGCTTGCATTGCAGCCCCTTCTCCAGCGCCTTCTTCGCCAGCAAGCCGGCGCCGATCATGACGGCGGGGTTTGAGGTGTTCGTGCAGCTGGTGATGGCGGCGATCACGACGGCGCCGTCGGCAAGCGTGTAGTCCGTTCCCTCCACCTTGGTCTCGCGTTTCGCTTTTACGCCGGCTTCTTCGAGGGTTTTCCCGAAAGACGGCGCCACGTCCGAAAGCCGCAGGCGATCCTGGGGCCGTTTCGGCCCGGCCAGGCTCGGCTCCACCTTGCCAAGATCAAGGGCCAGCGTATCCGTAAAGACCGGGTCCGGGGTGTTGCTGTCGCGCCACATGCCTTGCGCCTTTGCATAGGCCTCGACGAGCTCGATCTGGGCTTCTTCCCGTCCGGTCAGGCGAAGGTAGCGCAGCGTTTCCTCATCGACCGGGAAAAAACCGCAGGTCGCACCATATTCCGGCGCCATGTTGCCGATGGTGGCGCGGTCAGCGAGTGGCAGATGGTCGAGGCCGGTTCCAAAGAATTCAACGAATTTGCTAACGACGCCTTTCTGGCGAAGCATCTGGGTGATCGTCAGCACCAAATCCGTGGCGGTGACGCCTTCCGCCAATTCACCGGTCAGCTTGAAGCCAATCACCTCCGGAATCACCATCGAGATCGGCTGGCCCAGCATGACCGCTTCCGCCTCGATACCACCGACACCCCAGCCCAGAACAGCGAGACCATTCACCATGACCGTGTGACTGTCCGTGCCGACCAGCGTATCAGGATAGGCGAGCGGCGTGCCTTTGCCTTCCGACGTCCAGACGACTTTCGACAGATATTCCAGGTTCACCTGATGGCAGATGCCGGTTCCCGGCGGGACGACGCGGAAATTGTCGAAGGCTTCCTGGCCCCAGCGAAGAAAGGCATAGCGTTCGCGGTTGCGTTCGAATTCCCGTTCGACGTTCGCCTTGAACGCACCGGTACTGCCAAAATTATCAACGGTGACAGAGTGGTCGATAACAAGATCGACCGGCGACAGCGGATTGATCTTTTCCGGATCCCCGCCCATCATCACCATCGCGTCGCGCATCGTTGCCAGGTCGACGACGGCGGGAACGCCGGTGAAATCCTGCATAAGCACCCGCGCCGGCCGGAAGGCGATTTCGTGATCGGAGGTCCGGGTTTCGGTCCATTTGGCGAGCGCCTCGATGTCGCCCGCCGTTACGCTTTCTCCGTCTTCGTTACGGAGAAGATTCTCAAGCAAGACTTTCAGGGAAAAGGGCAAACGACGGATATCTCCAACCGCGGCGGCCGCCTCGAGACTGAAGTAGTCGTAAGTCCTGCTTCCAACCTTGAGGGACCGTTTGGACGATGGGTGATCTGATCCGCGTGTTGCCATGCATGCCTCCCTGAAAAATGTAGCGGGAAACTATCACGGATTCCACGCCGCTTCCTTAATGGGAATGGCCTGTGCACCGCACCGGTTCGGCCCGGTTTGTAGGGGTTCGCTTGAGCTTCGTTTTCATTTGGGCTAGGAAGGCGCGGATCGCCCGGGGACCCTTCTTCCCTCCCATCCCTAAGTCCCTGGAATGAAAGGGATAAGACCGCATGGCGACGTTTACGGGCGAAGGCCTTGCCTGCATCCGCGGGGAACGTCGGGTCTTTGACGGGCTCGATTTCAAAGTACAAAGCGGCGGCGCCCTTGTGCTTGCCGGCCCCAATGGCAGTGGAAAGACCAGCCTGCTCCGCCTGATGGCGGGATTGGGCGTGCTGGCCGACGGCAGCCTCCGCTGGAACGGGGCCGCCATTCACGACAACCCGGAGGCCCATCACGCGAGGCTTTGCTTCGTCGGCCACGCGGACGCCATCAAGGCGAGCCTGAGCGTCCGGGAAAACCTGACCTTCTGGGCGGTGCTGCACGGAACGGCCGAACGGGTGGACGGCGCCCTTGACCATTTCGGGCTTGGTCATCTCGCCGGCACACCGGCACGGTTCCTGTCGGCTGGCCAGCGGCGGCGGCTGACCCTGGCACGGTTGCTGGCGACCAAGGCCCCGCTTTGGCTTCTCGACGAGCCGGAGGCAGCCCTCGACCACGAGGCGGCCGCGCGCCTGCGCGAGGCGATCGCCCGGCACCGTGCCCAGGGCGGTATGGTCGTATTGGCCACCCATGGCGAGGAAACACCACCGGAAGGCGAGATCCTCGAACTCGCTTTCACCGCCTGGCGACAGGAGCGGATCGCATGACGGCTTTCCTGCTTCTGCTGCGGCACGAACTAAAACTCAGCCTCCGTCAGGCGAATGAGAGCACGTCGGCTGTGTTTTTCTTTTTGCTTGCCGCCCTTCTCTTTCCGTTCGGCGTCGGGCCGGAAACAAGCGTGCTGGCCCGCATCGCCGCTGGCGTCATCTGGGTGACGGCCCTTCTCGCCGCCCTGTTGTCACTCGAACGCCTTTTTCAGGTGGACTACGAAGATGGCAGCCTCGAATTGCTGGCGGTGGCGCCGGTCTCGATGGAAGTGATCGTCTTCGCAAAAAGCATCGCCCATTGGCTAACGACGGGCCTGCCGTTGCTGGTGGTATCCCCGGTTCTTGCCCTGCTTCTGCAGCTCCCCGCTTCGGCCATCGGTACGCTGGCACTGGCAATGCTGCTTGGCACGCCGGTGTTGAGTTTCCTGGGTGCGATTGGGGCGGCGCTTATTCTCGGTTCGCGACGCGGTGGCGTTCTGTTGGCGCTGCTGTTGCTGCCGCTGCTGGTGCCGGTTCTGATTTTCGGCGTCGCCGCCGTCGATGCCGCGGCGATGGGGCTTGATCCCATCCCACGCCTTGGCGTGCTTGGCGGTTTTCTAGTGCTGGCGCTCGGTCTTTCCCCATGGGTAAGCGCGGTGGCCTTGCGCCAGGCGCTCGAATAGACTTCCAAATCCGATGTTTGAACTTGCCAATCCGAATCGTTTTCAAAAATTCGCCAAGCGAATCCTGCCCTGGGTGGCGGGGATTGCCGTGGCGGCCATGGGCGCTGGTCTTGTGATCGGCCTTTTCCTGGCTCCGCCCGATTACCAGCAGGGGGAAAGCGTGCGCATCATGTACGTGCACGTACCGTCCGCCTGGATGGCGCTTGGCATCTATACGGCCATCGCGGTGGCAAGCGGCTGCTTCCTGATCTGGAAGTATCCGCTCGCCGATGTGCTGGCGCGCGCAGCGGCACCCATCGGCGCCGGCTTTACCCTGATCACGCTGGTAACCGGTTCGCTTTGGGGGAAACCAACCTGGGGAACCTGGTGGGTATGGGACGCGCGCCTGACGTCGGTCCTGATCCTTTTCTTCCTCTATCTCGGCTACATCGCCCTGCGGAACGCCTTCGAGGATCCGACCCGCAGCGCCAAGGCAGCAGCCGTGCTGGCCCTGGTTGGTTTCGTCAACGTACCGATCATCAAGTGGTCCGTCGACTGGTGGCATACCCTTCATCAGCCGGCGAGCGTCGTTCGTTTTGATGGACCGACGATCCACGCGTCGATGCTGATCCCGCTTCTGCTGATGGCGACGGGCTTTGCCGCCTTTTTCACCGTTCTGCTTCTGATTCGAGTCCGAAGCGCGCTTGTGGCACGGAAAATCCGTGCGCTTCGCCTTGTTCAGGCAGGCGCGGGCCCGCATATTGACGAGGCATAAGCACGACCCCTGAGAGGCACCGTGGACAGAATCGAAGCGTTCCTGACGATGGGTGGCTATGGCGAGTTTATCTGGCCGGCCTACGCTGTCGCCTTTGCCGTGCTGGCCGCGCTGCTGGCATGGAGTCTTCGTGAACTGCGCCGGAACGAGCGGACTCTCCGCAACCTTCAACCGAACGGTCCGGACGGGCGCAGGGAATGACCCGCAAACGGCGGCGCCTTCTTTTCGTGCTTTCCGGATTGATCGCCTTGGGCATAGCGGCGACACTCATTCTCACCGCTCTTGAAGACAATCTTGTCTTTTTCTATTCGCCTTCGGATCTTCAGATCAAAGCCGTGCAGCCGACGGAACGCATTCGGGTCGGCGGCCTGGTCGAGGAAGGAAGCGTGAAGAAAAACGAAACCGGTCTTGAGGTAACCTTTCGAGTGACGGATTTAAAACATGCTATCACCGTCCATTACCGCGGGCCGCTTCCGGATCTTTTCCGGGAGGGCCAAGGCATCGTGGCGGAAGGCAATTTGCAAACGGATGGCACCTTCAAGGCAAGCCAGGTGCTGGCCAAGCACGATGAGAATTACATGCCCCCGGAAGTGGCGGACGCCCTGAAGCGGGCCGGCCGCTGGCAGGAAGGAAAGCCTGAATGATACCGGAGCTTGGCCACTACGCGCTGGTGCTTGCCCTCTTCGCGGCCGGCGTGCAGACGATCCTGGGGCTTCTCGGGGCTCACCGAAAGGACGCGTACTGGCTGCTGGCAACCGGGCCGGCGGCGTCGACTCAGTTTTTGTTCGTGGCCATTGCTTTCTTTGCGTTGATGCATGCGTTTGTCGTTTCCGATTTCTCCGTCTACACGGTCGCGAAATATTCCCATTCCGCCAAGCCGCTGCTTTACAAACTGACCGGGGTCTGGGGCAACCACGAAGGGTCCATGCTGCTTTGGGTCTTTATTCTTGCCATTTTCAGCCAGGCGCTCGTTTCCTTCGGCAAGACCCTTCCCCATACGTTGCGGGCGCGCGTGCTTGGCATTCAGGGATGTCTTTCAACCGGATTCCTGTTTTTCATTCTTTTCACGTCGAACCCGTTTCTAAGGCTCGACCCGTCCCCCATGGACGGCCAGGGGCTGAACCCGTTGCTTCAGGACCCCGGCCTCGCCTTTCATCCGCCCTTTCTTTATCTGGGTTATGTCGGCTTCTCCATGGCCTTCGCCTTTGCCGTCGCCGGCCTGCTTGAGGGTCGGATCGATTCGGCCTGGGCGCGCCGGGTGCGACCCTGGGTGCTGATCGCCTGGGCCTTCCTTACGATCGGCATCGCCCTGGGGAGCTGGTGGGCCTATTACGAGCTTGGCTGGGGCGGTTTCTGGTTCTGGGACCCAGTCGAAAACGCATCCCTGCTCCCCTGGCTGGCCGGAACGGCGCTGCTACATTCCATAGGCGTCGTCGAGAAACGCGAGAGCCTGAAAAGCTGGGTCGTACTGCTTGCCATTCTCGCCTTCTCCCTAAGCCTGATCGGAACCTTTCTGGTGCGTTCCGGCGTCCTGGTTTCCGTCCATACCTTTGCCACGGACCCTACCCGGGGCGTGTTCATTCTCGCCCTGCTCACCCTTGCGATTGGCGGCGCCTTGGTTCTTTTCGCGCTTAACGCGCCGAAGCTGAAACCCGTCGGGAGCTTCGCGCCCCTGTCGCGGGAAGGCGGCCTGTTGCTGAACAACCTGTTCCTGGTGACGGCAGCGGCAAGCGTCCTGCTTGGTACGCTCTATCCGCTGATTCTGGAAGTGGTCAGCGATGAGAAGGTGTCCGTCGGCGCGCCTTTTTTCAACGCAACCGTGTTGCCGCTGCTTCTGCCGCTCGTCTTTGCCATGGGAATCGGGCCTTACCTGCCGTGGAAACGGGCGGATTTTCCTGCGGTGTTGAAACGGCTATGGGCCGCCGCGCTGACCGCCGGCGCCGTCCTATTCCGGAAACTCGCCTTTGGCTCTGCTCGGCATCGGGCTCGCGGCCTGGCTTTTTGCCAGCAACCTTCTGCTGCTTGCGGAACGCCTGAAGCTGTTTCGGGTACGCTTTCTGGAAAGCCTGTCGCGCCTTCGGGCTCTGCCGGCAAGTTTCTTCGGCATGTTCGTCGCCCATATGGGCATCGCCGTGCTGTTGGCTGGGATCACTGCTTCGACCCTTTGGCAAACGGAAGAAATTCGCGCGATGCAACCCGGCGACGAAGTGATCGTGGCCGGTTATCACATTCGCTTCGAAGGCACAAAACGCGTGCCCGGCCCCAACTACCTGGCCGATCGCGGCATCTTTCGCGTTGCCCACGATGAAACGGTCATTACGCGGCTCACCCCGGAACGGCGCTATTACCCGGTTGAAGGGAACTGGACGACGGAGGCGGCCATCCACACGACCTGGCTTGCGGATCTATACGCCGTTCTCGGCGAGCGGCCCGACGACGAGGGACCCTGGGCGGTCCGGCTCTATCACAACCCCCTCGTTCCCTGGATCTGGATCGGCGCTATTTTAGCCGCCTTCGGGGGCTTTCTTTCGCTCGCAGACCGCCGCTACCGGGTAAAGGGGTCACCCGCGGCAAGGTCCCGGCCCAAGGCGAAGAAGGGGTGACATGCGGCTGAAATTTCTGTTTCCCATTCTCGTTTTCGCGGGCCTTCTGGCTTTTTTCTTCATCGGCCTTGGCCACGATCCTTCCCTGGTGCCCTCACCCCTGATCGACCGCCCGGCGCCGGAATTCGACCTGCCTCCTCTCGAGGCCGGCGCGGAGGGGCTGAAGACGGCTGACTTCATGGGCCGGGTCACACTCGTCAACTTCTTTGCCTCCTGGTGCCTCCCGTGCAAGGCCGAGCATCCCTTGCTCATTCAATTGCAAAAGGAAGGGCGCGTTCGCGTCGTCGGCATCAACTACAAGGACAAGCCGGAAGAGGCCAGACGCTGGCTGGCGGAGGAAGGCAATCCTTACGACCGGATCGGCGTCGATCCTTCGGGCCGGGTCGCCATCGACTGGGGCGTGTACGGCCTGCCCGAATCCTATCTGGTAGACCAAAAAGGCCGCATCCGATGGAAACATGTCGGCGTCCTGATGCCAGACGACTGGCAGGAAGATTTCCTGCCGCGAATTGAGAGGCTCGATCCATGAGAAGCCTTCTGATCGCCCTGCTGCTTTTTACTGCCGTGCCGACTCTTGCCGTCGAACCGGATGAAATTCTGGCTGACCCGGCGCTTGAGGCACGGGCACGGGAAATTGGGAAAGAGCTTCGCTGCCTGGTCTGCCAGAACCAATCCATCGACGATTCGGATGCCGATCTTGCGCGCGATCTTCGCGTGTTGATTCGCGAACGCCTCAAGGCCGGCGATTCCGACGAAGCGGTCATGGCCTTCGTCGTCGATCGCTATGGAGATTACGTGCTTTTAAAGCCGCCCCTGAAACCGGCCACCTATCCGTTGTGGCTGGGCCCGCTGGCAATTTTCGGAATCGCCCTCCTTGTCGCCTTTCTTTATCTGCACCAACGCCGGCGCACGGCACTTGAGCCCACGCCCCTCTCGCCCGATGAAGAGCGACGCATTCGTGAACTCATGGATCGTCACCGATGAGCTATTTCTGGCTACTCGCCATTGTTCTTACCGGCATTGCCCTGACGCCTCTGGTGCGTCCTTTCATCCGCCAGCGCGACAAGATCGAATCGCTTTTCACAAAGACGGGCGATGTGGCCATCTACCGCGATCAGCTGGACGAGCTCGAGCGCGATTTGACCGCCGGCATGATTTCAGAGAAAGAAGCGGAAGTGGCACGCGCCGAAATCGGGCGGCGGCTGATTGAAGCGGAAGCGACAACGACGAAGGCCGAGTTTTATTTCGACCCCCTGCGAACGGCCGGCGTGATCGTGCTTACGCTTGCCATTGGTGCTGTCATTCTCTACGCGCTGCAGGGCTCTCCCCTGCTGCAGAGCCGACCTTTCGACGCGACAAGCGCCTCGGCGGATCCGACCGGCGAAGTGGCGAAATTCTCGGAAAAACTGGAAAAAAAGCTCCGGGACAATCCGGACGATCTGGAAGGCTGGACCCGTCTGGGTGAGGCCTATCGCCTGCTCGGTCGCTATCCGGAGGCATCCGAGGCCTACGCCCATGCCGTTGGGCTGGCGGGAACGGAACGGCCGGACCTTCTTGCCATCTACGCCGAAACCCTGGTGTTGGCCGAAAGCGGAAAGGTAACGAAGGAAGCAAAACGCGCCTTCGCCTCCGTACTGGATTACGACCCCAAGGATCTCTCCGCCCGCTATTATCTCGGGCTTGCCGATATTCAGGAGGAAAACTACACGGCGGGCCTCAAACGCTGGAAAGCGCTAGCCAAGGACCTGCCGAAGGATCACGTGCTGCTCGCCCCGCTTCGCACCCAGATCAAGCAACTCGAGGAACAAATCCGAAGCAAGAAGACATCGGACGGGCCGGAGCTGCCTTAAACGTCGTGCCGGTCGTCGGCGCGCGCCTTCTGAAAATCAAAAGGACCCGCGAAGTTACCGATCGGCGCCGTGTGGGTGAGGAGCCCCTGTTGCTCGTCCCACATGTGCAGCAGCATGCCGGGCGGTTCCATGATGTACTGCGTCAGTGCCCCCGGCGTGAAATCGAGATGCAGCTGATGGGCCGTGCTGGGCGACACGCCAACGGTTGCGTGTTCCCAACGGAGTTGAACCGTCCGGTGCAGATGCCCGCAGGTAACCCGCATGACTTGCGGATGGTTCTTGAGAAGGGCGCGCAACTTATCTCCGTTGCGGCAATTGAGTCGATCCATCTCGGCCATATAGGTAAAGAGCGGGGGATGATGCATGAAGATGAGGGTCGGCTTGTCTTTCGCCTCGTTGAGTCGCGCGTCAAGCCATCTCAGGCGTTCTTCACAAAGCATGCCGCCGTCTTCACCGTCGATCGTCGTGTCGAGCCCGATCATGCGAATCGGCATGTCCTCAATGACGTAATGGAGGAAACCCTCGGCCGGCATATATGTGTGCGTGGGACGAAATACCTTGCGCAGGTTATCCCGATCGTCGTGATTGCCCGGGATGACATAGACTGGCATCTCAAGTGGTTTCAGGATCTCCAGATACATTTCGTATTCATCTTCCCTGCCACAATCGGCCAAATCGCCCGTGATGATGACCGCATCCGGCTTCATAGGAAGGGAATCCATATGAGTAACGGCACCCTTCAGGAAATCGACCGGGTCAAAATCAAAGAAGGAGGGAATTTCGGGGGAACGAATATGGGTATCGGTGATCTGGGCAATAACGGTAGAGAACATAGTGGCGATGAACCTTGTTTTAGAGGACGTTACAGCGCTTGTATGACGGCTTGAAGACGCTTTTCCAGGCATCATATCAAGGAAATTGGTGGAGCCGAGGGGAGTCGAACCCCTGACCTTCGCATTGCGAACGCGACGCTCTCCCAACTGAGCTACGGCCCCGAAGTGGCGGGGAGTGTGTTCCCTAGCCCCGCCGGCTGTCAAGACTTCCCAGGGACGGAACGCTAGCCGAAAATTCCTGAAAAACCCTTTAAAACCAAAGCCCCGCGATGGGCCGGGTTCGGCACGGCCTTGCTTGCACCGAAGCACCCCTTGAGGGTAGGGTTCCCAATCTTTTTCCTTAAAAGGTCGCGTGCAAAATCTCCGATGTATTCTGCGCTTCTTCTCATCGACACCGTGATCGACATCTACATCTGGCTTTTGATCATCTCCGTGATCCTGAGCTGGCTGGTCGCCTTCAATATCGTAAACACCAGCAACCGAATCGTTTATCTGATCGGCGACTTTCTCTTCCGCATTACGGAGCCAGCACTTCGCCCCATTCGGCGCATTCTGCCTTCGCTTGGCGGAATCGACATCTCCCCGGTGGTCCTGATCCTGGGCCTCATCTTCCTGCGGAACCTGCTTTTCGAATATTTTGGCTAAGGTTTCCCCTCCATGTGGACGTGCAGCTAAACCCGAAAGCCCGGCACAACCGGATCGAGGGCGTCGTTGCGGACGCGGAGGGAGACGCCCTGCTGAAAATCTCGGTGACGGCCGCCCCCGAAGACGGCAAGGCGAACGCCGCCCTCATCCGTCTCCTTGCCAGAGAATGGGGCCTGCCAAAGGGACGGATCGCCCTTGTCCGCGGGGAAAAAAGCCGCCGGAAACGGTTGCACATGGCGGGCCCGGCAGAAGCACTTGCCACTCAACTCGACGCGTGGTTGAAAACACATCATGGCTGAAGCAGTGATCATCGACGGAAAAGCGTTTGCCGCGAATTTAAGGGCCGAGATCGCGCAGAAAGTAAGCGCGTTGAAAGCGCGTGGCGGCCCGGTACCCGGCCTTGCCGTCGTGCAGGTCGGTGAAAACCCGGCTAGCCAGATCTACACCCGGAACAAGGCGAAGCAGACGGTCGAAGCGGGCATGCAGTCCTTCAAGCATGACCTGCCGGCCGAAACCAGCCAGGAGGATTTGCTGGCGCTGGTGGACCGGCTCAATCACGACGCCAACGTCCACGGTATCTTGGTGCAACTGCCGCTTCCCCCCCAGATCGACCCCAATGCCGTGATCGACGCGATCGATCCCGCCAAGGACGTTGACGGCTTCAACGTCGTCAACGTCGGATGCCTCGTCACCGGCGGTGAAGGCATGATTCCCTGCACGCCGCTTGGTTGCCTGATGCTTTTGAAGGACGCTCTCGGCGATCTGAAGGGCAAACGGGCGCTGGTGATGGGGCGGTCGAACATCGTCGGCAAGCCGATAGCCTTCTTGCTGCTGCGCGAACACTGCACGGTAACGATGGCGCATTCGAAAACCGAAAACCTGGCCGAGGAATGCCGCCGCGCGGACATCCTCATCGCCGCCACCGGACAGCCCCGCATGGTGCGCGGCGGCTGGATCAAGCCAGGGGCCACCGTCATCGACGTCGGCATCAACCGGATCGAGACGGAAGATGGCAAATCGAAGCTTGTCGGCGACGTTGCCTTCGACGAAGCGTTGCCCGTCGCCGGCGCCATCACACCGGTACCGGGCGGCGTCGGGCCGATGACGATTGCCTGCTTGCTCCAGAATGCCTTCGCCGCTGCCTGCCGACAGACGGGGTTCGATCCCGAAAGCTTCTAGGAGGTAGCCATGACCGTGCTGATCTACGCGTGCCTCCTCTTCGTCGGAAGCCACGTGCTTTTATCCAGCACGCCGCTGCGGGAAAGGCTTGCCCGACTTTTCGGTGAATCCGGCTTCTTTGGCCTTTATGTCATCGTCGCCCTGCTCACCCTCGGCTGGATGACCGTCGCCTTCTTCGATGCCCCCAACGTGGCCCTTTGGGAGGACCCCCTGTGGGGTCGGGGGCTGCTTTTCCTGCTTATGCCGCTTGTATGCGTCTTGCTGGTGGCTGGTCTGACGTCAAAGAATCCGACGATGGCGGCGATCGGCAGGCTGGATCCGGTGGAAAACGTCCCCGGCATCTTCCGCATCACCCGCCACCCGGTCATGTGGGCGCTGGCATTGTGGTCAGGCGGCCATGTGCTGGCCAACGGGGATAAGGCTTCGCTGCTTTTCTTCGGTTCGTTTTTTACGCTTTCGCTTGCCGGCCCCTTCTTGATCGAACGGAAGAAACGCGCAAAAGGAGGCCCCGCCTGGGAAACCTTCGTCGCAAAAACTTCGATCCTTCCCTTCGCGGCCATT
>JAGWAR010000028.1:15606-18111 GCA_021296325.1 Alphaproteobacteria bacterium
CGTAAAGGGCGTGGGGCGATTTCCGCCCGACGACGGTAGCCGCACCCTTGTAAAGTTTCAGGCGCACGGTACCGGTCACGTTTTTCTGGGTGGCATCGACCGCCGCCTGGATCATCTCCCGCTCGGGCGAAAACCAGAAGCCGTTATAGACAAGCTCAGCATAGCGCGGCATCAGCTCGTCCTTGAAATGCGCAGCCCCCTTGTCGAGGGTCAGGCTTTCCATCGCCCGGTGCGCCAGGTAAAGCAGCGTGCCCCCCGGCGTTTCATAGACGCCCCGCGACTTCATGCCGACGAACCGGTTCTCGACGATGTCGACCCGGCCGATGCCGTGGGCCCCGGCCAATTCGTTCAGCCTTTGCAGCAACGCCGCCGGGCTTAAATTCTTGCCATCCACCTGCGTTGCGTCCCCGCCTTCGAAACCGATCTCGACATAGGCGGGCTTGTCGGGGGCCGCCTCCGGCGCCACCGTCAGGTTGAACATGGCTTCTTCCGGTTCGACCCAGGGGTCCTCCAGCGCTTTCCCCTCGTAGGAAATGTGGAGAAGGTTTGCGTCCATCGAATAGGGCGGTTCGCCATCGGCGCCTTGCTTCACCGGAATCCCATGGCTTTTTGCATAGGCGACCAGCTTCGTCCGCGAATTCAGGTCCCACTCCCGCCAGGGTGCGATGACCTGGATATCCGGATTCAGCGCGTAGTAGGCAAGCTCGAAGCGCACCTGGTCGTTTCCCTTGCCCGTCGCGCCATGGGCAACCGCGTCTGCGCCCGTCTCGGCGGCAATCTCGACCTGCCGCTTGGCAATCAGGGGCCGCGCGATCGAGGTGCCAAGCAGGTACATGCCTTCGTAAAGCGCGTTCGCCCGAAACATCGGAAAGACGAAATCGCGCACGAAGGTTTCCCGAAGGTCCTCGACGAAAATTTCCCGGACATTGGCGGCTTTCGCCTTCGCTTTCGCCTCGGCAAGCTCGTCTCCCTGGCCGAGATCGGCCGTGAAGGTGACGACCTCGCAGCCATAGGCCTCCCGCAGCCAGGTCAGGATGACGGATGTGTCGAGCCCGCCGGAATAGGCCAGGACCACTTTTTTTACCTTGGTACCCATCGTCCTAGTTCCTTTCTGCCGCCTTCGGCTGCCGTTGGCTGGCCGATTTCAACTGTCCGCAGGCGGCAAGGATATCCTGTCCCCTGGGCTGGCGCACCGGCGAAGCATAGCCCGCCGCGTTCACGACGTCCGCAAAGGCGGCAATCGCCTTTGGCGTCGAGCATTCGTAAGGCGCTTCCGGCCAGGGGTTGAAGGGAATGAGGTTCATCTTCGCCGGAATGCCCCGGATCAGTTTCACCAGCCGCTTTGCATCCACGAGCGAATCGTTCACGCCTTTCAACATGACATATTCGAACGTGATGCGCCGCGAGTTCGCCGCCCGCGGATAGGTCCGGCAGGCCTCGATCAACTCGGACAGCGGGTATTTCCGGTTGAGCGGCACCAACTCATCCCGCAATTCGTCCGTCGTCGCATGCAGCGAGATGGCGAGCTGTACGTCAAGGTCGTCTCCCGCCCGCTTGATCATCGGCACCACGCCGGCTGTGGAAAGGGTAATCCGCCGTTTGGATAACGCAAGCCCCTCGCCGTCCATCAGGATGCGAATTGCCTGGGCGACGTTTTCGTAATTGTAAAGCGGCTCGCCCATGCCCATGAAAACGACGTTGGAAATGCGCCGCCCTTCTTTGGGACTGGGCCATTCCTTGAAATGGTCCCGCGCAATCAGCATCTGACCGACGATTTCGCCTGCCGTCAGATTGCGAACCAGCCTCTGGGTCCCGGTGTGACAGAACCGGCAGGTAAGTGTGCAGCCGACCTGCGAGGAAATGCACAGCGTGCCTCGGTCCGTCTCCGGGATATACACCGTTTCCGCCTCGGTCCCGTCCTCAAAACCAAGCAGCCATTTCCGCGTGCCATCGGCGGATTCCTGAAAACGATGGATCTCCGGCCGCGCCACCCGGCAGCTTTCCGCAAGCAGGCCCTGAAGCTGCTTGTTGAAGGTCGGCATTTCCGAGAATTGCCGCACACCCCGGTGATAGATCCAGTGCCACAGCTGCTTCACCCGGTAGGGCGATTCCCCAAGACCCGCAAAAACGTCCCCGAGTTCCTCACGGCTCAGGCCCACCAGGTCGCGCGCCAGCGTTGCCGTCGCCCCATGCGCTGGCGACGGCGGCCCTTTAGGCCCCAGCTTTTCGATCTGACCTTCCATGATGTTTTGTGTGATAGCGGTGGAAGTGCCGAAAACGCAACGGTTTTCGTGCAAATACTGGTGACTATTCGAGGTTGCAGGCGAGGTTGATGGCCCGGTGAGATGCCGTAAACCCGGCCAGTGAGTACGTGTCCGTCGTTTTCGTTCCCCGCTTGGAAGTGCCAGTGACAACCATACGGTTACCCTTTTTCAAGGCGGCAACGAGAGCCTGATCGGTTTTTGTCTCCGCCGCCCAGGCCATGTCTCCTTCCGTGAACAGTGA
>JAGWAR010000010.1 GCA_021296325.1 Alphaproteobacteria bacterium
AGTCCCTGCTTGGCGACATCGACAAAGTCTTTCTGGTGACGGAGTTTATCGGCATGGGGGAAAACGGGGTCACTGGCGACTACAGCCGGGGGGCGGCCGGTTTCTGGATCGAGAAGGGGGAAATCGCCTACCCGGTCAGCGAGGTCACGGTGGCCGGCAATTTGCGCGAGATGTTTCAAAACCTGACGGTCGCCAACGACCTTGAGTTTCGTCATGGGACGGATGCGCCGACGCTTCGGGTCGATGGCATGATGCTGGCCGGCGTCTAGGGGGCCAACGGTGGTCGCCGGGGGGCGAGCGTGCTATCTTCTCCGGAACTTCGCATGTGAATCACACGAAAATGGCTCCTCCACCTATCAAGCTGGATGAAACAACGCTGGCGCTCGTCCGCCGGCTTTTCCGGGAAAGCATCCGGCCATACGTCTGGCGGCTTCTTGCCGCCATGTTCTTCATGGTTCTGGTCGCCGGTGCCACGGCGGCGAATGCCTGGATCATGCAGCCAGTTCTGGACGATGTGTTCCTGAAGCAGGATCAGCTCATGTTGATCCTGGTACCGGTAGCTATTCTTGTTATCGCCGCGATCAAGGGTTTTTCGACCTATGGCCAGGCGGTCCTGATGAATTTCGTCGGCCAGCGGATCATTGCCAACATCCAGGTCCAGATGTACGCGCATTTGATTCGGGCAGACCTTACCTTCTTTCACAACACGTCAACCGGCACACTGGTTTCCCGTTTCACACATGACCTGCAATTGTTGCGCGCGGCGGTGGCAAACGCGCTTACCGGCATGGTGAAGGATTCGCTGACGCTCGTCTTTCTGGTGGGCGTCATGTTCTATCAGGACTGGGGCCTCGCGCTTATCACGTTCTTCATATACCCAATGGCTCTTTTTCCGATCATCCGGGTCGGCCGCCGGATGCGCAAAGTCTCGACCGGCATGCAACAGGCGGTGGGCCGGCTGACATCGCTTCTGGACGAGACCTTCCAGGGGGCGCGGCATGTCAAGGCCTACGGAATGGAGGGTTACGAGACGGGACGGGCCACCGACATCGTCGAGAACGTCTTCGGGCTGACCTTTAAATCAACGAAAATCCGCAACGTCGTTCACCCGGTAATGGAGTTGCTAGGCAGTTGCGGCATTGCCTTCGTCGTCTTCTATGGGGGAAGCCAGGTGATTTCGGGTTCGACGTCGCCGGGCGCCTTCTTCTCGTTCATTGCTGCGTTGCTGATGGCCTATCAGCCGATGAAAAGCATTGACAATCTGAACGCAACGCTTCAGGAGGGGTTGGCGGCAGCGACGCGGGTCTTCACGTTGCTGGATCTCAAGCCGGACATTCAGGACCTGCCAAACGCTAAGCCGCTGGAGATCAGAGGCGGCACCGTTACCTTCGAGGACGTTCACTTCGCTTACGGAAAGGAAAGCCCGGCCCTGCACGGGGTTAGCCTTCGCGTGCCGGC
Source organism: Alphaproteobacteria bacterium (assembly GCA_021296325.1). Taxonomy (GTDB): domain Bacteria; phylum Pseudomonadota; class Alphaproteobacteria. Next base: position 1,459 of record JAGWAR010000010.1, read on the forward strand.
CGGCAAGACCGCCGCCTTGGTTGGTCCTTCGGGCAGCGGAAAATCCACCATCCTCAACTTGATTCCCCGGTTCTATGACGTCGACAAAGGCTCGGTGCGAATCGACGGCCAAGATATCCGCGAAGTCACCGTCGCCAGCCTGCGCGGGGCGATCGCGCTGGTCAGTCAGGAAATCGGCCTGTTCGACGACACGGTGCGGGCAAACATTCTTTATGGCTTGCCGGATGCGACGGAGGCCGAGGTTGAAAAAGCGGCCGCGGACGCTGCCGCCGACGGCTTTATTCGCCAACTGCCCGAAGGCTATGACACGATGATCGGAGAACAGGGCGTAAAGCTTTCCGGCGGCCAGCGCCAGCGCATCGAAATCGCCCGCGCCATGCTTCGCAACGCCCCGATCCTGCTGCTCGACGAGGCAACCAGCGCGCTCGACACCGAATCGGAACGTCAGGTTCAATCGGCCTTGCAACGGTTGAAGGAAGGGCGCACGACCCTCGTTATTGCGCACCGGCTTTCCACCGTTCAGGACGCCGATATTATTTATGTGGTCGATGCGGGCCGCGTCGTCGAGGAAGGGTCGCATGCCGAACTGCTTGCTCGCAATGGAACCTATGCACGGCTTTACGCCCTTCAGTTCGATGGCGAGGCGGAGGCCGAAAACCAGACTCTGGCGCGAGCGTGATTCGGTGCAACTGCGAAAGCGGCTTCTCAGTTTTGATTTCGTTCAACGCCTGCTAGGCGCGCTGATCGCGCTGTACGTTTTTCTCGTCTATCGAACGAGCCGCTGGTCCGTTGAAGGGCGGGAGCACCCGCAGCCTTTCTGGGATTCGGAAAAGAATTTCATCGTGTGCTTCTGGCATGGGCGAATGCTGATGCTGCCTTATGCGTGGGAAGGCAAACGTCCTTTCACGCAATTGAATTCCGGCCATCGGGACGGAATCGTCAGCGTCCGGGCGCAGGAGCATTTCGGCGTGAAAACAGTGATTGGATCGGCCACCGTCGGTGCGATGACGGCGTTCCGGGGCCTTCTGAAGACGGTGCATGCCGGCGAGACGATCGGGGTCACGCCGGACGGGCCTCATGGCCCACGCATGCGTGCAAAACCGGGCATTGTCACCATCGCCAGCAAGACCGGCGTGCCGATCCTGCCGCTCGCTTTTTCGGCCGGGCGCTGCAAGGTGCTGTCGAGCTGGGATCGGTTCGTTCTTTGTTATCCTTTTACCCGCGGCCATTTCGTGTGGGGCGAGCCGATCTACGTGCCGAAGGATCTCGATGAAAAAGCCCTGGAGACCATCCGCCAGCTTGTGGAAGATCGGCTCTATGCGCTGACGGTCGAGGCGGATGCAAGATACGGCCATCCGACCATTGTGAAGGCGGGCGTGGACGAAGGGAAAAAGCAGCGCGCGGTCCCGCCGGCCAGGGAGGCGGGTCTCTGACGGTGTTTTTTCTTTACCGCACAGCGACGGTCCTTGGGGCGCCCGGCGTTCGTCTGTACCTGCGCTGGCGACTGCGCCGCGGCAAGGAAGACCAGGCGCGTCTGCCGGAACGTCTCGGCGTCGCTTCCATCCCACGGCCGGACGGACCGCTCATATGGGTCCATGCGGCAAGCGTGGGCGAATCCCTCTCCATCCTGCCGCTCGTAAGCCGGCTTCGCGAGGAACCATCCGCCCCCCGGGTGCTGGTGACGACCGGGACAGTCACGTCGGCGACCCTGATGGCGGCGCGCCTACCGGAAGGGGCCCTTCATCAGTTCTCGCCGGTCGACCTGCCGTCGGCGGCGATGCGTTTTCTTGATCACTGGCGGCCCGATTTGGCGTTGTGGGTCGAATCGGAATTTTGGCCAAACCTGCTTGCCGAAATGCGCCGCCGGGGGCTTCCGGCCGTGCTGGTGAACGCCAGGCTTTCGGACCGTTCCCTTCGCGGCTGGCGACGGCTTGGCGGCCTGGCAGCGGAGCTTCTCTCGGGCTTTCGGCTGGCCCTGGCCCAGAGCGAGGAGATGGCTGACCGTCTGCGCAGCCTCGGCGGCCGGAACGTCGCATGCGTCGGTAATTTAAAATACGCCGCCGATCCCCTACCGGTGGTGGCGGATGCGCTGGCCAGGCTGAAGGATGCGATCGGCGGGCGCCCCTGCTGGCTGGCGGCGAGCGTCCACCCCGGCGAGGAGCGGGTGACCGGCCAGGTGCATCGCAGGCTTCAAGGGTGCCACCCCGGTCTGCTCACCCTGCTGGTGCCGCGCCACCCGACCCTGGGGGCGAAGATGGCGGCGGACTTGCGGGCCGAAGGGCTCAACGTGGCCCGCCGGGCCGCTGGCGAGGCGCTTGAGGCCGGGACCGACCTCTACCTTGCCGATACGCTGGGGGAGCTTGGCCTCTTTTATCGCCTCGCTCCGATCGCCTTTGTCGGCGGGTCCCTCGTGCCCCATGGCGGGCAGAACCTGCTGGAGCCGGCGCGGCTCGATTGTGCCATCCTCCACGGTCCCCACGTCGAGAATTTTGCCCGCATCGCCGAAGCCATGGGCGGGGCCGAAGCGGCCCTCCAGGTTGCGACCGCCGAGGCGCTGGCGTCGGCGGTCGATTCCCTGTTGCAGGACCCGGAGCGGGGCCGCCGCATGGCGGCGTCGGCCCGGCATGTCGCCGAGGGGGAGGCGGGCGTCCTCGACCGTATTCTCGAGCGGCTCCGGCCCTTCCTCGAGTCCCTGGGCGGGCGGTCTCGGGAAGGTGGCCATGCGTAGCCCGCGCTTCTGGGAGAAGGCGGGCGGGCTGGCCTATGCCCTGGCTCCCCTCGGGCTTGCCTGGAGCGCCGGGAGCGTCCTGCGCCAGACTCTTACCAAGCCCTACCGGGCAGCCATACCCGTGATCTGCGTCGGCAATCTGGTCGTTGGAGGCACCGGGAAAACGCCGGTAACCCTTGCAATTGCTGAGTATTTAAAGAAGTTGGGGCTGAAGCCGCACCTACTGGGCCGGGGCTATGGCGGTAGTGCCAAAGGCCCTACCCGGGTCGAGACGGACCGCCACACCGCCGCCTTGGTGGGTGACGAGGCGCTGCTGCTGGCCAATGCGGCGCCGACCTGGGCCGGGCCCGATCGGGCCGCCGCGGCCCGGGCCGCGGCGGCGGGCGGGGCGGACGTCCTCCTCTTGGATGACGGCTTCCAGAATCCGGGCCTTGAGAAGGATTGCTCCCTGGTCGTCGTCGATGGCGGCTACGGCTTCGGCAATGGCTATCTGGTGCCGGCCGGGCCCCTGCGCGAGCCGGTCGCGTCGGGCCTCAGGCGGGCCCGAGCCGTCGTGCTGGTGGGGGAGGACCAAACCGGGGTCGAAGGGACCCTTGCCGGCCGGCTGCCGGTGCTTCGCGGGTGGCTGGAGCCGGAGGGGCTGGCAGCGCTTGCTGGCCGTCGCCTCTTTGCCTTCGCCGGCATTGGCCGGCCGGAGAAGTTCTTCGAGACGCTCCGCGGGGCCGGTCTCGACCTCGCCGGGACCCGCGCATTTGGCGACCACCACCCCTATCGCGGGGCGGAAGTCGAGGCCCTGCTCGAGGCCGCGGCGGCGCTGGATGCCGTACCGGTGACGACGGCGAAGGACGCCGTGCGGCTGCCGGCCGATTTGCAGGCGCGCGTCCATGCCGTGCCGGTCCGCTTTCGTTTTGAGGACATGGCGGCGCTTGAGGCCCTACTCCGCCCGGCGCTGCCCGGCGCCTAGGGCTGTTTCGGCATCGGGCCGGCGACGATTTCGGGGTCGAGCGCCGTCCCGAACCAGCTGATCCCCCAATGAAGATGCGGCGCCGTGGCGCGCCCGCTTGCCCCGACCGTGCCGATCGGGTCCCCCTTCTTCACGCGCGCTCCCTTCGCGACGTCGATCCGGTCCAGATGGGCATAGACCGTAAACAGCCCATGGCCGTGATCGAGCAGGACGGTCCTGCCGGTGAAGAACATGTCCGGGTGGCGCCAGGCGACGATGCCGTCGGCCGGGGCGAGGATGGGCGTGCCCTGTGCGGTGGCGATGTCCGTGCCCGAATGAGGACTTCGCGGTTTGCCGTTGAGAATTCGCTGGCTGCCGTAGACCCCGCTTACCCGTCCCGTTACCGGCCAGTCAAAACCGGTTATGAAAAGCGGCGCGTCGGTGTCCGCCCGGCGGGCCTTGGACAGGGCCGCATTCTCGTTTCGGATGCGCGCGAGATCGGCTTCGGAGGGGGTCACCTTGCCGGCTGGCAGGCCCTCAATCTTCTCAACGGGATATTCCCGCTGCATGATCGACAGCGGAAGGGCTCCGCTTGTACCGTCCGGAAGCCGGTAAGTCATCTGCATCCGTTCCTGCGCCTTGCGGCCGAAGGCGATGACGAAATTGCCTTCGCGGGAAAGGCGCAGCGGCTTGCCATCGAAATGGAGGTCCGAGCCGGGCGGGGCCTTGCCGGTTACCAAGCCGCCCTGAATGAACGGTCCCTTGAAATGAAAATCCGGACCGCCATCCGCATCGGAAAAAGCCGGCCCGGTGGCGAACAGCAACAGGAGCGGCACGGAAAAAAACGCGCGCCGCATCAAAAAAGCTCTCCCTGGCCCGCCTTTCGCCGCGGGGGTTTTGCGCGGTTCTTGGCCGGTTTGGCAGCCGGTTTTGCCTTTGCCCCGTCGATGACGGCGCCCACTTCGCCGTCCTGGAAACGGATCCCGACCGCCATGCCGGGTTTCGTTTTCCGCGCCGTCGTCACCGGCTCGCCCTCGGGCCCGCGAACCAGCGTGAAGCCCCGCTCGAGCACCCGGGCGTAGGAAAGACTCTCCATCAGGCGGTCGAGGCCCTGCAAGTGGGTGGCCTGGGTGGTCAGGGTTTGGGTCATGGCGTTGCGCATCCGGTCCGTCCAGTCGTCGAGCCGCTGGGCCGCCATCTCGAGCAGGGATTTCGGGTCGATCAGGCCGCGGGCAAGCGCCTTCAGATGGGTGCGGTGGGTCTCCAGATAGCGTTCCATCGTTCCCACCAGGCGGCGCGCCTGATCGAGGAGATCCTCCAGCAATTCGGCCCGTACCGGCACGGCCATCTCGGCGGCGGCCGTCGGCGTCGGGGCGCGCACATCGGCGGCGAAATCGATCAGCGTCGTGTCCGTCTCGTGGCCGACGGCAGAGATCAGGGGGATTTTCGAAGCCGCCGCTGCCCGCACGACGATTTCCTCGTTGAACGCCCACAAATCCTCGAGGCTGCCGCCGCCCCGCGCAACGATCAACAGATCAGGTCGTGGAATCGGCCCGCCTTTCTTCAACCGGTTGAACCCGGTGATGGCGGCAGCAATTTCCTTGGCCGCGCCTTCGCCCTGTACGAGCACGGGCCAAAGCAGGACGGAACGGGGGAAGCGATCGTTCAGCCGGTGCAGGATGTCCCGGATGACGGCGCCGGTCGGCGAGGTGATGACCCCGATCCGTTCCGGCAAATAGGGAAGGGGTTGCTTGCGGTCGGTATCGAACAGGCCCTCTTCGGCGAGTTTCTTCCGCCGCTCTTCCAGCAGCTTCAGCAGCGCTCCTTCGCCGGCCAGCTCCATTTCTTCGACGATGATCTGGTAACGCGAACGTCCCGGATAGGTCGTGATCCGGCCGGTGCAGATGACCTCAAGCCCGTCGGCCGGTGCGGTGGCAAGCGCCGTTCCCCGCCAGCAGACGGCGTCCAGCACCGCCTTTTCGTCCTTGAGCGCAAAATAGAGATGGCCGGAAGCGGCGCGCTTGAAACCGGAGATTTCGCCACGCACCCGGACCTGGCCAAAGGCCGCCTCGACGGTGCGTTTGAGGGCAAGCGAAAGCTCGCTTACGCTGAATTCGGCGAGGCCGCGTTCCGGCGAGAACTCGGGTGAATTGTCCGTCATGGGTTCCGATGATATCAAGAGGCCTGCTTCAGCGAAACGTAGAGCTCAAGGGACGGGGGATGACGGCAAAACGCACACTGCCCGGTCGCGTGCTTTTGGTAGGCGGCGGCGGGCGCGAGCATGCCCTGGCCAGGGCGATGGTGACGTCGCCCCTTTGCGAAGCCCTTTATTGCGCACCGGGCAATGCCGGGATTGCGGAAGTGGCTCATTGCGTGCCGATCGGGGCCGAGGACGTGGACGGCATCGTGCGTTTCGCGAAGGAAGAAAACATCGCCTTCGTCGTCGTCGGGCCCGAGGGGCCGCTCGTGCTGGGCCTGGTCGATGCGCTGGAAGCGGCGGGCGTACCCGCCTTCGGGCCTGACCGCAAGGCCGCCCGGCTCGAGGGCTCGAAGGGCTTTATGAAGGACATTTGCGCGAAATACGGCGTGCCGACGGCGGCTTATGCGCGGTTTCAGGATGTAGAGGCGGCGAAAGCCTACCTTCGAACCCAGGGGGCGCCGATCGTCATCAAGGCGGACGGGCTGGCGGCCGGGAAAGGGGTGACGGTTGCCCGCACGCTTGCGGAGGCGGAAGCCGCTATCGAGGAAGCGCTCGTCGGGGACCGGTTCGGCGCGGCTGGCCGTGACATCGTCATCGAGGAGCTGCTGGAGGGAGAGGAAGCAAGCTTCTTCGCGCTGGTGGATGGGGAAGCGGTCGTGCCGATGATTGCCGCCCAGGATCACAAGGCGGTTGGCGATGGCGACACCGGCCCCAATACCGGTGGCATGGGGGCCTATTCGCCGGCGTCGGTGGTGACGGCGGCGCTCGCCTCCGAAATCATGGAGAGAATTTTCCTGCCCACGGCCCGCGGCATGGTGGCGGAAGGGTGTTCCTTCCGCGGCGTACTGTTCGCCGGCCTGATGATCGGCAAGGGGGGCGTCAAGCTTCTCGAATTCAACATCCGTTTCGGCGATCCAGAATGCCAGGTGCTGATGGCCCGGCTCGAATCGGACCTGCTGGCTGCCCTGGTTGCCGCTCAGGAAGGGCGCCTGGACGAGGTTGCCTTTCGCTGGCGGAAGGAAGCGGCCCTTTGCGTCGTGATGGCGGCGAAGGGTTATCCGGGCGCTTACGAAAAGGGAACGCCCATTCAGGGAATCGCAGAAGCCGAAACGCTGCCGGATGTCGTTGTCTATCACGCCGGCACGAAGGCGGAAGAAAACCGGCTTCTCGCTGCCGGCGGACGCGTGCTTGGCGTCACCGCGTTGGGCGAAACGATCGAAGCGGCCCAACGCCTTGCCTATGAGGCGGTGGACAGGATCGACTGGCCGGACGGGTTCTGCCGGCGCGACATCGGCTGGCGGGCGGTTGGGCGATAAAATCCGCGTCCGCTGCTACCACACGACGTCCTTGGCGGCTTCCTTCATGAGGCTCGAGATTTCCGTATAGGCCTGCTGCCAGGCGGCCTTGACCTCCGGCGTGCAATCGGCCCCGAGTTCCAGTTCCAGCATTTCGATCAGGGCCTTGCCGAAGGTATCGTAGTCCGCTGGCTTGACGTGATAGCGGACGTGCTGGAAAGCCAAGTTTTCGATGGCGGGCATGATGGCGTAAAGCTCGTCGATTGCCTTTGTCAGCATCTTCAGCATCGTCATCAGTTTGCGGCCCTGTTCCTCGAGATCGCCGCGAAAGAGATCGCGCAAGGACGGATCCAGTGCAAAGAGCCGTTCGTAAAAAACGGCGGCGACATGGTCCATGTCCGCTTCGAGTCGCTTGAAGGTTTCCTGGACACGTTTCGTTTCTTCAGGTGTCATGCTTTTTTCTCGCGGCGCTCGGCAAAAAAATCGGTAAGCAGGCTTTTGCAGCGTTCCTCGTCGATGCCACCATAAACCTCGGGCCGATGGTGGCAGGTGGGTTGCTCAAAAATACAGGGCCCGTGATCGACGCCACCGCCTTTCGGGTCGTACGCGCCGAAATAAAGCCGGCGGATGCGGGCGAAAGCAATCGCGCTGGCGCACATCGCGCAAGGCTCCAGGGTCACGTAAAGGTCGCAAAAGGAAAGCCGGGCGTTGCCAAGGCGGCTCGCGCCCTCGCGGATGCACAACAATTCGGCGTGGGCGGTCGGGTCGGAAAGTTCCTCGATCCGGTTGCCAAAGGCTGCCAGCGGCGCGTTCGTCCGGCTGTCGACCAGCACGGCGCCGACCGGGACTTCGCCCCGCTTTCCGGCCTCTTCCGCCTGCCGTTGCGCGGCCTCGAAGAAGGAAGACGTTTTTTCCGCCATGGGGCGAGAGTGAAGAGCGTCCGCACGGGCGTCAAGTGGCGGAAGGGGATAAGTTGCCGCCGACCCCGCCCGCGTCCTACAGTCTTTTTCCATGAGCGCACCCATCATCGGCATTATCCTCGATTCGGAAGCCCCGGGGGGGTATTCGAAGCTGCCCTGGTACGCATTGCGCGAGAATTACGTGCGCGCACTTGCGGATCAGGGGGCGGTTCCGCTTCTCTTTCCGCATGAGCCGGCGTTGGCAGACGCCTATCTCGAGCGGATCGACGGGTTGCTGATTCCCGGTGGCGATTTCGACATCGATCCGGCGCATTTCGGCGTTAGCACCCGGCACGAAAAGGTAGTGACGAAGGATGGGCGCACGGCGTTCGAGCTTCTCATGACCCGCGAAGCCCATCGACGTAACCTGCCGTTGCTTGGTATCTGCGGTGGCGAACAGCTTTTGAACGTCGCCCTTGGCGGCACGCTCATCCAGCACATTCCGGACGAGGTGGACGGGGCGCTTGCCCATGAGCAGCCGAATCCAAGGGACGAGCCCGGCCATGACGTAATGGTCGAGGAAGGTTCGCTGCTTCACCGCATCACCGGCGCGCAACGCCTTTCCGTCAACAGCGCCCATCATCAGGCGGTGCGCGAGGTGTCCGGCGCCGTGATCGTGGACGCCAGGGCACCGGACGGGGTGATCGAGGGAATCGAGGATCCGAACCATCGGTTTTGCCTCGGGGTTCAGTGGCATCCGGAATATTTGGTCAGCGAAGGGGATGCAAAAATTTTTGCCGCCTTCGTTGCCGCCGCCGCCGAACGGTGACACAGGATACGGCACCGAAAGCCGCTTCCGGTGAACGGCTTGCGAAGCGCATCGCCCGGGCCGGCCTCTGTTCGCGGCGCGAGGCAGAACGCTGGATCGAAGCGGGCCGCGTTTGCATTGACGGCAAACAAATCGAAAGTCCGGCCATCAACGTCACGGAACGCCAACGCATCACGGTGGACGGAAAGGACCTGCCGGCGGCGGATCGCACCCGGCTTTGGCGTTACCACAAACCGAAAGGGTTGGTGACGACGCATCGCGACCCTCAAGGCCGCCCGACCGTCTTCGAACATCTGCCGCCCGGCCTGCCCAGGGTCGTTTCGGTGGGACGGCTGGATCTCAACTCCGAGGGACTGTTGCTGCTGACGAACGATGGCGAACTGGCCCGCCGCCTGGAACAGCCCGCGAGCGGCTGGCGGCGGCATTACCGGGTGCGGGCCTTCGGCACGGCCGATCCGGTGGCGCTCGATCGTCTGGTCGGGGGGATCACGGTCGACGGCGTGTGCTACGGGTCGATCCAGGTGAAGGTCGAGCGGCAACAGGGGGCGAATGTCTGGCTTTCTGTCTCGCTCGCCGAGGGCAAGAACCGCGAGGTGCGGAAAGTCCTCGAACATCTGGGGTTGAAGGTAAGCCGCCTGATCCGGGTGGCCTATGGGCCTTTCCAGCTTGGCCGCCTGCCGAAAGAGGGTGTCGCGGAGGTGCCGGGAAAGGTCATCGGCGACGCCCTTGGGGCCCGGAAAAAGAAGAAGGCCTGAACCGGCATGCTGCGAATCGTTGCGGGCAAACATCGGGGGCGGCGGCTGAAGACGCCGGAAAGCCGTGACGTCCGGCCGACATCGGCGCGGGCCCGCGAAGCGATCTTCGACGTTCTTGCCCATGGCCGGTTTGAACGCCGCGACCCGCCGCTTCTGAAAGAGGCGCGCGTGATAGATCTTTTTGCCGGCAGCGGGGCGATGGGTTTCGAGGCCCTTTCCCGGGGGGCCGCCTTTGTCACCTTTGTGGAAACGGACCCGGCTGCCCTTTCTCTCCTTCGGGAAAATGTCGCGGTTTTGGGCGAGAAGGCGCGGGTCCGGCTCGTACCGAGAGATGCGACCCGAATCGGCCGTGCGGACCAGGCGGTCCGCCTCGCCTTCATCGATCCGCCTTATGGCCGGGATCTGTGCGTATCAGCGCTTGCCGCGCTTCACGAAGGAAGCTGGCTCGAAGCGCAAGCGGTCGTCGTCGTCGAGCTCGGCGCAAAGGAAGAACTGTTGCCGCCGGCAGGCTTCCACGTTTTCGACGAGCGTCGCTACGGGGCGGCGAAGGTGGTTTTCCTTCTTTACGGGGAAGCACCTTAAGCGACGTCAGGCACCGTACTGGTCGGTGTCGTCGAAGGGGTCGGGTTCCAGCACTTCGGGTTCTTCCGGTGCCGGTGCCGGAGCCGAAGGCGGCTCTTCCGTGCCATGGAGGTAGGCCTTGAGGTAAGGCAGCCACCAGGGCAGCGCGGCGACGCCGATCAGAAGCAGCGTCGTCGTGCGAATGTGAACGATCAGAAGATCGATGACGAGCAGGGCAATGGCGGTAAGGGCAACGAGTTCAAGCGACGTACGCGCCTTCAGGAAGTCCTGAATAGCTTCTACGTACCGGTTGCCGGTTGGTTCCGTATCCATACCGTGATTCTTAGCGCCTTCCGAAGAGACGCTCAATATCCTGCAATTTAAGTTCTACATAGGTGGGGCGGCCATGGTTGCACTGGCCGGCATGGGGCGTGGTTTCCATCTGGCGGAGCAGCGCGTTCATCTCGTCCGCTGTCAGCCGGCGTCCCGCCCGCACGCTGCCATGGCAGGCCATCGTCGCCGCGACGTGGTTCAGGCGGTCCCGGAGGCTGGCGCCATCCTCGAACTCCTCCAGGTCGTCGGCGAGGTCCTGGATCAGGCCTTGGGGATTAACGTCACCCAGAATGGCCGGCACTTCGCGGACGGCCACCGCGCCGGGCCCGAAGGATTCGACGATCAGGCCCAGCTCGGCGAGTTCGTCGGCGCGCTCCAGCACGCGCGCGGCTTTCGCTTCCGTCATTTCCACGACCTCGGGGATCAGCAGGATCTGGCGGGCGACGTTGTTTGCCTGCAGGCCTTCCAGCATGCGCTCGAGCACAATCCGTTCATGGGCAGCGTGCTGATCGACGAAAACAATGCCGTCCTCCGTCTGGGCCACGATGTAGGTTTCGTGCAGCTGGGCGCGGGCGGCGCCCAGGGGATGATCCGTGGTGGCCTCGCCCACGTCCTCGCCCGCCGCTTCCGGGCGCGCGTGGGGCGCCTCCGTGCCGGGCAGGCGGGGGCGATAGGCGGGCGCGCGTTCGTTAAGGGCGCAGGCCGGTGCGTGGCCTTCCGTCATGACTGGGGGTGTCTCGGGGCGAAAGGCGCCAAGGGCCACCTGGCTGACGGTGGAGGCGGCCCGGTGCCCCGCCTCGTGCAGCGCGTGGCGCAGGGCACCGACGAAAAGCCCACGCACGAGACCCGCCTCCCGGAAACGCACTTCCGCTTTTGCCGGGTGGACGTTTACGTCGACGCGTTCGGGGGGAATTTCGAGAAAAAGGGCCAACACCGGATGGCGGTCGCGGGCCAGCAAATCCTGATAGGCGGCCCGGACGGCGCCGTGGAACAGGGCGTCGCGCACCGGCCGGCCGTTCACGAAGAAATACTGCATTCGGGCATTCGCCCGGTTGAAGGTGGGCAATCCGGCATAGCCGGAAAGCGTCATGCCTTCCCGCGCGGCGTGGATCGGCAAGGCGTTTTCAGTGAACTCGCGGCCGAGAATCTGTGCCAGCCGTTCGGCCCTTGTGTCGAACAGTTCCCCCTGATTGGCATGCAGTTGCAGCACGCTGCGTTTTTCATCGGACAGTTGGAAGGCGGTCTCGGGATGGGCCATTGCTAGCCGGCGAACTACGTCAACGGCATGGTGCAATTCCGTCTGTGGCGTTTTCAGGAATTTCAGGCGTGCCGGTGTGGCAAAGAAAAGGTCGCGCAATTCGACCCGCGTGCCGACCGGGTGGGAGGCGGGCATGACCTCGCTTTTCCTGCTGCCCTCGACGGAAATGGAAAAGGCGCTGGCGGCGTTGCGGGTCCGGCTCGTGATGGTCAGCCTTCCGGCGGCCCCGATGGAAGGCAGGGCCTCGCCCCGGAAACCAAGGGTTGCGATCTGCTGAAGGCTGTCATCCGTCAGTTTCGAAGTGGCGTGCCGCTCGATGGAAAGGGCAAGCTCCGTTTCCGTCATGCCGGTCCCATCGTCCGTTACGGAGATGAGGTTGTGCCCGCCATTCGCTAGTACGATTTCGATTCGCCTGGCCCCGGCGTCGATCGCGTTTTCGACCAGTTCCTTGACGACGGAAGCCGGCCGTTCGATCACCTCGCCGGCGGCGATCCGGTTGACGATGGCTTCCGGAAGAAGGCGGATCGTCATGGCGTCATTCTCGATAAATATTCCCGTGCCAGCCGTTTGCCTTCCTCGACGGCCGGCTGGGTGAAGGCATCGATCCCCAGCAGATCGGCGGCCAGGATCGTTTCCAGCATGAAATGCATGAAAAGGGTGCCAAGCGCCGCTTCATCGGCGGTGGCCACGCGGAAGCTGCGTACCGGGCAGCCGTGCCGGACCAGGGTTTCGGCGGTGGCCTGACCTTCTGCCTCCAGCAAATCCCCCATCCGGCGGCCGGCCAGCCAGTCGAGGGCCGGATCCTCGGCCAGGTCCTTGGGAATTTCCGGTCCCTTGCCGCGGCTTTCCCCAAAGAGAAGCGTGAAAAACTTGTCCTTCGGCCCGTCGAGGTAAAGCTGAAGCTGGCTGTGCTGATCGACGGTGCCGAGGGCCTGGATCGGGGTCGTGCCGTGCCCGTCCTTGCCCAGGCTTTCCGCCCATAGCTGCCGGTGCCAGCGGCCGAGGTCGTCCAGCCGGTCAAGGTAGGGCATGAAGACGGCGTTGCGGATGGCCTTCGTTTCGTCGAATGCCACATGCAGCGCCGCGCCGATGGCGGCCTGGGAATCGGAAGGGCGGTTGGCCTTCAGCGTGCGTTCCAGCACGTCGGCCGCGCCCTGGCGCACCGCCGCCGCGTCGAGGCCGGCGATCATGGCGGGCAAAAGTCCCACCAGCGAGAGAACGGAAAAACGACCGCCGATGCCCGGGTCGTGGTCGAGGCACGGGATTGCCCAGCGTTCGCCCAGGCGGCGCAGCGCGTTGTCGCCGGGTTCGGTGACGATCGTAAAGTGTTCCCGGATGGCCGCGTCGCCAAGATTCGTGCGCACCCAATCGAGGGCGGCAAAAAATTGAACAAGCGTTTCCGCCGTGTCGCCGGATTTTGAAATGACCAGGAATCCGGTTTTCTTCGGAGTTGCGGCGGCGAAGCATGCTTCGAAGGTTTGAGGGTCGACGTTGTCGAGAAACTGCAGGCGCGGCGCAGCGCCTTCCTCCCGAAGGGCGGTCAGAGTCCGTCCGCCCAGGCTGGACCCGCCGGTTCCGAGGATGACGACCCGGTCGAACCGCTGCCGGTAACGCGCGGCGAGGGGGTTAAGTGCGGCCAGGTCTTCGCGAGCTTCCGGAAGGGCAAGTAGCGCAAGGTTTCCTTCCGCGCGCTGCCGGCGAAGGGTTTCGATGCCTTGGGCCGTTCTTGCGAGGACTTTTTCAAACGCCTCCCGGGAAAGCCCGCCTTCGCCGATTGCCGTGTCGAAGCAGGTTTCAATGGTTTGCTGGTAGGACATTTTTCGGAAATACCCGCGACAGACGGTTGCTCAAGGCAGACTAACAGAAGCCCGCCATACGGAACAGTGGGCCGTCCGGCTAGTCAGCCGTAGCCGTTGTGGCAAGACCCTTGGGTTGCCCGACGGCGACGACGCAGAATTTCTCAGGCCCAAGCAGTCGTCTCGCCACGCGCGCGATATCTTCCACCGTGACGGCTTCGATGTAGCCGTTGCGGCGGTCGATGTAGTCGATGCCCAAATCGTTCTGCTGGATGGCGACGAGAACGCCGGCAACGCGGTCCGTGCTGTCCAGCGTAAGCGGGAAGGCGCCGGTGAGATATGTCTTTGCATCCCGCAATTCTGCTTCGCCAACGGGTTCTTCCGACAGGCGTTTCCATTCGGCCCGCACGAGCCTCATGGATTCCTCGACCCGGTCGTTCCGCGTCGCTACCTGGCCAAGCAATAAGCCAATTTTATCAAGTGGATAAAGGTAGCTATAGACGGAATAGGCAAGGCCACGGTCAACCCGTATCGCTTCCGAAAGACGCGAATGAAGTCCGCCGCCAAGCAGATGGTTCATGACGTAGGCCGCGTAATAATCGGGGTCGTTCCGCTTCACGCCGGCCTGGCCGAAGATCACGATGCTTTGGGGGATCGGTTTTTCAATCACGAGCGTCTTGCCTTCTCCTTTTACCTTTGCCTTTTCGAGGGAGAAAGCCTTAGCCGAACGTTGCGGAAGTGCGCCGAAGACATGGTCGAGAAGTGGGGCCAGTTCTGCGGCTGAAATGTCGCCGGAAACGCCGATGATCAACTTTTCACGCACGAGATTGCGGCCGACAAAGCCCCGAAGGTCTTTTGCGGTCATCGCTTTTATGCTTGCCGCCGTGCCCCGTCGCGGCTGCCCGTAAGGGTGGTCCGGAAACATGGCGCGCAGCCACGCGCGTTGGGCAATGGTGTTAGGATCGTCGGCCCGGTAGGCAAGCATCGTCAGCACCTGGTTGCGGATTCGCTTGACAGCCTCCGAATCGAAGCGCGGCGTCGAAAGCGCCAGACGAAGCAGGTTGAACGCCGTCTCATGGTTTTTGCGAAGCGTCTTCAAGCTTCCGGTAAAGGCGTCCCGGCCGGTGTCGAAGCTTAACGTAATCGCGTTTTCTTCGAGGGCTCGGCGAAAAGCCTGCGAATCAAGATCGCCCGCCCCTTCGTCAAGCAGCCCGGAAGCGAGATAGGCGAGTCCCTCTTTGCCGTTCGGGTCCATCGCGCTGCCGCTTTCGCGAAAGGCGATTTCGACCGAAACGACGGGAACGGAAGTGTCGCGGGCAAGCCAGGCTTCGATGCCGCCGGGGCTTACGACGCGTTCGATGGAAAGCGCCGCAGCCGCGGCCGGAAACAACAGCACGCAGGCAAGGAAAAACGCGCCACCGATTGCCTGTAACGGAAAGTTTCGTCCGCTCATGGTGTGTCCCCGCTTTGCGGCGTTGTCGGTTCCTCGGGAAGCAGGTGGCCGGTGACCGAGGTTTCGATTCGCAGGACGCGTTTTGCCGCCGCGTGAACGTCCCTTGCCGTGACCGCTCCGATGCGTTCAGGCCATTGTTCGACGTCCTCGATCGCGTAACCGGAAGCGAGCGCCGCGCCAATCGTCTGGGCGCCGGTATCCAGACTGTCGCGGGCATAGGTAGCGGCGGCCTGCAACTGGTTGATGGCGTGGGTCGTCTCCGTTTCCGTGACGCCCTTTTCGATCAATTTTTCAAGCTCGGCCTCGATGGCGGCCTCGATGGCTTCGATGCCGACATCCGGCGTTGGGATCGCATAGATCGAAAACGCTGCCGGTCCGCGCGCCATGGGGTCGTAACGGACGCTTACCCCGGCGGCAAGCTTCTGTTTTACAACGAGTTCCAGGTAAAGTCGGCTGGTCCCGCCGTTGCCCAAGATGGCCGCCAGCACCTCCACGGCCTGGGCTTCGCCGGCCATGGCCATTTTCTGATTAGGCGCCGTGTAGCGGCGCAGGAAGGAAGGCTGGCGCACCTCCGTCGAACGCATTGTAACCCGGCGCGCCGTCGTTTCCGCGGGTTCCTCCGGAACGAACGTCTGGTGCACCTCGCGAGGCGGGATGTTGCCATAAATCTTCTCGGCAAGCGGGCGCAGGGTTTCGGTCGTCACATCGCCCGCCACAACCAGAATCGCATTGTTCGGGGCGTAGTGGCGGCGATAGAAAGCGAGCGCGTCTTCCGTCGTCAAGGCTTCTATTTCCTGTGTCCAGCCGATGATCGGTTTATGGTACGGATGGTTCCGGTAAAGAGCTTCGTCCACCTTGACGGAAAGCATGGCGGCCGGATCGTTCTCGAAACGTGACCGGCGTTCCTCCATCACCACATCGCGTTCGAACAGTACGTTTGTATCGTCCAGAATCAGATTCTGCATTCGATCCGCCTCCATTCGCATCACGAGTTCGAGACGATCACTCGCAATGGTTTGGTGATAGGCGGTGAAGTCCTGGGAGGTAAAAGCGTTGTCGGTGCCGCCCTGGCGGGCGATGATTTTCGAAAAATCGCCGGGCGCGATCTTCTTCGTCCCCTTGAACATCAGATGCTCGAGAAAATGCGCCAGACCGGACTTCCCCGGCGTTTCGTCCATCGCCCCCACCTTGTACCAGACCATTTGCGTGATGGCGGGAATGCGCGGATTGGGGATAACCACGACGCGCAGACCGTTTTCGAGCGTGAAGGTTTCCGGATTGAAAACACCGGCGCTAGCCGGTGTTGAAAATAGGACACAGATGCAAAGGACAAGGGGGCCGGCGAAAGGCGAAGTCCAATGGAAAAAAAGCGGGCGCACCGTGCCTAACCTGAAAAATATCGAGTGGACGAAGGATCCCGCCTATTCGTATCCGAAAATCGGATCGTCCTGCCCGGTATCCGTGCTGGGGGCGGAAGGAACCGGCTGGCCATAGATTCGCCGGTATTCCTCGATCGGGTCCAGGGTTTCGTCGGTCGGTTTTTCCTGCGCGTCCATGAAGAGGAGCTGTTCGGTAAGCGAGCGATCTTCCTGGGCAATGGCCGCGCCTTCGGTGTTCAGAATGCGGCGGATTTCCGGATTTGCCCGGGTGGCTCCCGCCCGACTCAACAGGGCCCGTTCGCCGATCGTGCGGCTTGCAACGCTGGTTTCATCCAGGGGGTGGAGTTTCTCGTCATCGATGCCGAAGACGGCCTGGCGAGCGCGCTGGGCCGGTTCGGCCGTGTTCGGCCGCGTGGCGCCGGGTTTCGGCGGCCTCAGGCCATAATCCGGCGGCATGCTCAAGGGCGGCTGGTTGACGACCTGGAACTCGTCCGGCGGCCGGCTTTTCGTGCCGTAGACAAGGTCCTCGGCCAACTGGCAACCCGTGATTGCCGGCACGAGGCCAAGAAGAAGGACCGATAGGAAGGCGTATCTGCGTGGCACGAGGCTTCTCTCCCGTCGTTCCACCCTATTTAGGGGTTTCTCGGCGCTCCAGCAAGGCGTCGATGAGAATCATCCCCACGCCAACGGTAATCGCCGCGTCCGCTAGATTGAAGGCCGGCCAATGGACGCCGAAAGCGTGGAAATCCAGAAAATCGAAAACGGCTCCGTAACGCAGCCGATCGACGGCGTTACCGAGTGCGCCGCCGATGATGAACCCAAGCCCCCAGCAGATCCAGGGCCTGCCCGTGCGGCCAAGCCAGATCATAAGGACGAAGGACACGCTGAAGGCGAGGACGACCAACAACAACGGATAAGGCGCATTGTCCCCGCCCAAAATCCCGAAACTGATCCCCTGGTTCCAGACGCGGACAAGGCTGAAGAAGGGGGTGATGGGCGGATAGGCCTCCGGCCCCGTCAATACGTGGTTCAACAACCACCATTTGACGGCCTGATCCAGCGCCAGAATGACGGTGGCAATCCATAAACCCAAACGAATCATGCCGGCTTACTCCCTTGGCTGTTCGGACTTCGCGACGACCTCGGCGCAACGACGGCAGAGATCCTCATATTCCTTTACGCTGCCGACTTCTTCGAGGACCCGCCAGCAACGCTCGCACTTTTCTCCCTTGGCGATGACGGGAAGAACAGTGATGCCTGGATGCTCGGCAAGACGGAAACCGTCTTCCGGGGACGTTCCTTCTTCGAGCGTGGCGCCGGAGGTGATGAAAAGTTCCGTTGGGTCCACGTCTTTCATGGCCATGATGTAGTCGGCTTCCACAAAGACGCGAGGGGCCGCTGCCAGCGAAGAGCCGATCCGTTTCTCGGCCCGTTCGATCTCAAGCGCGCCGGTCACGACCCGCCGAAGGGCACGTACCTTTTCCCATTTCGCCGCCAGCGCGTCGTCCCGCCAGTCTTCCGGTACGTCGGGGAAAAGACGCAAATGCACGCTTTCATCGGTCCCCGGAAAACGGGCGAGCCAGGCTTCCTCGGCCGTGAAGCAAAGGATCGGCGCAAGCCAGGCGGTCAGGCAATGGAAGAGATCGTCCATCACCGTCCGGGCGGCACGCCGCCGCGGGTTTTCGGCCGCGTCGCAGTAAATCGAATCTTTGCGGATATCGAAGTAAAGCGCGGAAAGCTCGACCGCGCAGAAATTGTGCAGGATCACCGCGATGCCGGTGTAGTCGTAATCGCCGGCGCGTTTTCGGATATCCCGGTCGATCTCCCACAGCCGGTGGTGAATCCAGCGCTCAAGCTCAGGCATGGCGGCGTTGTCGATCCGCTCGGCCGCGTCGAACCCTTTTAAACTGCCGAGGAGGTAGCGCAGCGTGTTCCGGAAGCGCCGGTACATGTCGACCTGATGTTTCAGGATTTCCGGGCCGATCCGGAGGTCTTCCGTGTAGTCGGATGTGCCGACCCACAGCCGCAGGATGTCGGCACCATAATCCTTCACGACCTCCAGGGGCGAAACCACGTTGCCGAGCGATTTCGACATCTTGTGGCTGTCTTCGCCCAGAACGAAGCCATGGGTCAGCACGGCATCGAAGGGCGCACCGCCGCGCGTGCCGCAGGATTCCAGCAGCGAGGATTGAAACCAGCCGCGATGCTGATCGGACCCTTCCAGGTAAAGAGAGGCCGGTGAGGAAAGGTCTTCCCGAGCCTCCAGGACGAAGGCATGGGTCGCCCCGCTTTCGAACCAGACGTCGAGGATTTCGCGGATGGGTTCGAAATCGTCGGCAGCGTAATCATTGCCGAGAAAGCGTTCCGGTGGGCTCGTGAACCAGGCGTCGGCCCCTTCCTTGGCGATGGCCTGAACGATCCGCTCCATGACCTTCGGGTCGCGCAGGGGTTCGCCGGTCTTCCGGTCGACGAAGACGGCGATCGGGATGCCCCAGGCGCGCTGGCGCGAGACGCACCAGTCGGGACGTTCGGAAACCATCGCGAACATTCGGTTGCGCGCCTGCTTCGGAACCCAGCGGGTCGCCTCGATGGCATCCAGCGCCTTTTTGCGAAGGTCGTTCGTTTCCATGCTGATGAACCATTGCGGCGTCGTCCGGAAAATCAGCGGTGCCTTCGAGCGCCAGGAATGGGGATAGGCGTGCGTCATCTTGCCGGTCCAGAGCAGATTGCCCGATTTCTGCAACGCCTCGACGATCTTGGGGTCGACCTTGAAAACATGTTCGCTGGCAAACAGCGGCACGTGTTCGTAGAAGCGGCCGTCGTCCCCCACCGTTTCCGGCACTTCAAGGCCGTGGCGCTGACCCAGCGTGAAATCCTCAAGCCCGTGGCCGGGGGCGGTATGGACGAAGCCGCTGCCCTGTTCCACCGTTACGTGTTCGCCGGCCAGCAGCGGCACCTCGAAATCGTAGCCCTGCTCGTAAAGCGGGTGTTGCAGGGAGGTTCCAGCCAGGGTCTTCCCCTTGAGACGGTGCAAAACCGTGTGGTGGGTGATGGCGGCGTCGTTCAGGCTCGATTCGAGCAAGGCTTCGGCGAAAAGAAGCTTCTCGCCGGTTCTTGCGAGGCTTTTTTCCGCCGCCCCCGTGACCTCGATCAGCACGTAGTCGATGGCCTCGCCATAAGCCACGGCGCGGTTGCCGGGAATCGTCCAGGGCGTCGTCGTCCAGATAACAACGCCGGCTCCTTCCAGGGCCGGGTCCGAGCTGCGCGTGACGGGAAAGCGCACATAGATCTGCGTGGAGGTGTGATCGTGGTATTCGACCTCGGCTTCCGCCAGCGCCGTCTTTTCGACGACGGACCACATCACCGGCTTCTTTCCCTTGTAGAGGCCGCCATTGATCAGGAACTTGCCAAGTTCCTCGACGATCTTCGCCTCGGCGTCGAAGGCGATCGTGGCGTACGGATTTTCCCAGTCGCCCAGCACGCCCAGGCGTTGAAACTCGTCGCGCTGCACGTCGATCCAGTGACGGGCGAAGGCGCGGCACTCTTCGCGAAAATCGATGAGGGACACGGCATCCTTGTCCTTGCCGGCGGCGCGATATTTTTCCTCGATCTTCCATTCGATCGGAAGCCCGTGGCAGTCCCAGCCGGGGACGTAGCGGGCGTCCTTGCCCTGCATCTGGGCAAAGCGGTTGACGATGTCCTTCAGGATTTTGTTCAGCGCGTGGCCGATGTGCAGATGACCGTTGGCATAAGGCGGGCCGTCGTGTAGCAGGAAGACCTCGCGGCCCTTCGCCTGCTCGCGAAGCCGCTGGTAAAGGCTCATTTTTTCCCAATGCTTCAACAAATCGGGCTCGCGCCTGGGCAGGCCTGCCTTCATTGGAAAGGCGGTTTCAGGAAGAAAAACGGTTTCCTTGTAGCGACTGGCCATGGTTAGGGTTCCTACGCGGGATCGCCTGCCTTCGCAAGGACCTCGCGTGCCCTGGCCACGTCTTCCGTCATCTGGTGCTGCAGGGTTTCTGCATCCTCGAAGGTCGTATCTTCCCGCAAATATCCGATCAACCTCACCCGCAGATGCTTCCCGTAGAGGTCGGGATTTCCGTCGAAGAAGTAGACTTCGAAAAAAAGCCCCGCGCCCGAAAAGGTGGGTCGCGTCCCGAAATAGCCGGCGCCATCCCGCCACACCGTCTCCGCCCCTTCGTCGATGCCGGCCCGGACGGCATAGATGCCCAGTTTCGGCTGCAAATGATCGCCAAGGGCGATGTTCGCGGTCGGAAAACCGAGTTCGTGCCCCAGGCCGCTGCCGGCCTCGACGCGGCCTTCGATTTCCCAATAGTGTCCAAGCATGGCGGCGGCCTTTGCCGGTTCGCCGTTTTGAAGAAGCGTGCGGATCTTGGTAGACGAATAAGGCTCTTCCTTTGCCGTCACCGGGCTCACGGCCGTGTAGGTAAAGCCGAATTGGCCGGCCAGCGTTTTCAGCATCTCCGCATCCCCCTTCCGGCCCTTGCCGAATCGGAAATCGTAGCCGGTCACGACGTGAGCAACCTGCAAATCCTCGACGAGAGCCCGGCGAACGAACGTTTCCGCCGACCAGGCAGCGAAGGCAGCGTCGAAATGCTGAACGATCAGGAAATCGATGCCCAGGGATTCGATCGCGTGGGCCTTGTCGCGAAGAGACGTGAGCCGGAAGGGTGGCGCATCCGGAAAAAAGAAGCTGCGGGGATGCGGCTCGAAGGTCAACACGCCACAGGCGGTAGACAGGGTCTTTGCCTGCCGCTTGGCCTCCTCAAGAACGGCGCGATGGCCGTGGTGCACCCCGTCGAAATTGCCGAGCGTAATCACGGATCCCAGCACTTCGGGTGGCGCGTTGGATGTGTGGCGCAGGATCCGCATAAGCGGGCGTTCCTCTAGGAAGCGCCGGACGCTTTCGAGTCGACCATAACGACGGCTTCACCATCGATGACAAGCGTTTCTCCGACCAGGCAATCCGTCTTCAGGTGAATGCGCCGCTTTTCCGGCTGGATTTCCGTGACGGTAACCCTTGCGAGGACAGTATCCCCGATTTTTACCGGCGCCTTGAACTTCACGTTCTGGCTTAGATAGATGCAGCCGGGTCCGGGAAGCTTGGTGCCGAGCACCGCCGAAATGAAACCGGCCGAAAGCATGCCATGGGCGATGCGGTCCTTGAACATCGTCCGGCTGGCGAATTCCTGATTCAGGTGGACCGGGTTTGTATCCCCAGAGACACCGGCGAACAGGACGATGTCCGCATCGGTGATCGTTTTCGCATAAGAGGCCGACATGCCAACGGTAAGATCCTCGAGGTAGTATCCGTGAAATTCATCCATACGCCGATTTCCTAGCGAGGCCCTGCCAGGCAGGGCGGTTTATGATGCGGCGCAATATATCGGAGGTCCCGGACCCCGGCAAGACAGCCACCATGCCCGCATCGGCCGGCCGAATGAGGTTAACCCGGAATTAAGCGGGAAGCACGTAGGCTTCCGGCGTCAGGCAAGAGGTGCCGTATGAACGGAGTTAGCAGACATCACGTGCCGAAAATTCCGCCGAAGATTCCGAAGGTTCGGGAATATGTCGAGATCACGATGCACGATGGAACGGTCCTGAAAGGGCACGTTTTCATCGAGGCAACGATGCGCATTCAGGATTTGCTGAACGACACCTATCATTTCTTTCCCTTCGTGGATGGCGGTGAAAAAGTTCACCTCATCAGCAAGGCGGCGGTTGCGCGGGTGCGTCCCTACGACGACTGAGGCGGGTCTCTTCGCCAGTTGCCCAGGCGGTTTTCCGCCACCTGTTTTCGAAAAGGAATGGCAAGCAGGTTGCCGAGATCGAGCTTGCGGACGTCCCGATAGGGGATAAGCCCGATCTCCATGGCGAGATGTCCTTTCGCGGGGGATTGCCGGTAGGTGCCGCAGAGGCGGTCCCAAACGGAAAGCGCAAAACCGAAGTTCGTGTTCGTTTCCGAGGTGTCCGTTGAATGATGAACGCGGTGCATCTCGGGCGTTACTATGAAAAAACGTAAAACCCGTTCCAACGGCGGAAAAATGCGCACGTTCCCATGATTGAACAGGGACGTGCCGTTCAGAATAACTTCGAAAAGCAGAACGGCCCACGGGTCCGCGCCGCTGGCTGCCACCAACGCCACCTTGTAGACAAGCGAGACAAGAATCTCGACAGGGTGAAAGCGGATGCCGGTCGTCGTGTCGAAGTCTAAGTCCGAATGGTGGACCTGATGCAGCCGCCAGAAGACGGGAAGGGCGTGCGAAACGATGTGCTGGAGGTAGATCGCGAAATCGAGGAAGACAACCGCAACCGCAATCTCGATCCAATTGGGCCAGTCGAGAACGTTCAGCAGGCCCCATCCCGCACCCTGGGCATGGACGGCCATGACGTAGGCCGCCGCCCCCAGCGTGAAGCGCACGGCCAGAATGTCGACAAGCAGGATTCCCAGATTAGCCGTCCAGCGTTTTCCCTTCGCCTGACCCAAGGGCCGCCGCGGCGCAAGCCCCTCCCACAACGCCATGGCGGCGAAGATCGCAAGGAAGGCGCCAAGTCGAATCCAGTCTTCCATCGGTCCGCTCCGGGAATGCTTCCAATGTGGGTTTATCCTGCCGCCCTGGCAAGCTTGTGCCGAAGGAAGGATGACGAAAGGCGGCAAAAGAGGCAGACTGCCGCTCGGAACGGACCAAGAAAAACAGCCACCCATGACGGATTTACTCCGCAATCTCTGGTACTTGGCATTGCCGGCCAAGGCGGTGCGCCGGGGAGAGACCTTCGCAAAAGTGCTGCTGGGCGAACCGATTCTGTTCGGGCGCGATCAAGCCGGCGCGGTTTTTGCGCTGCGCGACATCTGTCCCCACCGGGGCATTCCTTTAAGCGACGGCCGTTTTGATGGCTGCGAGGTGGCGTGCTGTTACCATGGCTGGCGTTTCGATACGGAAGGTCGATGCACGGCCATTCCCGCCCTCGCCGAAGGCCAAAAACTCAACCTTGCGCGCATCAAGGTTCATCGTTACCCGTGCCGGGAGGTGCAGGGCAACCTCTGGGTTTACATCGGCGACAAGGAAAAACCGGAGGACAGTCTTCCGGAAGTACCGCAGGTGCCGGTTATCGACGAGGCCTTGCCGAAAGTGCAAATCTCCATGGAGTTTGCCTGCAACGTCGATCATGCCGTCGTCGGGCTCATGGATCCGAGTCATGCGCCTTACGTGCATACGTCCTGGTGGTGGAAGTC
The DNA here is from genome assembly GCA_021296325.1 of Alphaproteobacteria bacterium. Lineage (GTDB taxonomy): Bacteria > Pseudomonadota > Alphaproteobacteria. The sequence goes on from JAGWAR010000010.1 coordinate 25,140, forward strand.
GAAGAAACGGCGTGAGCTCCGGTTAAAAGAAAAACACTACGAACCGGCACCCATGGGGTTCCGCATGACGCGTCATCCAAATCCCGAAGGGGGCCAAGTCTATCGGCTGCTGGGAAAGAACGTCACAACGGAGATCACCTATACGCTTCCGGGCGTGCGGGTCGAACACGTGCAAGGGGACCGGTACGCCGCCCTTAGCCTGACAGCGGTAACCCCACTGACGGATACGGAAACCGAAGTGCACCAATGCCTTTACTGGACGATGCCGTGGCTTGCCCCCTTGACGCCGGTCGTCCGGAAACTGGCGAAGACGTTCCTGGGTCAGGACTTCGATGTCGTCATGCGCCAGCAGCGCGGATTGCGGTTCAATCCCTCCCTCATGCTGATCGATGACGCGGATACCCAGGCGAAGTGGTACTACAAGCTGAAACGGGAATATCTGGCCTGTGCAGCGGAAGGGCGCGCCTTCGTCAATCCAATCGAAGCGCGGACGCTTCGCTGGCGTAGCTGACGCAATCCCTGAAGACTTGAGAGGTGTTTCTTCGCCACCCTGGCCGGCTGTCGGCCAAGGCTAGAAAAAATGTGTGACCGGGGCGTTACGCATCCATGGATGTGGCGGCACGCCGATAGATTTCAAGGGTCGCTTGATCGAAGCAAACCAGGAAAACCCTCTCGATGGCCGGCGATCGGTGAAGGTGCTCCCATACCGTCGTAAGGGCAATCCGTGTGGCACGCTCGACCGGAAAGCCGAAGATGCCGGTGCTGATCGCCGGAAAGGCAAGGCTTTTAAAGCCATGGGCTTCGGCAAGGTCGAGGCTTGCCCGATAGGCCCCCGCCAGCAGGCGTTCCTCGCCCGCGGTGCCGCCCTGCCAGACCGGCCCTACCGCGTGGATGACGTGTTTCGCAGGCAGCCCATAGCCTTGCGTGATCTTCGCGTCCCCCGTTTCGCAGCCGCCAAGGGCGCGGCAGGCCGCCTCCAGTTCCGGGCCGGCCGCCGCGTGGATGGCACCGCACACCCCACCGCCCCGAAGCAGCTGGTTGTTTGCCGCATTCACGATGGCATCGACGTCAAGTTTCGTGATGTCGCCCTGGAGAATTTCGATCCGGCCGTCGAGCAACTGCATGGGTTTAGGGGGCAAGCGTTATTTTGTGGGCAAAAGTCCGCTCGACCGTTTCGATGCGCAATGGCACACGAAGGGTGCGCCCCTCCCGCCATAACGGGACCTGATCCTGGAAGGTCGAGCTGTGAAGCCAACCATCTTGACCGCCTAGCAGAACGAAATCGTTGTGGTCGAGATCCGAAAGGTCCGAAACATGCCATGCGTTCGAACCATAGCGCGTCTCGTGGCGTTCGTTCGTGGTGCGATGGGCCGTTTTCCGGATGGTTTGCGAACTGCCCGGCGTGGGCCAGTCGGCAAAATGGTATTTGCCGCCGAAGACGGGCAGGTAGCGGAGCGGATGAGCAAGCTTGAGCCGGTGCATCTCGCCCCAGTTTTCGAATCGCTCGGCGTCCTCGGTGGCGCGCCGCAGGGCTTCGCGAAGGTCCGCCGCCAGCAATTCGGGATCGTCCTGTTCGATGTCTTCTTCCAGCAGGGACCTTACGAGGACAAGACGGGAATAATCCGCCTTTTCTCCGTTAGCGAATCGACGGCCATAGAAAAGATCCTGAAAGTGATAAAGGAAAAGCTCGAAGGCAACCGCCCCTTTCGAACCGACGTCGTAGTTTCCGTCCCAGTTTCGAAGGCTGTTGATGAAGTCACGGACGTTTCCAAGCAAAGACCTGGCAGCGTTCAAGCGTGCAATCTTTTCAAGAAAGAGTTCTCGCAGGGCAATGGAAGATGGCATATGGACGTCGCGTTGGATGCGGTGCAGATCGTCGGCGTTGAGTTTTTCGCTTGCGTTCAGAAGGTCGGTGATCCGGTTCATCCGGTCGTTGGACGAAAAGAAAAAGGCGACCGGCACGTCCGCTGCCGCCGGACGGTTGTTGGCGGAGGCGAGAATCCCCGTCGGCGGGTCGAGGCTTGCCGGCAGGTTGGAAGCATCCCGAAACGCCTGCCAAGCCTTTGTTTCCGGGCCATTCGGATTAAGAAGCAGGTCTTTCGGGACCGCCTTCACCCTGGCCGGAAGCTTCACCGCCATCGCTTGCCCGATATGGCCGTCGACGTCCGCGTAAAGCATGTTCTGTCCCGAAACCGCAAAGCCGGAAAGCGCGTCCCGGAAGGCCTGAAAATTTTCGGCCCGGTTCAATTTCAGCATCGCAGTAATCTCGTCGCTTGGTGCGTGCCCGACCCATTTCAACGCAAAAGGTGGGCCTTCGTATTCAAGCAGGGGAGCATCCGACAAAAGCGGGCCGTGCGGCGTTTCCCGTATGACGACGTCGCGGTCGAACCACCAGCGCACGCGAATACGCTCGACGCGTTCCGTCACTTCTGACTTGGCAAGGGCGGAAACGTCGAAAAGGTCGCTGCTGGCGGCGCGCATATTCGTTCCGCCCCAGGCGATTCGCTCGTTCCGGCCGATGGCGATGAACGGAAGTCCCGGCACCATCAGGCCAACAGCGTGATAGGAAGGCGACTGATAACCGGCGATCAGCCACAGATTCGGCAACATGATGCCGAGATGCGGGTCGTTCGCAATCATCGCCGCTCCCGTCTTGCTGCGTTTGGCGGAGACGGCAAAACTGTTGCTGCCGGAACGGCTGACGCTTTGCAGCAATCCGGCAAGCGTATCGTCATGGGATGCCGCAAAGCTGGGTTTCGAATCGCCGCCTTTCTTCAGCAAGCGGGCCCACACATCGGGCCAGTCCTTGTGGGCATGCAGCTTTAGGAGCTGAAACCAGACAAGCCAGTTCACGTCGCTGGCGGCAAGTCGGCCAATCGTAAGCACGTCGCGCACCTGCCAGGGTTCGCGCGCCATCCCAAGGACGGCGTATTCGTGGGGCAGGGGGTCCGCCTTGGCCTGGTAGTGGTTGATGCCGCGAACGTAGGCCTCAAGCCACGCCTTCGTCGCCGGCGGCAGGCTTGCCTCGATCGCCGGGGCCGCCCGGCTGAAGTTCAGCAGGCGCAAGGAATGGTCGATATCCACCGCCAGCGGGCCCGCCATCTCGGCGATTCGCCCATGGGCAATCCGCCGCAGGATTTCCATTTGGCCCAGGCGAAGATGGGCATGCACCAGGCCCAGCGTGAAGGCGAGGTCCGTGTCCGTCTTTGCCGCGATGAAGGGAACCTGATGGGCGTCCCAATGGACGGTGACCGTTGCCTCGAGGGGCAGGTCTTGCGTCGGGAAACGGGCGAGCCGCTCCTCCAGGGTGGATTCGGCCGGCAACGGTGTCAGAAACGCACAACCGGCAAACGGGCCGAACACCAAAACCAGACAAAAAAGACGAAACAAGATCGTTTTCAGCATCGTTGCTTGCCGTCATCCCCCTGAAGCCGGCGCGGGCCCGAGCGCACCATTATAAGGGGAAGCCGGCGGGCGTTCGATCTTTCAACGAATTGTGAAGGCCGCCATCCGTTTCCCGGGCATAGACTTGGGGCAGCGAGGGCTTGCAGATGCATCACCGAATTTTGTTGCTTCCAATCGTGCTGTGGCTGGGTTTCGCGCCGGCCGCCGCCTGGGCCGGATTCCTGGGCGATCTGTTTGCGCCAAGGGTGGAATCCTGGGCGGTGTGGGAGGCCTTTGATCCGGATTCAAAGGCCCAGGTCAATCACCAGCCATGGACCAACCTGCTTGTCCGTTACGTCATGCCCAATCCGGACGGAGTCACCCGCTTTGCCTATGGCAAGGTCACCGCGGTGGATCGCGCCGCGCTTGAAGGCTACCTGGCGACACTCCAGGAAACGCCCGTAAGGACGCTCAACCGTCAGGAACGACTGGCCTACTGGGCCAATTTCTATAACGCGCTCACCGTCAAGGTCGTGCTCGACCACTATCCGGTCGCAAGCATTCTGGACATCGACATTTCGCCGGGCTTTTTCGCGGAAGGGACGTGGGATGCAAAGCTGGTTACCGTAGAACGGAACGGACTTTCCCTGAACGACATCGAGCATCGTATCCTGCGCCCCATCTGGAAGGATCCCCGTGTTCACTACGCCATCAATTGCGCGTCGATCGGCTGCCCCAACCTGCAAACCTTTGCTTTTGCCAGCGATGGGATCGATGCCACGCTTGAAGACGTGGCCGGTGCCTACATCAACCATTCGCGCGGGGCGCGGGTCGAAAATAACCGGCTGATCCTTTCCAGCATCTATTCCTGGTTTGCGGAGGATTTCGGCGGTGAGGCGGGCGTGCTTGCGCATCTTCGCGCCTATGCCGGCCCGAAGCTGAAGGAAGCGCTTGCCAAGGTCCGGTCGGTCGACGATTACGAATACGACTGGTCGCTGAACGACGCTGCCTCTTAAGCCGTGTTTGCCCGTTTCAGAAGATCGATGACTTCCGCGTCGCTGGTTTGGGAAAAATCCGCGTAGTAGTGACCGATGGCGCCGAGGTTGAAGGGTTGTTCCAGACAAACGGCTTCGTCCACCTCCCGTTCCAGGCGCGCGATCGTTTCCGGCGGCGCCACGGGCACGGCAAGCACAAGCCGCGCCGGGGTCTCCCGGCCAATCGCCCGCAACGCCGCCCGCATGGTTGCCCCCGTTGCGATCCCGTCATCCACGACGATCGCGGTTTGGCCCCGGACGGACAGTCGGGGCTTGCCACCGCGGTAGGATGCGCGCCGTTTTCCAATCTCCTCGCGCTGGCGATCCGCTTCCCGGTCGAGGAAGGTTTTTTTGATGCTAAGGGCGCAAACGATTTCCGGGTTCGTCACCGTTTCCGGCTTCTCGCTCTCGACGATGGCGCCGGCGGCGAGTTCCGGCTGGCCCGGCGCACCCAGCTTGCGCACCAGCACGACGTCGAGAGGGGCCTTTAACGTTTGTGCGATTTCGTAGGCAACGACGACGCCACCCCGCGGCAGCGCCAGCACGACCGTCGCTTCGCCGGCCAGGTGTTGAAGCCTGGCGGCCAGTCTTGTACCGGCATCGCTTCGGTCCTTGAACATGGCTGCTGTGCAGGCCTGTGCCCGGCTTACCTCACTTGCTATCGTTCAAGTCATTGGAAGAAAGAATGGTGCCCCCAGGGAGACTCGAACTCCCACGTCCTTGCGGACAACAGATTTTGAGTCTGCCGCGTCTACCGATTCCGCCACAGGGGCAAGGGAACCTATCCTAGCCTTCCGGCAAGCCCGGTCAATGGCCGGGCTTGCTTCTCCGAGGCGCACACGGTCTATTGGCGTAAGCTTTTTCGTCGCGTGCGAACGGTCGTTAGGGATGCTGCAAAAACTCTATGCTGCAACGATGCGCCTTGCTGCGAGCCCGCGGGCGCCGACGGCGCTTACGGCCGTTTCCTTCGCGGAAAGTTCCTTTTTTCCGGTGCCGCCGGACCTGTTGCTTATCCCCATGTGTCTGGCTAGGCGCGAGCGGGCCTTTTTCTATGCCGGTCTTTGCACGCTGGCGTCCGTCGCCGGGGCGTTTCTCGGTTATGGGATTGGCTATTTCTTCTATGAAGCAATCGGGCGGCCCCTGCTCGAATTCTATAATTTCATGGAAGCGTTCGGAATTTTTCAGCAGCGCTACCAGGCGTGGGGCATCTGGATCGTTGCCGGCGCTGGCTTCACGCCGTTTCCCTACAAGGTGATCACGATCGCAAGCGGCGTCGTTGGCATGGATCCGCTGCCTTTCCTGCTTGCCTCGCTCGTGTCGCGGGGCGTGCGCTTCTACATGGAAGCGGGTCTGCTCTGGTATTTTGGCTCGTCGATCCGCGGCTTCGTCGAGAAGCATCTGGCGCCGCTTTCCATGGGCCTCTTTCTGGTAGCGATCGGGCTTGTCGTCCTTTTAAAGTACGTCCTATGACGCGAACCCCAAGAACAGTGTGGCTCGGCTTTATGGGCGCAAGCCTAGCCGCCCTGGCAACGGCCTACGGGATGGAATTCATCGGTGGGGTGAAACCCTGCGTGCTTTGTCTCTATCAGCGCATTCCTTACGGGCTGGTGACGGGCCTTGCGCTTATGGCGCTTTTTCTGCGGGGCGATGCGAAGATGGCGGTTCCGCTTTGCGGTGTCTTTGCGTTGATTTTTTTCGGCGGGGCGGGGCTTGCCCTTTACCACGTCGGCGTCGAACAGGGCTGGTTTGCGCTTCCGGAAGCCTGCGGCAGTGGGGAGACCGGTCAAGGCATCGAGGCGCTTCGCAAATCCCTTGCCACCACCCCGCCCGCGCGGTGCGACGAAGTTACCTGGTCCTTCCTCAGCGTTTCGCTGGCGGGCTTTAACCTGCTGGCCTCCATGCTGTTGGCCGGGCTGGCATGCGCCGCCGCCCTTTCTTTCCGGAAAGCGCTGGCGCCATGACGGAAGAGGCAAACAAAACAACGCAAGCCACACCATTGCCGGGTGATCCTTCCCGGGAAGAGGTGGTGCGACGGATGATTCGCGTCGATCACGCCGGGGAATACGGGGCCGTGCAGATTTACAAGGGCCAGATGGCGGTGCTGGGCCGTTCCGGCCAGCGGGACGTCCTGCAACGGATGCTCGATCAGGAACAGGCACATCTTGATACCTTCGAGGAATGGATTGCGAATCGCCGTGTGCGCCCGACGCTGCTTACCCCCTGCTGGCACTTTGCCGGTTACGCCTTGGGCGTGGCGACGGCGCTCATGGGGGAGCGGGCCGCGATGGCCTGCACGGTCGCCGTCGAAGAGGTCATCGACGAGCACTACGAAGGCCAGCTGCGTCAGCTTGGCGAGGAAGAATCGGAACTGAAGGATACGATCGCGGCGTTCCGGGCCGACGAGTTGGCGCACAAGGACCTTGCCATCGAACACGGCGCGGAAGAAGCGCCCGGCTATACGCTGTTAAGCGGCGCGGTCAAGGCGGCGTCGCGGCTGGCGATCTGGCTTTCCACGCGGATGTAAGAGCCTCTCCAGCGAGACCCTAGGATTGTTCGAGTTCCGTATCCCAGTAGAGATAGTCCCGCCAGCTTTCGTGCAGGTAGTTCGGCGGGAACGCGCGGCCGTTTTCGCGAAGTTCATAGGTGGTTGGCCGCAAGGGTTGGGTCATCGGATACATGCCGCTTTGGGCGGGGGTGCGTCCGCCCTTGCGAATGTTGCAGTAACCGCAGGCGGAGACGACGTTCGTCCATGTCGTTCGCCCGCCATGGGAACGCGGCACGACGTGATCAAAGGTCAGATCTTCGGAATCGAACGGCGCGCTGCAATAAAGACACCGGAAACGATCCCGCAGAAAGACATTAAACCGCGTAAAAGCGGGATAGCGGTTGATCGGAATATACTCTTTCAGCGCGATTACGCTCGGCAGCCGAAATTTGCAGCTCGGCGAATGGATGAATAGGTCGTATTCGGAAAGGATGCTGACCCGGTCGAGTATGACGGCCTTGATCGCGCTCTGCCACGACCAGGTCGACAGCGGAAAATAATTCAGAGGCTGAAAGTCCGCGTTCAGGACGAGAGCCGGATAATTTTTCAGTTGCGCTTCCACGCCTTCCTCGTGCGGGGCGTTTCGGGTCCTGCCCGCCCCCTGCTTTCCCGTGGGTGGCCCGATTGTGCCTTGCCGATGGAAAAAAGACCAGTAAAAACCGTATGTTGTAGGCATTGCCGGCCGTCCGAAAGGGCCGGCGGGAGGGGCTAGCCGCGGGCGCTTGCCGCGAAGGCTTCGGCAAGAAATCGTCCGCCAAGGGCCAGCCCGGCCGTATCGATGCCGTGCCCAAGCCCCTGCGAAACATGGGACTTCACGGCGATGCCGGCGGCGGTAAGCACGTTTTGCGTCATCGTAAGGGCGACGACGGGGATCAGGGGGTCGGCCTCGCCGTGGACAAGCAGGACCGGCGGGTGAACCTGGATTTCCTGGGCCAGTTGTTCGGCGCCAACGACGACGCCGGAATAACCGATGATGCCCGCCGGGGCACGGGAGCGGCGAAGCCCGACATGCAGGGCCATCATCGTGCCCTGGGAGAAGCCAACCAGAGCGAGATCCCGTTCGGTCAAACCGCGTTTCGCAAGCTCGTCATCGAGGAACCGGTTTAGGATCGGTGCTGCGCTCAGAACACCGGCGTGCATGTCCCCAAGATCGAGATTGCCCACCGGGAACCATTGGCGGCCGATCGGGTGTTCAGCGCAAGACTCTGGCGCGTTCGGCGAAAGAAATTCCGCATCCGGTAGCGAGTCCGCCCAATGCGGCGCCAGCCCGATGAGATCGTGCATGTCGGCGCCATAGCCGTGCAGCAGCACAACCAGTTTTTTTGCGGCGTCACCCGAAGCCGGCGGATGGTGAACGGTTTCGAGTTTGGCGGGTTGAGATTCAGGCATGAGGTTTGCTGGACGTTTCGCCATGGGTTTCATACCCCACCCAAAGGGCGCAGGTAAAAAGAAGAACGGCGCCAGCCTGATGGGCAACGCCAAACGGTAAAGGTACGACCAGCAGCAGGGTGGCGATGCCAAGGCCGACCTGAAGGATTGCTACCCCAAAAAGCAAGCCAAGCGCCGTACAGGCGCGTCTGGAAAGCGTCGTTTTCCAAGAGGCAACCCACAACACGCCCATTCCGAACAGGCTGGCGATGCCGAGCAGCCGGTGATTGAACTGAACCCTTGGAATGTTTTCTAAGAAATTCCC
>JAGWAR010000029.1 GCA_021296325.1 Alphaproteobacteria bacterium
CGAGAAACCATCCATCCGATGAGGCACTGTCCTTGTGCAGGAACCGCTCGAACTCCGCCGGGTCCTTCACCTGATCAAAATTAACGACCAGTGAAATGTAGGCACCACCGGTCCAGATATTGTTGATCGAAGTGGTTGCGGCAATGGAAAGAACGTCCAGATTGTCTCCGGTAAAATCAATCGCCGGGAGTCCGCTTATCATGCCGAGGGGCGGTTGCTTGGTGGCTGTTCCTTGTGTTGCGTGATTCCCATTGCCGGAAATGTCGTTGCATTGTGAAACATTACTTCCGTTCATCGTAACCGGTGACTTGTTTCCAACCAGCCAAAGCGCGAATCCCGGAATGGCAGCCGGTGAAAAGGCCGTTTCCGGCTTGGTGAGTGTGCCGGTCTTGCCAAGCATTACGCCATCTCCGAAATGTAAAGCGTGACATCTGCGCTGACGCGGATCGCCGCAAGATGGGTGTCTCGGCCCGCCTTTCCCTGGCCGAGGGAAAGGTAAAGGTAGGTTCCACCGGGAAGGTAATGATCCGTCGCTGCGGCCTCGACGGTGGAATCGCCGCTGCGAATGAAACTGGGTCCGGTTGCATAGACGGCGATGACGCGGGTATCCGCCGCAAAAGCCGTCGTGTTGCGCGCGCTCGTCGCCGTCACGCTCAAGGATTGGGCCTTGCCGGCCTTGAGCCGTAGCGGCTGGTTCGGCGTGTTGTCGTCGTCTCGGGGAAGCAGGGTCGTCATGGGGGGCTCCTGGATTGGCGATAAGGAAATCGGGCATAAAAAAACGCCCGCCGGCCGCGCCGGGGGCGTACGTCTCCCAAGGAGAAATAGGACTTTATTCCCCTTTTGACCGTTTTGTCAAGGCCCGCTAATTGCGTTTTGCCAGCAACCCACGGGTGATCACCTGGGCCTGAATTTCGCCGGCGCCCTCGAAGATATTGAGGATCCTTGCGTCGCACAGAACCCGGCTGATGACGTATTCCTCGGCATAGCCGTTGCCACCGTGAACCTGCAGCGCATTGTCGGCGCTCGCCCAGGCGACCCGGGCGGCCAGCAATTTCGCCATGCCTGCTTCGACGTCGCAGCGGCGCTCCGCGTCCTTTTCACGCGCGGCAAAATAGGTAAGTTGTCGGGCCAGCATGATTTCCGCCGCCATCGAGGCGATTTTTCCCGCCTCTCTTGGAAATTCGTAAATTGGCTGCCCGAACTGAACGCGTTCGAGCGCGTAGCGCAGGCCAAGCTCCATGGCATTCTGGGCCACACCGATGGCACGGGCTGCGGTTTGCACGCGCGCGCTTTCGAAGGTTGCCATGAGTTGTTTGAAACCTTCTCCTTCTTTCTCACCGAGAAGATTTTCCGCCGGCACCTCGAAATCGTCGAAACCGATTTCGTATTCCTTCATTCCCCGATAGCCGAGGACCTTGATCTCCCCGCCCGACATGCCCGCGCCAGGGAAGGGGTCGGCGTCGCTGCCACGCGGTTTTTCGGCAAGGAACATGCTCAACCCCTTGTAGCCTTTTTCATCCGGATTGGTCCGAACGAGCAGGGTCATGAGATCGGCCCGTGCGGCATGGGTTATCCAGGTCTTGTTCCCGGTAACGCGGTAAACGTCGTTTCCATCTTTGTTCGTCGTTCGTACGGCGCGCGTGCGCAGGCTTGCCAGATCTGATCCCACGTTCGGCTCCGTAAAGACAGCCGTTGGCAAAATGGCGCCATTTGCAATAGCAGGAAGATAGCGCTCCTTCTGGGCGGCGGTGCCGTGATTGCGGATAAGTTCCGCAGCAATTTCCGATCGCGTGCCCAGCGAACCAACGCCGATATAGGCACGACTCAATTCTTCCGTAACGACGCACATAGCGGTCTTGCTTAGGCCGTGTCCGCCGAAATCCTCCGGGATTGTCAGGCCGAAAACGCCCAACTCGCTCATCTGCCGGATGATATCCAACGGGATCAGTTCATCCTTCAGGTGCCATTCATGGGCGTAGGGCGTAACCTGCTCGTCGGCAAAACGGTGAAACTGCTCGCGAATCAATTCGAGCGTTTCATCGGCCAGGCCAAGTGCGCCAAAATTCCCGGTATCGAGACTGTGCCGCAACAACTCTGCAAGCCGCATCCTCAAGCCGTCACCCCTGCCGTGGAAGGCCAGTTCCTTCACCGCCTCGTCCGCGATAAAGGCCGCAACGATGCCTTCCTCAACGCCAAGATCACTTGGGCGTACAACCTCGACTTGGCTCATGGGGATGCCGCCGGCGATTTGTGCAAGGTATTCTCCGAAAGCGATTTCAAGAGTCAGCGCTTCGCATTCGCCGAACCCGCCTTCGTTTCCAAGGCGCTCCGCCCAACTATGCAGCTGGCGAAGTCCTTCCACATAGGTTGCAAGCCAAGCAAAGCCATGAACGGCAAACTGGTGGCGGTCGAGCAAAGCGCCCTTGATCTGGCTGTTCTCGACGACGCGGGCCGTGATAGCGTCTTTGGCCGCTTCGACCAGGCGGTCCGCAGCCCCAAGCGCCGCCGCCGCCGTTTTCAGGAGATCGGGAAGGGGGGGAATGGTCTGGGCAGCCATATTGGTCATGAACGAACCTGAAAACGCCTTCTACCTACGGAAAAACGGTTACGCTCCGAAGGTCTTTAGGATGAGACGGTGTAGCGTAAGGATGCCGTCAAAAGCGACGCTATTCCTCTACGATGTCTTCAAAGGTGCGCAGCCCCGGATGCTTAGCCTGAACCAGCACCGCCATGTTGCCCGGCTTATGCTGATTCTTCCACATCTTGGTATGGGCCCGTGCGATGTCCTCCCAGGTGAAAACCTCCGACATGCAAGGGTCAATCCGCCGGTCGATGACCAGCTGGTTGGCCTGAGTCGCCTGCTTTAAATGCGCGAAATGACTGCCCTGAATGCGTTTTTGGCGCATCCAGACGAAACGGGCGTCGAAGGTAATGTTATACCCCGTCGTTCCGGCACAGAAGACGACCATGCCGCCACGCTTCACGACGAAACAGGAAACAGGAAACGTCTGTTCGCCCGGATGCTCAAACACACAATCCACGTCCACGCCTTTGCCGGTGTATTCCCAGATGGCGCGCCCAAATTCGCGGCAACGTTTCATGTAATCGGCGTACGCTTTTGCTTCCTTGACGTCGGGTAGAGGCCCCCAGCAGTCAAAGTTTTTGCGATTAACGACGCCTTTTGCACCCAGGGATTTTACATAGTCGATCTTGTCATCGTCTGAAACAACGCCAATCGCGTTGGCGCCGGTCGTTGCGATGAGCTGAATTGCCATCGAACCAAGGCCGCCGGAGGCTCCCCATACCAGCACGTTATGTCCTGGGCGAAGGGTATGTGGACGGTGACCGAACAACATGCGGTAGGCCGTGGCCAGGGTCAGCGTATAGCAACCGCTTTCTTCCCACGTCAGATGTTTCGGGCGTGGCATCAATTGCCGGGCTTGCACGCGGGCAAACTGCGCGAAGGAACCATCCGGGGTCTCATAACCCCAGATCCGCTGAGACGGGGAAAGCATCGGATCGCCGCCATTGCATTCCACGTCGTCGCCGTCGTCCTGGTTACAGTGAATGACGACTTCATCTCCGACCTTCCAGTTGTTCACCTTGGCGCCAACGGCCCACACGATGCCGGATGCGTCCGATCCCGCGACATGAAAATCCGCCTTGTGGATATCGAAAGGAGAAACCGGGATGCCAAGCGACGCCCAGATGCCGTTAAAGTTGACACCGGCCGCCATAACCTGGACCAGAACCTCGTGGGAATCGATCTCCGGTGTCGGCAGCACTTCGACCTGCATGGCCTTTTCCGGCTCGCCATGGCGCTCGCGCCGGATGGCCCACCCATACATGTTTTTCGGCACGTGACCCAACGGTGGGATTTCACCGATTTCGTAAAGGTCCTTCTTCTTCGTCGCGCCCGCGTTTAGTTTGACCACCTTGGTGGATTCCTTCATCGTCGTCCGGTCTCCCTCCAGCCCAAAAACACGCTGTCACTTCGGCGTAACATCTAGCGCTGGCTGGAAATTTTTGCAACGCAAAATATATTGATTTATTTCACTAGGTAGACAGTTTATATAACAATATGTCTTTTTCCCACATGGCCTTGAAAGATTGACAAGCATTTTGCGGGAAGCCAGAAAACCCATAGCATTTGGCCATGGCAAGGACAAAGGTGCAACCAGTGGTAAAAAAAGCCCCGCCTGCGGACCCGACCGACCGGGATAAGCCATGGCTTTTCCGGACCTATTCGGGGCACACCTCGGCGGCCGCCTCGAACGAGCTTTACCGGACGAATCTAGCGCGGGGCCAGACGGGCCTTTCGATTGCCTTCGACCTGCCTTCCCAGACCGGCTACGACGCGGATCATGAACTTGCCCGCGGCGAGGTCGGCAAGGTTGGCGTGCCCATCTCCCATCTCGGCGACATGCTGACCCTCTTCGAGGGCATCCCGCTGGATCGCATGAACACCTCGATGACGATCAACGCGACGGCACCTTGGCTGCTTGCCCTTTACATTGCCGCGGCCGAGAAGCAGAGGGTTGCCCATAACGCGCTGAGTGGCACCGTTCAGAACGATCTCGTGAAGGAATACCTTTCGCGCGGCACCCATATCTTTCCGCCCGTCCCCAGCATGAAACTGACGGCGGACGTGATCAGCTACACCTATAAGGAAATTCCGAAGTGGAACCCAATCAACGTCTGTTCCTACCATCTACAGGAAGCGGGCGCGACGCCGGTACAGGAACTCGCCTTCGCGCTTGCGACAGCCTGCGCCGTGCTGGATTCGGTGCGGGATACGGGCCAGGTTCCGAAAGAAGATTTCCCTAAAGTCGTTGGCCGCGTCAGCTTTTTTGTGAACGCGGGTATCCGCTTCATTACCGAAATGTGCAAGATGCGCGCCTTTGTCGACCTTTGGGACGAGATCACGCAGGAACGCTACGGAATAAAAGATCCGAAATTCCGCCGGTTTCGATACGGCGTCCAGGTCAATTCGCTTGGCCTTACCGAACAGCAGCCGGAAAACAACGTCTACCGAATCCTCCTCGAGATGCTGGCTGTTGTTCTATCGAAGGATGCCCGGGCGCGCGCCGTTCAGCTGCCGGCCTGGAATGAGGCACTCGGCCTGCCGCGTCCCTGGGATCAGCAATGGAGCCTGCGCCTCCAGCAGATCGTTGCCTATGAGACGGACCTTCTGGAATACGAGGACATCTTCAACGGTTCCACCGTCATTGATGGCAAGGTCGAGGAACTGAAGGCAGGTGCCCGCGAAGAACTGCGTAAAATCGAGGAAATCGGCGGCGTCCTTGCCGGTATTGACGCCGGTTACATGAAGCAGCAGATGGTCGAATCGAACAATCGGCGCATTGCGGCCGTCGAATCGGGCGAGCGGATTGTCGTGGGTGTCAACCGTTATCAGGAGACGACGCCTTCGCCCCTGGTTGCAAGCCAGGATGGCGGCTATCTCACGCCGGATCCCAAGGCCGAGGAGGCGCAAATTGCACGGCTCGAGGCATGGCGGAAGGATCGCGACGCAAAGCAGGTGGATGCCGCGCTGCAGGCGCTTCGCAACGCCGCCGAGACCGGCCAGAACATCATGGAACCATCCATTGCCTGCGCCCATGCCGGTGTGACGACCGGCGAGTGGGGCGGTCTTCTCCGTGAGATTTTTGGGGAGTACCGCGCCCCGACCGGTGTGCGTGGGGCGGTGGGGTCCATCCAGGAACTCGATGCGTTCCAGGCCGCCCGGAAGCGTGCGGAAGGGGTTGCAAAGAAACTCGGCCAACCGATCCGGTTCCTGGTCGGCAAGCCGGGACTCGATGGCCACTCAAGCGGGGCGGAGCAATTGGCCCTTCGGGCGCGGGATGTAGGCATGGAGGTCATTTATGACGGCATCCGACTGACGCCGTCCCAGATCGTCAAAACGGCCGTCGAAGAAGGCGTGCACGTCATTGGGCTTTCCATCCTTTCGGGGTCGCACCTCGCCCTTGTGCAAAGCATCCTCGAGCAGATGCAAGCAAGCGGCATCGGGGATTTGCCCGTAGTGGTTGGAGGCATCATTCCGCCCGAGGACGAAAAATCGCTAAAAGAGATGGGCGTTGCCCGCGTCTATACACCGAAGGACTACGACTTCTCGCTGATCCTGGGGGATGTCGTCGATTTGATCGACAAGCGCCTTCAGGCGGTAGCCTAGGAAGTCGCTGGCGTTTCGTTCGCGACCCAACCGGTCAGATAGATAATCTGAAACGTTGCTGGCAGGCGGCCACCCGCGTCTGGAAAATCGCTCTCATAGGCTTCTGCCATGCGGAGAAACGTCCTGCGGGGCGTAAAGTTTCGCCGCCGCGCGTAAAGGGCGTTGGTTTCCCCCATGTTCCGTAGATCGGTCAGCAGATGAAAGGCGTTTGGATAGGTTGTCGTAATCGTGTCGCTGTCCGAAACCGGTTCGATGAAGCCCGTTCGCTGTAAAAGTTGACCGGCATCCCGGATTTCGGTGAAGGGTGAAATCCGGGGGCTGGCGCCGTCCTCCATTTCCGCTTCCGCAAGAAGAAAGGCCCGGTACAGCTCTTTCAGCGTTTCCCCGCCAAGGACGGCGCCCAGGAAAAGGCCGCCCGGTTTCAGGCAGCGGCGTATCTGGACCAGCGCTCCCGGCAGGTCGTTGACCCAATGGAGGCTCAGGCAGCTCAGCACAAGGTCGAAGCTTCGTTCCTTAAATGGCAAAAATTCCTCGTCCATTGCGACCGACGGCGGCTTGCCGCATTGCCCGGCGGCCCGTTTCGTCATGGACGGGGAAAGATCGCCGGTCACCACGCGTAGGGTGCCGCGCCGTTGTTGCAGGAGGCTGGCCAGATACCCGGTGTGGCAGCCCAGGTCGAGCACCTCCGGAAAATCGCGCCGCACGTCGTCCAGGCGGTCGACAAGGCGTTCCGCCACTTCGCGAAACAGGAAATCATGTCCGTCAAAGGCATCGGCTGCACGGTCCCGATGGCGGCGAACAAGGGCGCGGTCGAAAAGGATGATTTCATCGGACATGACAAATTTATGGCACGTCCCACTACCCAGACAAAGAGGCGCCTCGAAAGCCAGGGGATGATTGACAAGCCCCCCTGTCGGCGATCAGATTTTCTTCCAATGACCAGTGTCGAACGGCATGCCGGGATCCGCCGGTTCACAAGTCGTTTTCTCGATCTGCTCCTGCCGCCGCAATGCCTGGCCTGTGGGATGACGATTGACCAGCAGGGCGGACATAGCGCAACGTGTTGGGAGGCGGTCAATTTTCTCTCATCGCCCTGCTGTGCCGCCTGTGGCTACCCCTTCGAGTTCAATGCCGGCGAAGAGGCCCTTTGCGCAACGTGCCTGGAACGGCGTCCGGTCTATGGCAGGGCACGGGCCGTCATGCGGTATGCGATACCGGCGCGCGACCTGGTACTTGGCTTCAAGCATGGTGACCGGACTTACGCAGCGCCTGCCTTCGGCCGCTGGCTGTATCGGGCCGGCCAGGAGTTGCTGGCCGAGGCGGACATGCTGGTGCCGGTTCCGCTGCATTGGACCCGTCTTTTCCAGCGCCGTTTCAATCAATCGGCCCTGATTGCGCATGCCTTGGCGCGCCTGAGTGGGGTTCCGATCCGGACCGGCCTTCTTGTGCGCCACCGCCGCACGGCCTCCCAGGGCATGCTTAGCCCGGCTGCCCGCCGGCGCAACGTGTCTGGCGCTTTTGCCCTTCGCCGGGGGGGCGGGAACGGAATTGCAGGGCAACGTATTCTGCTCGTCGATGACGTTATGACCACCGGTGCCACGGCGGAAGCCTGCGCCGAGACGCTGCTGGATGCGGGGGCTGCGGGGGTCGACGTGTTGACCCTTGCCAGGGTCCTGCGTTGAAGAGGATGCTAGGGACATGACACAGCCTTTCGTCGTGGCCTGCGTTCAGACGAATTCCGTTCGCGACATCGAACCGAATCTTGCCACCGTTTCCGATCTTGTCCTGAAGGCGCGGAAAGCAGGGGCGGATTTCATCCTGCTTCCGGAAAACGCCACCATGATGGAGCCCGCACGCAAGGGAATTCTCCAGAAGGCCTTACCGGAAGATACACATCCGGCGCTTCCGCACTTTTGCAGCCTGGCAAAGGAAACCGGGGCGTGGCTATTGATCGGATCGCTTGCTATCAAATTGGACGATGACCAGGTGGCGAACCGCTCCTTCCTTCTCGACGCCAAGGGTGGAGTCGTCGCGCGTTACGACAAGATTCACATGTTCGATGTCGATCTCGAAGACGGTGAATCCTATCAGGAATCAAAAATCTACCGTTCCGGCAGCCAGGCGGTGCTGGCTAGCACGCCCTGGGGACAGGTCGGCATGACGATCTGTTATGACCTGCGTTTTCCACACCTGTACCGTACGCTTGCCCGAGCAGGCGCAGCGTACCTTACCGTTCCTTCCGCCTTTACGCGGACAACCGGAAAGGCGCATTGGCATACGCTGATACGTGCCCGTGCGATCGAAACCGGGGCGTATCTGTTCGCCCCCGCCCAATGCGGAACCCACGCGGGCGAGCGGAAAACCTATGGTCATTCCCTTGTCGTCGACCCGTGGGGAGAAGTACTTGCCGATGGCGGCGAGGAAGTCGGTGTTGTGCTTGCCGAAATCGACCCTGGCAAAGTCGAGGCGGCGCGGCGGAAAATTCCGTCCCTTCAAAACGAAAGGCCGTTCGCCCTGGCGGCTCCGCCGGAAACACCTGAACAATAGTCTAATGCCACGGATTCGGTCGCTTGATGGCGACAATGTGCTGCAGGACCGCCGGGTTCGGTTCGCCCCGTTCCACCTGTTCGTAGGAAACGACGTAGAGCGCCCCGGCGAAGCACTGCAGAAGTTCCCCATCCTCTAAAAGGTAATCCGGATTTTTTGGATGGCCGAAACGTTCGTTGCCCTTGGCAAAGGTTTCGTAGATCAGAACACCATTGTCGGTCAGGGATTCGATCAGTTTCGGGAAGAGGGGGCGGTAAAGATAGTTCGTCCCCACGATGCCGGCAAAACGAGGCGACGGAAACGGCCGGGGCTGACCGGCTTCTAGGTCGATCTGGA
>JAGWAR010000030.1 GCA_021296325.1 Alphaproteobacteria bacterium
CTCGCACGCTTATTACCTGCTGCTGTGCAGCTCTCCGGAAACGGTCCATTGCAAATAGTTCGGAGAGCCCCTCCGGATGCCCACCCCGCAAGCTAAGCCATTGCCGCCAGCCCCATCGCGATTTGTGCACCATATATTGAATGGCTTGCCTGGCACTAATGCGCCGCGCTCCACTTCCATGAGCTTGCTTGGTTCTGCTTCGACCAACTAACACGGCAATCGTGATGACCGCGACTCCAATAACTACAACACCAAGCCGAAACTCCCAGCCAGTAATCCATTCGTATCGAGTCGCATTCGTAAAGATGATCTCTATGACCTTGGCGGCCCAATGGTCCGGGGCAAATCCCGTCATCACCATCACCACTCCACCCACAAGAAGCCAAAAAAGACGACGATGAGTCGCGACATAGGGCTACCTCTAAGGTCATCGCCATAATGGCATCACCCATCATGATGGCCACCGCTCCAGAGAGTAACCAAATGTAACTACGTACGTCTAGGGGATATATGCGCCCGATTCCGGCCGGAACAATCTTCGAACATACCCATAAAAATTCATCTATATCAGATAGATAACAAGCTCGCTTGCAAAGGAGAACAAAACATGTACATTCAGCCCGTCGCAAGGGTTCCTTGCCTCGCAGGATTCTTCTCTATGGAATAAGGGGGAGCGTGTTATGTCGAATGCCAATCTGCAGCTGGTTGACCGGGACGAAATGGACAAGAACAAGGCGCTGGAAGCGGCCATCGGCCAAATCGATCGGGCCTTCGGAAAAGGATCGATCATGCGGCTTGGCCAGGAAGGCAGCGTCGTCGAAATCGAGACGGTGCAAAGCGGCTCCCTTGGCCTCGACATTGCGCTTGGCATTGGCGGCTATCCCCGCGGCCGCGTCGTCGAAATTTATGGCCCCGAAAGCTCGGGCAAGACGACGCTGGCGCTCCACGCTATCGCCGAGGCCCAGAAGGCCGGCGGCACCTGCGCCTTCATCGATGCGGAACACGCCCTGGATCCAGGCTACGCCCGCAAGCTCGGCGTCAACGTCGGCGACCTCCTGATCTCCCAGCCGGATGCCGGCGAACAGGCGCTCGAGATCGCGGACACCCTGGTGCGGTCGGGCGCCCTCGATGTGCTCGTCGTCGACAGCGTCGCGGCTCTCGTGCCGACGGCCGAACTCGAAGGCGAAATGGGGGATCAGCACATGGGCCTGCAGGCCCGCCTGATGAGCCAGGCGCTTCGCAAGCTCACCTCTTCCATCGCGCGTTCGCGGACCCTCATCATCTTTATCAACCAGCTTCGGATGAAAATCGGCGTCATGTTCGGGAATCCTGAAACGACGCCCGGCGGCAACGCGCTCAAATTTTATTCCTCCGTCCGCCTCGACATTCGCCGGATTGGCGCCATCAAGGAACGGGACGAGATCGTCGGCAACCAGACCCGGGTCAAGGTTGTGAAAAACAAGATGGCGCCGCCCTTCAAGGTGGTCGAGTTCGACATCATGTATGGCGGCGGCGTCTCGAAAACCGGCGAGCTTCTGGACCTTGGCGTGCGGGCTGGCCTGGTCGACAAGGCGGGTACCTGGTTTTCCTACGACAGCGAGCGGATCGGCCAGGGCCGTGAGAACGCCAAGCGCTTCCTCGAGGAGCACCCGGAAATGGCGCAACGGATCGAGGCCTCCATTCGCGAGAACGCGGGCCTTGTTGCCCGGGAAGAATCGGCCTTGGAGAAGGGCGAATCGGAACCCGAGCCCGTTCCCGAGACAGAAGCGCAGAACGCTTAAACGACATGCCCTCCACCCCGGCGTGAAATACGCGGGGCCAAAGCAGCGAAACGGGCCTTCAAAGCCCGTTTCGTTTTTTGGGCCCGGTAAACGCGGCTGCGGCCCTTTTCCCGCGCTCGGGGTTGCTGGACACTTGGGCCTTAAGCGGGGTACAAAAACGTTCCATGGCCGTTGCCGGCCTTCAGACGCATGGCTTCTCTTCGGCCGGCGGCGGCCGAACCAGTACGACGGCACCGGCGGGCAAAACGGGGATCCATGCAGACCACAAACGACATTCGCTCGACCTTCCTGGATTACTTCGCCGGCCACGACCACACGGTCGTGCCGTCAAGCCCGCTCGTGCCGCGTAACGACCCGACGCTGCTGTTCACGAACGCCGGGATGGTCCAGTTCAAGAACGTCTTCACCGGGGTCGAGACGCGCGACTACAGCCGCGCGGCCTCCAGTCAGAAATGCGTCCGCGCCGGCGGCAAGCACAGCGATCTCGAGCGCGTCGGCCATACCGCGCGCCACCATACCTTCTTCGAAATGCTGGGAAATTTCTCCTTTGGCGACTATTTCAAGGACGCCGCCATCGAGCTTGCCTGGGGCCTGCTGACGGGCGTTTTCGGGATCGACAAGCAGCGCCTCTGGGTCACCGTTTATCACGAGGACGACGAAGCGCGCCGGCTCTGGAAGAAGATCGCCGGCCTGCCGGACGAACGCATCGTTCGCATCGCCACAGCGGACAATTTCTGGATGATGGGCGACACCGGTCCGTGCGGGCCCTGTTCGGAAATTTTCTACGATCACGGAGACAAAATTCCGGGCGGCCCGCCGGGAAGCGCCGGGGAAGAAGGCGACCGTTTCGTTGAAATCTGGAACCTGGTCTTCATGCAGTACGATCAGGTGGCACCGGACGAACGGAACCCGCTGCCAAAACCCTCGATCGATACGGGCATGGGGCTTGAACGGATCACCGCCGTTCTTCAAGGCGTGCACGACAATTACGAAACGGATGCCTTTCGGACCCTGATCCAGGCTTCCGCCGACGCCACCGGCACGGCGCCGGACGGCCCGCACGCGATTCCTCACCGTGTCATTGCCGACCATCTGCGGGCCAGCGTCTTTCTTATCGCCGATGGCGTGTTGCCTTCGAACGAGGGAAGGGGGTACGTCCTTCGCCGGATCCTTCGTCGCGCCATGCGCCAGGGCCATCTGATCGGCTGTCGCGAGCCGCTTTTGTGGCGCTTGATCCCAACCCTTGTCGGCCAGATGGGCCAGGCCTACCCCGAACTGATCCGGGCCGAGGCGCTGGTGACGGAAACGCTGAAACTCGAGGAAAGCCGGTTCCAGCAGACGCTCGAGCGCGGCCTCAAGCTTCTGGCCGAGGAAACTGCGAAGCTGAAAGCCGGCGCGCCGCTGCCCGGTGACGTGGCCTTTCGCCTTTACGACACCTACGGTTTTCCCGTCGATCTCACGGAAGAGGCGTTGAAGACGGAAGGGAGGGAAGTCGATCTTGTCGGTTTCGAGCAGGCAATGGCGCGCCAACGCGAAGAAGCGCGGGCCTCCTGGACGGGTTCCGGCGAGACCCAGACCGAGGCGGTCTGGTTCGGCGTGCGCGACCGGTCGGGGGCGACAGAATTTCTGGGCTACGACACGGATCAGGCGGAAGGGATGGTCGTCGCCATCTTCCGCAACGGCGAGGAAGTGAACGAGGCGGGCAAGGGCGACGACATCCAGCTGGTGACGAACCAGACCCCGTTCTACGGTGAGTCCGGTGGCCAGATGGGAGACAGCGGCCTGTTGACCGCTTCCGCAACGGGCCTCGAGATCGCCGTGCAGGATACCCAAAAGAAACTCGGCGTCCTTCACGTTCATCTTGGCAAGGTCAAAAAGGGCAAGGTTCGCGTGGGCGAGGTGCTGGAGATGCAAATCGATACCGTGCGCCGTACTCGGTTGCGGGCGAACCATTCGGCGACCCACCTTTTGCACGAGGCGCTGCGCCGTGCGCTCGGCAAGCATGTCACGCAAAAAGGCTCGCTGGTGGCGCCCGACCGTCTGCGTTTCGACATCAGCCACCCGAAGGCCCTGACGCCGGCGGAGATCCAGACGGTCGAGGCCGAGGTGAACCGCAAGGTCCGCGAGAATTCCGAAGTGGAAACCCGGCTGATGACCCCGGACGAGGCGGTGGCTGCCGGGGCGCTGGCCCTGTTCGGTGAAAAATACGCCGACGAGGTGCGCGTCCTTTCGATGGGCCGGGAGGGAAAGGCCAGTTTCTCCGTCGAGCTTTGCGGCGGCACCCATGTCCGGCGCACCGGCGACATCGGCTTCTTCAAGATCGTCGGGGAAAGCGCGATTGGTGCCGGCGTGCGCCGGATCGAGGCGCTGACCGGCGTGGATGCCGAGGTCTACGTGGCCGACGAGGAAAAAAGCCTTCAGGAGGCGGCGGCCTCGTTGAAAGTGGCGCCGGGCGAGCTGGCCGCGCGGGTCGAAAACCTGATCGAAGAACGCCGCCGTCTCGAGCGCGAATTGCAGGAAGCGCGCCGCAATCTGGCGCGGGGCGGGGGTGACGCCGAGAAGGGCGGGGACGTGCGTGACATCGACGGCTGCAAGTATTTGCCGCGCATGCTTTCCGGGGTGCCTGCCAAGGAACTCCGTCCGATGGCCGACGATTTGAAGAAACAGGTCGGGTCCGGCGTCGTTGCGATCGTCGGCGTCGACGAGGAAAACAAGGTTTCCATCGTCGTCGGCGTGACGGCCGACCTTACGGACCGGTTGAACGCCGTCGAGCTCGTTAAGGCGGGTTCGGCCGCCATGGGCGGGCAGGGCGGTGGTGGCCGGCCGGACATGGCGCAGGGCGGCGGAGCCGATTCGACGAAGGGCGCAGCCGCCCTCGAGGCCGTCGCCGAGGCAATCGCCGCCAGAACCTAGTTCAAGATCGGAAAATCCGTGGCGTTCAGGCGCCGGCCATCGCCGCCTGAAGGTTTTCGTCCAGCTTGTCGAGGAACTGGCGCGTCGTCAGCCATTTCTGATCCGGGCCGATGATCATGGCTAGGGCCTTCGTCATCTGGCCCGACTCGACCGTCTCCACGCAGACCTTTTCCAGGGTCGATGCGAATTTCTGGACCTCCGGCGTGCCGTCGAACTTGCCGCGATAGGCCAATCCGCGCGTCCATGCGAAGATGGAAGCGATCGGGTTCGTCGAGGTTTCCTTGCCCTGCTGGTGCTGGCGGAAATGACGGGTGACCGTTCCGTGGGCGGCTTCCGCCTCGACGGTCTTGCCGTCTGGTGTCATCAGCACGGACGTCATCAACCCAAGCGAGCCGAAGCCCTGGGCGACGGTGTCCGATTGCACGTCCCCGTCATAGTTCTTACAGGCCCAGACGAAGCCGCCTTCCCACTTCATCACGCAGGCCACCATGTCGTCGATCAGGCGGTGCTCGTAATGGATGCCTTTTTCCTCGAACTTGTCGGCGAATTCCGTGTCGAAAACTTCCTGAAACAGGTCCTTGAAGCGCCCGTCATAGGCCTTCAGGATCGTGTTCTTTGTCGAAAGATAGGCGTCCCAGCCGCGCTCGAGCGCGTAATTCATGCAGGCCCGGGCAAAACCGCGAATCGAGTCGTCGAGGTTGTACATGCCAAGCGCAATGCCGGAAGAAGGAAAGTCGAACACTTCGCGTTCCTCGGGCTTGCCGCCATCCGCGGGCTCAAAGCGGAAAACGAGTTTCCCCGCGCCCGGCACCAGAAAATCCGTTGCCCGGTACTGGTCGCCGAAAGCGTGACGCCCGATGACGATGGGCTTCGTCCAGCCGGGAACGAGCCGCGGGACATTGTTCCAGATAATGGGCTCGCGAATGACGGTGCCGCCAAGGATGTTGCGAATCGTCCCGTTCGGGGATTTCCACATTTTTTTCAGGTTGAATTCTTCCACGCGCGCTTCGTCCGGCGTGATCGTGGCGCATTTGACTCCAACCCCGTATTTCTGGATGGCGCGCGCCGAATCCACCGTGATCTGATCGTCCGTCGCGTCCCGGCTTTCGATCCCGAGGTCGTATTATTTGAGATGGATGTCGAGATAGGGAAGAATCAATTTCTCTTTAATGAATTCCCAGATGATCCGCGTCATCTCGTCGCCGTCGAGTTCGACGATCGGGTTGGTTACCTTGATTTTCGGCATTCCTTCGAGCTCCCTCCACCTACCGCACTGCCTTGGTTGTGCGCGAAAATAGCATCGCCGAGGACAAGTGCAAGTCCCTGCGTGCCGAAAAAGGCATCCGGCTTCAGATTCCGCTTAAAGCCGTATGCAATGTGGGCTCCGGTGCCCGGGCGAGGGCGGGCAGGATTTCCTCGATGTTGGAGAGAACCGTAAAAAGTTCGCCATCCTTCGGGCGGGCAAACCGGTTTTCGATGATCGAATCGATCAGCCGCAGGAACGGATTCCAATAGCCGGCCACGTTAACGATCAGAACGGGCTTGTCGTGGCGGTGCAGTTGCTTCCAGGTGATGATCTCCACCATTTCGTCAAGGGTGCCATACCCTCCGGGCAACACGAGAAAGGCGTCCGAAAGGTCGAACATCTTTTGCTTTCGGGTGTGCATGCTGTCGACGACGACCAGCTCCGTAACCCGTTCATGGGCAACTTCGATGTCCTCCAGGAATTGCGGCATGACGCCGATCACTTCGCCGTCGCCGTCAAGCACGGCGTCGGCCACGGCGCCCATCAGCCCGACTCCGCCGCCGCCAAAAATCAGTCGGATTTTCTGTTCGGCCAACAGGCTGCCTACTTGCTTGGCGGTTTCCAGATAAACCGGATCGACGCGGTTGGAGGAGCCGCAATAGACGCAAATGGCGCTGACCTGCTTCATGCGTTTCGTTGCCTAGTTGCTTTTTCGACAGTAACAGGCGTAGCCCAGGGTGTAATCTTGGTTCCGGTCTATTCGGTCAAGATAGAAAAAGAGAAATGGAATCAGATAAAGACAGAACGGCACCGCGATCACATAAAACGGGGCAATAAAAAAAGCCCCCAAGTGTGGGTGCAGTTCACGCCGGTTGCTGACGTCTTTCCGAAAGAGGTATTGGGCAAGAATGTAATTCGGCAGCGTGCGGATCCGTTTTCCCAGATACCAGAATATGCCACCACGAGGCTCGATCGAAACGATCTCGAAGCCTGCTTTTTCGAAAAGAGAGCGCAGGCCATATTGCGTGAAATTGAAGAAATGATAAGGCGCGCCGTGTACGCCCCAGCCCTGTGGCGCGGTCAGAAAAAGTTTTCCGCCGGGTTTCAGTACGCGAAAGAACTCCTTAACCACGCGTTCGGGGTTTTCCACGTGTTCGAGAACCTGCGTGTTGACGACGACGTCATAGGAATCGTCTGCTTTTGGAATATTTTCAAGGTTGCAAAGGAAGTCGTACGCAAGTTCGGATTCCTTATAAAACGCATCTTCGAAATCCGTTGCCTCGTAATGCGCGTGCGAAAAATAGTCCCGGTAGGGAAGGGTGCCGGCGCCAGCGTCAAGCACCTTGTCCGAAGCGGCGACCTGGGACGAGGCGAACTCCATGAACCGGGTAATGCTGTATATTTCCGCGTCCGTCCGCATGAGGAGGCGTTTCAGAAGGTTATTCGTTCTGGGCATTCGCCGGACTCGCATTGCGCCGTGTGCCGTGTGGCTCTTTATTATCATACACGATATAGTTCCTTGCCTTGTGCACCTGCAAGAGGGAGGTAGACGAAATGGCAGGCGATGTCTTGCTGCAAACGGTCCGGGATGGGGTGGCGACGGTTTCCTTTAACCGTCCGAAAGCACTGAATGCCATCGATAACGCGCTCGGTCTAGCGTTGAAGGATACCCTTCACGGGCTGGCCGAGGACAAGAAAGTCCGCTGCATCGTGCTTCGGGGCGAAGGCGATCACTTTATGGCCGGCGGCGATATCAACGTTTTCCATTCGATGCTCGAGCAGGGCGAGTGGGCGCGGCGCCGCGTAACGGGCGAACTTGCGATCTGCGTTCATGAAAGCATCAAGACCATTCGCGGGACAGGAAAACCCGTGGTTGCCAGCCTCCGCGGGGCGGCGGCCGGTTTCGGGATGAGCCTGCTGCTGGCCTGCGACCTGGCCATTGCCTCTGAGAAAAGCTTTTTTACGCTCGCCTATCGCCAGATCGGGCTTAGCCCGGATGGCGGTTCGACCTACTTTCTGCCGCGCGCGCTGCCCCTCAAGCAGGCAATGGAAGTCGCCCTTCTTGGCGGGCGGTTCGATGCCAAACGCGCCTATGAACTTGGCATTGTCAATCGTGTCGTGGCGGACGAGAAGTTGGAAGAGGCTACCGCCGAAATGGCCATGCAGCTTGCGACGGGCCCAACCGAGGCCCTGGCCCGGACGAAGGCGTTGCTCAACCATTCCTATGCCTATGCCGCCACCCTCGAAAGCCAGTTGCAGATGGAAGAACGCGGCATCATGGACAGCGCGGCGAGTGAGGAATTCGTCGAAGGTATCAACGCTTTTGTGGCGAAGCGGAAGCCGAACTTCCCGGCCGCGTAAGCCCTATCGGGCGAAGATTTCGCGCAAGGAGTCCGGCCGCAGATGGTGATGATCGATGTGCCATTTTCCGTCCGCGACGCCGTCGCCGCCGGCGGTAAGGCCGTAAACGTCGATCACTGCCGCACCCTTCGCTTCCGCGACCTCCTTTAATTGCCGGTTGAAATTCGCGATTGCCTCGAGATAAGCCGTGCGGTCTTCCGCCGCGAACTCGCGAAGGGCCGGTCGCTCGTGATGGGGCGCCGGCACGCCGGTAAACAGAAGGCGCGTATTTCTGGCAGCGGTGGCTTTGGTCACGAAGGCAACGTAACCTTCGACCGTTTTGCGAATGATCGCGTCCAGATCGCCCCCCTGCTTGCGATGGTGGTGAAAAACCCCCTCGTTGTGCCGGCAGTCGATTTCGCCAAAGCAGGCGATGACGGTTCCTTTTTTGGGGACCTCCGAAAGCGCCGAACGCAGGCCGCGTTGAAAGTAATTTTCCGATGGCTGTGACAAATGCCATGCCTTGCAGCCAATCAGAAGGTGGGACGCAATTTTTGATGGCGTGCCTTCAAACGTAACGACCGTACCGTTTGGCGAAAGCGAATGGCTTTCGCCGATGACGTGAATTTCGTTACTCGGCGATCCGGCGTAAAGCGCGGGGTTCGTCTCGCAATGGTGAAGAAGGCGTTCGAGGTAAAGCTGATAGATGCAGAGGCTCGCATCAATTGTCGTCCGGTCGATGATGTCGGAAAGGGCGGTGCACGCCTGGAGGCAGTCTCCAAGCGCGGCGAAATCCTTCCGAAGCCATGCATAGATCCCCTTGTTGACGAAAAGGGCGTAACGCTGGTTGGCGGTCAATTGCGGCTCGGCAATGATGGAATCGATAACCCCGATGCCTTCGTCAATCCGTTGGTGGCGAAACAGGGTGACGGCGAAATTAATGTGCG